>CALDSR010000012.1 GCA_937924505.1 uncultured Granulosicoccus sp. | reverse complement strand
CGTTTTTTTGAGCGAGTTTTCTTGCCGCCCGATGATCCGGCATCAGCATGCTTGCCAGACTTGTCCTTGCCACGGCGTTTGTCGGCAGCCGCGGCACGCTCCTTGGAAGACAGGGAACCTGCGCGCTTTTTGCGAGACGCAAACGGGTTGTCATCCTGCTTGAATTCGACACGCAGTGGTGTGCCGAACAAGCGAAGTACCTTGGTAAAGTGATTAACCAGGTAGCGCTGATAGCTCTTCGGCACCTTGTCGGCTTGCTTGCCGTGAATGATGATGATCGGTGGGTTCTGACCACCCTGGTGCGCATAGCGAAGCTTGATGCGTCGACCATTGACCATCGGCGGTTGATGTTGTGAGGTGGCCACTTCCAGCATTCGCGTCAATCGCGGTGTCGACAAATCAACAAACGCAGAGGCGTAAGCCTTGTTGATTGATTTGAACAGATCGCCGACGCCGGAACCCTTCAGAGCACTGATGAAATGAATGCGGGTGAACTTCAGGAACTCGACACGGCGCTCGAGATCTTCTCGAACCGCGTCGCGTTGTTCGGCATCAAGGCTGTCCCATTTGTTCACCGCAACAATCAGCGCACGTCCCTTTTCAATGATGTAGCCGAGCAAGGAAAGATCCTGATCGGTAAGACTGTCAGAACCATCAAGCATCATGACACACACATTGCTGCTATCAATGGACTGCATCGTCTTGATGATACTGAAGATCTCAACCTTGTCCGACACCTTCCCGCGTCGTCGTACACCAGCGGTATCGATCAGTACATAGTCTCGTTCTGCACGAGTAAACGGTATTGACACCGAATCACGTGTTGTGCCTGGTTGATCGTAGGCAATGACTCTATCTTCTCCAAGCAGTCGATTAATCAAGGTAGATTTACCGACATTCGGACGGCCGACAAACGTTATACGTGGGTCCTTGTCCTTCGATTTTTCGAATGCTGGAACATCCGTGACCTGACCGTCGCTATCGAGGACGATACCTTCAGGACCGGTCCCATCAGCAACACGCCTGTCGCGTTTGCGCCGCCGACGCTTGCCATCGTCCAGCCGCTCCGATTCATCGATGCCAAATATATCCGCGACGGTGTCGATCAGATTGTGAACACCACGATTATGCGAAGCCGCTGCCGGGACAATATGTTCAAAGCCAAGCTGATGGAACTCAAGCTGCGCCTTGTCTTCGCCAATGCCATCGATCTTGTTGACACACAGGACCACTCGCTGCGCCTGTCGTCGAAGAATATCGGCTATATCCTCATCGACCGATACCAGACCGGCCCGACCATCGACGAGAAAAACCACCAGGTCCGCTTCACGAACGGCGGCCAGCGTTTGATCGGCCATCGCAGCATCGAGGCTTTCCGGTTCACCGCTCAAGCCGCCGGTATCGACAAGAAAATAGGGCCAACCACCGACACGTCCATCACCGTACTGGCGATCACGGGTCAACCCAGGCATATCGGCAACCAATGCGTCCTGTGTCTTGGTCAACTTGTTAAACAGAGTCGACTTGCCGACGTTCGGCCGACCAACCAACGCTATTGTGGGTTTCACAGGGAAGGTGTATCAGCGAAGAATTCGCAAGGCAGCGATAACACCATCGCCCGTTTGTACATACAAGGTGTTATCCAGAAGTTGCGGCCTTGAACGAATCGCGGCATCGCTGATTCGACTGCGTCCGATGACGCTTCCGTCTGTTATCGACAACACATGCAAATAGCCTTCAACATCACCCACGACAATGTCACCCGTATCAGTGACCGCAGGGGTACCGAGTGCTCGCCCTTCAAACACGTCAGTCGTCCAGAGATCCTGTCCGTTCTCCTTGTTGATCGCACGGATGGCGTTGTTATCGGTAACGACAATCAATGTGTTCTGAAACAAGGTGAAGCCAGCCGTTGTGGACATGGGAACCGACCATTGGATCTGTCCTCGAGCGGGTTCGAGTCGCGCAAGCCTGCCCTGATAGTTGGCCACATAAATTCCGGCGTTATCAACAAGTACATCGGCATCGATATCAACCAGGCGCTCAACTTCCGACCTGCCACTGGGGATACTGATTACCGATTCCCAGATTTCCCGGCCTGTATCGAGATTGAGAGCTAGAAGTCGACCATCATCCAAGGCCACCAATACACCACCATTCACCAACAGAGGTTTGCTGTAGCCATTCAAGGTCAATGCGGGTGGCGTGTTTGATATTGACCAGCGCTCGGCGCCACTATCTGGTTCCAATGCAAGCACCCGACCATCTGCGCTGCGAACAACAACGGTATTGAAACGCGATACAACTGGCACCAGCACTTCCGAAGAACTGCTGACCCGCCACAGCTCTTCGCCGGTGGTCGCGTCAAGGGCAATGATCACACCGTTGGTGGTACTGACATAGACCTTGGTTGCATCACCACCAACGCCACTACCCAGTGAGCTTTTAACATCCACTCGCCATTGACGGCTTCCGTCAGCCGGATCGAAACTCGACACCGCGCCATCCCGAGTGGCGACAACCACCTGATCAGCATCGACATAAGGCTCAAAGCGCCCACGACCGACAGAGTCCGTTTTCTTGCTCCATTGCCGGGCGGTTTCCACGACTGGGGTAATGCTTTGCAAACTCGCCGGCGGCTCGGGCTTGGGATCCGATGCGCAGGCAGCAACAAACAACGTCGTACACAGCGCAAGGAAAACCGCCACACGTTTATTGTTGGACGGCATTAGTTAGCTCGCGCTCTCGGCCGCGACAAGTTCATTCAATTTCATGGTCAGTGCTTCCGGATTGGAAACATGCTGACTCCTTTGCGCGGCCTCATAGGCACTCCGTGCGCCACTCATATCGCCTGTCTGAACGAGAAGATCACCGCGCGCTTCCTCGACCAGGCCACTAAAGGAATCCGGAAAGCTTGTCGGTAATGAGTTCAGGCCTGTCGATGCATCACCCAGGGCTCCAAGCACTCTGGCATGACGCACTGCCGCGATAATCCGTACATCCTCTTGAGGGGCTTTATCAGCCACCCAGGCAAGGCGCTCCGCTGCCTTGTCGAGTTCATCGGCTTCGACGTGAGCGCGGGCGGCGGCCAGATTGCCATAGGCTGCATATAAAGATTTCGGATGATCGCTACGCAACTCGTCGGCAAGACTAATAGCCTTGGCCTGATCACCCTCTTCCACTGCCTCCATGGTCAGACTGTAGCCATCGCTGGCAGCAATTGCCTGGCTCTCGGCACGCTTCTGCCAAAGAGACCAGCCACCTATCACGCCAACACCCAACACAACGCCAGCAATGACGGCACGGCCATTCTCTCGCCACCACTCTTTCAGCGCTTCAACTTGCTGTTCTTCAGTTTCGTATTCCACTTAAAACGTCTCCACACCTTCTTAGGTGCTGTGTTCGTCGATTCTTGATGCTGACTATTCAGCGCGCGTCGCCTGGACTTCTCAGGCAAGCAAAGATAACAAGCATGATTCTAGCTGGTCTCGCGCAACGCGCGTTTGCTCAGCCCCGCCACGCAACGGCTTTACCATGACGTCCCCGGACGCAAGCTCATCGCTGCCAAGAATCAGGGCGATCGCCGCCCCGCTTTTGTCAGCCTTGCGGAACTGGCTCTTCATGCTGCCGCCAGCGGTATTATGCAATATTGACAGATTCGGCAAGGATGACCGGACTGATTCCGCCAGCGCAAGACTGGCCGTTGTCGGTACATCGTCGGTACCCATGACAAAGACATCGGGTGTGTCCATCGCCGGGATTTTTTCAAGTTGGTCCATCAGCGCTATGACGCGTTCTATGCCGAAGGCCCAGCCGACACCCGGCACACCGGAAGCGCCGAGCTGTTCAAGCAGGCCGTCGTAACGACCACCAGCGCACACGGCGGCTTGTGCGCCCAGCTTGTCAGTGGTCCACTCAAAAACCGTATGACTGTAGTAGTCGAGCCCGCGAACGAGTCGTGAATTGTGCTGCGCATCGATGCCACTGGCAGCGAGCAATTCACCGAGCTCTTCAAAGTGCGCGCGCGACGCATCCGACAAACTGTCGCCAAGCTTTGGCGCCGCCTCTATCAGAGCCTGCATGTCCTTGTTTTTACTATCAAGAATACGCAGTGGGTTCTTCTGCAGACGGCGCACGCTATCTTCGTCCAACTCGGACTGATGATCAGAAAAATAGCTGACCAGTTTTTCACGATACCGCGCGCGGTCATCGGCGTCACCCAGCGTGTTGTATTCAAGTGTCACGGCAGTGCCGATACCCAGTTCTCGCCATAGGCGCGCGCTTAACAGAATCAGCTCCGCTTCGATGGCCGGGCCTGCTATGCCATACACTTCCGCACCCGTTTGATGGAACTGTCGCTGACGTCCAAGCTGTGGACGCTCATAGCGAAACATCGGCCCCAGGTACCAGATACGACTGACGCTGCCAGGTTGCAGCATACCGTTCTCGATTACTGCACGAACACAGCCTGCCGTATTTTCCGGGCGCAGAGAGAGCATCTCACCTTTTCGATCCGGGAAGCTGTACATTTCCTTTTCGACAATGTCGGTTGCTTCGCCGATCGAGCGTTGAAAGAGACTGGTTTTTTCGATCAAAGGCGTGCGCATTTCGCCATAGCCATAGGCATTCATGGCACGCTGCACCGCTGATTCAAGCGCATGCCAGCCGGCCATATCTGCGGGAAGCAGGTCATGCATCCCACGCAAACGCTTGAATTGCCCTTTCACGGCTTGAAAATCATTGTTGTATATCTTGCTTTGAGTGTGCCTACTGAATGGGGCGGCTCAAGTATTCACCGGCTTCTTTCGATGTCGGGAAATCATTGAGCAGTCGACCGGCATACTGCTCGGCGGTTTGCAGATCACCGGAATCACGTGCGATCTTCAGACCCAGCAACAAGCTTTCCGAAGTCTGTTTGGATTTTTCCTGAAACCGCTGGTAATAAGCATCAGCAATCGTCAATCTCTGGCGTCTGTGTTGCAGATCTGCCATATGCAAATACGCGTTTGCAAACTGCGGATCCTCACGCAAGGCTTCACGCAAATAGGTCTCCGCCTGATCCAGACGGTTTGCGTCGAGCATGCAGATACCGGCATTGTCGAGCGCATACTGTTTGGTTTTATAAAATGGGTTATCCGCCGCGAGTCGAAACTGTTTCAACGCGTTTTCGTATTCCTCGATCTGGCACAGAAAGATGCCATAGCTGTTGCGATGTTCAGCGTTTTCCGGATCAAGCTTCAACGCACGTTTGAAGTGATCACGCGCCGCCGCATTATTTTTTACGCGGAATTGAAGCTGCGCATATGAAGCATGGGCCAGCGCATTGCTGTCATCCTGATCAAGCGCTTTTGTCAGCTTGTCTCGGGCCTGATCAAGTTCACCGCGATTGAGATACTGCGCACCGAGTTGAGCATTGAATTGCGCCGCGTCTTGCTTGTTCTCGCTGGTTTTACCCGTTGAGTTACATGCCTGCAGCACGAGTGCCAAAAACAGTACGAGCGTGCCGCGTAACGACACCTCTGCTAAATTCTTCAACATAGTCATTGCACCTGTTCTCCAAACCGTGGCGCCAGGAATTTCACATGGCGCCGGCTCTTGTCTTCAATATCACCAGCCAATTGTCCGCAAGCGGCATCGATGTCATCGCCACGTGTGGTGCGCTTGAACGTCAGGACACCCGCGCGTGTCAGCACATCGGCGAACCGGTCTACCGCAGCCCTGCTTGAGCGTTTATAACCCGATTGAGGAAACGGATTGAACGGAATCAGATTGACCTTTCCGGGAAATCCCTTCAAGAGCGTAGCCAATTCTCGTGCCTGAGCGGGCTGATCATTGACCCCTTCCAACATGACATACTCGAAAAGTACATGTTTCTTGCGCTGAGATGCGGCCTCGTCACTGTCTACGTAGCGCCAACAGGCCTCCATCAGCTCCTTGATCGGGTATTTCTTGTTGATCGGTACCAATTCGTCGCGGAGCTGGTCATTCGGCGCATGCAGCGACACCGCCAGGGACACATCCGCCGTTTTGATCATTCGATCCATCGCGGGAACCAGCCCGGACGTGCTGACGGTCACCCGGCGCTTGCTTAGCCCATAAGTCAGATCATCCAGCATCAGGTTCAGCGCTGGAATCAGACAAGCGTAGTTTGCCAGTGGCTCGCCCATGCCCATCATGACCACATTCGTAATACGTTGCTGTCTGGTGCGCGGATCTTGCGCCAGCAAATTCGTCGCCAGCCAGACCTGACCGATGATTTCGGCGACCGTCAGATTTCGATTGAAACCCTGCCGGCCCGTTGCACAAAAAGAACAGTCCAGCGCACAACCGACTTGCGAAGACACGCAAAGGGTGCCGCGATCACTTTCAGGGATGTATACGGTCTCTATACAATTTCCATCGTGCAATTCGAATAACCACTTGGCAGTACCATCGCGACTGAGCTGCGACGATTCCACAACGGGCAGCGCTGTAGTCGCACAAGCAAGGAGTTTTGTCCGCGTTGCCTTGGACACATCCGTCATCGACTCAATATCTCTAACGTTACGCTGATACAGCCATTGCATGATCTGCCGCGCACGAAACGGCTTTTCGCCAAGGGTTGCCATGAAGTCGACAAACCCTTCGCGATCAAGATCAAACAGATTGACTTTGTCTTGTTGCATCTCAGTACTGAGTGGAGACACCGTCCGCAAGTTCACAGACGGCGTTTCGATGATTTAGTGGCGTGGGGCGGCTATTCATGTCGCTCTGGCCGCAGCCGCCCGCGCCGCTGGATGAAGCTGCTAGCGGGTGCGCTTGCAAACGCCGTCATCGCCGAAGAAAAAAGCGATTTCCTGAGCAGCTGTTTCAGGCGCATCGGATCCATGACAGGCGTTCTCATCAATCGAAGTCGCAAAGCGTTTTCGCACCGTACCTTCAGCGGCGTCTGCCGGGTTGGTCGCACCCATGACATCACGATGCTTGGCAATGGCGTTGTCACCTTCGAGTACCTGAACTATCACGGGACCCGACGTCATGAACTTCACGAGGTCGGCGTAGAAAGGACGCTCTTTGTGAACGGCATAAAAATCACCCGCTTGCGCTTCAGACAGATGCATCATGCGTGCAGCTACAATGTTCAGGCCTGCTTTTTCAAACATGGCGTAGATCTCGCCAATCACGTTTTTCGCGACAGCATCGGGCTTGATGATAGACAGGGTTTGTTCGACAGCCATGGCTGAAAATCCTATGAAATATTAATAGATGGGGTAACCCACCATTGTAGCTGATCCAGCGCCCGGACTGAGCTTCTCGTGCCAGAGAATCGGCGGCCACTTGCCAGTGGCCTGAGCCACGCCCAAAAAGACGATTCTAGTCGGGCTCGCTAGTGACTAGCGCTCCGCTTCCGAGCTTGACGATTTTCATGGTCAGCGGTAGCTGTGAGCTGGTGTCGAAAGCGGCGCCGGCTTCAGCACCCGCGCGGGCAATATCCTTCGCGCTTTTAAAACGATCGTATACCGCGTGCATGGCACCCAAGGCATAACAGGCGCCAGAGCCTACCGCCCAGAAACGCGTGTACTCATAGACTTCACGCAGGGAATACATCGCGAAAATACCGTTGGTGTTGACGTAGACCGCATCGATCTGGCTGGTCTCATAGGGGTCCTCCTCAGCATCCTTGGCGTTCAGGAAGTATTTTTCCTTCAGCACGGGATGCAGGCGGATCAATGTGTCAAAACTCGAGTCACGGGTCGAGAAGTCGGCCTTGACTTGCTTGTCATTGAAGGCGCGCTCTGCGACCAGGGTGTGCGCAGCACTGCCGACAATACCCATGTAGGTCTTGCCAAAGTTCTGGATCTTGGAATGATGGAAATCCAGCTGATGCTCCAGCCGGATATCACCAAAGGTGGTCAGAGTATCGGCGGCAATACAGGCGGTCTTGCCTTTACGGGCTACAACGATTGTCGACAAGGTGGGTTGTCCTTATTTTTTGCAGGCTTGAATTGGAAAATCCGACAGTCGGATTCAGAATACCGAGTCTGTCATCTCGCCGACCGATCTGTCTCGGATTCAGTCGGCATTCGGCAGCAAGGACAGCTGATTAGCGGCCGCTTCTGGGTCAGGCGTACGCTCCAGAGTGTCGATCGCTTCTCGAAATGCCGCGGCGTCCTCGAATTGGCGGTAGACAGAAGCAAATCGGATGTAGGCCACTTCATCGAGGAGTTGGAGCTCCTCCATAACCCACTCCCCGACCTGCCGGGCGTTTATCTCACGATCCCCAGCCACCAGACAGCGATGTTTGACCCGCGACACCGCATCATCGATCGCCTCAACGCTGACGGGTCGTTTTTCGAGCGCTTTCTGGAATCCAGCTTGAAGCTTGTTATCGGAGAAGGGTTCGCGATTACCCCGTGACTTTATGATGCGAGGCAGATTCAGTTCCGCCGACTCGTACGTGGTAAACCGTTCTTCGCATTCAGTGCACTCTCGACGCCTGCGCACCTGATCGCTATCACCGACCAGTCGCGAATCAACAACACGGGTTTCTATCGCGCCGCAGAAGGGGCAACGCATACTGACTTCACTCCAAAAACTGGATGACCGGCGCCGAGAGTAGCACAAGCCCTTATGCTAAAATTCCACAACGACCACAGGAAATACCACCATGACTCAGCCGAAGCGCATAGCTGTCACTGGCGCCGCAGGGCAAATCTGTTATTCCATGCTGTTTCGCATTGCCAATGGCGATATCTACGGCCCGGACCAACCTGTCAGCCTGCATCTACTGGAAATTACGCCGGCACTGGGACTGCTCGAAGCCGTGAAGATGGAACTCGATGACTGCGCCTTCCCCTTGCTGCACGATATCGTTTGTACCGATGATGCATCAGTTGCGTTCAACAAGGTTGAAACCGCCCTGTTCATTGGCGCCAAGCCACGAGGCCCGGGTATGGAGAGGAGCGACCTGATCACCGACAATGGCAAGATATTCAGCTCCCTGGGTAAAGTATTGAACGACGTAGGTGATCCCGAGTGCCGCATTTGTGTGGTTGGGAATCCGGCGAACACCAACGCATACATCCTCAAGGCGAATGCGCCCAACATCAATCCGCGCAACATCACGGCATTGACGCGCCTCGATCATAACCGTGCCTTGTCACAACTGGCCAGCAAGACAGGGTCAAAAATCAAAGACATTCAACGCATGGTTATCTGGGGTAATCACTCCACGACGCAGGTACCTGATATCGCCTACGCGTCAATTAATGGCAAGGCGGCCAGCGACCAGGTTGACGCCAGTTGGGCAATGGATGAATTTATTCCAAGTGTTGCCAAGCGTGGCGCTGCGGTCATCGATGCGCGTGGCAGCTCCAGTGCCGCTTCTGCGGCCAATGGTGTCATTGATCACATGGCAAGTTGGGTACAAGGCACACCCGATGGCGATTGGGTGAGCATGGCGGTACCCAGCGATGGTAGCTACGGCATCGATGAGGGTCTGATTTATTCCGTCCCGGTCGAATGCAAAAACGGCGAGTACAGCGTTGTCAGCGACCTTGACGTCAGCGATGCCATTCGTGAAAAGATGCTGGCAAGCCAGCAGGAATTACGCGATGAGCGTGACACGGTGGCCCATCTGTTACCCAGCTAATCGATGGAATAAACGTTGTCCGGAGCAGCAATTGCTCCGGACCAGGCAGCAGGCCAGGATTCAAGCCTTGAGCAACTTGACGAAACGATAGCTCAGTAAAACAAAAAGAATTCCCAGATACACAAACGGTTCGATCAAATCCCCCTTTGCCAGCCACACGTAGTGGACCACAGCAGCGGTTGCCGCGAGATATACCCAACGATGCAGCGATGACCAGCGCTTGCCAAGGCGTCTTGCCATGCCACGGGTCGATGTTGCGGCCAATGGAAGAAAAATCAACAAGGCAGTAAAGCCTGCGAGGATGTAAGGCCGCTCAATCAGGTCTTGCCAAACAGCGATCAAATCGAGCTGCTGGTCGAGCAAAAAATAGATACAAAAGTGCAAGAACGCGTAGAAAAATGCAAACAGACCCAACATTCGCCTGAGCTTTACGGGCCAGGCTTTTCCAAGCAAACCACGTAGCGGTGTCAGACAGAGACTGATCATGATAAAGCGAATGGCCCACTCGCCCGTCTCGTTGGTTAATTGTTCGATCGGATTTGCACCGAGCTTGTTGGTAAACAAAGAGAATAAAAGGAAGGCGAAAGGCGTCAAGGCTACCGTGAATACGATCAACCTGACAACACCGAACGGTATTCGCCGCAAATCCACTTTTAATCGCCGACGTGTTCCAACTACCCTGTCTGCCGAACTCGCCACGATGCCAATTTAGTGGTTTTTAATCAGATCCATATCGTCGTAAAGACCGGCGACCTGTTCGGCATATCCATTCATGAATTTGGTTTCAATTTTTGGCGAAAACAAGGCCGCGAGACCGCCCGTGTTACCGGCGAGCCGGCGTTCTTTAGCCTGACTCCAGCGTGGATGACTGCGCTCCGGGTTCACATTACTGTAAAAACCATATTCCTGTGGCGCTGACATATTCCAACTCGTCGGTGGCTGTTTTTCAGTAAAACTGATGCGAACGATTGACTTGATACTCTTGTAGCCGTACTTCCATGGCACCACAAGTCGTAACGGGGCACCATTCTGTCCCGGCAAGGTATTGCCGTACATGCCAACTGACATCAAAGCAAGCGGGTTCATCGCTTCATCCATACGCAGTCCTTCCCGATAAGGCCATTCGAGGACGTTACGACGAACACCTGGTAAATCATCCTGAACAACGGTTTCAAACGCTACGTACTTTGCGTTACCAGTCGGTTCAAAACGTTTGAGCAAATCGCCGAGGGCAAAACCGTTCCACGGTATGACCATCGACCAGGCTTCGACACAACGAAATCGGTAGATTCGTTCTTCGATGCCATGCGGTTTCAGAATATCCTCGAGCGTATATTTACCCGGTTTCGCACATTCGCCATCAACCGTGACACTCCAGGGATCCGTTCGCAGAAGGTTAGCATGACGTGCAGGATCACTTTTATCAGTGCCCAGCTCGTAGAAATTGTTATAGGTTGTCGCCGTTTCTTCAGACGTGATCTCTTCGTCAGTCGTGTAATCGGTCTTGACAATAGGGCCAGCCAAAGGCGTTGAGGCCGCTTGTGACGAGGTTGAAATAAGGCCCGTCATTCCAGCCATTGCGGACAGCTGCAGCAATTGTCGGCGACGCCGGAATACACTCTCGTCGGTGATTTCGCTAGACTTTATTCCAGCCACTTTCATCCAATCTTTATTCATCGCCAAAATCAAAGTCTCCAAATCGTTACGAATTGTCGAATTTACTCTCCAGATAGCCTGGATTGCAGTATTCGGTGTGACCACAACCCTGAGTCAAAATTCCGGGCCAATTTGCAATTGGCTAAAGCATGCATTCCAGTCAGAGTAGTCATAATGCAGAACTAATGCCGTTTTCGACGCCCTGATTGGCCCGATTCCTGAATTGTGGGTCTGCCCTCTCATGTTATAGACCAGGTAAAGCGATTCTCGTGGAAGTTCTTGACGACAAGCAACCCAAACCCGAGCATGGACGCCGGCGTACAGACTCCAAACGAGCCCCCGACCGAACGATGGACTGGTCGACCCACGCAAGCGATATTCTGCTGTTGCCACACTCCCCACTGGCCATCAGCGACGTGCTGACAACCCCAGGGGCCCGCTTTGACTTGATCCCGACAAGCGGTGATCAGAATGGCTCTAATGTAACGCCGATTAACATATCGAGTATGCCGACATTCAATCGAGGCAGTGAGGCAACAAGCAAGGTCGGTCAAAACAGCACCACGGCTGGCACACCAGCACCAGGTCCTCGAACCTCCCTTGCACGTCAGCGGGTTCCCCGCAATCGAATCAATTTGTTGAGCCGACACGGTTCAGAGGAGTTGCTTCAGCGCTGCAAACGCTTGCTGGTGGAAAGTGCCTTGATAAAGCATCGTGATCATCGACACTTGTACCTTGCTGCCGGATTTATCAATTACATCGATACAGATGATAACGGCGCACGCAAGCGAGCGCCTTTACTCGTCTATCCGACTTTGCTCGTACGCAAAGCTAACGAACAATGTTACGAACTTCGTATCGAGGCGGAGTATCCGGATCAGAATCAGAAATTGGGTGAATATCTGGGCAAGCAATACAACTTCATATTGCCAATTCTGGATGAGCAAGAAAAACTTGATGAATACTTCGCCAAGGTCGCCAGTAGCGTCAGCCAGATCGAAAATCTGACGCTTGAATTTGATATCTCACTCGGCAATGCCGCACCTTTTTGTCATGACGATGAAAGTACAGCGAAACTCAAGCTCCCCGATGTGCCAGAGAATTTTGATGCCCAGCTGGCGATGAGCATCACCAGCAATAAAAGCCTGTCGCAACTACACGCAGTTCTGCAACTGATCCCGGATTACACCACCAGTTCCAACAGCAGTTTAGCGGCTTCTGCTGATATTCCATCAACGGTCACCGGGCTTAGAAAATTCGCCGCCCGCCTCGCAGCCGAAGGGTTGGAACATCTTGAATTCCGCGTACTACCTGAGCTACCAAAGAATATTGGTCGATGGAATGCCGACATACAGGAAGCGATGGACACGCGCACCGTTGTGTCGATACTTCAGGCACCATCCCTGAGCGCCAGACAACTGATAAGACTTGGCAGCATTATCGAGTTGATTGACAAAGCACCTGAAACAATCGAGCAATACGCTCATGGCAACTTAGGCTTTTCGACCAGTGCAGCTTTATTACATCGCGCACATCACCAGGCAAAACTCATTGATTCCGAGCTGTCGAGCCTGCAAGAAGTCTTCGTACTTGATCGTGTTCCCGCGAAACAACAGTTGCTTAGCCTGATTAATGAACTGGGTGGCTCTATCAATGAAGAACCCGACATCGTTGATGCCGACTACTTCAATGCACGTCGTCAGTTCATGGAATTCAGTATAGAAAAACCAGCAAACCTCAACACCGAGCACAAACGACACTTGAGCCAGCTTGCCAAGGTTTTGCGCTTTAGAGAGCTGTTTGTCAACAATACCGAATACCGCGCAGCACTTGGACCAGGGTACAAAGGACTGCGAACTGACTGGGATGCCTTGGATACCATGTGTCAGTATGCTCAGGAACTCAGCAGTGTTCTGGAATCCGAGAATATTGCCGCAATCGTGCTCGGCAATTGGAAAAAATTTCGCGATGCCTACATCAGCGACCTCGAAGCCCTGCAGTGTGGTGCCAGTAGTGCCAGAAGGCTGCTAAGAGTGTTCGGAACAAGCCTGCAATCACACACATCACCTGACTTGATCAAGCACGCAGAAACTATCGAAGTGAAATTACAGGCATGGCACAAGGAATTTGGCATGACCAGCGATCATGATGACAAGACCGCACAAATCATCTTGTCCAGCTTTACCGGAAAGACACGTGATGATGTACTCGTCGAAAATCAGGTATCGGAAACGCAAGACGGCATCAATCGCAAACTCAGCGAAGGTAGCATCAGTCGTGAACAAATTACTGATACGCTCGCCTGGTTAACGGCCGCAAGCGAAGCGGCTACAGAAAATGCTTTGGAAATTGATGCAATAGTGGATCACTTTCAGATCGCCTGAAAAAAGGCAGTTCTCGACACGCCCCACACTTTATTGGGGATACTTTATGTCGTCGGAACGATGAAATCCGGGCGTATGCCACTACGGCTGATAGCTGCCTCGACATCCTGACCTTTCAGAATACCGTGCCCGGTTACGAGAACCGTTCGCCAACCGCACTGCGCACCACCGAGAATATCAGTGTGCAGGGTATCGCCCACCATGGCACATCGACTTGGCGCAAATTCACCCAATGTCTTGCGTACTTCTGCAAACGCGTTGTCAAACGGTTTGCCATAAAAGGACACGTTCTTGTGACCACTATCGATAAGAGCATGGGCATACAGACCAGGTTCATGAGACAGCCCCGTCGGATGCGGTGCTACCAGGTCGGGGTTGCCAATAAATACAGGGCGAGGACGCGTTTCCAAAGCCGTTGCCAACAAGGCTTGCCGCTCGAGAGTCCAGGCACCGGATCCTAACAATACAAAGCCATCGCAGGCGGCATAGGCTTTCGCATCATTTTCAAGCAACAGACTATGGGACGCGAGCCTGGCAATCTCCGAATCTGGCCATGCAGCAAAACCCCAAACGGCTGAAGGATGTTGCATCAGTGCCGTCGCGAGCGCATCACGACTGGAAACGACCTCGTCCACTGAAAAATCCATACCCCATTTTTGGTACTTCGCCGCTGTATTTACCGAGGGATAACTTGCGCCATTGGTCAGCACGCGAAGAGTCTTGCCGACATCCCGCAATTGTTTTATGCGCACAGCCGCTTCCGGAACCGCGACATCACCAACATTAAGCACACCAAATCCATCAAGCACAAAGCAGTCGATGTCATCGACAAGCTCAAAGAGGTTTTGCCGATACTCGGACGCCTTTGGAAATTGTGCTGCTGGCAAACGCGTTGCTATGGCTTCATATCGGGCAACCGCTGCGGAAGCCGAGTCGGGAAATTCCATACGTGTTTATTTGTCTTGTTTGCTTAAACATCAACCCATGTGCGCGCGTTCTCGAACATGCGCAACCAGGGACCTCTTTCACCCCAGGTCGGAGGGTGCCATGAATTGGTGACCGTACGAAAAACACGTTCCGGATGCGGCATCATGATCGTTACGCGACCATCTTCACTGCAAAGCCCGGTTACACCGAATCGAGAACCGTTCGGATTCAGCGGGTAGGCCTCGGTCATGTCACCTTGATTGTCGACAAAGCCACAGCAGATCCTGGCGGCCTTCATACCGTCCAACGAAGCAAAGACCGCCTGCCCTTCACCATGAGCCACTGCTACAGGCAATCGTGAGCCCTCCATATCGGTAAAGAATAATGAAGGTGATTCGTAAACAGTCACTGTTGATACACGGGCCTCGAATTGCTCTGACGCATTCCGAACGAAGCGTGGCCAGTGTTCTGTACCGGGGATAATATCTTTCAGTTGCGACATCATCTGGCATCCATTGCACACACCCAGCGCCAGTGTGTCATCGCGTTCGAAATACGTTTGAAACTGTTCCAGGAGTACTGGTGTATACAGAATCGAACGAGCCCAACCACCCCCTGCTCCAAGAACATCGCCGAATGAAAAGCCTCCGCAAGCCGCGATGGCACGAAAGTCGGCCAACGTTCGGCGCCCGTGGACAAGGTCACTCATATGAACATCAATGGCATCGAAACCCGCAGCATCAAACGCAGCTGCCATTTCCATATGCCCATTCACCCCTTGTTCGCGCAGTATCGCGACTGTCGGTCGCGACAACACCAGACCCGGAGCCGCAACCGGCGGATTCAATGTCGCTTGAGGGTCATACGTCAGTAGTGGCGACAAGCCCGGGTCGTCATCACGCGAAATCAATTCCAGTTCGGCATCGGCGGCGGCAGGATTATCACGAAGCCGCTGCATGTGGTAACTGGTTTGCCACCATTGGCGTCGTAATTCACCGACTGAATCGACAAACAAAAGCTCCGGCCCGCGAAACAATTCCACATCATGGGTTTCGTTAAGTCCGCCGATGACATGAATATGGTCGCCCAGCCCCAAGTTCTCGAAAACCGCCATAACTTCGGCGTATTGCGACGTTCGAATCTGCAATACGCCGCCTGGCTCTTCATTGAATAAGGTTGCGATAACATCAGGGGGCAGACTGCCAAGCTGTATACGAACTCCACAATTACCAGCGAATGCCATCTCCGCGAGGGTGACGAACAAACCACCATCGGAACGATCGTGCCATGCCAGCGCAAGCTCTCGATCAATCACTGACTGCAGCGCCTCAAACAATGCTTTCAGATGCGCCGGCTCATCAACATCCGGGGATTCCTGCCCTGTTTCAGCATAAACCTGACACAAGGCCGAACCCGCGAGGCGATTTTTGCCGGCACCAAGATCGATCAACAGCAGTTCAGTATCGCCGCAGTCGGTACGCAACATCGGTGTTAGCGTCTTGCGGACATCGGTGACCGGCGCAAAGGCAGACACGATCAGCGACAACGGTGACGTGACGGACCTTTCTTGTTCATCGCGCCATACCGTTTTCATGGACATGGAATCCTTGCCGACCGGAATAGCGATGCCAAGCGCTGGAGCGAGTTCGACCCCAACGGCCTTTACTGCATCGTATAGCGCTGCGTCCTCGCCAATGTGTCCGGTCGCCGCCATCCAGTTTGCCGATAGCTTGATGCGTCCAATATCACCAATTGCAGTACCAGCAAGGTTGGTAATAGCCTCAGCTACCGCCAAGCGTGCCGATGCCGCCGGGTTACACACCGCCACGGGTGTCCGTTCTCCCATAGACATGGCTTCTCCGGTATAACCTCGATAGTCAGCAATAGTTACCGCAACATCACTCACCGGCATTTGCCAGGGACCCACGAGTTGATCGCGGGCCACCTGACCGGTAATACTTCGATCGCCTATCGTAATCAGAAAATTCTTCGCAGCGACCGACGGTAATTGCAGAATCCGCTCAACGACATCGTCAATCAGCAAGCCATCGGTTGAAAAATCCGAACTGGCCATCGGTTCATGCGTCGCTGTAATCGATAGTTTTGGCGGTTTGCCGAGCAAGACGTCAAGCGGAATATCAACCGGTTTGTTGTTAAATTGAGAGTCGCTAACACGCAATTGCTTTTCACCGATAGCGTGCCCCAGAACCGCATAGATGCATCGCTCTCGATCGCACATGGCTTCAAATTGTTCAAGTCGCGATTGATCAATGGCCAGCACATATCGCTCCTGTGACTCATTGCACCAGATCGCCATCGGCGACATCGCCGCTTCATCACTGGGTATCTTGCGTAACTCGAAGATGGCCCCTTTGCCAGCATCATTGACAAGCTCAGGCAAAGCGTTCGACAGACCACCAGCACCAACATCGTGCATGGACAGTATTGGGCTTAGGTCGCCCATTGCAATACAACGATCGATGACTTCCTGACAACGCCGTTGCATCTCGGGGTTGCCGCGCTGAACGGATGCAAAATCCAGCGACTCCTCGCTGGCGCCACTCGCCAGCGAGGATGCAGCGCCGCCGCCAAGCCCGATAAGCATTGCCGGACCACCGAGTACAACGATGGCACTGCCGTCCGGCACCGCTTGTTTGTCGATATTGCCGGCGCGAATATTACCAAGTCCACCCGCTATCATGATGGGCTTGTGATAACCGCGAATTTCCTGCCGAGCCTCTGTGCCGCCGCCGAAACTCACCTTCTGACAATATGTCCGAAAATAGCCACCAAGGTTCGGTCGACCAAACTCATTATTGAACGACGCGGCACCGATCGGCCCATCGAGCATGATATCCAAGGCGCTTGCCAGACGATCCGGCTTGCCTAACTCGATCTCCCAAGGTTGTCTATGCTCCGGAATGGCGAGGTTCGATACCGAGAAGCCGCATAGTCCAGCCTTGGGCTTCGCACCATTGCCCGTTGCACCCTCGTCGCGAATCTCCCCTCCAGAGCCTGTCGCGGCACCAGGAAATGGCGATATGGCGGTGGGATGGTTATGCGTCTCGACTTTGATCTGAATATGCACAGGCTCTCGTTTACCGATATAGCGTCCGTCCTCACCCGGCAGAAACCGAACAGCTTCATGACCTTCGATAACAGCGGCGTTGTCATGGTAGGCCGATAAAACACCATCCGGGGACATCGCATGGGTATGGCGGATCATGGCGAACAGCGACGCTGCTGCCTGTTCGCCATCCAGTGTCCAATCCGCATTGAAGATCTTGTGCCGACAATGCTCTGAGTTGGCCTGGGCAAACATCATCAGCTCAACATCGGTCGGATTGCGTCCCAGGCGGGTGAAATTTTCAACCAGATACTCAAGTTCATCATCCGACAGGGCAAGGCCAAGTTCGTGATTGGCTCGAGCCAATGCATCACTCCCCCCATCCAGAACATCAATCATTGATAAGGGCATGGGGTCGCCTTGAGCAAATACCTGCTCGAGATCACGAGGCGATAGCAACACCGTCTCTGTCATGCGATCGTACAGGCAGCGCTGCAGCGCCGGATTGTCCAGTCGCGTTCCTGGCTCAAAGACGTAGCGAATACCACGCTCGACACGGTTGACTTCATCAATCCCGCAGTTTTGCAATATATCCGTTGCCTTTGACGACCACGGTGAGCGCGTACCGAGCCTCGGAACCACATACAACGCGCTTTCAGACTCCGACTCGTATTCACCCGGACTATCCAGAATTGCACACAGCCGCGTTCGGTTTGACGCGGACAATTCGTCACAGGAAAGTAGATAGAAAAATTCGGTGCTGACGCCGCTGATGGATTTATCCACCGATGACAGGGATGTGATCAGTCGATCACGTCGAAAATCCGAATGCGCCGAAGCGCCGGAGAAGCAAAGCATGCCTTGAGCTCTAGGGGTTTGGACTGGACCGGGTCAAGCTTAGCAATGATACTGCTTCTAAGTCCCTTTCGGGTAATGCGAAGTCAATAGATAGGCGTCAAACAGCCCGAACTTCGCAGCAAGATTCCCGCAGGCCCCTTTTGTACAGAAAAACGTGCTGCTCGGTCAGTTCGAGTGTTCCAGTATAAACAACGCAATTCCAGACCCGATCCATCCAACAAGGTCGCGATCACGCTGCCTGCTGCTGATCCGCCTTGAAGTCTTCAAGCATTATACGGAGCTCGGCAATATCGATTTCACTGAGACCAAGCGTTTGAACCTCGGGCGCCGTTTCCAGTATCAAACCATCAGTGTCCTTCACATCCGCAACGCCTTCGAGTATGCAAGCCATATTAACGAGTCGGACAATGCCCAAAACGATATTCGCATCGTCGTACTCCTCGTCAGCCTGATGCAGAACCACCTCCTGGAAGAATTCCGGGAGATTCCAGATCTCCAGTAGTTTCGCACCATGTTCGCAATAGAGCTCGTTGAGCGTCATGTCAATAATTTCATCCGAGAGCGATAGTTCTTTACTTGCAATCAGGTCTTCGATAATACTCAGCAAAGACAGCTTTCCAACATCATGAAGCAATCCGGCGATAAACGCCTCATCGGCAATGGCTCGATAACCGATGGTGTTAGCGACCCAACGCGCACCTGACGATACCGCGTTCGCATGCTGCCATAACTCAAGCAAGCGGCCTTTAAACATGCCCTTGGACTGACTATACAGGCGCTTCTGACTAACAGAAAAAACGATTGCCGCGACTTGCTTGGTACCCAGTCTTACCGCTGCATCTTTCAAGCTCCTTATCTCAGTCAGCCCCGAAAAAAAACTTGAGTTGGACATTCGTAGCACTTCGGAGACAAGCGCAGGATCCTCCTCAAGTAGAGAACACATTTCCTCAGCGTCCAGTGTATTCTCACGCACACCTTTGTGCAGTCTAACCGCGATATCGTCAAATACCGGCAGCTCAAGATCAGCAGACTCCAGCTTCTGATTAATCAGTGATACGAGAGACTCTTGATTATTCATTTTATTAGTCCTGTTAACCGACGTAATTCTTGAAGACTTCTTGGTTTACGTAATCTAGGAAGCGTTCGTCGAAGTTCACCTAATGTGGTTTCACCGGCTGCCGCTTTTACCAAACCGTCCTCCAACAGTGTTACCAGACCAGCACTTTCTACGCTGATCCGTCTTATTTGTTCTGATGTTTTTCTTTGTAAGATGGCTTCTTTCACCGCTTCTGAAAGCACGAGTATTTCAAATACCGCTATACGTCCTTTAAAACCAGTAAAATGACACTCCGAGCAACCGTCACCCACTTTAAAATCAGCGCCCTGCACTTCCGTACTGGACGTACCTAACAATTGTAATTCTTGAGGATCAGCCTCAATGGGTTTGCTGCAGTTTTTACAAATTCGTCTCAACAGCCGCTGGGCTACCACGCACACGACTGTTGATGAAATCAGGAAGGCTTCGATATTCATGTTCATCAATCGAAGCAGACCTCCAATGCTATCTTCTGTATGAAAAGTGGTCAGCACCTTGTGTCCCGTCAATGCCGCTTGAATGGCACTCTCCGCCGATGAAGTATCGCGAATCTCCCCCAGGACTATTACATCTGGATCTTGCCGAACAATATGCTTCAGCGATTCATCAAATGTTCGACCAATTTTCATATTGATAGCACACTGCGAGATGCCATCAACCAGAAATTCCACCGGATCTTCAGCTGTGATAATGCTGGTAGTCTCGTTATTCAAATGTTGCACGCAACTGTAAAGCGTGTTGGTTTTTCCAGAACCAGTTGGCCCGGTTACGATCAAGACTCCAGTCGGTGAATCCAGGCCTTGCTGCTTGAACCGTTGCAACATCGGTTGACACATCCCGATCTCGTCAAGCTCCATGATCTTGCTACTTTGATTCAATACTCGTAGCACAACACATTCGCCATGAACTGTGACATAGAACGAAGCTCTAAGGTCTGAAATAGCCCCGGTTGTTGGATCTTCAAAAGCAATTCGGCCATCCTGATGTCGCCGTCGTTCGACAATATCAGCGTCGGCCATAATTTTTAATCGCGAAACCAGTGCAGCTAGCTCGTCTTGGGCGAATTCACTATTTTCACGCAGAATACCATCGACACGGAATCGAACACGCACCCGATCATGAAGAGGTTCAATATGAATATCACTAGCCTTGACCGCCAAGGCCGCCTGTAATATTTGATCGGCCAGCATCGATGCGGCGTTGAACTCATCACCCTCATCATTTGATGATGAACTTCGTTCACGAGAACGCTGCAAAGAGCTTAAGGCTTGCAGGATCGAAGATTTGGTCGCCATGACAGGTATGATCCCTGTACCCACCATTCTGGCCGCCTCAGTACGAGCTTCCTGATCCATCGGATCTGAAAACACAACGACAGTGTTGTCCGCCTCATAACTGATCGGTAAAAACTCCATCTTTTGGCACACATTCAGAACGACACTACTCAAGAGCTCCTTGTCACAGTCACCAACCTCAGGCTCCATAAATCTAAAACCTAGTTGGCTCGCCAGCACTTTTACGAACTCTCGCTCCTTCAGCATTCTTCGGCTAATAAGCAGATCACCGATTTTTTCCTGGTAATTGTCCTGTTCTTGTAACCGCAAGGCCTGCCGTAACTGGGTTTTGGTAATGATGCCGAGCTCTACCAACAAAGCGCCTATCGGAAGGTCCGGCTGACTTTTCCGAACAGTATCCAGAAAGTCATCTTCCGTAATCTGGTTCATTTTGGCGAGCACCGTAAATAAAGTGCCTTCATCGCCAATTTTGTCTTGAATGCGATTCCCTCTGTCGACGGTATCTCGACTGACTCGTCCTTCGCGAATCAGCATCTCGCCAATCTGATCACGAATATTCGCAGAAGTAAGGTTACGCCAACGACTACAGGGAGCCTCGTCTGGTGACAGAAGCTCCGTGACGGGCACTTTATGGCTGGAGTTGTCAATCATTAGAGCTGTATCGATCAGGCAGCATTATTTTTCTTGGGCTCGTAAACCGGATCATTCAACGCATCGCCCGCATACGTCTTATGTATTTCCTCGCGAAGGATCGCGATATTCTTGGGAGCTTCCAAACCTAATTTTACTCGCGTCCCTTCAATCTCAAGAACACTGAGAACGATTTCGTCTCCAATAAATATTCTTTCTTCTACTCTACGGGTCAAGATAAGCATAACGTCTGGGTCCTTGTATTCGAAGAGCTCATTCCCTTCGCTTTATCTATGACGGCTTGAGTTCACAGTTCTGAAAAGTGAATACGTTACTTACCGTTAGCCTTATGAAGGAGCCAACTTCGGTTGTAATCGCATAATCACAAAGCCTTATCATCAAGAAATAACGTAACCCTTTCGCCAGATAACAGTTTCGTGAGCTATCGATAAATCTAACGGACAAGGCGCATGGTTTCTGAATATCAAGTGCATATCTTCAACGGCCGGCACCTGGCAACCAGGGAAAGCTCGCTGAAACAGTAATATTACGTGCCTATCACGACTCGATATTGCATTGATAAATATTCAACGGTTCTCTGGCACTCAGACAAAACCGCAAAAAGAGATATTAAAATGAACAAACCTATAGAGCCTGAATCCGTCACTGACGCGTTGCAGGGAATACTATCAAGCAAGAAGTTTTCTGCATCACCACAAATGTCAGCATTTCTTTCGTATGTTGTTGAAGAAACACTCAAGGGAAATTCATCGAGAATAAAAGCGTACACCATTGCAATCGATGGTTTGGGGAAACCCGATTCTTTCGACCCCCAGCGTGACCCATCAGTGAGAGTCCTTGCCAAAAGACTAAGGGACTCTCTGGATGCGTATTACGCAGAAAACAGACACCCCAGCCTGACAATTCAACTTAAACCCGGATCCTACATCCCTCACTTCATCTTGCCTGAACCAGAGATTCCAGCGGTTGCTTCGGGAGCCGAACAGACGGCAAGCTATACCATGACAATCGAAAACCAAAGTGCGGGCTCAGATCATCCCGTCGGTAACTCCAGCGATCAGCATATACCCACCCCCAGTGTCGATAGTACGGCTCAGCCTGGAACTCCGATGGCTCGGAACTACAAATGGCGCAAATTTGTAGCGATTGGCACAGGCATCGTGCTGGCCACTCTATTAATCGCTCATGATCAAAATACTCAGCTGACCGCACCAGTTGTCTATATGAACACGATGTCCAGCGAGCGATCCTTGGTAAACCATTTGTCCAACTCAATCAGTAGCATGATGATAGAGACCGGAGCAGTGGAGGTAAAACGTGTATTGCCGTCAAAGGATCGTGCTGATCTAAGCGCTGATGACTACCAGCTCTTGTTAAGCAGTATGGAAACGGTCGCGCCGGATGGCATGGGCGAACACACGCAAGTAGATGTTCAGCTAATTCAAGCGAAAACCGGCAGAATCGTCGATAGCAAGTCATTCAACCTGAACACGAACCCAACATACAGACTTAGCGATATCCACGCGATCGAAAATTACGCAAACAGCCTGGCGCATGCCAATGGGCCGCTAAGCAATGATTACCAAGGCCTCTCACAAGAAAAGACAGGCCCCACACAAAAATAATAAAAGACATCTGATTGACCAATCGATCTCAAAATTTTCCGAGATGGCGTTTCTCTCTGGTAACCGACATTTCGCCCGCCTCTCCATACACGGCAACATCATTCATATTCATCAATGATCGAAGCAATTCCAGCGCATCACGCGACTGCTTGATCTCAACCGACGCGATAGCCTGGTTGTCACGATTAATTTGCTGACACTGTAGCAAGATCTCACGTAGTCTTTGTTTCGACATCTTGAGCGATACTTCCTCTTTATCAGTTACCTCAGTCCCATTTGCAATACTCTGAATTCCGCTTCCAAGAGACTCAAGTTCGACCAACAGCTGTTGTTTCGAAATTGCCAGAGATCTGACAGATGCCTCATCTCGTGATTTCATGATTTTATGCTCCGATTTCAACAAAGCATGTAAATTTTCAGCAATCGAAATCGCTTTGTTGATGGCATGGTGCCTACCCGCCACTGATTTCTCTGTAGAGAGCGGCTGTAGCGAAGAAATTCCTCTACTCATGATTATATTACCCCTTGAAACGTATCAAAACGCTGGTCTTCAAGAACTTGATTACTGGATATATATTCCAGTCGCTTATGCTATTAAATCAATGTACAGCCTCGGCAACTCCCAAATCTGTCACCCGCGCATCAAATATCTTTCCCGAGCTTGGATTCTTGACTTGTATTCGGTCACCAAGAGCACCACCTGTAACAGCGACAACATAGGTTTGTAACTTCAAAGCAGACGAGGAAAAACGAAGCACCACTCGCTCACCTTTAGTTATCAGGTCGTTAGGCTTGAACATATTCTGAGTCAGTACTCGTCCAGAATTTGTGTTTCGCACAAACTCGTAACCGAGCATCGCATCAATATCGACAATCGGAAAATCATTTTGAACGACACGATTTTTCTGTGTTCCGATTTCAACCTCTGCAGTTTCCACCATTTCTTTAGTCAGGATATCACCACGAAGTGCAGGACGTTTTACAACCCAAACATTCTGCACTTGGGTCAATTGAGCCTGCACATGGACTCGCCATGGATGCGGCGAATCGCAAGTCGTCAAAACGGTTACCCGCCCAACTGTCCCACTACCGTTAGCCCAATCGTGGTGGAGGGAATTCTCGCATGCCGGTAAACGCAAACGACTATCCAGGGACTTAACCTCAACCGATCCAATCGAGCCCACCTGGTCTCGAAGAAAGCGCTCAGTCGATGCTTCAATGTCTTTGACCGATTGTTGCCCGGCAATAGCGGCGCTTACGCCGAAAAGGCAAAAGCCAAAGGCAAAAAACTGTCGGAAAAATATATTTTTCATCACCCGATTACCGCAAATCTCAGTCCATCAGCCTGATTCACGAGCAGCTTACTTGGTGCGTAACGGTTAGTTACATGTGAAGTGCTTCATGTCTCCATGAAGCGGTCGACAAATGGCCAACATTCCCCAAGGAGCAAGACCATGAAATACAACAACCGCCTGATTTTCGGCTTGGTATCCCTGACACTCCTGTCTATCAGTGCCTGTACCGAAACAGTCGTTCGCGAAATCCCCGCAAATTCGCTAGACGCTTTGTCAACCGAGCAATCACCTGTAACACCCGGGAGTCAAGCCAGCCCACAAACAACTACAGACCCACTGACACCTTCTACTTCGACCGGACAAGCAGGCACTGCCAGCCCGCAGACGCCCGCGTCAACGACCCAACTCGACGACGAACTTGAATCTCAAGCCGTAGTTGCAGCAACTTCTCTGATAAACCTGTCCGATGTTCCAGACGATTCTGTCGTTGGACTTCCTGGAGCCCCCGTCGACTGTGAAAACGCCACCCCCTGTCGCTGGATCAGCGACGATGAAGGCTTTTCAGTTACTGTCACCAATGCGGATAACATCGCGTCATTGGGTGGCTTGTCAGTCCAGTTCCGGGTTGACACCTTGCACGACACCTCGGTGAGTCTCTCCACGTCACCCAGAGCAACCGATGCTCAGGGTGTCGCCTATACCGTGACCACACAATCACTTGGCCTTGGCAACGGTATCAGTCCATCAAGCCTGGTTGCAGGCGTTCCAATCACTGGCGCGCTGGACTACGATATGGCAGCCGAGAGCACGACCTTGGCTGGCGCAGGTATCTCGATTCTGGATAACGGTTATTTGCGTGATGCCGTTTTCATGAACCTACCGGTAGGCTCCGAGCAACTGGCCAATGTCAACTGCGCTTTCACATTGCCTTGTACATTGGTTTTACCCGATGAACAATCTTCCATTACCCTCCTGTCAGCTGGTGGCTTTAGCACCTCCGGATCCTTGGTCGCAAACTTTATCGTCGAAGTATTAGCCGACACTCAGGTCGCATTGGATGCTGGCGCTACCGCTTATGGGGATGAAGGCAGCGTTTTTGAAGGCCGAACCCATTCTCTGCGCAACGAGCAGGGTTTCGGCAAGGTGAGCCAATTGTCCAGAGCCGGATCTCCCTTACCCGGCACTGTCAATTTTTCGCGTACAGCTACCCGCCCGCTTTCCTTGAATGAGATACACCTCATTCTGTACGAAGATTCACCGGTACCGCGCTGGAACCCTACGTTTTTTAACGTACCACTCATCTAGCTCTCGAAAATGTATAACCGTATCACGTTACTGATTACCTTTGTGATTCAGTCAACACGCCGATAGTGAACCCAGGCACACGAACATTGGACTCGACGCCCTTTATGAATATCGATAATTACTTAGCTGTTCACAGCGATGCACTGAGGCTGCGCTCCATGCGCACCAAAGTGCTGGCCAACAATATTGCGAATAGCGATACGCCACACTTCAAGGCCCGTGATATCGCGTTTGCCGAAGTGATGCGCGATGTTAATCCGCAAGTTCAGTCAAGACTCGCGATCAACGGCAGTTCATCGCTACACAAAACGCATTCGCAGCATCTTGGGCGTAGCCGCCTGGGTACGAACGCCCCGATCATGTATCGCGTTCCGGAGCAAGCTTCCCTGGACGGCAATACGGTTGATAAAGATCAGGAGCAAGCACGATTCGCTGAAAACAGTATTCGATATCAAGCGAGTCTCCAATTCATGAAAAGTCGTGTCAGCGGTCTGATGCGCGCCTTGCGAGGAGAATAATCATGAATACCAGCATCTTTGACATTGCCGGAAGCTCCATGCGAGCAAACAGCCTACGGCTAAACGTGACAGCCAGCAACCTTGCCAATGCCAATACGGTATCCGACAGTCCTGATACCGCATACAAGGCACGCCACCCGGTTTTTGCAGCTTTACTGGAAAATGAAATGGGTGGTGTGCAAACACTGGGAGTTATTGAATCGAACCGACCGGCAGACAAGCGTTTCGAACCGGACTCCCCGTTCGCAGACGATGAGGGCTATGTCTACGGCTCAAATGTTGACAGTGTTGAGGAACTGACAAACATGATGTCAGCTTCCAGGAGCTATCAGAGCAATGTCGACATGTTGAATACGGCCAGACAGTTGATGCTTCAGACACTGAAACTGGGTGAATAACGCTTTGAATAACATTTTTGGAATCGAAATCTAATGAGCGAAATAATACCTGCATCACTGCAGCAGTACCAAGCGACTGAACGCATAGAAGACCCTGCAAGTGAGGAACTGGGACAGGATGAATTCCTGACGCTTATGTTGACTCAATTGAAACATCAGGACCCATTTCAACCAATGGAAAATGGTGAGTTTATCGGTCAATTGGCGCAATTTAGCACCGTATCCGGAATTGAACAAATGCAGGTTGCGCTCGAGGATCTTTCTGGCTCTTTTGTCTCGAATCAGACGCTGGAGGCCACACGACTGGTTGGCAAGGAAGTACTCGTTGAAAGCGACACAGTATCGCTGAACGAAAACAACGATATCAACGGCAGATTCCAACTCGATGCGGCTAGCGGCGATGTTCAATTAACCGTGCTGGATCAGACCGGCGCCACCGTTAGCCAAATCTCGCTTGGCGAGTACCCGGCTGGCCGCCACGACTTCAATTGGAATGGCATGGACAAGAACAATAATCGACTTCCCGTCGGTAACTACTCCGTCCAGGTGACAAGTAGAACTGGCGACACGTTCAGCGCAGCGTCTACATTGGTGGCTCGACAAATTGAATCTGTCGAGTTTTCCAACGCCGGAGCCGCCGAGATAAATACATCAAATGGCGAAGTCATGAGCCTATCTGATGTTCGAGCAGTTCGAGAAACAAGCCTTACAGAATAATGACCACAAAAATACTTTACGGGAGAATTTCATGACTTTTGATATCGCACTTACAGGCCTTAACGCCGCGTCGGTCGAGTTGGAAGTAATTTCCAACAATATCGCTAACAATTCGACAACTGGTTTTAAACGATCCAGAACCGAGTTTGCCGACGTGTATGCTTCTTCGCAACAAGCAGCTAACAATCCCACCACCGGAAAGGGGGTTCGAGTATCGGCAGTGCGCCAGAACTTCGAGCAGGGAGACACTACTTTTACCAGTAGTAACCTCGATTTGACCATAGAAGGTCAAGGCTTGTTTCGTCTCGATTCTGAAGGAACTATTTCCTACACACGAGCGGGAAATTTTTCTCTGGATAGGGACGGATTTATCGTCAGCGCGTCTGGTGCAAGACTTTCAGGTTTTTCCACCAATGAAAATGATGAGATACAGTCACTACAGTCACCTATTCAAATTGATTACTCCGATGTTCAACCTAACCCGACTACATCTGTCGAAATTGGAATGAATCTCCATATTAATGACGAGGTTCTTCCGCCCTTTGATGTAAATGATGCATCAACTTACAATTTTTCAACATCGACGACGATATTCGACAGTTCAGGAACAGCACAAGTCGCGACGATGTACATGCACAAAGATACACCCAATTCCTGGACATCATTTGTCTACGTCGGTGGCAATGAAGTCAGCCAACCGGGTGGAGATCAGCTGGACTTTGACACTTCAGGCATTCTACAAAGTATCAATGGTACGCCCGGCGGCACGTTCACAACGAATACCTTTTCCCCGAATTTAGGCGTAGCACCAATGACATTGGAATTTAATATTGCGGATACAACGCAGTTTGACAGTCCATTTGGTGTAAACAAAGTTTCACAAGATGGCTTCACCGCCGGACAACTTGAAGATTTTGACATTGATCCAGATGGAGTGATTTTTGGCAGATACACCAATGGTCAAGCCAAAGTCATGGGACAGGTTACGCTTACAAATTTCTCCAATAGGACTGGATTGAAACAAATTGGAGATACCCAATGGGCCGAAACCTTTGCTTCCGGCGATCCCATCACTGGTGTTCCAAATAGTGCAAGCCTTGGGTCATTGCAATCAGGCGCGCTTGAATCGTCCAATGTTGACATCACGAAGGAACTCGTTGCAATGATCAGTTCGCAGCGTAGTTTTCAGGCTAACGCACAGGTCATCAGTACGGGCGATACCTTGACTCAAACCATTATCAATATTCGCCGTTAATCGGATAAACCATGGATAGAATGATCTACATTGCCATGTCCGGCGCGCGTCAAGTGATGCACAAACAGGCAAGCAATAACAACAACCTTGCGAACGTCAATACCTCAGGTTTCAAAGCCCAGATTGACAATTTCACATCGGTTCCTGTCTACGGCCCCGGGCATCCTGCCCGGGTCTACGGGATAAATGAACAACCCGGAGCTGATTTTTCACAAGGCACCGTATTGCAAACAGGCAATCCTCTGGATATTGCCGTTGATGGGTCCGGATTCATAGCTATCCAGGATATCGACGGCCGCGAAGCCTATACACGTTCAGGAAACATGCGGGTTAACTCGAGTGGGGTTCTGGAAACAGCCTCTGGATATCCAGTCATGGGCAACGGTGGCCCCATCGTTTTGTCCCCATACGAAAAAGTGATGATAGGCAGTGATGGAACTGTCACGATCAAGCCACTTGGTCAGGCGGCTGGGGAACTGGCAGTTATTGATCGAATAAAATTGGTCAACCCCGATACCGGCACGCTAAAACGAAACGATCGTGGGTTCTTTACCATCGAGGATGGCGAAGCACCTGCTGACGGCGGCGTTCGCTTGGCAACCGAGTCAATTGAAGCAAGCAACGTCAATTCAGTTGAAGCTCTGGTAACAATGATCGAACTGTCCCGGCAATTTGAAACTCAGGTCAAGTTGATGAAAGCTGCAGAAGATAACGATGCAGCTGCTGGACGCCTGCTACACGCAAGCTAACCACTAACATGAACAAGGTAATGAAATGAACGGTGCACTTTGGACAGCCAAGACTGGATTGGACGCGCAACAAACGCGCATGCAGGTCATATCCAACAATCTTGCAAATACGAACACGACTGGTTTCAAACGGGACCGAGCGGTCTTTCAAGACCTGCTCTACCAAACAGTACGTCAGGCAGGCGCGCAAAGTTCGCAGAACACCCAACTGCCGTCAGGCTTAAGTACCGGTACGGGTGTAAGAGTCGTATCGACAGAGAAGCTGCACAGTCAGGGAAATCTATCGCAGACAGAAGATCCACTCGATCTGGCTATTCAAGGCCGCGGCTTTTTTGAAGTACTAACCCCCGATGGCACATTGGCCTATACACGTGATGGATCCTTTCAAATGGATTCAAGTGGCCAGGTAGTAAACGCGACAGGTTATGTACTACAGCCAGGAATTACTGTTCCACAAAATGCTAGCGATATAACGATTGGAATGGACGGAACTGTCAGTGCATCAGTTCCAGGCACCGCCGCCCCGGTACAACTCGGTGTCGTGAACCTTACTGACTTTGTCAATCCAGCCGGCCTACAAGCGAAAGGCGGCAACCTTTTTCACGAAACTGCATCTAGTGGTGCACCTTTACAAGGGACACCAGGCACAGGTGGTTTTGGAAGCCTGATACAAGGCTCGGTAGAGACGTCAAATGTCAATGTTGTTGAAGAGCTTGTCAGTATGATCGAGACGCAACGAGCATACGAAATAAATTCAAAAGCTATCTCCACCACAGACGGTATGTTGCAGTACATAAACAACAACCTTTGATAAACGGAGTGCACCTTGCATACATATCATGATGAATAAGTTGATAACCTACACTCGTCTCTGCGTGATGTCTGGATGCATGGCTCTAACGGGCTGCGCCGCTCCTGGTCAAGTGGCACCAGACCCTACCCCATCAACGGGTAGCCAAACTCCAAAGCATAAGGAAAGCAACGGTGCGATCTATCAGGCAAGCACCAATAAACTTTTTTTTGAAGACATCCGCGCAAGAAGAGCTGGCGATGTCATAAATGTCATTCTCGATGAACGAACGGATGCAACCAAATCGGCTTCGACCAATGCGAACAAAGGGACTTCCATTGCATTGCCATCGCCGACACTTTTTGGTGGCAAACTGACGGGACGTGGACGTGAACTACTGGAAAACGAAATCTCCGCCAATACTGATTTCGCGGGATCCGCCGACAGCAGTCAGAGTAATAGATTAAACGGTAGCGTTGCGGTGACCGTTGATCGAATTCTGGAAAATGGAAATCTTTGGATACGAGGCCAAAAGCTGCTGACACTTAACCAAGGCAGCGAAATCGTTCGAGTCATCGGTCAGATACGACCGCAAGACATCACCCCAAGCAACACAATATTGTCATCTCAAATCGCAGACGCCAGCATCACCTATGGGGGCAGCGGCCTATTGGCTGACAGTAATCGAGCGGGATGGCTTACCAGGATTCTTAACGGTCCACTATGGCCATTCTGACAAGGCACATATCAATGCAGCGAACAAATTTACAAAACACTAAAGCCAAACCAGCACGCCAAAAGGGCCTGTCAAGACTGGCGATCGTGTTCAGTTGCTTTTTATTGGTCGGCGTTACCGAACCCGGTTTTGCCGAAAGAATAAAAGACATCGCCAGCATTGCAGGCGTCCGCGACAATCCTTTGCTTGGGTACGGCCTGGTTGTCGGCCTTGATGGAACAGGTGACCAGACTAGTCAGGTGTCATTTACCGAACAGAGTCTCAGAAGCTTGCTTGTTCAAAACGGCGTAACGATTCCACCTAATATAAAGTTGCAACCCAAGAACGTCGCCGCTGTATCGATCCATGCGGTGCTGCCGCCTTTTTCCAAACCCGGTCAAAAAATTGATATCACGGTATCCTCATTGGGAAATTCAAAGTCTCTTCGTGGCGGCACGCTGCTGATGTCACCACTTAAAGGCGCTGATGGCCAGATATACGCGGTTGCACAAGGTAATCTGGCAGTCGGTGGTCTTGGCGTTTCAGGAGCCGATGGCTCGTCAATCGCGATCAATGTCCCAAGCGTTGGACGAATTCCACAGGGCGCCTCTGTCGAACGAAGCGTGCCCAATTCATTTGCTGAATCAGAAAGCATAATCGTCAATCTCCATGAACCTGATTTTACAACAGCACGGCGTTTGGTTGATGCTATCAATGTCGCTCTCGGCTCTGATCTGGCGCAGGCACTCGATGCGGTATCGATTAAGATAAAAGCGCCAGAAGAATTATCAAAACGAGTGGCATTCGTCGGTTATCTGGAAGAAATCGAAATTAATCCAGGTACATCTGCTGGAAAGATAATTGTCAATTCTCGTACTGGAACCATTGTCATTGGCAGCCACGTCACGGTCGGCCCGGCTGCCGTGACTCACGGCAGCCTTACCGTCACTATCAATGAGAACCCAGAAATCGTCCAACCGGCTCCTTTCACAGATGGCGAAACAGCGGTTGAACCAAATACCGGTATTGAAATAACCGAGAAAGACAGCCGCATGTTTGAAATTAAGCGAGGTACTACGCTTGCAGAAATCGTAACCGCGATCAATAGCGTTGGGGCTGCACCTGGTGATCTGGTTGCCATTCTTGAAGCACTCAAGCAAGCAGGTGCACTCCGGGCTCAACTGATTATTATCTAATGGACATTCTCGCCGTTGACAAGAGCTCCGTAAATCTCATCCGGCAGGAAGGCCAGAGCGAGCCCACGAGCGATCGCGAGAAAAATATCCGCAATACCGCAGAGCAATTCGAATCGCTTCTGCTGCATACAATGCTCAAGTCCATGCGTCGTACCACGATGGACGAGAGTTCCTCCAACGAAAAATCCTTATATAACGATATGATGGACAAGCATCTCGCGTCCGTCATCAGTAAATCGGGTAAATTCGGGGTTGCTCAGGCGATAGAGAGACAGTTATCAGAAAGTGTCGGCAAGAAATCACTCTCAAACGATGAACCTGCGGCGTTAGCTAACAAAGCGGACACAACGAAAGGCAGTGCCGAACTGACCAGACCCGTCTCGGTCGCGTTGAATCTATCAGAGAAATCCCACATACCAGGCCTTAGTGCACGTGATCTGGAACGATTTCGAGAATCAGCAGGACTGACTCAAATTTCAAATCCGCAAATATTGTCAAATCAAAAAAGGGCTTTTATAGACCCACTCCTGCCGCACGCCAACCGAAATGCGTATAGATTGGGTACATCACCCAATGCAATCCTGGCAATCGCAGCATTGGAATCCGGATGGGGACAAAAAGTTGCATCCGATGAAAACGGAAAACCATCACACAACCTTTTCGGCATTAAATCATTTGGGAAGGATGTAGAGTCAGTAAATATTCTTACTACGGAATATATTGATGGCAAACCAGAAAAAATAGTCGACCGATTTCGTGTATTCAAAAACCCCGCAGATGCCGTAGATGGCTTTGCTAATTTTATTCTGGAAAATCCAAGATATAGAAAGGCATTGGAACATGCGGCCGATCCAACGCGCTTTCTTGAAGAACTTCAACGTGCCGGCTACGCGACAGATCCAAAGTACGCGGACAAGGCAATCAGTATTTTGCAGGAGATTGAGAATAGTCGCGAGGGTACCAAATGAGCGACTTACTTAGTAACGGCGCGAGTGCACTGTTGACATTTCAACGAGCACTCTCTACAACGTCCCAGAACATTGCCAACGTTAACACCGAAGGATACTCACGTCAGCGAGTAAATTTGGAATCTGTTGTCAGCGATCCGAACCAGCGATTACAAGTTGGATCAGGCGTTACCGTTACCAACATCGAGCGAATGCAAGATGAGTTTGCGACCGCACAGGTTTTACAGACAACAAGTGCCTACGCAAGACATCAAACTCATCTTGATATGGCCAACCAAATAGACAGCTTCATGGCCGATGACGCATTGAGTCTGACACCAGCGTTGAACCGTTTTTACGACGCCATACAGGATGCCAACTCTGATCCGGCATCTTTGGCCAATAGAGAAATCATAATTGAACAGGCATCCTCACTTTCCACTCGTTTTCGAGGCATGCAGCAGCAACTTGACGGCTTACAAGAAGAAGTCAATAATCGCCTCAGTACGTCGGTTACTAATGTAAACGACATCTCCTCCTCAATCGCTGAAATAAACGCTCAGATTATTACCAGAAATGGCATAACGCATGGCCAAACTGCAAACAGCCTGCTAGACCAGCGTGATCAATTGATCGTTGAACTTTCTGAATTGGCTGACATTCGAACCCAAGTTCAGGAAGACGGCGCCATGAACGTTTATGCAGGTAATGGCATGGCTCTGGTAGTAGGCGCTGATGCTCAGCAATTACGCATCGCGCAAGATACTGACACGCCAGGCCAACTGGAAATCGAAATCGATGTAGGAACAAATTGGCAACCAGTTGGCACCCTGCTCCAAGGCGGATCAATCGGAGGACTACGCGATTTTGAGCGAGACACCTTGAGCAAAACGATGCATGAGGTCGGACGGCTGGCCTTGGTATTGGCAAACTCTATAAATGAGCAGCACAAGCAAGGTATAGATCTGCAGGGTAATAATGGCACGAATATATTTTCATCAGGCAACCCGGAAGTCATGTCCAGTAGCCTGAACACAGGATCCGGCAACGTGGCTGCCATCATCAGTGATGTGAATAGCCTGGAAGCATCGGATTACCGTATTCGTTTCGACGGAAGTGGTTATACGACCACTCGAGTCAGCGATGGACAGCAAACTACCGGCACTCTGCCGATGACGATTGATGGGATCGAATTGTCGGTTAGTGGCGTTCCCTCTACAGGAGATACTTTTATCGTATCTCCAACACGGCGTGCTGCCGCCTATATAGACAACACACTGACATCAGCTGATGCGCTCGCACTAGCGAGTCCGTTATCCACTAGCAGCAGCATAGACAATATCGGCACAGCACGTTTAGAGCTATCAGCGATTCCTGACCCGCAGAACCCAAATTTGAAAAACTCTGTCGAAATCGTATTTACTGATAACAGCACCTTTGATGTCTTGGACACAAGCAACGGTAGCACCCTTGCCACTGGACAGACCTATACACCAGGGTCAAGCGTTCAATTTAACGGATGGGAAATAACCATCAGTGGAACTGCCAGCGCAGGCGATGTGCATCAAGTAGATGCTGCCTCCTCGAACAACGGTAGTAACGGCAACGGTCTGGCACTAGCTGGACTTCAAACAGCATTAACTATTGCTGGAAACCAATCAATTAATGACACCTATGGATCATTGGTATCGAGTGTTGGCGGCCAGAATCGATCATTACAAACTCGCAGCCTTGCACTGGAAAATCTCAACACCAATGCCTTAGAACGGCAGCAGTCCGTTCAGGGTGTGAATCTTGATGAAGAAGCCGTCAATCTATCGCGTTATCAACAGGCCTATCAAGCGTCAGCACAAATCATCGCAACGGCGGACACTCTCTTCCAAACTGTTTTAAATGCGGTGGCTAGATGAATATCCGCGTTAGCACTGCCATGCTTAATCGTCAATCGGTTAACGATATGATTAAACAACAAAGCGAGATCGCGAATGTTCAAGCCAGCATCGCTAGCGGAAAACGGGTAAACAGCCCCAAAGATGACCCCGCTCAAGCTGGGCGCCTTCTAAACATGGCTGAAGCTGACGCAAGACTGGCGCAATTTGATAGAAACTCGAATTCCGCTGAAGCCCGACTCAGCCTGGAAGAAACAGCACTTACCGGCGTTAATGATAGTTTGTTAAGAATTCGTGACCTGGTTCTGACTGCAAATAACTCCTCAATGGATGCACATTCCCAATCAGCCTTACATGCAGAAGTTACTCAACGACTCGATGAACTATATGATCTGGCAAACGTCAGGGACAGCAACGGGGACTTCCTTTTTAGCGGATCGAATGGTGTAAGTCGGCCATTTACTCAGGGCGGACCATTAGTCTATAACGGCAATGATGATACCAGAGCAGTCTCGATCGGTTTAGGAGAAACAATTGATACTGGTGACTCGGGCGCCGATGTTTTTGTTCGCATTAAGGAAGGAAATGGTGTATTCGCCGTTAATGCTGATTCGGCAAATACCGGATCCGGAATCATTTCGCCGGGATCAATAGTTGACCCCTCAGCATACGTCGACACGACGATATCCATTCAATTCACATCCGGAAACACGTTTGATATCGTTAATTCAAACTCAGGTGCCACCATTCAATCTGGCGCACCTTATATCGAGGGTGAATCCATCGCCTTTAATGGTGTTGAACTCAATATACGAGGTGTCCCTGAAACTGGCGATGTTTTTGAAGTAAAGCCGTCACAATTCAAAGACGTTTTCTCGACTGTATCGGATTTTTCGACGGCCTTGGCAACGCCTGCTGTAACTACAAGCGAAAAGGCATCGCAATCTCAGGCTTTTGATAACGTTCTTGCGAATCTCGACCAATCATTAGAGCATATAAATACCATTCGAAGCCGAGTGGGTACACGACTTACCAGTATCGACAGCAGACGTGATGAAAACAATGCTGTGTCCGTTCAATTGCAGCAAGCTCGCGCAGGAATTGAAGATCTAGATATAACCCAAGCTGTTACTGAGCTTCAAACGCGAGTTAATTCCCTTGAAATACTACAACAATCTTATGCAGCCATCGACAACCTTTCTCTATTCAATTACATGTAGCTACATACTATTAACTCAATCACAACATCATATTCATGTAAAACAATGAAATTAATAGGTTACACGTGAGTTGATCCACACTACAGCAGGCAAGTATTTTCGACTACTGAACATTTACACGATATCAGTACGGTTTATTGAATTGCGTCACTCATGATTTTTTTGAGGAGCCCGATAACCATCTCATGTGAGCAATACTTGCGCTGAGCGGGTTTACTTGAGGAGAAGGCGCCACATCAAATATAAACAAGGATTCCCAACGAGGATCTATAAGAATGCAAACAATAAATACAAACGTTATGTCACTTACCGCTCAGCGTAATCTGAGTCAGTCACAGTCAAGCCTCTCTACATCCATGGAACGCCTGAGCTCAGGCTTGCGGGTAAACAGCGCTAAAGATGATGCTGCAGGCCTGGCAATCGCTGAAAGGATGAATACTCAGGTTCGCGGCATGAATGTCGCAATTCGCAACGCAAATGACGGAATCTCACTGTCACAAACAGCTGAAGGCGGCCTCAACGAGGTTGGCAACATGCTCCAACGTATGCGTGAACTGGCAGTTCAGTCAGCAAACGGCACCAATAGTGACTCTGATAAAGACAATCTGCAAGCTGAATTCGCTGAATTAACTGATGAGATTACGCGAATTGGAGCAACTACCCAATTCAACGGCCGGTTCGTTCTGGGTGCTGACGCAGGTGCTTTCAACTTCCAAGTCGGTGCAAACGTGGGCGAACAGCTTACTATTACGACCACAGCAGTTGCCGCAGTCGCAGCAGATATCGGCTCAGGCGGAGACGCTGATGCCGCGATCACTGCAATCGATACTGCAATCGATACAGTTACTAGCCAACGTGCAAATTTCGGTGCTGTTCAAAGCCGATTTGAAAGCGCCATCAACAACCTGCAAATTGGTGTTGAAAATCAATCAGCTGCACGAGGCCGAATTGTTGACGCAGACTTTGCCGTTGAAACTGCAAATATGACACGAGCGCAGATCTTGCAGCAAGCAGGTAATGCAATGGTATCGCAGGCTAATTCAGCTCCGCAAAGCGTATTGCAATTGTTAGGATAATCTTGACGTTACGTTTAAACCACGAGGCATATAGCCTCGTGGTTATTTCCGTAGCTTAAGGGTATCTATTATGATTACAGCCGCAGGCGTTGGGTCAGGGATTGACATTGAGTCAATCTTGACCCAACTTGTTGCTCTTGAAAGGCAACCAATCGATGCACTAAACGAACGAAAGGATCGTTTGGAAGTCGAGTTAAGTGCGTTTGGTTCAATAAACAGCCAACTGAATGATCTCGCTACTAGCGCTCGCACGCTTGGTGATGGCACTCGCTTGGGTCCGTTTGTCGCAACTACCAGTGACGAAGAGATTTTTACTGCTGAAGCCACCGGCGGCGGTGCTGGCGAGTTTCATGACATTGAAGTTCTATCGCTTGCTCAAAACCATAGATTGGCTTCGCAGGCATATGCGTCAGAAGAAGCTACCGTTTCCAGTGGGACTTGGTCATTCAGTTCCGGCGAGAACAATTTTGACATATCGATCGATAATGGGAGTAACACCCTGCTCGATCTACAGTCAGCAATCAATTCTGCAACTGATAATACATCAATAGTTGCCAGCATCCTGAATGTCGATGGTGGTAGCAGACTTGTATTAAGTGCAAAAGAGTCGGGCACAGCCAATGTGATATCGTTTGGCGGCTCTGCCGGCAGTTCAGCATTTTCCACGATCACTGAAGCAACGGACGCCAGCCTGATAATCGATGGATTTCCAGTTACAGGATCCAGCAATACGGTATCTGATGTTCTGTCGGGGGTCACATTGAACCTTAAAGGCATCGGTGTGGCGGAAGTTAGCACAAGCCGAGATACCGAAAGTTTACGCGCCAGTATTGATGAATTTGTTACTCAGTACAATGATTTGCGAACAAACTTAACTGGACTTTCTGAATCCGAACTCCAAGGCGATCAACTACCGCGAACGATTGAGACCAGGATTCGATCTGCTTTCAGCAGTCCTTTGATATTGAATAATGGGGATTCAGTATTACCTCAGTCATTAGGATTCACGTTTGACAGATTTGGAGCGCTAAGTATAGACGAGACACGCTTCAATGAAGCTCAAGAAAACGGGATCGAACAGTTTATAACTGCATTCGCTCAAACAGAAACAGGATTCGCTCAACGTGTAGAGGACATTCTCGATGGGTTTACCCGCTCCGGAGGTCTCATTGATACACGAGAAGACAGTATTGATTCCCGCGACCGAGCGCTGGACGATCAAATAGATCGTATGGAATATCGGCTTGGGCAAACAGAAGAAAGACTGCGCAGACAATTCACGGCAATGGACGGATTGGTAAGTACTCTTCAATCGACGGGAGATTTTCTTAATAGCCGTCTGTCCGGCCAACCATAAGCGACGAGCAAATGAATAACGCAGCCAGCGCTTATCGGGAAGTAAAAAGAACTACGGATGTAGAAGGTGCCTCACCTCACCAACTAATCCAGCTATTACTTAACTCCGCACTAAGCAGGATCAGCATGGCGAGACGCAATCTGCTTGATAAAAATTGGACAGAGCTGCATATTAACATTGACAAGTCATTAGCGATAGTTCACGAACTACAAGGCTCACTACAAGATCCCGATACTAATGAAATATCTGCAAATTTGTTTAATCTCTATGCGTATTCGACAGAACAGTTGGTAAAAGCAAACTCCAAACGTAAAGACGAACACTTGTCAGCAGCTTATCAGGTAATCGAAACCTTGTTAGATGCATGGAAGACAATCTCCCCTGAGGAGACAACCAATGCCTGACAATCCATTATCTGACTCCGAACTTCATTCTTTACTGGCGCTGACCAAATCCATGAAACAAGCCGTTGAAAACCAGGATTGGGACAATATCAAGGATCTTGACGCTCAACGGGTGAAAATACTTGAAGCTGAAAACAAAGTGCATCCGTATTCAACAGTTTATAGTTCTGAAAAACGTATAGAACTAGAGTCGGAATTACGTAATCTTGACGCCAGCCTGCAAAGTTTCGTCAACAAAAAGCACCGCGAAATAGTGAATGATCGTAGAACATTCAATGCTCGTCAAAACGCAAAGAAAAACTATATTTCTACCCATTCATTAAATCGTGAATACTGAAACAAAGACTATGCGCGTAAGCTCCAACAATTGGCTCGAACTATGGTCAGGATTTCAACCGGCATTTATAAACGTAACAACAGGCGAAACACATCTGTCAGTTGACTCAAATGGCGAACTAAGCATCAATCACAGCTTCCACGGCCTACCTGATGACTGGGTTATCGACCGAGATCCTTCAGGAGAGCCCCTGGCACTGCACACTGATATTGTCGCTGGCTACTGGCGAAATTCAGAGTTTTATGATCTTCGTTCATTACATAGAATTCCGATCGACGCTTGATCTGCAGCTTGATCTGTAGACGTTCAGGCTTGACCTGACACTGAGCTGCCAAAGAACATCACTACCCTGCTTTCTTTTCCCGTATTTCCTGTTGTTGTATACGTACCGCGTGACGTATGATGGCTTCTCGATCTTCCTCGTGAATAGTATCAAATCGGACTGATACCCATACCGCCCCTTCATCCTCCTCAACTCTTATTACTTCGGCTATAGCAAGCACAGTCAACTCATCAGGAAGCAACCAGATCAGCAGTTCCAGGTGCTCGCCGACACTCACTGGATCCGTGTAACAAAACCTCATGCCGTCAGCTGACAGATTAACCGGCACCAATTCCAATCGTTCTTTATTTTGACTCAATGAATTATTCGATACCAGCTGAGCCAATTGATGAATCTGATTTTCCAGATATTGCAGATAAGCTCCTAATTCCGAATCTCGGCTTTTTATAACTTTCAGATTGGGGGTTCGTGATTCTTGCTGATAACGGAAGTGCGTCTTCAGACAAGCCTGCATTCGGTAAGCTTCAAAGTTCTTATCTATATCAATGAGCTCATCTTCACGTCTGGTAGTAACTAACAGATGAACGTGATCAATCACACGGAACGAATTTCTTTTATTATCCTGAAAAACCATGAATACTCCAGCTATTACAGGCTGATATTAATCTCAACACGTCTGTTACGCGCCCTGTTCTCAGGCGTGGTATTTTCCACGATCGGCTGAGTATCAGCAAAGGCGCGAAGCTCAATTCGTCCGGTATCGCTCAACTCTCGTGTAGAAAGGAAATGTACGACTGATGCCGCCCTGGCTGAAGAAAGAACCCAGTTAGATGGGTAGGTAGTTGTCGCAATCGGCATATCATCAGTATGCCCTGATACAACGATTCGACCAGAAGAGCTTTCCAGTATACCTACCAGTTTCTCCAATACAGGTATAAATCGGGTCTGTAACTCCGCACTCCCGGAAGGAAAAGCATCCTGCTCTCGGACACGAAGCATAACCCCATTTTCATATATCAATACCTCGAATACTTCGGCTTCTATTTCTTCCAGTAACTCAAATTCAATACTGCTGATCAGTTGTTCAAGCTCTTCCTTTCTATCCAGCGGAACATGAACAGTTCTATCACTATCGTCTGGTGTAAATTGCTCAATTCGTTTTATCATGCTCGGATCGGGCTTGCCCGGCGTGAACTCCTTCATGATGATAGATGTTCCTTTCGGAATGTCATCCGCCTTGATTTTCTTTTGTACACCAAAAGCAAATTTCATCGAGCCCGCAACTTGTTTATACTTTTGCAGATCCATCTCGGAAAACGATAACAACAATACAAAAAAGCACATTAGAAGAGACATTAAATCCGCAAATGTCGCAAGCCAGGCGGGCGCCCCCGCTTCACATTCTTCACATTCTTCTTCTTGCATCAGGCTACTTCGACTCGCCTTTATTCATAGCAGCTTCACGCTTACTTTCCGGCAAATAGGTAGTGAGCAACTGCTGTAGCACTCTAGGATTTGTACCTTCCTGTATACCTGCTACAGATTCCAGTATTAATAATTTGTTGAGGCGCTCTGCTGCGCTAATCGCTTGCAACTTCGCCGCTAATGGAAGTGCCACTGCGTTTGCAATCACGGCACCGTAAAGCGTTGTCAATAGCGCTACAGCCATCGCAGGCCCGATCGATTTTGGATCGTCCATATTCGCCAACATCTGCACCAAACCAATCAAGGTACCGATCATGCCCATGGCGGGAGCGGCTTCCGCAATCGATTTGAACATCTTTACACCAGTATTTTGCCTGTCTAGCTCAAGATTGATATCTTTAGACAACATTTTCTGCACAACTTCAAGAGAGTGTCCATCAATACAAAGTCGGACACCGTTATCGAGAAACGGGTCGCCTATTTCCTTGTCTTCCAAGGCAAGAACACCTTCCTTGCGCGCTACATCAGCGAGCTCGATAGCTTCTTCGATCAGTGACTCAGCTGATGTCGATTTATGCATAAAGGCACGCAGGGCGACTTTAAAAGACCCCAGGAACTGGCCCAACGAAATCTGGCACAGGGTAACCATGAATGTGCCGCCAATTACAACGACCATACTGGGTATGTTGACAAATACCCCAACACTGCCCCCAATAAATATGGAAGCAATGATGACCCCTAGACCACCAAAAATACCCAGTAGCGTTGCAATATCCATAGTTTATAATTCACTCCCAATACGCCTGGAAACGAGATGCTGATTTGTTGGATCAGAAAGCTCGCCAACATGCAAGGAACTTGATATACCAAATTTTTCCCGAAGCTTTTGCAGACTCAATCTATCTCTGGCACGATTAACTACTTGCTGATAATCATTGTTTGACGCTTCGTAGGTATCTCTACAAGAGATATCAGACTTAAGAGCATTTTGTTCCGCGAGCAATTTTTTATTGGATTCGATTACCTCGGACAGCCTGACTTCAATTTTATTAATTTTGTCACCAAGACTCGATACCGCACCAACAAGAGAGCGTATGCGAAAATGTTGAATTGCGATAACAATAAGCAAGATTGTCAGTATCGCTGTTACGATGCTGGTGCCCATATTCATGACTCAAATTCCATCGGCGCTGAAAACGTCGGCATCGGCGTATATCGATCGGTGGCTCCTGACGGCTGGATCAAATCAAGTAACCAAGTATCATCCTCGGTACGCTTCAACCTTTTGCTCATGGCCATTGCTGTGGCAACTAATATCGATGCATCGGCCCTTTCCATTGGTTTTTGCAGTGAAGCACTGTCAGACCAGCTTGCGACACGTAGCTGATGACGTACCAGAGTGCCAAACAACTCTCCCAGCTTTGCATGTTCGTCAAGATGACTTAATACGCAATAATCCAGGCCAAATTCCTGCTTGTGCGATATCAATGCCTCTACAGTTGCATTCTGACTGGATGCAGATAATACGGTCACACGACGTATGGCATTCAGTTTTTCAGGTCTCGCTGGGTTCGATTCTTCAGCGTGAATAGGTTTATCTGACTCGGGCATACCACCGAGACCTTCAGTTTTCTGCAGACTGGGCTGACAATCATCCATCCCCGACTCTTCAGTCAAACTTTGCCCAATAGTTTTCAATGCTGCCGACAGTGAGTGTTCAACCAGAATCATTGATTTATGTCTGAACGCCAACAATAAATTATCAAGTTCATCTGACGTGTGTGCTTGTACAATTGGCACACCCAGCAATTTTCCAAAAACTTGTATACTTTCGAAAGCACCGAGTTTACTGGTATCTGCACAAATTAGAACTATCGAGGCGTTCCCGTTACGCGCGACATACTCGTTGGCCAACTTCATCATGACTGTTGACTTACCGGAACCCGGCAGTCCTGTAATAACGGTGATTCCTGGCTCCAATAATGGTTCGTTAGCGCTAACGGGCAATGTATTGGCAAGCAAGGACATCGTCTCACGTAATGATTCTTCCAAATTTAAATCGGGAGATACTCGCTCTGCTAGCCGAATTGCGAGCTCAGCCCCGATTCCCATTTGTAGCAGATGTCCGAGTAATTCCCTACGATGAGGTTGGCTACTACCCCACATGTTTATTTCTAATCCACGAAAGCGTTGCTCAATCCGGAATAACATACTATCCAGTGTTTTCTCAAGCTCACCGCCTTCGAATCCAGCCATTTTATTCACTGCTGATTGCACTATAGCTTCAACGTTTGATGTCAGGGATTCGGCTTCACGATCCTGACTACCATCCTCTTCAGAAGACCCCTCATCCACGCTTACTGCTTGTTCTTCAGCCACCGCTTCGGTGGGCTCAATCGATTCGCATTCGTCAATCATCGGCACTGTTGAAACAGTGACGGTTGACTCTTTATCAAGTTCACCAACGGTAATCGATGGCTTCTCATCGCTTTCGCGATTTATCTCGGATTTCACACGGTCCGAGTCGTCGAACAGGGCACCATCGAATGCACCGTCTTCAATTTTTCCAGTGGCAATGATTTCGACATCCGTACCAATCTTTCGATTTGCAAGAATAATCGCATCGGTTCCAAATGCATTCTTGACAGCATCTAATGCGGTCGGTGTTGTTTTGGCGACAAATCGTTTCAACTGCATATTAGTTTGTATCCAGATATTTCAATCAAGCCGCTGACTCGCCGCCGATGTTTGCGATGACCTTCAGTCGCTTGCTTTCAGCAATTTCGTTATAGGCCAAGACCTTCAGCAACGGTATAGTGTGCCGAACCAAACCTGCCAACCATGGACGAAGCTTCGGATTGACCAATAGAACTGCGGGCTCTGCGTTGGCTTCCTGGCGCTGAACGCTTTCGGCAAGCGATTCATACAAACGCTCTGCCAAACCTGGTTCAATGCCGAGACCACCGCTTGACTCGCGCTCAAACGATGTCAGACACATTTTTTCCAACTCCGCGTCCAATGTGATCACCGGCAAAGTGTCCTCAAAAGCGGTTAACTGCCCCGTTATTTGACGACGTAGCGCTACCCTGACACCGGCTGTCAATTCTTGCGAGTCCTGCGTACTTACCGATTTTTCTGACAAGGTTTCCACAATCGTTCTCATGTCCCGAATTGGAATACCTTCTTCCAACAGGTTCTGCAATACACGTACGACGGTCGGAAGCGGAAGTACCTTAGGCACCAGATCTTCAACCAACTTCGGTGCAGTCTTTCCCAGGGTGTCAAGAAGTTGCTGAACTTCCTCATGCCCGAGAAGACTTCCTGCATTCTCAACCATCAATTTACTCATATGCGTCGCGATAACCGTGCCCGGATCAACCACCGTGTAACCTACCGCTTCAGCGTTTTCACGCTGATCATGGTCAATCCAGATGGCATCCATACCGTAAGCCGGATCTTTCGCTGCTATTCCGGGTATCAACGCCGACTCAATGCCCGCACCGATCGCCAGATCTTTCCCGGGATAAATATCGGCTTCACCCTCGGTCACACCGAGTAAGTTAATCCGGTATCGATTCGGTGCCAAATCGAGGTTATCTTTGATATGCACAGCGTGTATCAGGAACCCCAGTTGTTCCGTCAACTTTCTTCGTATCGCTTTTATTCGGTCCGGTAGTTTTCCACCTTGCTTGGTGTCAACGAGGGGGATCAATCCATAGCCCACTTCAAGACCCAGAATGTCGGTAGTCTGAACGTCCTCCCACGACAGTTCGCGTTCCTCCGGCGCTGTATCAGCGACGATATCGTTGGGAATTTCAGTTTTTTGGGCAAAACTCGCTTTCCAGGCAAAGAATGCCATCAAGCCGCCGAGTGACAAGAAAACGAGATTTGGCATCCCAGGGACCATGCCGAGAAGTAATATCAACCCAGCGGTGATACCTAGCGCTCGTGGGTCACGAAACAACTGAACCGCTATCTGCTCACCCATATCTTCCTCAGAAGATACTCGTGTAACGATAACGGCGGTACCCATAGAAAGAAGCAATGACGGGATTTGCGCGACCAGACCGTCTCCAATCGTAAGCAAGGTGTAGTTATGAGCAGCGTCACCAAAGCTCAGCCCGTGTTGACCGACACCGATTGCAAGACCGCCCACGATATTGATAAACAGAACCAGCAGTCCGGCAATCGCATCACCTTTTACAAATTTGCTGGCACCATCCATGGAACCATAGAAGTCAGCTTCGCGAGCGATATCGGAGCGTCGTAAACGAGCGCCCTCCTGGTCCAGAATACCGGCGTTAAGATCGGCATCGATAGCCATTTGCTTGCCAGGCATTGCGTCCAGCACAAATCGAGCACTAACCTCCGAGACTCGTCCCGCACCTTTGGTAACTACAACAAAATTTATAATAACGAGAATGGCAAATACCACAAGGCCGACGGCGTAGTTACCACCAATAACAAAATCTCCAAAAGACTCTATTACCTGCCCGGCAGAAGCAGTACCGGTATGCCCTTCGAGCAGCACTATACGGGTAGATGCAATATTTAATGACAACCTGAGCATCGTCGCTATCAAGAGCACAGATGGGAATGACGAGAAATCCAACGGTCGTTTTGTATAGACGGTTACCAGCAGAACTATCAGCGATAAGGCAATATTGAAAGTGAAAAGCAAGTCCAGCCCGAACGCCGGGATAGGCAAGACCATCATCACAAGCATCAGTAGCACCAGGAAAGGTGCACTTAATGCCGACAGTTGCTGATCCTTGAATACTCTAGATATTATTTTAAATATGTTCATTGTTCCACGCTAGGTATCCAATAGGCTTTCGGGAACTTCAATATTTTCTGGCTTTATCAGATGATGTCTTTGCGTCTGCGTCGCATCCTTAACCTGTAGAACGTATGCCAGGATCTTCGCTACGGCAACATAGAGCTCAGTCGGAATCGTGCCTCCAACATCAACATTTTTGTAAAGCGCACGGGCCAGCGGTGGTGCACTGAATATCTCGACATCAGAATGTCGCGCTATTTCTCTGATTTTCAGTGCCAAATGATCAACTCCCTTGGCAACAACCACAGGTGCAGATGTTCCTTCCTGATACTTGAGCGCTACTGAAAAATGCGTTGGATTAACGATAATCACGTCAGCGCCAGGCACATCCAACAGCATTCGTTGACCAGCAACCGCTTGCTGAAGAGATCGAATCCGTTGTTTGACTTCAGGGTTACCATTGGTCTCCTTCATCTCTTCTCGAACTTCCTGCTTTGTCATTTTCAATTTGCGCGCATGATTCCACCTTTGATAAACGACATCGATAAGCGTGATCACCGCCATCGCGGATATCATCAACAGGCTGATTTCGAAAAAAATCACAAATGATTTTTTTAACGCAACGCCAAGCGGCAACTCGCCAAGAAGCAAGTACTCATCCAGGCGCCCCACAAATGCCATTGCTGCGATACCACCGATTAATATCACCTTGATCAAGGCCTTCAGCAGCTCGGCCAGTCCTTGGACGCTAAGCATTCGCTTGAAGCCAGCCCATGGATTCAACTTTTTAACATCGAATTTCAGTGATTCAAAGCTGAAATTCCACCCTCCCATTAATAAAGGACCGATGAGGGTCGAGATAAACATCAAAATCAAAAATGGTGTAATGATTATTAACGTTGCGTAAAAAACATTAGATAACAACTCCACGGTTGCGTAATTGTCAAATATATCAGCGCGACTGATTTGCCAATGTGACGCAGTCAAACGCTGATACGAATAGACAGCAGTATCACCGAATATCACAAGCCCTACTATCGCCGCGACAAGCATGGCAAAGGTATTTAATTCTCGTGAACGAGCAACATCGCCCTTTTTCCTTGCCTCGGCGAGTCTTTTTTCCGTTGCGGGCTCTGTACGATCTTGCGCACTCTCATTACCAGCCATGCTATCCCCCTAGCATCGCCCGCAAGACTCGTTGACACTCAATCATTAGACCTTCAAATGATTTGTCGAATAGCGGCAAGGTAAAAAGAATGGCCAAAAAACCCACGGTCATCGTTATGGGAAAGCCAACGGAGAACAAATTTAGTTGAGGAGCGGCACGAGTAATAACGCCCATCACAATATTGACACTCAACATGGCAACTAGCGCCGGCAAGGCTATGGAAATCGCGCCACTGAATACAATGCCAGCCCATTTCAGAAGAGTCCATACAGCATCCGAACCTAACGGCTCTCCTATGGGCAGCACTCTGAAACTTTCAGAAATCAACAACAGCAAGGCATGATGACCATTCAAGGCAAGGAACAGGAGAGTCGCCATAATCATGTAAAACTGACTTACTGTAGGTACCTGCACACCATTCTGAGGGTCGTTCATTAACGCAAAACCCAGTCCCATGGTGATCGCAATACTCTCACCCGCAAGTGTCACCGCATTGAATACCATCAAGACAACAAAACCCATGGCGACACCGATCAGAACCTGCTGAGCCGTTATCAACAAACTCGTCGCCGACAAAGGATCAGCCACTGGCACGTCTCCAATCGATGGAAGTAAAATAATTGTGACCAGCACAGCCAACCCTACTCTGGCTCTGACTGGCACTTCACCACCACCCAGAACCGGCATCACCGAGAAAAGTCCGGCAATACGAAACATTGGCCACAGACCCTGAGCGAGCCAACCATTAATCTGATCGGCACCAAGTACAAACGCCGACATGATTTAGCTGCCAACAACCCGAGGAATAACATTGACGATCAATTCAGACGTATAGTTGAGCATCGTGCCCAGAATCCACGGTCCAGTGGCCATAAGCACGACAACCATAGCCAACAGTTTTGGAATAAAACTCAAAGTCTGCTCATTGATTTGAGTAGCTGCCTGGAATAGTCCAATCAGAAGACCGGCTGCCAAGGCTGCCAACAGCAGTGGCGCGCTCAGCATGACTGTCATCACAAGCGCATCGTGTCCCAGCTCAATTACGGTATCAGAAGTCACTGATTATCCTCAGTTATTTTCTAAAGAAAGAAACTACCTGCAAGTGTTCCCAATACAAGATTCCAGCCGTCAACAAGTACAAATAACATAAGCTTGAATGGCAATGAAATGATGAGCGGTGACAACATCATCATCCCCATTGACATCAACACACTGGCCACCACGAGATCGATTATCAGAAATGGAATAAACAACAGGAATCCGATCTGAAATGCTGTTTTTAATTCACTGGTAACAAATGCAGGCAAGAGTACCCAATAAGAAATATCATCAATATTGTCTGGGCGAACGGAACCCGACATATCAAGAAACAGCTGCATGTCATCTTCACGAATCTGCTGAGTCATAAATTTCCGCATTGGAATGGAAGCATTCTCAATCGCTTTTTCAAAACCTATTTGCTCATCCATATACGGACGAATCGCATTGTCGTGTATATCCAGAAAGACTGGTCGCATGATAAATATCGTTAAAAACAGTGCAAGCCCAATCAAGATCTGATTCGATGGTGTTTGGGCAGTCCCTATAGCAGTACGAAGAATGCCCAGCACAATCGTTATTCGCGTGAACGATGTCATGAGCAACAACATGGCAGGCAAAAGCGTCAGCCCCGTCATCAGCATCAAGGCTTGCAAACTGAGACTCCATGTCTGCTCCCCGGAATCACCGGACGCGACAGTCAGAGCTGGCAAACCAGATTGAGCAAAAAGGGGCATTGAAATAAACAGCAGGGATATCAGCGAGATCAATCTTCTGACTAGCATGGCTGATGGAGTCGATTCGACAACAAGACTGATTCTCATCGTTGAACCTGCTTGTTTAGCGCAAGTTTTAGTATCGAGCGAAAATCTCCACTTTCCTTGCCAACACCATCTCCATCAAAGACGATGGGGGTCTCCAGTACGTGCAACTTGGTGATATTTTCTGCCGTTGCACCTATTAGCAGCTGCTGACCGGCTACTTGAACCACCAACAACCTTTCTCTTTGCCCTATGGGAAGGGCAGTCACGATCTTTAAATTGTCAGATGTTTTTAAAGAGCCACCGCGAAGTTGCTTGACAAGCTGAGAGAAGACCCAGAAGCAAAGTAAGACAGCGGCGAGAGCAATGGTTAATTTACCAAATATCTCCAGCGGCGAGAAAACAGCACTCTGCCCTTCTGACTCATAAGCAAACCCTACGTTTGCGAACGCGCTCAAATAGACCAATGCCAAAATACGTAATCGATACATCAATTGCTCCTTCAGAATTTTCCACATCGCTCTGCGCTGTGGTTACTACTCTACTAATTCAGCTTGGCCAACCTTTCTTGAGGATTGATCACATCGATCAAACGGACCCCAAACCGACCGTCGACAACCACAGCTTCTCCATGCGCAATCAATGTCCCGTTAACCAGAATATCCATTGGCTCATCCGCCATTCTCTGAAGTTCAACAACTGAGTCTTTACCCAGTTTCAATAACTCATCAATTGAAATCCGGGTTTGACCGATCTCCATAGAGAGCGTTACTGGAATATTCATGATCATCCCGAGATCATCAGCTGAGGACCGATCGCTTATCACATCCGCATTAGCTGCCTCAGCTGGAAGGCCCTGTTCGACGTCTTCCTCGGGCGTATCGTTATTTGTCTCTGGTTCCATTTTCTTATTCAGGTTTTCGAGTGCCAATGATTGAAACTGGCTGATACGCGCCCATTGCTGATACCAACCTGAGCGTTAAATAGCGGAATCTGGTTCGCCTTGAATGAAACATTTTCGATATCACGAAGAGGAATAAAATCACCTGTTTTAAGCGCCAGTACTTTTCCAATTGTCATACGTGTTTCTGCCATTACTCCGCGTAGCTCAACATCGCAATTCATAAGTTCTCGTCGCATTGCGGATGAAAACTGACTATCGCGAGATTCGGACGTGCTAATTTCTTGTCGCAAGATATCGCTTAGCGGCTCAAGCATGGAGTACGGATAGAGAATCATGATGTCTAGGTCTTCTTCACCCATAGAAAATTTCAGCTGTGCTTCGACTACAACAGTCACATCTTCCTGCCGAGCAAGACTGGTGCGTGATACCGTTTGGCCGTATACCGGCGACACTTCTCGTATCGGCAACCAGGCTTCATCAAGGGAGGCTTTTATCGCATCGCACAAATATGCTTTCAACCGTAGTTCTGTCGGAGACAATTTACGAGGCTCTTCAATGGATGGAACAACACCGGTTCCACCAAAATATTTATCAACCAAAGCAGACACCACACCGGTGTCAAAGCATACCCATGCAAGGCCCGACAAGGGCCGAAGGCTCAACTCATAAATGAGTTCGGCAGGACCAGTCGCCGCAATCGAATCTGCAACTTTCTTGGGTTTGACTTTGCCACCCGCACTTGTCACTGATATTTTCAAGCGTTCGGATAAGCTGTCAGCAATCGAACTTTCGGCTTTTTTATGTATTTGCTCCAGCACCGGCCAACGCGCACCCAGCTTATGATCCGGGTGGATGAAATCGTACACCTCGGCTGTTTTAGTTGAAGCGCTCACGCCATTACACCACTTACTGCATGACCAACCGAGTGACGTAAACGTCTTTCACTCGATCAGATTTGTAGTGCTTGGAAACAATATCTTCAATAACCGTTATTGCACCTTGACGCAGCGCTTCCTTACCTTCAGCAGACTTTAAGGCTTCGCTGTTCTGTTCAGAGAAAAACATCAGAAGCGAATTTCTAAGTTCAGGATCGTGATCATCGAGAACAGCGCTCACTTTCTCATCATTGACTGCAACTGCGAGCTCAATCATCAAAAACTTTACTTTCGAGATCCCTTGAAAATTCACCACAAATTCTGGCTGTATGTTGTAGTAGTAAATCTCATCGGGCATTGCAGCAACAGGTACGGGTTCAGCCACTACAGCGGCGGGCGCTTTACCGAACATATTCATGCCGACAACTGATAGCGCTGCGTTGATTCCAAGCAGAAGCAAGGCGCCAACACCGATTATTATTTTTTTCTTCATTTGGGTATCAAGACTCTAAGCGAAGGCGTCGATCAAAGAGCTTTTGGGTCGCAACTGCGAGATACCGGAATCGGTATTGGCGGTGTTCGTGTTCTCATCAGTGAGGCTCTCTGATTTACTGGTATGTCGGGTGTACGAGCTATGTTTTTCGCCGGTCTGACTATGTTGCATATTTCGTGAATTGTCCGATCGACTATCGCTGACGTCGACACGAACTTGATCAAGACCTTGAGACTGCAAGTGATCACGTAGCCGGGGTGCTGCCATATCCAGCGCCTCCCTTGTTGCTGCTTGTCCTGCAAAAAACGACACATTCATTTTCTCTCCCTCCATCGTCAACTGAACAGAGATAGGCCCCATCCCGCCGGGACTTACATTGATCGTCGCGTTGCTGATCCCTTCGTTTACCATCCAACGCACATTTCCAACCAAGGCCTGGTCCTGAAAGTCTGGTGTCATCTGCATCACGGTGGGTGCGAGAACCAGACTGGGACCGGCTGTCATTCGTGTGGGATTTGGAGCAGCTACGATGCCATTAGAAGCCGCGAGAAACATGTTAGATGGCTGATTGGCAGCGGCGCTGTCGCCGTCAATCGACGATATTTGCATCGATGTCGTCGTAGCAATCGAGTCGATCATGTTCGGCGCGGTTAAATTCGCTGGCATAACCGCCTCTGCGGGTGCTTGTGTGCGCAAATCTCGGTTTATTGGAGCTTTCAACTCAGTGCGCGCCGACGTGATGCTCTGCATCGGATTAACGGCCATTTGCGCTATCGACTCATCGACTTCAGTCGTGCTCTGAGTGGACAGCGCACCATTCGTTTGCATGGCAAGCTGTGTAACTACGTTATTTTTACTCGCATCCAGTGCCGGTTCAATCGCCAAAGCTGGCGATTGTGCCGTTATCCTGACTGGCACGTCACTCAAGGTGTCGATAGTCTTGGTTGATTGCAAACTTTTGACACTCGATGCAACTTCGGCTGTTTGCAATGACTGTTGCAACGAACCAGCAGTGATCTCAGTGTCCGTCGTTATCTTTCCGTCAGGCCTAATACCGACCGTTACATTCTGAGGCATACCCGTTTGCAGGTTCGCCATTGTACCGGCACCTCCGGCCGCAGCCAGAGTCAGCGAAGTGTCTGACGTGGCCGATGTATTTACACTGGTGTGTGCATTTACCACAACCGGTCGGGAATCAGCAGTCGGCAAATGGCCAGTAGAACCTGTAGTTGCAAGCGAAGCAAGCAACGTAGGCCCCTCGCTAGTGGCAGCGTTGGTGGATACGCTGGTTGCTGCGTTGCTCGAGGTCTGAGCGGGCATCACGTCTCCAGATTCATCCGTCGTTAATGCAACTGACGGCGTTGGAGAATCCAATCCACTATTCGCGACATTGGCAGCAAGGTTTTGGGCAGCTACCGCTTGCGAAGCCACCACCTCTTCCAATGCGCTTTCTCCATCGAATACAAGACGCTCAGAACTGCCAGCAACGACCTCAGCCCCAGTGTCGTTCTGCTCGGCAGGAACCGTGCTGTTGTTATCTGCCGATCCGATAAGGCTTGCGTCGAGTACTGCAACGCGTTCGTTACCGGAAATGGTTTTTTCGGGATAAACGACTGATTCAGCGCTATCGACAAGCTTATCGTCAATATTTAAAATCACCGGCGTCCGCGGTGGATCGCCAGATTCCAGCTGTGAAGTTGCAAGCGTATTATCATTTTTATGACCTGCCGCCTCGGCAGGCGGGTTCGGTTCAATAACAACCGGCCCGCCAGTCACACTAGACGCGGCAGATCCTGTACGCGCACCAGGCACGGCACTTTCGGTTTCAGTTGCGGTTGCGGTTGCGGTTTCGGTTTCGGTTTCGGTTTCGGTTTTCGAGGTTAGCGAATGATCGGACAGCGATCGACTGGCAGCCGCGTCACTAGGTATCATGCCCCGCTCAGCTTTTTGCGTTTCAGTGCGCTTATGTGAGGCTGTCGCCGCTTGCAAATGGCTTTCAAATGCTACACCAGCGGCATCCGTCTCTTGACCCACAATCGCGGTGCCTAAAATCTTGTTGGCACCCACGATATCCGCGGTAGATGTGCTCAACTTCTCCGCAATGTCAGACATGATCGTAGCCTCTTGGCTCAATCGTGCGAATGCCGGCGATAGTTGATCGCGATGCTATTTCATCCTGTTCAGCCTGTTCACGGCGCCGTGCTACGGAATCGGCTCTATCGATTTCGCCTTCTTGCATCAATCGCAAAGCGGCAACTTTTTGGGTGTCCAAACGATGTTTGGCACTGGCCTCGTCGAGTCGATTACCGCACTCAATGACGTGCTCACCTAGCTGAGCCAACTGATCTGAGAGTTTGCTGACAAACGTTCGTTTATGCGCCAATATGGTTGGCACACATTCATCTCCGGCGACGACCGTGTCATAAGTGGCTATGTATTGCTGAATCGCCGCCTGCTCCTTCAGGGCTTGATCACGCAGATCCCGCTGCTTCTGCCATGAGTGTCGCGAAACAGTGGCTTGCCAATCAGCAAGCTTTACCAGTCCATCTAAAGTCTTTTTTCGCATTTTGGTTCACGCTCGAATCTCCCTACTCTTTTCGGCAGAACCAGCGCTGCGAACAGCTAGATCAAAGGAACTAACAGTAAGAAACCGTTAATCGGGCGCCGATGTCAGTAACTGACGCAACTGATCGGTTGATTCGGTCAATGAAACCCCTTCATCTGCAGCCTGTTGAAGGTAATTGCTTAAAAGCGGCCAGATGGCCAGGGCCCGATCCAGCTGCGGATCACTCCCCTCCTGATACAAACCGACTCTGACCATGTCCTCTTGTGCACGGTAGCTGGCGGCAAGCTTGAGACATTCCTGAATCAGTAGATCATGCTCACGGCTAGTGATCGATCGACGAATTCGACTGACTGAGGCGCCAATATCAATTGCCGGAAAATGGGCCGCTTCGCTTAACGATCGACTCAGTACAATATGACCATCCAGCACGGCGCGCACCGCGTCAACGATGGGATCATTCTGGTCATCGCCCTCGGCCAGCACGGTGTAGATCCCGGTGATAGATCCGCCAGATTTGAATCGACCCGCGCGTTCAACCAATTGTGGCAATGTCGCGAATACCGATGGCGGATAGCCTTTGGTCGTTGGAGGCTCTCCCGTTGCAAGCCCGATTTCTCGTTGCGCCTGAGCAAATCGGGTCAAGGAATCCACCAACAACAAAACCTCTTTTCCTTCGCGACAAAAATTCTCGGCAATAGTCGTTGCCAACAGAGCACCCTGAAATCTGGACAATGGCGGTTGATCGGCCGGGACTGCAACCACAATAGCGTTGCGCATGCCCGCTTCACCCAGCGTCTGTGCGACAAACTCCTGCACCTCCCGACCTCTTTCGCCAATGAGTGCAATGACAGTGACATCTGCACTGGAATGCTGCGTCATCATCCCAAGCAATGAACTCTTGCCGACACCACTGCCGGCCATCAAGCCGACCCGTTGCCCACGACCGAGCGTCAGTAGTCCATTGATCGCTCGTACACCGACATCGAATGGCTCATCGATCGTGCGCCGAGTTAACGGATTTACGGGTGCACCAGACAATGATCCGTGACGCGGACATTTTAAAGGACCGCGACCGTCCAACGGTTCAGCATTCGCATCGATAACGCGGCCAAGCAGCGCGTGGCCAACCGGGGCTTTGAACGATGTTGAAATGCGGCTGACGCGAGCATTTGATCTCAATCCCTGTATCGGCCCGGTAGGCATCAACAGAGTTCGTCTTCCGTTGAATCCAACAACTTCAGCCTCCACTGACGATGCATCCGGAACCTCGATCGTGCATCGATCACCTAAGGAAGCCTCACAACCATCGGCGACTAGCGTCAAACCCATCAGCTGATCCAAACGCCCGTTAACGGGCAACTCTTGCAGCGCCAGCGAGTGTGCATAGTCGGCAAGGCCATCTCGCAAGCGTTTCAACACGATTTTGTTATCTGCGTGAGTCAGTGTCACGCGTCTTGTACCTCTGAATGATCATCAGAAGTTTGAGTCGAGGTCTGATTCGACGTCAGTCTACATATTTGCTCGTAAACACCTGCACGGACGGTCGATGCACCGTTTTCAATATGACAGTCACCACGATTCAATTTGCTGTCTTCGACAATCCTCTCCGCCAGGCCAGGATCAACCAACTGTTTGACGCGATCGGCATCCAATGGATGCATATGAACAGTTGATGTAGTGGACATAGTCGGGAGCCTGCTCAATCCTTCAACAACCCAGTCTTTGAGAATTGACGCATCCGTTTTGATCTCTTTTTTTAATAGCAACCCTGTCGTGACTTTGACCAATTCGATGATGTCATCGAGTAGCATTTCATTACGCAGTACTTCCTGCTCGGACAAACTCTTCAGCACCTTGCTGAGACCTTGGTTGTCAGATTCATAGGCCGCGGCATTTCCCTCAGCAAAGCCAGCCGAATAGCCTTCATCGTAGCTCGATTGGAGCATGTCAGCTGAGATGTTGGCCGTCGCCGCGACATTGCTTGACGTGTCTTCAATACTTGTTTTCTCAGCGGACTCATTATCAAGTTCGACCGAGCTATCAGATTCAACCGGGCTATCAGATCTTGTGTCGTGCTTGATATTATCTTGTATTTCGTCTTTCGCATCGGCATCACCCGCGTTCTCTGCAGCACTCGATTGCCGCGAGTTCGAGTGACTGACTACTTTTAACGACGGATCGGCGGCGTTAAGCGCAGGCGCCTGCCAACGCTTTACCGAACGGGATTCCTCTTCGGTCAATACTCTAAACAAAGTCATCTCCCTTACCGCCAAGTGCGATCTTGCCGTCAGCGGCCAAGTCCTGTGCCGCTCCGAGGATCTCTTTCTGTGCGGTTTCCACTTCTGAGAGTTTTACCGGTCCCTTGGACTCGAGATCATCTCTCAACAGCTCCGCGGCGCGAGACGACATATTGCGGAATATTTTTTCCTGCAGATCAGACGAGGAACCTTTGAGTGCAAGAATAAGATTTTCATTCGACAATTCTCTAAGCAAGGTTTGCATGCCGCGATCATCCAAGGCCATGAGATTTTCAAATATGAACATACCTTCCTTGATCTGCTCGCAAAGTTCAGCGTCGGCAGCTTCCATCGCTTCCAGTAATTTATCTTCCGATTCCTTTGAAACACCATTGAGTATTTCTGCCGCAACCTTAACGCCGCCAACACCACTGACCTCTACTTCAGAATTATTTTCAAACAGACCTTTGATGATGTCATCAAGATCAGCCAAGGCGCTGGGATGCAATTTGTCGAGCTTGGAAATCCGGGTAACCAGATCAAGATGCTGATCCTCGGGAAGACGGTCCAACACTTCACCCGCCTGTTCGCGCGGCAATTGACTGAGTACCGTTGCGATAATCTGTGGATGTTCGTTGCGAATGATTTTGGCCACAATGCGAGGGTTCATCCAGCGCAATTCGCCTAATGCAGTGTCATCCTCAGCCGGTTCCATCTGCGACAGCACACTGGTTGCCTTGTCTTTGCCAAGCGCTTTCGTCACGGTAGATTTAAAGTATTCTGCCGACCCCATACCTAACGATGATTCTTTACCAACACGCCCCATAAAATTGTCCAGCGTATTGCTTATCTGAGCTTGCGTGACACCATCTATCGCGGTCATGGCTCCACCCAGGGCTTGCACTTCTTCGGGTTTCATATGCTTGAGAATTTCGGCAGCTTCTTCCTCTCCAAGCGCCATCAGCAGTATCGCGGCCTGACAGGAACCACTCAGCTCAGGCTCAGCCTCCACAGCACTTTCATCGCTCTCGGTTTCGGCTTCGCTCATGATGTTTCCTTGACCCAATCCTTAACCACTTTCGCCACTCTTTTCGGATCCTCAGCGGCCATGACGCGAGCCATATTCAAAATGTCTCCATACACCGCCGGAGGTGAATCGAGAGACGCTGTCGCAGCGGATCCCTTGTCGTCGAGCGAATTGTTTGTGTTCGCTGACGATTCAGTTTCGGAGCCATCTTCAGCATCACCGTCGACCGCATCGCTCGACAGCAGCTCATGACTCTCCTCTTGCGCGACCAGCTTCTTGAAAGCCGGACGCACCACTAATAGAATCAACAGCAATACTGACAAGCCAATCATCACTTGTCTCACCATGGTCCAAAGCCACGACTGCTGCCAAATAGGCAGAGGCTCCATGGGAAGTATTTCTTCGGCAGGTTGGAACGGACGATTGAACAGCACCACACTGTCGCCTCTGTTCTCGTCGAAACCAATGGCTTCACGTGCAAGCGCCGTGTATTCAGCAAGCGCCTCGTCACCCAATGGGGTTCGAACGATTTCACCCGCCTCGTTCGTTGTGATCTGATCATCGATAATCACAGCGGCCGTTAGCCGTCTGACACCACCGGGCGACTGACGCGTATGGGTAATCGTCTTGTCGAGCTCATAGTTCTTTAGTTCACTGCTGGTTTCGTTAACCGTCTCGGCAGCTCCGGCTTCGCCCGGTACACCCTCGTCGATTGTTCCCGCTTCCGGCGGCTGATTCGTCAATGCACCGGGAACCCCAGCCGCAGCCGCACCTGTCCTTCGTTGCAGCTGGGACTCGGCAGATCGAAGCTGCAAAGGGTCGGGGTTATAATTTTCTTCAGTTCGCTCATTGATAGAAAAATCAATTTCAGCCGTAACGATGGCTCGCACGCGCCCAGCTCCGACAACCGGGGTCAATAAGGAAACGATTCTGTCCGAATAAAGCTTTTCAAGGCGCCGTGTGTACTGGTATTGATCTCGATTGATACCAGATCCGGTTTCATCACCTGTCGATAGCAATCTGCCCCATTGATCGACTATCGTGACCTGGTCGCTTTGCAGATAAGGAATACTGGAAGCGACGAGATTGGTTACCGCGTTCACCTGTTCTTCCTCTATCGCTCTGCCTGCCAGCGGTTTTATCATTACCGAGGCGGAGGCCTGCTCGCGATCTCGGACAAAAACTGACTGTTTAGGTAACGCGAGATGCACGCGCGCGGACTCAACGTTCCTCATACTACTGATCGTGCGACTCAGCTCCGTTTCAAGCGCATGCTGATATCGAGCGGTTTCGGTGAAGTGACTGGTCCCCAAAGAGGACTCCTGCTGCAAAACTTCCAGACCTACCGATTCTCGCTGCAATAAACCACTCGCAGCCAAGCCCAGTTTGATCTCCGCAGCTTGTGCCTTTGGCACCAGCACCAAGCCTGTATTCGGATCCAGCTTGTAAGGCGTCGCAGACGAGTTGAGCATTTCCATGATCTGCAAGGCATCCTGACGAGATTGCTGCTCGGTGATCGGAACAAACTCCGGACGAAGCGCCCACATAATCAAGCCGACGCCCAAGGTTAACGCCATGGCAAGCGTCAACAAGGCCCCGACCTGTGGCGCGGCAAGCGTTCGGCTCACCGAGTTAAGCACCGGATTACCGCCCAGCATTGGCGATCGTGATGCGTTCGAGTCTTCTAGTTCGCTCATTAATCAGCCGATTCCGACGTTATAAATATAGTTGAATGACATGGATTACCTGCGCGCTAGATCGGCATGTTCATGATGTCTTTATATGCAGACACCATCTTGTTGCGCACCTGAGTCATTGCTTCAAAAGAAATCCGGGCCTTTTGCATGGACACCATGACATCAGACAATTCAACATTCGGATCACCTCGTTCATATGATTCCCGTAACGATTTTGCTTCACCGCCACGTGTGTTGACTTCTTGCAAGGAAGCCTTTAACGCATCAGCAAAAACACTGGATTCTGCTGACTTGTCAACCTCCGCTGTCGGGATCCCGGCGTCCTGCGCCATGGTTCGCAACTGCACCAACAATGCATTGGTATCTATGGGGGTGTTCAAAGTCTTGTCCGTGTGATCGATTCGAGGTTTCTCGAGCAAACCGCATGCCCCGACACACGTATAAACTCGCCATGCGCTGCATGTAACCGTTACATGCAACGAAATACCTAACTCCAGAGCGATCAGTCTTTATCTAAAAATGACGATAACCGGGGGGATCGTGCAGTGTTCAATTGTTCTCACCCAAAGCAACCGGATATTGCATCCGAGCGTCCGCCCGAGCAGAGCCTTGCTACCACGCCTTCGAGTCCCGCTAAATGAAAGCAAGTATGATTTTTTCAGCTAGGCAAAGCCCGGTGATTACATTCGTCGTTTTATTGGCAACCATGTCAATCGCATTCCTGGACGGGGAGACGTAGCGATGCGTCATATTCCACTCCTGTCAGCCATATTGCTGATTCCGGTCGGTATCGGGCTAATGAATTTTATTCCAACCGTCGGCGCAGTACTGACCGGGGTAGGTATCATTATATCTGCAGGCACTAGTTACGAATTACTCCAGACCAGCTCATCGGCTTCAGCACTTTCCCTCGTAAAGCAACGTGCCGCTTATCTTCTCGAGTGCACAGGGCGTGAGTTACGCCAATACTTTACCGAAAGTGATCACATACAGCATCCCTGCACACCAGAACAACGTGAACTTGCCTACCGATGCGCCAGGAATACCGAAGGGTTCCATCCGTTTGGGACATCCATTAACACCCTCCACAACGCCAAAGAATGGCTGCATCATTCAAGTTACCCAATCCATGTAGACAATGCTGATTTTCGCGTTCGAATCGGCGGCGATACCTGTGAAAAGCCCTACGACAGCTCGGTTCTCATTGTCTCCGGCATGTCAATTGAAACCTTGTCACCCACATTTGCAAAAGCCTTGAACCGTGGCTTCCGCATGGGCGGCTTTGCGCAAGGCAACGGTGAGAGACTAATTTCAGAATTTCATGAGTTAGCCGGAGGCGATCAGATCTTGCAGCTTGAAAGCGACTGCGTTGGATACCGTAACGTATTCGGTAAATTTGACTCGAATAAATTCGCTGATCGTGCGGCCAAAGAGCACGTCAAGATGGTTGAAATCATACTCTCTCAAGGTGACAGGCCAGATTTTGCCGTAGAGCGAGACATACCCGAAGGAAAGGATTATGTAAACCCTGTCAGCCATTTCACTATTGGTACGCCAATAGAGCTGATCAACTTCCTCAATCAAACTAGAGCGTTAAGCGGCGGAAAACCGGTTGGCATCAAGTTGAGCATCAACCAGCCCGCAGATTTTTTCAGCATCGCCAAGGCAATGTGCGAAAGAAATATACTTCCCGACTTCATTACGATTGATGAAACTGAAGGCGGAGACGATGACGCAGCACTCGTATCTGCCAACCCCATGGGCACATCCACACACGATGGACTGATGCTGGTCCATAACACGCTTCTTGGGCTGGGTATTCGAGAAAAAATCAAAATTATTATTGCCGGCAATCTCGTCAACGCATTTGACCTCGCCCGAGCGTTCTCATTGGGGGCGGACGGATGTCATACGACCGGAGGTTTCTTTGAACCGGGGAAAATTAAAGATGGTGCTACATCAGATAACTCGGCACCAGGTAAGTTATTGACCGACGACAAACAACACCGTGACGTTGCAAATTTCCATGTAAATACGTTAAAAGAACTGGCCAAAGCGTTAAGCATGACAGGGCTAAGCCACCCTTCCGAACTCGCCGCCCATCACCTGATGCTACGCATCGAAAATCAGGAACTACGTTCAGCCGCCGACCAGTATCACTGGCTGGAGCCAGGGGAACTGCACACTGACAACCAGACTCACCCGACGTTCCAACAATTCTGGAACTTGAGTAATTCAAATATCTTTTTGCGAGCGGCTTAGGTTTATTTTCGACCAAGAACATCTATTTGATATCCGACATAATTCAACACGTCAAGAACAGTCAAGGCGCGTGTTATTAAATTCAACAGCCTGCAACTTGGAGAGGCATCGACGGCATGGTCCACGCTATCTTGGCTTTCGAAAACCGGGTCTTTTTGACTCTGGTCTTGAACACCTCAGTATCAGACCAACCAATCCATTCCGGGCCTACGAGCGCCCCATTTTCCCAATGTTTTTTCAGATAAGTCCGTGAGGCGTAAATTGCATCCACAAAATCAGGCAGACGCCTAGCAATGAAATGCTCATTTGGTTTATGGGTAAAACGAATTGCAATGTCACCATCACATCGAGACGTTAATTGGGGATGGGCGGATGAATGCCCATCTTCCGTTAATTGGGTAGAGCCGAGCCGTAGAGCCCCCCAAATTCTATATGATGCCTGCAAGATAAAGAGTCTAATCAATATCTTGCAGGCGAATTGGTGGAGATGGGGGGAGTTGAACCCCCGTCCGAAAGCACTCCGCCTTTGGTACTACATGCTTAGTTTCGTCATTAGCTTTAGCCGTTCTACCCAGGACGAACACCAAAGTAGTTCAGCGAGCTCATTATTTGTTTAACG
>CALDSR010000011.1 GCA_937924505.1 uncultured Granulosicoccus sp. | reverse complement strand
ATCGATGCCACGTACGAAACAGATACTCATGATGCCCACTGCGATAATAACGATAGCGGCCAATTGTGTTGCTGTGAGCACCACGCCCAAAAACAACACCGAAACGATGGTTACGATCAATGGTGCCGATCCGCGAGCTATGGGATAGACCTGACTCAGATCACCAACCCGATAAGCGCGTGCGAGGAAAACCTGATAACCAACGTGCAGCAAGGCACCAACGACAATATAGGGCCAACTGGCACGCGCCGGCAGTTCAACAAACGGTATCAGCAACACCGCTGCGGGGACATGACCAAGAACGACGGCCGCAACAGCGAGCTGTTTGTCTCCATCGCCTTTGACCATGGAGTTCCACAGCGCATGCAGGAATGCGGCAAACAGCACAACCACAAAGACTGTGGCGCTCATCATCCGAGAAACAAGGTGCAAGCCTCGTTGTCTGTCTCCTCTTCTGCGTCATATCCGAGCGTGTCTATGAACGTGTCCAGCTCATGCTCCTCGCCAAGCGGTATCTGCATGCCCACCAATACGCGACCATAGGCAGCGCCATGATTACGGTAGTGAAACAGCGAAATATTCCAGTCACTACCCATCGCTCCTAGAAAATCCCTCAAGGCACCTGGTCGTTCCGGAAATCGAAAACGATAGAGTCGCTCATCGCTCAATCCGGCATGACCACCGATCATGTGGCGTACGTGCAGCTTGGCAGAATCGTTGTGGGTCATGTCCAGGACTGAATAACCCACAGCTTCAAGCTCGGCAATCAACTCGTCTCGTTCCTGTTGCCCGCCGCCGATAACAACACCGGCAAATACGCAGGCTTCAGCCGAATCGGCATAGCGGTAATTGAATTCGGTAATACTGCGTCGGCCCAAGGTCTCGCAGAACTTCAAAAAACTCCCAGGTGCCTCAGGAATCTTGACCGCGAGCAATGCTTCGCGACTTTCACCGACTTCCGCTCTTTCGGCGACATGGCGCAGGCGATCAAAGTTGATGTTCGCCCCACTGTTGATTGCGATCAGGGTTTTACCTTTTAGGCCGTGATCTGCGATGTAGCGTTTCATCCCAGCCACCGCCAGCGCACCAGCGGGCTCGGTCAATGTGCGGGTATCGTTGAAGATGTCTTTGATCGCGGTCGACATTTCATCGACGGTCACAAGCACCACCTCGTCGAGAAATTCCCGGCAGACTTCAAACGTGGATTCACCCACTTGCTTGACGGCAACACCATCGGCAAACAGGCCAACCTGAGGCAAGATAACGCGTTTGTTCGCTTGCAATGCATCGTGCATGGAGGCCGCATCAACCGGTTCGACACCAACGATGCGCACGTCGGGGCGAAGGTATTTCATGTAGGCACTGATGCCCGCAGCCAAGCCGCCACCACCGACCGGAACGAAGATGATGTCAAGATCCTCAGGATGCTGACGACAGATTTCTACGGCGACCGTCGCCTGCCCGGCAATGGTGTTCGGATCATCGAACGGATGGATAAACGAAAAGCCCCTTTCATCGCCAAGCACTTTTGCGTGCGCAAGCGCAGTATCGAAATCATCACCGTAGAGCACCGCCTCACCACCGAGCGCACGCACCGACTCGACCTTGATCTGTGGTGTCGTCACTGGCATGACGATCACGGCGGGTATGCCGAGCTTCGCGGCTGACAGTGCAACCCCCTGTGCATGATTGCCGGCCGATGCAGCGATCACACCAGAGACCGCTTGCACCTGCATCAGTTTGTAGATGCGATTGAATGCGCCACGACACTTGAACGAGAAGATGCTTTGCTCATCTTCACGCTTTAGCAGAATCTCATTGCCGAGTCGTGTGGACAAGGTATCGGCGCGGTGCAATCGCGTCTCTTTCGACACATCATAAACTCGAGCAGACAGGATGCGTTTGATATAGTTGGCGTGTAGCTCGCTCATGTCCATGCATGGTCGGGAATCGGCCCATCAATGTACTCTGTTTCTGACACTTTCGCCCATGCATCCAGGTAAACAGGCAGCAGCCATTGCTGCTCTCGCACACGTCAAACCCGATACGGTTCTAGGTATCGGCTCAGGTTCGACGGTCAATATCTTCATCGAAATCATGGCTGAGCGACGTATTTCGCTCGAAGGAGCCGTATCGAGTTCAGAGGCCAGCAGCCGCCTGCTGAAAAAGCATGGCTATGATGTGATGGATCTGAACATGACCGGCGCACTCGATCTGTACGTCGACGGCGCTGATGAATCCAACGACAAACTGCAACTGATAAAAGGCGGCGGTGGTGCCCTGACCCGAGAGAAGATCGTCGCCAGCGCGAGCCGTCGATTCGTCTGCATAGCTGACGCAAGCAAACGCGTTGATACGCTTGGGGCATTCCCCTTGCCAGTGGAGGTAATTCCGATGGCACGTAGTTTCGTCGCCCGTCAGATTGTCCTTTTGGGCGCTGATCCTGAGTACCGGGAAGGGCCTGCCACTGATAATGGCAACATCATTCTGGACTGCCACGGCTTCGAGATAAATGATGCGGTAAAACTCGAGGCAGAGCTCAATGCCATCCCCGGGGTCGTGACCAACGGACTGTTTGCCGCACGGCCCGCGGATGCATTGATTCTCGGCTTTGACGACGGCAGGATCGAAGAGATCACGCTGGCGCCTTAAGATTTCCAACGCTCAAGTTTCAACACTCTTGACCGGCAATCTCAGGGTGATTCGCGTCCCGTTTTCTACCGAGCTGGCTTTGGCCGTCCCACGGTGCTGGCGAACGACACGCGATACCAGTGCCAGCCCAAGTCCAATTCCCTTGAACTGATCAGCCACCTTGGAATCGCGCTTGAAGCGTGTGAATAGTTGATCTGCCATGGCGGGATCGATACCAATACCTTCATCCGTGATAACAAGCTGCGCGTAGCCTTCATCCTCAGACAGCTTGATATGAATTTTCGTGTCAGGCGGCGAGTATTTGATCGCGTTACCGATGACATTACTGACAGCTCGCTCAAGAGAACCAGCATCGCCATCCATCCAGAAATCAGCATCGGGTGTCTCGATATCAAATTTCACCTTGGCGTTGCGTGCTTGTGGCAACAGCTGGTCCAGTACATTATCGAGAACCGCATTGAACAACAACTCTGTAAAAGACTCCTCAGTCAGACTATCAGCACGAGCAACATTCAACAGATCGTCCATCATCGTCAAACTGTGGTGAATGTTGTTTTCGATTCTTGCCTTCACCTCAGTATCGATTTTTTTCTTCGATTCCGAAATCTCGTCTTCAAGCAGGTACAGAGCTGATATCAACGGCGAACGCAGATCGTGCGACAAGTAGTCAACCATCTCTGCTCTCGCTCTTTCCGCGCTTCGAATATCGGAAACATCAATAACACTGGCGCAGATCAGTCGTTCATGCAGGGTTTCGCCAACTGCGCTGAAGTTGATGATCAATTCACGCTCAAACTTTGCATCGACATGGGTGATCTGCCAAGGCTCTCCACGCAACAGCAAGTCGTTAAGGTGGCCTTTATCATCACCCTGCTGCGGCTGGCGACCTATGGCCAACAAAAAATCAAACAGCTCGCTACGAGCTTTGAGATTTGGCACCATTTCTAAAAGCAACTCATTCCCGCGCAACTGCTCGCCAGCAGGATTCCATACTGCGAAGCCAATCGGGCCACCTTCAAGTATTGTTTCGCTGAAAACCTTGATACTACGCATCCACGCCATCTGTTCACTTAATTGACGGGCGTTGTTCTGCAAGCGTTCGATCGAACCGGTCAGCGGGCTTGGCATATGACGAGATTGCACACGCGCCAGTGTGTCGACATAGCGAGTGATTTCCTGACCAAGTTCTGCATCCGGTATGGCCAATTCAATGTGCAGCTTTCCAGGTGTTGGAAATTCTTTCGCGTAGACCTCACCATGATGTCGCCACTCGGAGTCGCCTCCACCTGTGACACGATATTCAGGCAAGCCCACCCCGTCTTCAAACAATTCACCTTTTGCCGAGAAGCGCCAGCCCTCGATAGGCAGATGCCTTGATGCATGGTTGAAGAAATCGACCAACAGACTGTTACTGCTACTGTCACGCTGTGGCAGATGAGGCTCGAGCTTCGCCCTCTCACGTTCGAAGAACCGATTGACAAATCCGAGCCGATGCCTTGACCAGAAAAGATAGCTGATCAGTATCGGCAAGCTTGCAGCTAATGGTGGGTACCAAAGCCGCGCGTAGCGATACAGGAAGAAGCTCAAAAGAACGGGGGCGGCAGCGCCAATCAACGCGCCTGGCAGCCCCCACTGCGGTGGTGCCCGTGAGTAGACAAGCAGCATCAAAGGCAGCAATGCGAGTGCAACCAGTAAATTCATGTAACGATTGATATGCGTGACAAGCGAACCATCACGTAGACCAGCGAAGATATTGGCGTGAATCTCGATACCCGGTACGGGTTGATCGAGTGCCGAGACCGGCGTCGGCACCACATCACCCAAGCCAGTGGTTGTCAGACCAACAAAAATGATCTTGTTCTCGATTGCGTCCCGTGGCACATCACCACGTATGAGATCAATGGCGGAAATACGAGTGAACGTGCCACTCGGCCCATAGAACGGGATATAAACCTCGTGGTCCTGAACCCAACCCAGTTTCTCGGGAGTTTCGTGCAGACGACGCCCAGGCAGATATGCACCGTCATAATTTCGGTCAGGCTCTATTGCTTGCAAGGCTGCCAACGACAAGGTTGACCAGTGCGGACGGTTGAACCCGGATTTAAGATTGACACGGCGCACGATGCCATCATCATCTATCGGCAAGAAGATATGCCCGAGATCCGTAACGGCCCGACTCAGATCTGGCAACGGCAGAGTCACTCCGTTCCCGGGGCCACTTCGCCCTTCGGTCAGGACCGGCAATATGCTCACTGACAAATTATCGATCGCCGCGGCAAGTGTCGAATCACTACGAATACGATCAGAGGCTTCGGTGTACAAGACATCAATTACGACGGCACTCGCACCATTACGTTCGAGCTGTTCGTACATCAGAGCCTGCAAATTCCTTGGCCAGGGCCAACGGCCAAGCTCCCGCAGACTTTTGGGATCAATGGCGGCAATGACGATGTCGTCGGGTGCATCACGCTGGTGGATACGCACCCAGCTGTCATGCAGCAGACGATCAACCTTACGCGTGGCCTCGCTCCAGTCAAGAACCCATGTCAGGCACAACAGCAAACCCAGAAAGCCTGCCAACCACAGGATCGTGATGCCCCGTCGCCGCGAAACTTGAGGTACCCGAGTAATGGCCATCTACTGGCAACTGTTTTCAGCTTGTACTGGTATGTTCCTCGAGGCGATAACCGTGCTGGTAGATCGAAGTCAGCTTCCAACGCTCTGAGGCGAGCAGCTTGAGTTTCTTTCTCAAGCGACTGGCATGCGTGTCGACCGTGCGGGTATTCAGTTCAGCCGAGGTGCCCCAGACCGATGTCAGCAAGTGTTGTCGCGACAGAACCCGTCCGCGGTTACGGAACAGGAACAAGGCAAGTTCATATTCCTTTTCAGTGAGCTTTATCGGTTCATCATCCATACGTACCTGACGGTTCGATGTGTCAAACACATACGGCGGACACTCAAGAATTTCAGACTCAGGCTGCGCCCGACGCGCTAGCGCATAAAGCCTCGCGAGCAGTTCATGCTGACGAACCGGCTTGGCGAGGTAATCATCGGCGCCGGCTTGCAGCGCCGTGACAATGTCTTCTTCGGCCTGGCGCGCGGTGGCAAAGATTATCGGGATATCACTGGTTAGTGTCTTTCTGATCCAGTGCAGCACTTCGAGACCGGAACTGCCTGATTGCAAGGTCCAGTCGAGAACCACGACGTCGTAGCTGGATTTTCTGAAAGCACGCTGAAAATCCTCCGCGGTATTGAAAACTCCGCAGTGATATCCCTTGTGCTCGATCCAGCCTGAGACCTTCGCAGCCTGCTCGTCGTTGTCTTCCAGTAACGCGATTCGGAGATTTTGCCGTTCTGTCATGTCACTTACCTGCCCCTGAGGGGGTGCAGTTTCACCCAATGCGCGGTCAAGTGCAAATCTTACCCCGCCGGATTCCAGAAATGGCGACCGCCGTCACCCTCCTCGAGACGGCTCTTGACCAGATTTCCCAAGGCCTGAACCGCGGATCGGTCGTTCGCAAGATTGATTTCATCGGTATTGACGATCAACAACGACGATTCGTCATAATCATGAAAAAAACGCTCGTAGCGGGCGCCCAATTCCGCAAGATAGGTACTGTCTATCCGTTGTTCGTGGCGTAAACCCCTTGTCTCTATGCGCTCGATCAGCCTTTCCAGCGGTGCTTGCAGGTAGATGACAAGATTTGGGCGACGTGTGTCCGCGGTCATCCGATCGTAAAGATGGGCGTACATCCACCACTCGTTTTCATCCAGTGTAAGCTCCGCAAACAGGTGATCCTTGTCGATCATGAAATCAGCGACGATCGGTTTCACCGGTTGTTCGATATCAGCCTTTTTCAGCACTTCACGGCGCGCGACAAGAAAATGTAACTGGGCATGCAACGCAGCAGCCTTGGGATCCAGATAAAACTGCTTGAGATAGGGGTTGCGTGTATCGGTGTCCGGCAAAAAATGTGCTTTTAGCTGCTCGGCCAGATGCCGAGCAACGGTCGTTTTGCCGACACCGATCGGACCTTCGATCGCAATGAAAGGGTGCGTCATGTATTTGGCTCAAGAGGGGGAGTTGACTCACTTAAAAATGGTCGGATGGAATAATCCTCACAGTCATGCAGCAAAGTAGCGACCGGGCCATGACCAGGTATGCTCAATGTCGGCGCCAGATCAAACAAAGGTCGCAAAACAAACGAACGCGAGGCAAGGCCCGCATGGGGAATGCTCAGATCGTTCGAAACGATGATTTGATCACCGAACAAGACGATATCCAGATCCAGCGGACGCGCCGTCCATCGAGGTGCGTCGAAATCTCGCCCATGATGTCGCTCGATGCGCTTGAGGGCTCGTAGCAGCTCATCAGGAAACAGGGTGCAATGGAATCGGCAAACCGCGTTAACGTAGTCAGCTTGATCCTGTGGCCCCATCGGTGCGCTTTCGTAAAGAGGTGACAGTCGCAAGGATTGGCATCCGCGGATATCGACAATATCCGCACAAGCCGCGCGCAAGTGCTCCACACGATCACCGACATTACTGCCGAGACCGACATAAACCCAATGAGCCGGCGCGGACCTGGTCACGAGTTCGCAGGAGGTGCTTTCTTGTCGCCACCCGGTTTGCGTCGACGCCGTCGCCTGCGTTTTTTCTTCGATGCAGTGGCACCTGTGGCCTTCGTATCGCCGTCCTTGGTGTTACCCCAGATACTCATCGCCAGCGGTCGTGTTTCGACACTCTTCTGTCTTTGGTCTTCCGGCAGGCGTTGCACATCGGTCCACCACTTGGCGACGTCAGCAAGGCGTGGGTCGACGCTCGCCCGCAGGCACAGGAAATCGTAAGCGGCACGGAAACGTCGATCTTCCATCAGGCGCAGGGCACGTTCGCCTCGCGCACTCTCGAGCCTGGGCTGCATGTGCCAGATTTCGCGCATGGGACCTGAAAAGCGCCGCGGTATCGATGTTACGCGTAGCTGGTCCTTGATGACGTCGTCAGCGGCTAATCGCAATGCTTCCTGTATCGGCATGCCGGCGGTGCTATCACGCAGCGCCTGTTCTTCGACATCGGGCCACAACATGAACGCCAGCAGATAAGCCGGGGTAATCGGTTTACCAACGGCAACGCGCTTATCGGTGTTTTCCAGTGCGGCGGCCAACATGGTTTCGAGCTTTTCGTCACCACGTTGCAGTCGTTTGTTCAACAAAGGGAACAGGTACTGCAGCAGATCATGTTCACGCACAGCAACAAAGCTGCGTAAGGCGTAGCCACCTTGAAAGAGCTTCAAAACCTCTTCAAACAATCTCGCTGGTGCGGTAGCGCCAAGTTCACTGGATGTCGCCCGCATCGCAACAAGCGTTTTGGCCTCCATATCGAATTCGAGCTTGGCAGCCAGACGAACAGCACGTAGAACACGTACCGGATCTTCGGCGCAACGCGTTGCCGGATCACCGATCAATCTGAACAGCTTCTTGTCAAGATCATCAAGACCTCCGACGAAGTCGACCACCGATCCGTCCGCAATGTTGTAATACAAGGCATTGACCGAAAAATCGCGGCGACAGGCGTCTTCTTCGATAGAGCCATAAACATTGTCGCGCACGATACGACCGGATTCCACAGTTTCGCCACCGTCGCCTTTTGTATGTGCCGCTCGAAAGGTCGCGACTTCTATGATTTCGCGTCCATAGACAACATGGACAAGCTTGAAACGTCGGCCGATGATGCGCGAATTGCGAAACAGTTTTCTGACCGTTTCGGGGCTCGCATCAGTAGCGATATCAAAATCTTTTGGCTTCAGCCCAACCAGCGCATCGCGCACACCACCACCGACGAGATAGGAAGCGTGCCCCGCTTCATCCAGCTTCTTCAGCACTTTCAATGCGGAGCGACTGAAGTCCGATTCATGAACGTCATGTTCGTTGGCCGGCACGATAACGGGGGCTCGTGAGCTGGCATCACCCTTGGCACCAGTTTGACCAGACCAAAAACCTATCAATCGTTTAAGCAATCATTCTCTCCGAATTCTCTCGTTTTTCCGCACTCAATCATCGACATCATTCTGGTTCTGAAAGCGGATGATCTGACGCCGCTGACGTTTACTTGGCCGGCCAGTACCGGCAACACCCAATCTGGCCATTCTGTCGTTGCGCAGGCGGGCACTTAACACGGTGCGGCGTACAATACTGTCCTCGGTTTCCTGATAAAGCAGTACCGCCTCTTTCGCACCACGCCGCTGGTCGTTCAAACCTAACACCGTTACATCGAACTCATAGGGCGGCTTCTCGATCTGAACCCTGTCGCCAACCGATATCGTGCGTGATGCCTTGATGCGCTGACCATCTATTCGGACACGATTTTTTGCTATGGCATCACTGGCCATACTTCTCGTTTTGAAGAATCGGGCAGCCCATAACCACTTATCGATACGCAGCTTCGGTGTAGCATCACTCATCAGCGAATTGCCCGAGAGTGTAACAACCATGCAGTGCTACATATACCGTAGTTCGATCAAGGAAGGCCTGTACGTGTATCTGGCTGACGAAAACGGACTTGAAAAACTGCCGGATCCCGTGTTGAAACAACTCGGCACGCCAGAATTTGCGATGCAGATCGATGTTACGCCGACCCGTAAACTGGGGCAGGAGGATGCCAGAGAGGTGATAAAAAATCTTGAAACACAAGGCTTTCACCTTCAGATGCCGCGCGATATCGAAAGCATAGTGGCTGAGATATCTCGCGAAGCATCCAATAGTTCCAATAGCTGAAAGTCGCCCGCAGGCGCTATTCGGCCGTCTTGAGTGGCGATTTCTGTGACGAGAACCAAGCGGCCAGTTTGTTGATGTCGTCGTCAGTCAACTGGCTGGAAAATCCCGCCATGATGGCACTGCTCCGCGAACCGTTCCGGTAACTTTTCAACGCTTGCACGAGATAGCTTTTGTACTGACCCGCAAGAACCGGATTGGTCGGGACCGCTGCCTGAAACCCGGTGTCGCCGTGACATGCAGCGCACGATGCGGATATCTCCTTGCCGGCCTCGACGCTGGCAGTGTCGCCGCTGTAGTTACTGTCGTGCTCGTCCAGGCCTTGCGCCGCAAAGTAGGCTGCAATATCGTCGATATCCTGATCGCTAAGCAATGCGGCATTGGCCTGCATCGTCGGGTGATCTCGGAGTCCACCGCGATAGGCCTGCAAGGCAGTGACGAGATAAACCTCATGCTGACCCGCGATGCGCGGGACATGGTAGGTCGGGTAGGTGTTGACGTAATGCTTGACACCGTGGCAGCCGAGGCAGGTATGCGCGATATCTGCGCCAGCCGCCGCATCACCGGCAGCCAGAGCCTGACCGGACAATGTTCCCCAGGAAAGCGCCGAAACAGCAAACAGGCACAACAGTCGAAGACTGCGATTCAATCGTTTCATGGATGATTAGGACCTAATTCTAAAAAAGTTGTACCGCGAATGACCACCAGTCTAGCGGGTCAAGGCTCTCACGTCTTTCCTTGCAGGGCCAGGAACATGTCATTCATTCGTTTGACGAAGCCAGCACCATCTTCCAGTTGCCCACCATCGGCAAGCAAAGCCTGATCGAGCAACAATCGAGACCAGTCCGCAAAGCGATCATCGTCCTGCTCCTGGTCCATCAAGGTCAGGATCGGGTGAGTCGGGTTGACCTCAAGTACCGGCTGGGTGTTCGGCACTTCATGCCCAGCCTGCTTGAGTAGCTGTTGCATGTGTAATGCCATGTCGTGTTCACCCATCACGATACACGCCGGTGAGGAGGTTAGTCGGGTCGATGCGCGTACGTCGCTGGTGGACTCGTCGAGTACCTGCTTGATGCGTTCGATGGTTGGCGCCACATCGGCTGCCGCCTTTTCCTTGTCAGCTTGCGATTCCTTGGACTCGCCGTCCACTCCCTCAATGGCTGACAGATCAAGATCACCCTTGGCAATAGAGACAAGAGATTTGCCATCAAATTCGTGCAGATAGGACATCATCCATTCATCCACCCGATCATGCATCAGCAGCACTTCGATACCCTTGTCAGTGAAGATCTCCAGATGCGGGCTGTTTTTTGCAGCTGTGTAACCATCGGCTGTGATGTAGTAGATCTTGTCCTGACCCACCTTCATGCGTGCGATATAGTCATTCAGGCTTGTCAGCTCACCCTGTTTGGCGCTATGCGTCGTATCAAAGCGATATAACCTCGCCACTTCTTCCTTGTTGGCAAAGTCTTCACCAGGCGCCTCTTTCAAGCAGGCACCAAACTCGTTCCAGAATGATTTGTACTGTTCGGGCTCTTTTTCACTCAGCTTTTCCAACAATGCCAGTACGCGCTTGACGGAGGCACTGCGGATTGTGTCAATTACCTTGTTATTCTGCAGAATCTCGCGGGAGACGTTCAGTGGCAGGTCGTTACTGTCGACAAGACCCCGTACGAAGCGGAGATAACGCGGCATCAACTTCTCCGCTTCATCCATGACGAACACGCGCTGCACAAACAGCTTTATGCCATTGCGTTGCTGATTGCCATCGTAAAGATCAAAAGGGGCTTTTTTCGGGATATACAACAGAGAGGTATATTCAGACTTCCCTTCGACCTTGTTATGTACCCACGATAATGGGTCATCAAAGTCATGGCAAACCTGTTTGTAGAAGGCCTGGTATTCCTCATCAGAAATTTGTGATTTTGGTCGCGTCCACAACGCCGATGCATCATTGACTTGTTCAAGCTTTGCTACTGGCGGCTCAGTCGGTGTTTTATCCGCATCCGATTCAGGAGCCACCTCCGCACCATCGTCGGTTTCCGTTTCCGGTACCGGGGGCACTTCACCCATCATCATGATCGGGAAGGTAATGTGATCGGAGTATTTCTTGATAATGCTTTTCAGACGATAGTCGCTGGCAAATTCACCACAGTCGTCCTTGAGATGCAGGACAATCTTCGTGCCCCGCTCGTCCTTGTCGATTTCGGTCAGGGTGTATCCGCCTGAGGCATCAGATTCCCAGCGTGTAGCATCAGTCGATGCATCGCCTGCCTTGCGTGTTTCCAGCACAACGCGATCAGCGACAACAAAGGCTGAATAGAAACCGACACCAAACTGGCCAATCATGCGGGCGTCCGTTTTTTGATCGCCCGTGAGTGATTCGAGGAACTGCTTGGTACCAGATTTGGCTATGGTGCCAATGTTCGCAATGACCTCATCGCGATTCATACCGATACCGTTATCACTGATCGTGACGGTCTTGGCATCGCTGTCGGCAGCGACAACAATGGTCAATTCGCTGTCATCACCGAGCAGTGAAGCATCTTCGATAGACTCGAAGCGCAATTTGTCACAGGCATCAGAGCTGTTGGAAATCAGCTCCCGAAGAAAAATCTCCTGGTTGCTGTACAGCGAGTGAATCATCAGCTGCAACAGCTGGTTGACCTCCGCCTGGAAGGTCATTGTCTCGGTGTTTTCGGTCATGTCTTACGTACTGCGTTTACAAAGGAAATATAGTGACAAGGATTACAACTTTTCCTTGATACGAGCCGCACGTCCCGTCAAGCCACGCAGGTAGTAGAGCTTGGCTCGCCGTACATCACCACGACGCTTGACTTCAATGCTTGCAACAGTGGATGAGTAAGTCTGGAAGACTCGCTCAACACCTTCGCCGTGAGAAATCTTGCGGACGGTGAAGGCAGAATTCAAGCCGCGGTTACGCTTGGCAATGACAACCCCTTCAAATGCCTGAAGGCGCTCTCGCTCACCTTCCTTGACGCGAACTTGCACGACTACCGTGTCACCTGAAGAAAACGCCGGAATGTCCTTTGACATCTGCTCGGCATTGATTGCGTCGATGATCTTGCTCATGGCCCTAACTCTTGTGTCTCAAGAATTCGGTTTCGAATTCTGTAAAAATGCTTTGTCTTCAGTCGTCAGTTTCGCCGTTGCCAGCAAATCAGGACGCCTGTCCCTTGTTCTTGTCAACGCCTGCTGACGTCGCCAGCGGGCAATGGCTTTGTGATCACCGGAGAGTAGCACCTTGGGCACCACTCGACCTGCGAACTCTTCAGGACGCGTGTAATGCGGGCAGTCCAGAAGACCATCCTCACCAAACGAGTCCTGTTCGGCTGACAGCGGATCCCCCAGAACACCGGGAACCAGCCGCGAGACTGCATCGATCATGACCAATGCCGCCATTTCGCCGCCACTCAGGACAAAATCCCCAAGTGATACTTCCTCGTCAACCACCGACTCGATCACTCGCTCGTCGACGCCTTCATATCGTCCGCTGATCAGAATCAGCGCTCCATCTTGCTGCCAGCGTCTCGCCATTGACTGGTCAAAACGTCTGCCCTGCGGTGACAAATAAATCACCGGGGCACTTGGCATCTGCTCTCGCAAGCTGCCGACCGCCGCCGTTAATGGCTCAGCCTTCATGACCATGCCGGGCCCACCCCCAAACGGTCGGTCATCAATGGTTCGATGCCGATCGCTGGTCCAGTCTCGCGGGTTGGCAAATCCACATTTAATCAAGCCGTTCTCACGCGCTCTGGCAATGACACCGACCCCCAGAGCCTCCTCAAGCATCTCCGGGAACACTGTAACCACACCAAAATGCATCAGAAGTCCGGGTCCCAGTCGACCGTAATCAGCCGGGCTTGCATATCGACATCCGTGATCACCGAAGGCACCACCCATGGCACCAGAATTTCCTTGTTAAATGGCGAACCAACTACCATCACGTCATTGGCTCCCGTCTCGAACATTCGCTTGACGGTACCTATGACGTTATTGTCTATCGTCTGAACCGACATTCCCAAAAGGTCTGTCCAGTAAAACTCGCCGGGCGCCGCTTCTGGCAGATCGTCCCGGAGCACTGCGATTTCAGCACCGATCAGCGCACTGGCCCGATCCGGTGATGTCACATCATCGAGCGATGCAACGATTGTCTTCCCTTGTGGCCGGCCGTTCAAAACACGGATCTCCGTCCACTTGCCGTGCTGGCGTAGCCACCAGCGCTTGAACTGCGTTATGTTGTTTCGCGGGTTGGTATCCGAGTGGACCTTGACCCAGCCACGCAGACCGTAAATTGCGGTGATGCGACCCAGCCAGACGACCGCTGCCTCATCAGGTGGCGCTGCCTGGTCAGAGGCTGCGCGGTGATCAGGCTGCTGCATGCTCCTTGCGATAGCTCTTGACAATAGAGCGGACGCGATCACTCATCTGGGCGCCACAACCTACCCAGTAATCGACCCGAGACAAGTCGAGTTCGACCGGTGTCGCCTGACCACGGGCAACCGGATTGAAGTAACCCAGACGCTCAATATAGCGACCATCACGACGAGCACGACTATCTGTCGCGACAATGTGATAGAACGGCTGCTTTTTCGCGCCACCGCGCGACAGACGAATCGTAACCATTTACGTGCAATCTCTTACTGCAAACTCAAGGTAATTCAGGCAGGTAAAGACCTCTACCCGAGGGAACTCCCAAGTATACGCAATAAATCCCTTGTGTGCAGCATCTGCCGTCTGACACTCGAGTAGAGAAAACTTTCGTCTAGTGCAAAGCGCTGGCAACACCACGACAAGAATCTATCTTGTTGTTTTTATTGTTTTTTTCAATTTCCCCTCTTCCTGTTGAGAATATTTAAGCCGGAAGCAGGTGAAGTTTCGGGCATTATAGAGCGCTACGAATTCAGCTGTTCGTGTGATATTGATCACACTTCAATGCGGCATCAGGCATCCGGGGTCAGGAGTTGTTCGTTGTTATGGGAATACGCGCCAAACTCTTGCTTTGCCTACTATCGGTGCTGGTGCCACTGATAGTTACCAGTGGGTTTTCAATTCACCTGTTCGACCAACAATTGACCGAACGCGTCGAAATGACGCTATTGAACAACCAGCGTCTTGAGGCGGCACGGATCGACAACATCCTTGCCGACTATCGCCAGGATGCCAGCAGCCTCGCCGATGGTGACCATATCAAACGTTTTCTGGGCGAGCTGCATGCGATTGAACAAGGTTATCTGCCAAAGAATCACGTGGTCGGGGGATACGATGGTTTCGAAGCCGTTAACCCAGTAGCCAAACATCCCTTGCACGAACTTGCGACGAGGCTGATTCTCAAGGCTGGCACTCAGGTATCGGAAATCGTTGAGCTGCAAATTATCAACCTTGATGGCAAAGTTCTCGGACAAACCGACGGATATAGCTGGCAGCCTGCCAACACGTCACTAACCCAGAGCGTTATCGAAACAGGTCAGACGACATTTGGTGATGCATTTCTTGCGGGTGATGAACCGCGGCTTGGCCTGGTCACCCCGATCAGAGCGATGGATGGACTAATTGTCGGCTCGCTACTGCTCGAAACCCGACTTGGCCCCGTCGTCGATCTGGTCTCAGAGCACGAAGGCGTCGGCTATTCCAGTGAAGGGCATATCGCACAAGCGACGATGAACGGCGATGCACAATTACTGACACCACTGCGCTTTGACCGCAATGCAGCATTCCGAAAAATCGTGCCGGTTTCGACGGACCTTCCGATCAATCATTCATTGAAGGCTCCGGTCGCGAAAGTCATTCATGCAGATGACTACCGTGGCGTTGAGTCTGTATTAGCCATCGGCACTGTTCCCGATACCGGCTGGGGGCTCGTCGTCAAGCTCGATGCCGAGGAGGCTTTCTTGCCAGTCAATAAATTGCGTCGATCCATGACGCTGGCGGCCATGCTGTCCGTCGCGGTTGTGTTGGCCGGCTACTTTCTGTATCTCCATCCACTGGCCAAACGCCTTCGGCGCAATGCTACTGCAGCGCAGTTGATCATGGGCGGGGATCTGACAACCCGCATACAAGACAAGGCTGGCGATGAAATTGGCGAAGCTGCACGTAGCATCGACCGTCTCGCAAACGATCTTCAAGCAGACCAGAAGAAGCGCATCGTCATTGAGGACCGCCTGCGTCATCAAGCATTACACGACGATTTGACCGGCCTTTACAATCGTAAGCACGCGAACTCGGTTATTCGTGCACTGAGTACGGATTCAGTCACCACCGACTCCGTTATGTTTCTCGATCTTGACGGATTCAAATCCGTTAATGATCAGTACGGACATGGCATCGGCGATGACGTGCTCGTTATTGTTGCTCAGCGATTGGCATCGATGATTCCCGACAACGCCACATTGGCACGCTGGGGCGGCGATGAATTTGTCATCATTCTACCGGATACCGATCACCAGGCCGCTGCAGACATGGCAACCCGGCTACATCGAGCATTCGACGTACCCGTGAAAACCGATGCTGGTCAGCATGCTATTGCCTGTAGCATCGGACTGGCAACGTCGACCGATGGCCGAGGACTGAATGACGTATTGACCGACGCAGATACCCTGATGTACGAGCAGAAGAAAATGCGCCAGACGCGGCATGGCTCGACGAGTATGGCATCCAAAGCGGTCGACCGAGCTCTGCAGGAAAACCGTATCGAACTCTGGTATCAACCGATCGTCACGGTGGCCGCATCCGGTCAGATAAAACTTCGAGGCGCAGAAGCCCTGGTGCGCTTGCGTACACGGGACGGCGCAATTGTATTGCCGAATGATTTTCTGGGTGATATTCGCAGGCAACCACTTGGTCATGAACTTGACAAGTATGTCATAGGCAACGCCGTACACGCTGTCAGCCGATGGCGTGATGCAGGCATGATCGACAACGATTTTACCGTCTCCTTAAACGTCACTGGCGAGACTCTGCGAAACCCCTCATGTATCAGCTTGCTGACTGAAGCGCTTGAAAACAAAAACCTCGCAACACACCAACTGACTATCGAAATATCAGAATGTACAGAATCACTTGACCCACAACTGATTAATCGTATCAAGAGGACAGGCATCAAGGTGGCAGTGGATGATGTCGGCTTGCATCATTCGAATCTCGATCGCCTGACCACCCTTGCACCAGACTCGGCAAAGATAGACAGACGCTGGATGAACGACGACATCGTACTACCGCGCCTTGTCGAGATCTGCCAACAGCTGGATATCGAAGTCGTGGCCGAAGGCGTTGAGAAGACGGAACAACTGGATACTTTAAAATCTCTCTCAGTCACCCGGTTTCAAGGATATCTGTTCGACAAACCCGCGCCTGCAATCCAGTTCATCAGCCGGTGGGGTATCACGCCAATTGCAACACTTGAGAACGCCGCCGTCACGAAATCACGGGACCTGAAACTGGTTGTCTAGTTGGATGGACCGGCGACCGCGCTGCCGCTGCGCCACGTATCGTAGTAATAACGCGAGTCACGTGATGGCGTGAGGCCAAGTTGGTAACGAAATCGATTGCCCGGAACAAGATAATCGGGAATTGAGAAGCTCACATAGGGCTGCTCCGTCTCCTCATCAATCGCCAGTGACCCTCTGAATACTCGCGGACTGGTAGCGGCGATCTGTGCCGAGCTCGACAAGCGTGCAGAGAAACGCATCTGTCCAATTATCGACTCATCAAGTGCATCGTCACCATCAAAAGCTTCCAGGGATGCACGAATATTGATCTGATTCAAATCAGTGTTTCTGCTGACAATCAGCTTGTCAAATTTCGGAAAACGCCTCTCGTCAACGCTATCGTGAATTTCAGTCAGAAGTTCGCGCCAGCGCATATTGACCGTGTCCAGCTCACAGCGCACCTCACGCATCGTGTCACGCCAAAAGAACGTTGCCGGCAAGCCCAACGGCGCGTCATCTCGGCCAACGGCTCGCAGGATATCGCCGAGGACACTTTCACCGCAGGTATCAACCAGCGCCGCAGTCCACATATCTCCGAGACTGTAATGAAGCTCTGGATCAAAGCGCTTGCTGAAGCTCGCTTCATCGATCAAATCATTGAATTCGATATGTTGACGCTTCCATGCAACAGCAGCCAGTTGCCAGTTGGAATTTCGTCGCGTCGTTTCCGGGACAACCAGAAACGATACATACTGCGCCATTCCTTCGATAAAAAATCGGGTTGCGCCATAGTTGGCAGCAAAAGCGCGATCAGATTCCACCGCCTGAAGCACGTGAGCCGCTTCATGAACCAATACTCGGCGTTGCGATACATCGTTTCTGAATGCATCCAGATCCATCTGGATTTTTTTCCATTTGGCAAGCCCTGCCGCATGCTCACTTTGCGCAGACAAATCAACACGGACTTGCGGCAATGACGCAACGCCAAGAATCTCACCTAGTCTTTCGAAATCGTTTTCCGCATGATCCAACATGTACGACACGGTTTTTACCCTGTCCTTGTTGAAAACAAACCGAAAGTGCTCTGTTGTAGTCACATCAAGCTCAGTTGACGTGGCACCGCCTGTCTCGCGATCAATCATGCCAAGGATTCCGACAGCAATCGTTAAAAATGCTACCAGGCCCCCGAGTGTTTGCCAGATGCGCGACGAACGCTTGTGCGACTTGCCACCCGTGCGCGCGGAATCTGAACGATTCCAGAGTTGATAAGCGATCAACAAACAAATGCAGGCAACACCCAGGTGAACTCCAATGGCCTTGTAATTCAGAATCAAGGTTGAGCCATGATATTCATTGGTCATGAACTGGAAAATGCTGAAAATCCCAGCGCTTCCGACGCTGGATTCAAACAACATCAACAGCAGAAAATAAAGACCATAAATGATCAGTCCGAGCGTTCTGAACCAGGATAATAAAACGCCGTGACTCAACACCACGAAGGCAAACAGACAGTCTCGTAGCAAGAGACTGCCCCAGACTTCCGGATAGAAACGGCCACTGATGGATTGTGGATTAAGTTTCAACAGCAAGTAATCAGTGCCATAGCCCAGCAAATTCAATCCGATCAACAGTATCCATGCAGCCAGGAACTTGGCAATAAAAATCGAGCGCCTGGAAACCGGCAAAGCACGAAGGAAGTCGACCGTCGAATCATCGTGTTCGCGAGGAAACAAACTGTAGGCGGTCACGAGGGTGATCAACATGAGGACAATGGTGACCGCATAGCTCGGCGCCAAATCACAGTGCTCTGAACACCAACCCCCAAATGTCTGTTCATCCAGGCGTTCGGTAAAAATTTGTACAAGATACGAAATGGCAAAGACCGCAAGCCACAGGAAAGCGATAGGAATCAATTGCAACAGTTCTTTGCGAACGAGCCTGATCATGGAACGGTTACTCGCTCTGCATGCAAACGAATCGGCTGGTGAAACTCTTCCGTGATGAAATCCAGCGCGACAAATACACGATCTCCAGGCGCATAAAAGCTGAACAGTCGGTGCTCTGCATCAAGCGTACATTCTTGTAGGTCGGCATCGTCTTTCGTGACATCAAATTCGTCGTCAAAGGGACCCAGAAGGCTATGTTTCATCGCGCAGCCACTAATACTCGCAGCACTGTCGACCATGGCCTTGTCCCAGTGTGCAGCTTCATCACCAGTAATCAACTCGTAATGGCCAACAAGACTGTGAACACCTCCATCGCTGCTTGGTGTGACTCGTCCCGCAAAAGGTGGAATAAAGGCCAATCGTTTCATAACATTGGGCTTGCTCCCTTCAGCGATCAACCACTGCGTCCACTGCTCGGTAAAATCATCCCATTGCAAACCAGTAACCGACTCAAATCGGGCAACCGCCGAAATCTGACGATCCTGAAAACTGGCCACACTGGTCGGTGCAATTCTCTTGACCAAAAACTGCCGCGAAAGTGCTATGACCACTTCACGTCCTTTTAGCTCTTCAAGGTACGCCATCGCGGACCAAGCCAGCGCTTCGGCAGTCGGGTAGGCGAATCGATCAGCTGTCAATTGCCAATGCAATACAAGCTCGGTTACACGCTTGTCACGGCCAAGGGCAAACAGGGCTCGAGCCAGCAACTCGTCTCGATGCATAGGATTGATCGGACCCTGCCCCTGTTCAACCCACCACCGCGTAAACCCGTCCAACACCCAGTGGTAAGGTTCGAAGACCGCACGACCACCCGTTGTTGAACTCAACAAGCCGTGCAGGATGACCGAATCCATGATCATGTCATCGTAGTCATCATGCTCCAACCAGTTGCCGCCAAAAAAGGCGCCATCTATGGTCGCGTACTCAATGTCGTGTTTGTCCTTGTCTGGAAACAATGAGACACGAACAGGAGCCAGGTGAGGCAACCCCAGTGCAGCCTGCATTCCGAGTAAGGTGTTCTCAAGTCTCGAGACAACAGCCTGCGCGCTGGATTCGTACTCGGTCGAAAGATAGGAAACTGAAAGGCGCGGTTCATCGATACGAATAACAGCACTATTGGTAAATTCAAAGCTTTCGCGCTCAAGTCGTTGCTGCAAGGCAGACCAGACACCGAAGCCAGCCATGACAAGTACACCAAGTACCACGTAGTCGCGCCGCGACATTGGCTTGGCAAGACGGGCCGCAACCGACCCTTCGCCAAGTCGGGCCACCAGAAACCCGACCAATGTAAAGACGGCCGAGATGACAACAGTACCAATCATTGCTCGCACCGGCACAACGTCACGCTCATAAACAAAGAAATCGCGATCCATTAGATCCATGGGAGGAACGCGTGATGTATCTATACTGGGTGTGTTGATCAACATTAGCGTTGTAGCGGCTAGCGTCAGGTACATGGCTACTCTCAGAAAGCCACACATGCTGAAACAGAAACTGATGCTCCAGTACAACAACACGATCACTGCGCTTTTGGCGAACATCAGGCTTGCATACTGCAGTGTGGCATCATCGGCAACCCCAGCCACCAGTGCTGAACTACCCACAACCACAACCATCAGTAGCAATAGATAAGTCAGGCCCAGCAGGTATTTGAGGATCAGCGGCAAGAGCAAACCAACCGGCAATGCTTCTACAAACAATCGCGTGCCACTCATGTACTCACGTACAAACAAGCGATTGCCAAGCATGATGGCAACCAGCGGAAACAAGGTCAGCAAGGCAAAGCGTACAACCTCGAACGGACTCATGCTGTAAGCCGCTGTCTGATTCTGCAGAAGGGCCACAAGAACTGTCGTAAATGATCCAAACAACAATGCGAGGGCTGCCAGGCCGTGCTCGCGCAGATCTTTGGCCAGAAGGGAATAAGTCGCCATCAAGAATTAGCCATCGACTCGCTGAACCACGGCGATGAAGACATCCTCGAGACTCATCTCATCTTGACGCCAACCGGGTGCAAGTTGTTGATCAATGCCCGGTGCTACGTTTCCACGAAAATGCAACGTAACAAAGCGCCTGCCTCGACGGACACCTCTCTGCAAGATACCAAGACAATCGTTGTAGAACTCACCGGGATGAATTGACGCGTCCGGATAATCTTCCGCGATTGAAAACGTTGCGATGCTATTACGCAATGGGTCAAGACGGCCTTCGTACATTGTCTGACCCGATTCAACGATTCCAATACGATCAGCAATCGCTTCAATTTCATCAATAAGATGGGTGGAGAAAAATGTTGTGGCGCCGTCTCGTCTTGCCTGCTCCCGAACAAGATCAAGAAATTCTCGACGAGCGACCGGATCCATCCCCGCGGTGGGTTCATCGAGCACCAAAAGATCAGGTCGAGTGGCCACCGCCAGCGACAAGGCAAGCTTGGCTTTCATGCCACCCGAGAACGTGCCGACTCGACGCTTGGGCGGCAAATCGAAATCACGCAGAAGCTGTTCATATAATGTCTTGTCCCAACGCGGATAAAAACCACTGACAAAACGCGCCAGCGCCCGCGGCGTCATCCATGGATACATGTGTTGTTCCTGCGCAACGTAACCAATACGCTGACGCAGCGGAATAACATCTCTGCCGAGTGTTTGACCAAAGAGATGAACTTCACCACGATCCGGCCCCGTTATCCCCATCATGATTCGAATGGCTGTAGATTTTCCCGCACCGTTTCGACCGAGAAAACCATAGACTTCACCCTGCTTGACCGACAGGTTCAGGTCCTCCAGCACCCGTACCGCACCGAATGACTTGGCTATCGAATGGAAGCCGAGAATCTCCGAGGACAGATCAGGAGACAACTGTGTGGAGAGTTCTTCGCTATTGACACTCATTTCAATTCACTTATTAAATCCATTAGGGGTATTGCCAGAGGGCGCTATCCACTCTCCTGATACAGCCCTGTTTGTGAACAACCGTAGATTCAGGATCATACACTTCAGTGAGTTTGATTCGGGGCTGCAACGGATCTGGATGGGCAAAAATGGCCCGACATCCTTTTCATTACTTCTCCTTCACAAAACCTTTGTAAAGCAACTCTTCACCCGACAGGCGCGAAAGATGGGACTCGATAGTTCGGCGCTCCTTGTCATTCATCTCACTGATTTGCTGATGACTGGTATCGATCGTGAAAACCACGTCGCCCGAGCCAGGCATACGTGTCAATGTCTGCCGTTCGCCACGAATATAATGTGATTTCGTCACGGCGTCCGCCAGCGGCTGCGCGCGTGATTCGCGACTATCGGACAAATGTAACGTGGCGTGGTCATGCACCGAGTAGTTAAAACGAACGACTGGTTCATTCTCGCGCAAATTGTCGAACATCCTTTCAATGACTCTTGCCTGCCTTGTGCCGCGACCAAATCCCGGAACCGGTGAATGAACATCAGCTAGCACTCGTCCCACCTTGTCAGCGATCTTCCAAAGGGATGGGAAACAGATACAGCCACAACCCAGTTTCCAACCCTCACTGGTGCGCCGCATGATCGCAATATCTTCATTGATCATCAGGCAAGCCTGGACCAACGGTGAACGCATTTCCGTTTCAACAAAGCCAGTCAGTGCATCGGGGGCATGTGTCTGTAACCAGTGTCGTACTGCATCCAACACCTCTGATTCGCTGTCTAGCATACCCTCAGTCGTCGCATACACCGTCGAAAATGCGGTATCGAGCAAGGCGATTTTCTGGGCCCGATAACTTGCAAGGCGCTCGTCAACGACAAGCCAGTTATCTGGCGACAAGGGTCGAATGCCGATGCGAAACGGCTCATTCAGCGGATTTATCGGCATTTTTTAACTTTGATACTGTCTGGCACAGGATATGCGCAGATCTATTGCTTGTTCGAGGCTTATAATTGATTCATGAAAGGTTACGCAAGAGTTGCCGCGGCTGTTCCCTTGACAGCTGTTGCCGATATGGACCTGAACCGTGATCGCACCCTGAATCTGTGGCGCGAGGCGGACAGCGCAGGTGTACATGTAGTGACGTTTCCGGAACTCGGCCTCAGCGGCTACAGCATACGCGACCTGGTGCTGAGCACCGCCCTGCTCGATGCCTGCGAGGCGTCCCTGGTTGAACTTGTCGATGCCAGCAAAGGATTGCAGAGCATGGCAATTGTCGGGGCACCGCTTAGAATGGCCGGCGGCTTGTACAATTGTGCGGTTGCGATTGCCGGCGGCGAATTGCTTGGCGTCATACCCAAAGCCTATCTTCCGAACTATCGTGAGTTCGAAGAAGCCCGTTGGTTTCGCAGTGGCTTTGATGTGGCACCCTACAGCACAATTGACGTCGGCAGACATACAGCGGACTTTGGTCTGGATGTCCTTTTCAAGAGTTCGCTTAACGATTTTATCGTCGGTGTCGAAATTTGCGAAGATCTTTGGGTTCAGGACCCACCGCATGCACAACAGGTGTCAGCGGGCGCAAACGTTATTTGTAATCTGTCTGCATCAAATTTCACGATCGGCAAGGCTGAACTCAGGCGCTTGCTGGCGAGCGCAGCCTCGGATCGAGGCAAATGCGCCTATGTCTATGTGGCAGCGGGTCCCGGCGAATCATCAACTGATGTCAGTTTCGATGCCGATGCGTTTATCTGTGAAAACGGCAACGTTCTCTGTCAATCTCAACGCTTTCAGAGAACCGGACAGTTGATTGTTCAGGATATCGATCTTGAACTGCTCGGCTATGAACGACGCTCAACAAGTACCTTTGGTGACTGCGCTGCCTTGAACAACGCCGACTATCGTTACATCCCGTTTGCGTCCAGGGAAGCCGAAGGTCTGGTGCGCGAAGTATCGCCTACACCCTTCCTGCCACGAGATCCAGTCACACTGGCCAACCGCTGTTGGGAAATGTTTGAAATCCAGAGCAATGCACTCGCCACGCGCATGGCGGCCATTGGCAAACCAAAATTGATACTGGGCGTCTCCGGCGGTCTTGATTCCAGCCACGCGGCTCTGGTTGCAGCGGCCGCTTTGGATCTGGCCGGACAGGATCGCAGCGACCTTGTCTGCATAACGATGCCGGGCTTTGGCACCTCGGAGGGAACGCGTAACAATGCCGAAATACTTGCAAAATCACTCGACGCGAGTTTCGAGACGATCAGTATTTCTGAAGCAAGCCGCACCGTACTGGCTGCAATTGATCACCCGGCAATCAAGGGCGCCAACAATGTCGAGGAATTAATTGACAAATTGCGCAGCGAGCCCGCATTGGGCGATGTCACTTTAGAAAACGTTCAGGCACGCCTGCGGACGTTGTTACTGATGACGCTCGCCAATCAACAGGGTGGCCTGGTAGTCGGGACAGGCGACTTATCCGAGAAAGCGCTCGGATGGTCAACCTATGCCGGGGATCACATTGCCATGTATGACGTCAATGCGGGTGTCCCCAAAACCTTGATCCAGTTTGTCATTCGCTGGGTTGCCAACGAACGTGCAAGCACATGGAGTGATGCGGATAACTTGCGGAAAGTACTATTCGCCATTCTTGATACGCCGATATCACCTGAGCTCCTGCCAAGTGATGCGAGTGGCCAGATCGCACAACTAACCGAAGAAACCATTGGCCCATACGAACTGCACGACTTCTTCCTGTACCACTTCGTACGTCACGGAGCACGAGCATCGCGCATCCTTGATCTGGCACGTGTTGCGTTTCCTGAATCAAGCTACGACGATACAACACTCGTAAAATGGTTTCGCACGTTCATCTGGCGATTTTTCTCGCAGCAGTTTAAAAGATCGTGCACTGCCGACGGACCAAAAGTCGGTAACGTCGCTTTGTCGCCACGTGGTGATTGGCGCATGCCATCTGATGCAAAACCAGATACCTGGCTTAAAGACATTGATGCCTGGGCGGCAGATCGTTCCTAGACGTCGTTAAAACCCCATACCGGGTGGCATTTGACCTTTCATGCCACGCATCATTTTAGCCATGCCACCCTTGCTCATTTTTTTCATCATGCGCGACATCTGCTGGTGTTGCTTGAGCAAGCGATTCAGGTCCTGCACTTGAAGACCGGCTCCAGCGGCGATGCGCTTCTTGCGTGACCCTTTAAGAATGGCCGGATACTTACGCTCCTGAGGCGTCATTGAATTTACCAGCGCAATCATGCGTTTGAATTCTTTGTCATCGGTCTTGTTCTTGACAGCATCAGGAATATTCGCCGCCCCCGGCATCTTGTCGAGCAAGGATGCCATGCCCCCCATGTTCGCCATCTGTTCGAGCTGTTCCTTCAGATCATTGAGATCGAAGTTCTTGCCCTTTTTCATCTTGTTGGCGAATTTTTCCGCCTTCGCATGATCAACCTTGGCGGTCACCTCCTCGACCAGACTGACAACATCGCCCATACCGAGAATGCGTGAGGCAATTCGGTCCGGGTGAAAGGTCTCGAGCGCATCGGTCTTCTCGCCAGCGCCGATAAACTTGATGGGTTTTCCCGTGACAACACGCACCGACAAGGCCGCACCGCCCCGTGCATCACCATCGGTCTTGGTCAGCACTACACCGGTCAACGGCAGTGCTTCCCCAAAGGCCGCCGCCGTATTCGCTGCATCCTGACCCGTCATGCTGTCCACTACAAAAAGTGTTTCAATCGGTTTGATGGCACTGTGTAGAGCCTTTATCTCATCCATCATTTCGGTATCGATGGCCAGACGACCCGCGGTATCGACGAGTAATACATCAACAAACTGCTGCTTTGCTGCAGCAAGCGCAGCATTGGCAATATCGACTGGCGACTGAGATGGGTCACTATCGAAAAAGACCGCGTCGACACTGCCCGCGAGTGTCTCCAGTTGTTTGATCGCCGCAGGTCGGTATACGTCACAGCTGACGACCATGACTTTCTTGCGATCACGTTCTTTGAGCAGACGCGCAAGCTTACCGACCGTTGTCGTTTTACCCGCCCCCTGCAAACCAGCCATCAAGACCACCGCCGGCGGCTGAGTCGCCAGATTCAACGGTTCAGCGTTATCACCCATGATGGCAACAAGCTCATCGTTGACAACCTTTATCAGCGCCTGACCCGGTGACAAGCTGCCAACGACTTCCTGTCCCAGAGACTTGACACGAATGGACTCGATCAACTGCTTGACGACTGGCAAGGCAACATCAGCTTCAAGGAGCGCCATGCGTACCTCACGCAAGGTGTCCTTGATATTGTCTTCTGTCAGCCGCCCCTGACCGCGCAGGTTTTTGATCGTGCGGCCTAATCGTTCACTAAGATTGTCAAACATGTTCTGGTCTCGCCACTTTTGGCTCGTGAGGTTCTGTTCGGGACACTACTCTATCTGGGTATTTAATGACACCTTGCTGCCATCCGTTGCGCCCGCCACGTGTGCGTCCCCATTGCGGTATCTGACTCGGCGCTTGCGACCCATCTGGACATCCTGCAGGCAGCCATCACGGACCATGGCAAGCTTACGCACGACCAGGCTGCCTCCAGCGCTCGCGACCTGGGTTGCTTGAGCCTTTTCCTCTGCCAGCTTGCGTTCGGAATCGATCGCACGACACCGCTCAAGCACCGCTATCGCGAAACCGACACGATAATCAAAGCTCGCTGCACGACCTGGTCCAACCGAGCCGGATTTTTTTCTCCACTTTAATGATTGCTCCATCGATTCGGTCAGATAGGCGAAAGTCATCGAAGCGACTTCCGTGTCAATGCTGTAGCCACGAAATTCGATGGTTCCGGTATCGACACAAACGCAGTCATGCAGCAAGGCCACCGCCGAACTCATGACACCGATATAACTCGGGATGGCGCGAAACTGTTTGCCGATCGTGCTGACGCCAAACTCGGAGGTTTCAAGATCTGCTTCCGTGATGCCAAATCGCTGCATCAGCGACTGGCATCGACGCAAGGCAATTTCCGCCTCATGCGGACTCGACTCCTGTTCGCGACTCATTGCATAGAGTTTGCGAATGCGATTCAGGAGTTTTTCGCGATCCTCATTTTTCATACCCCGATATTACCGATAATTTTCCCTGTATAGTTTCTTCCAGTGACTATCGGCCTTTCCATTCTGGCGGCAGTACTTTACGCCATAGCGACCTGGCGCCTTGCGCGTGCCCTGAATCGGCAGGACACGGGCGGGGGTCTGGTGACCTTGTCACTGGCAGCCATCGCGCTGGCGCTGCATGTCATCGTCGTGATTGACAATACCGGCTGGCCCACCAGTTTGTCGCTACCGTTTTTTACGGCACTGGCTGCGGCAGCCGTCGGCGTCGTGCTGTTGCAACTGATATTGTCACTGCAACATTCTGCCCATTACCTTGGGCTACTGATATACCCGATCGCGGCCCTCACCTTATTGCTCAGTCATAGGTCCGGGAGTAGTGCGGCCATGACTGACACGGTCATTCAGGTACACGTCCTGTTATCGCTGATGGCCTATTCGATATTTACTGTGGCGGCAGCCCAGGCGATTCTGGTGGCCGTGCAACGACACTTCCTGAGTGAACACAAACCAGGCGGCTTCATGCGGGCCTTACCGCCACTTGATGCCACTGAAGTCTTGTTGTTTGCCTTGCTCGGTGTCGGCCTGTTCTTCCTGACCTTGTCTCTGGCCAGCGGTTTCTTCTATCTGGAAGACATGTTTGCCCAGCATTTGGTGCACAAGACGGTGCTGTCCTGCCTTGCCTGGATCATCTTCGCCATATTGCTGTTCGGCCGATGGAAATTCGGCTGGCGCGGCAGACGGGCAGTTCACTGGACTTTCGGTGGGTTTGCCATGCTCATACTCGCCTACTTTGGCAGTAAATTTGTACTGGAATTGCTGCTTGAACGGGGTTAACTCCCCATTCGACACCGGCGTCTCCTGCTATGATGCGAGAATCGAAGGCGGCACGAGGACCCGCAGTACTTGAATACCATCCCTATCAGCGTACTGGTAAGCATACTGGTGCTGCTGATTCTGGCATCTGGCTTCTTTTCAGGTTCCGAAACAGCGTTGATGTCCCTGAATCGCTATCGCCTGCGCCATCAAGCGAGCAACGGTCACAAGGCTGCAATACGTACCGCCCGCCTGCTTGAACAACCAGACCGGCTTATCAGCCTGATCCTGCTTGGCAACAACTTTGTCAATATTCTTGCGTCGGCCATTGCCACCATCATTGCACTGCGTCTCATGGGAGAAGCCGGTATTGCGGTTGCGACCGGACTCCTGACATTGATCATTCTTGTATTTGCCGAAGTCACACCCAAGACCTTTGCCACGCGGCGCGCGGAGAAATTCGCCCATATTGCCTCCGCGGTTTATGGGCCATTGATGACACTCACCTACCCACTGGTTGTTGCAACCAACTGGATCAGTACTCGAATACTGGCGCTCTTGAACACCGAACCTGTATCCGCCGAAGACGAACATCTGTCGAGTGAAGAGCTACGCACGGTACTGAATGAAACCGCCGGAATGATTCCACAGCGCCATCGCGAAATGCTGTTGAACATCCTTGATCTAGGGACCGTCTCAGTCAACGACATCATGGTTCCACGCAACGAAATTATCGGTGTTGATCTCGACGACCCATGGGACGAGGTACTCAAGCAAATCAGCAACAGTCCTCACAACAGACTTCTGGTGTTTCGAGAAACAGTCGATAATGTCATCGGCTTTGTCTATCTGCGCAAGATGCTCGATGTACTCCGTGCAGGCTCCATCACCCGCGAAGTGCTTGAAGCGCGGGTTCGCGACCCTTACTTCATTCCTGAAGGCACCACTTTGACCGTACAGTTGTTGAACTTTCAACGCGAGAAACATCGTATCGGCCTGGTTGTCGATGAATACGGTGATATTCAGGGCATGTTGACCTTGGAAGACATTCTCGAAGAGATTGTTGGCGAGTTTGACAATGACCCACGCATCAGCCCTGCAGAAATTCGACCGCAACCCGACGGCAGCTTTATTGTTGACGGTACTGCGCAAGTACGTAATCTGAACAAGTCACTCAATTGGGCCTTACCGTCCGAAGGTCCGAAAACACTCAACGGTATCGTGCTTGAACACTTCGAGAACTTCCCGCCGCAAGGCGCGGTGTTTACCTTCAACGGCCATTCAATGACCATCCTCGATGTCGAAGGCAATCGGGTACGTCAGGTAAGGATAGAACCAGCCATCGACAGTGATGACGCAAGTGCCGGCAGCGAGCAAGATCGCGTCGCTGGCGAAAACTAAGGTGCAGCTGTCTTAGGTGTCCAAGACTCGCACTCAATATCAATGCACCGCTTGCGCTGCCATTTCCACCAAGTGGAGTGGTCAGTGTGCGGATTGCGGTGACTGGAACACGCTTGAAGAGACTGTCGCGCAGGTATCGACAGCAAAATCAAAAGCTAATGCCACACGCTTTGGCGGATACGCTGGCGGCACCGGGATTACCAATGCCAGTGATGTCGAACTCATTGCCGACGCACGCACCAGTACCGGCCTTTCCGAACTGGATCGTGTCCTCGGTGGCGGATTGGTTTCAGGCTCTGTCACGTTACTCGGCGGAGACCCTGGTATCGGCAAATCAACTCTACTGGTACAAAGCCTCGCGTACTTGAGCCAAGCCCATAAGGTGCTTTACATCACCGGTGAGGAATCGCTACAACAAGTGACCTTGCGAGCACGACGCCTCGACTTGCCCGAGGACAAACTGCGGCTGCTGGCTGAAACACGTGTCGAGGCAATTATCGCCCATGCTGAAAAGGAAGTACCCGAAGTTATCGTGATCGACTCGATCCAGACGATGCACACGGAACAGCTGAGTTCTGCACCAGGCGCCGTGGCACAAGTAAGAGAGAGCGCTGCCCGACTCGTACGTTTCGCCAAACAAACGGGGACATCGATTTTTCTCGTCGGCCATGTAACCAAAGAAGGTGCACTTGCCGGACCTCGTGTGCTGGAACACATGGTGGATACCGTGTTGTATTTCGAAGGCGATCCGGGTAATCGATATCGCGTTATACGTGCTGTCAAGAACCGCTTTGGTGCGGTCAACGAACTCGGTGTCTTTGCGATGGACGAAAAAGGCCTGAAGGCGGTGAAAAACCCGTCGGCTATTTTCTTGTCTCGTCATCCCGAACCGGTTAGCGGTAGCGTCATCATGGTGACCCGTGAAGGGACTCGTCCCATGCTGGTCGAAGCACAAGCACTGGTTGATACCAGTCATCAAGGAAATCCGCGACGGGTGGCTCTTGGCCTTGAGCAAAATCGTCTGGCCATGTTGCTTGCCGTCATGCATCGTCATGCTGGCATTGCGATGCTTGATCAGGATGTCTATGTCAATGTTGTCGGTGGCGTGCGGATATCAGAGACCGCAGCTGACCTGCCGGTACTGCTCGCGGCCCTGTCATCATTTCGCAGCCGCCCCCTGCCGAGCGACTTGGTCGTGTTTGGCGAGATCGGACTCGCCGGAGAAGTCCGACCGGTCGCCAACGGTGAAGAGCGCTTGCAGGAATCCGTCAAGCACGGCTTTAAACAAGCCATCGTGCCAAAGGCCAATATGCCCAAAGGAAACATCGACGGCCTCAAGATTTCCGGAATCCACCGACTGCATGAAGCCTTGGACCTGATTGACTGAGCGCGCGGTGATAAACTCTCCGTGAATTGGCAGAGATAATCGCCCGTGGCGCAAAAAGCGAAGAAAATCCCAAAATCGATGAAGTTCGAGGATGCACTCGCAGAGCTTGAGTCGATCGTCAAGACACTAGAATCCGGAGAACAATCTCTGGAAATGTCACTCGAGCAATTTGAACGCGGCGTGACCTTGTCTCGCTACTGCCAACAAAGCCTGTCAGACGCGGAGCAAAAGGTTAAGGTGCTACTCGAGGAAAACGGCAAGGAGGAACTCACCGACCTCGAACTACCCGAGCCCTGAGAACAGCAAATGCACGCTATACAAGAGCGCTTTTCCGAGCAGCTCGCCGTTTACCAGGACCGTGTCGATCACGCCCTGCTTGAATTACTACCCAAGGAAGGTACTGCAAAAACACAATTGCACAGCGCCATGCGTTATGCGGTAACCGTTGGGGGTAAACGAGTCAGACCCATACTCGCCTATGCGACCGGTAAAGCCTTGTCGATCCCACTCGAGCGCATCGATGTACCCGCGTGTGCTCTTGAAATGATGCACGCCTATTCGCTGGTACACGATGACTTGCCGGCGATGGACGATGATGATCTTCGTCGCGGCAAGCCCACTTGTCACATAGCATTCGATGAAGCCACCGCTATCCTCGCCGGTGATGCCTTGCAAGCTCTGGCTTTCACACTGTTGGCGAATAATGCGGATCCTGCCTTGTCAGACACTGCGCGTATTCGCATGATCTCGATTCTTGGTGATGCCAGTGGCGACAATGGTATGGCAGCCGGCCAGGCAATCGACCTTGAATCGGTCGGACACTCATTGACACTCGCTGAACTCGAGAACATGCACAGTCACAAGACCGGCGCATTGATCAAGGCCAGTGTCTTGTTGCCTGCCGTGATCAATCAGTCCGCCAACAAAATCGCTGATGAAGAATTGATCGCTCGACTGGGCAAATACGCTGGTGCTGTTGGTCTCTCATTCCAGATCGTCGACGATATTCTTGATGTCACCAGTGATACCGAGACACTAGGCAAGACACAGGGTGCCGACATCGCACTGAACAAACCGACCTATCCGGCTTTGCTTGGCTTGGATGGGGCGCGGCAACATGCCCGGAATATGCACGAATCGGCGCTAGCCCATCTTGCCGGACTGGGTGACGATTTCGACGAATTGAGAATGCTATCGGCCTACATCGTGGAACGCACATACTGAACTGTGCAATACTCCTGACACCCCGACTGATACTCAGCGGCAGGCTGTAACTCCAAAACAAAATATTCGCGGATTCAGCCCAGCGTGTAACCTCAGCTTACGGGCTCATTTCACAGGAATGTAACATTCTGTGCAATAGTCTTGCTCTTGCACCCGACGCTAGGGATAATTGGCCTACATTCTGGCTTTTAACCCGATGAACAATCCGCACTTTCCGCTGCTGGACGCACTTGACCATCCAGCTGATCTTCGCCAGTTGAGTGAGGAGGCCCTGCCAGCTCTGTCCGAAGAGCTGCGCCGCTACGTGGTGCGATCGGTGGCAAATACCGGAGGGCATCTGGGTGCCAGCCTTGGCACTATCGAGCTGACCATTGCGCTGCACTATGTCTACGACACTCCACGGGACAAACTCGTCTGGGATGTCGGCCACCAAACCTATGGCCACAAGATCTTGACCGGGCGTAGAGCGCGCATGGATACCATGCGCATGCGAGGTGGTCTTGCCGGGTTCCCCAATCGCGCAGAAAGTGAATACGATACCTTTGGCGTTGGTCATTCGAGCACCTCGATCAGCGCAGCACTTGGCATGGCGATCGCCGCCGACGACGAGGAAAAAGTCGTTGCCATCATTGGTGACGGTGCCCTGACCGCAGGCCTTGCCTATGAGGCACTGCAGCATGCCGGCGGCGAAAAGGCTGACATGCTGGTTGTATTGAATGACAACGACATGTCCATCTCTCCGAGTGTCGGCGCGCTGAACAAATACCTTGCGCGCATGCTCAGTGGCAAATTCGTCACTGGTGCCCGCGAAGGCAGCAAACGTGTACTGGAGAAAGTACCCTCAATGCTCGAACTCGCCCGGCGCACCGAAGAGCACGTCAAGGGCATGGTCGTACCGTGTACGCTGTTCGAGGAACTTGGCTTCAATTACTACGGTCCTGTCGATGGTCACGATGTCGAGAGCCTTGTAGCAGTACTCAAGAATCTACGCGATATGAACGGCCCGATATTTCTGCATGTCGTGACCAAAAAAGGGCATGGGTACAAGTTTGCCGAGGAAGATCCCCTCGCCTTGCATGCAGTATCACCCTTTGATCCTGAAACAGGTCAACCCCTGAAAACAAGCAAATCCAATCGACCGACTTACACCAAAGTATTTGGCGATTGGCTTTGCGACATGGCAGCCCGCGATGAAAGAGTCATCGGCATTACACCCGCCATGCGCGAAGGATCAGGCCTCGTTGAATTCGAACAGCAATTTCCCGATCGTTATTACGATGTTGGTATTGCCGAACAACATTCCGTCACTCTGGCTGCAGGTCTGGCCTGCGGTGGCAAGAAACCTGTCGTCGCAATATATTCGACTTTCTTGCAACGCGCCTACGATCAGTTGGTCCATGATGTGGCCATACAGAACCTGCCGGTTCTGTTTGCTATCGACCGCGCCGGTCTGGTTGGCCCAGATGGCCCGACACATGCGGGAGCCTACGACATCTCATTCATGCGATGCCTGCCCAATATGGTGATCATGGCCCCGGCGGATGAAAACGAATGTCGGCAAATGTTGTTCACGGGTATCCAGCATGACGGACCGAGTGCCGTGCGGTACCCGCGTGGCAATGGACCCGGGGCTGATATTGACAATACGATGCAAGCCTTGGACATTGGTCGCGCAGAGGTTCGCCAACAAGGCAATCGAGTAGCGTTACTCGCATTTGGCACGATGGTCGCTCCAGCCATGGACATCGGTACCAAGAACAACTACACCGTCGTCAACATGCGCTTCATCAAGCCACTTGATACGGCGTTGCTCGACTCAATTGCCGAAAGCCATGATTTGATTATCACGATCGAGGAAAACGCCATTGCCGGTGGCGCTGGTGCTGGCGTTATGGAATATTTGTCCTTCGCCTCGGTAACTACACCCGTGCGATTGATCGGTCTTCCGGACGAGTATGTCGATCACGGCAGTCGCGAGGAATTACTAAGTTATTGCAAACTCGATGTTGCCGGCATTACCGAGCAGGTGGAGCATTACATCGAAGCACAAGACAAGCTACGTCAAGCAGCCGGGTAGTCAAAGCAACACTCGGAGACGTAGTCTCAGTCAGCACCGGTCAGACAAGCGCATCGACCTTGAGCTCCACTTCCTCTGTCTCGGCGACGATCATTTCAGATTCCAGCGCGGACGCAGATGAAAAGTTCGCCTCAATAGGGAACCAGCAACTGCTGCAATGCTGTGCCAGCACAGTGATTCGCTCATGACGATCCTCGACGTGCGCACTGATCGTCTCGATTGCAATAGCGTCAGAGTTGTTTTGCTCGGACAAATGACCCAGAAGTATCCACTGCAGATGCTCATGATCAAGCTCGCGCACCAGGGCTGCAGCTTGATCATTGCCCAGATGGCCGTAATCGGAACGAATACGTGACTGTAAACTGGGGGGATAAGGACCAAGTCTCAGCATCTCATTGTCATAATTACATTCGACAACGAGTCCATGAACACCACGAAGTTTCTGCTGCACATGCGGTGTGCAGATACCCAAGTCGGTCACATTGGCAAATCGGCTACCACCCGAGGAGAACACGAACTGACAGGATTCAGCCGCGTCATGTGGTGTCGGGAATGGGTCGATATCAATCACGCCAATGCGAAACGCGTCATGCGCATGAAACAGTTCGACAGAGGCAAAGCGATTGTCGCGGGCGCCGTTATAAGTACCGTGCGTACACCAAACGGGGAGAGAGAACTTTCTCGACAATGGGCCAACGCCCTTGGTGTGATCACCGTGCTCATGCGTCAGCAGCACCGCATCCAGTTGGTGGGGAGCAACCCCAAGCGTCGCCATGCGGGCAATGGTTTCTTTCATCGTAAAACCACAGTCCACCAGCAGCAAGGTAGCGCCTGCGCGAACCAACAGAGCATTGCCGGAACTACCACTACCAAGCGAGGCAACCGTGATCACGCTGAACGCCCTTCAAACAATTGCATCAAGCAAGGCGTTCAACAGTCTCGATTCATCACTGGCTTCCAGACGTTTACCACTGCTGTCGGTCAATTCAATGACCACAGCACTGACATGCAGTGGTTTCAGATCCAGGCGTATCGGTGTGGCATCGGATGTGAACTGAATCTGACCTATTGATGCGGAACTCGACTCTACATCCAGATTCAAGGTCGACAGTGCACCGAGCACTGTATCGAAAGATGGTCGGTAACCTTTGTTGATCAACAACTGGCTACCCGCTGACGTTGTCTGCAGATACGCATCGTCGAGAACGGCACTCGCCTGCTCATCGTTCAGGATGCCACGGGCTTTTTGTTCTTCGACACCGAAAAACGTCATCAACTGAACAAGCAAAGCGCTTGTCGCTTCGGGATCATGTGATGACGCCGGCCAGCTGCCACCATCCGTATTATTGTCCGCAAGCGCTTCAGATGTCGCTTGCAAGCGCGAAAACAGCCGGGTACCCGTACCATCTCGCTCCAGACGAAACGCAAGCCTAGAGTACCGTTCGTTGGTTCCGAGCAAGTTTTTCAATAACCCGTTGTCGCCAGCGTTCGAGGCCGAGCGCCATAGCGTTGAGATTACACCGTTGGTCGGCGCAGTTTGCTCGATACGAAAATTTTCCTTGCGCAGAAAAGCCAGCACCTGGGGCCATACCGATTCAGGCGCGGCATCAATGGCCAACCAGTTCTCACCCGCATCACGCACGAATCGGATCGACTCAAATTGCGGCAACAAGGTATTGCGTTTGATCTGTCCGCCATTCTGTCCCGGTAACACGAACTGTTCCGTGTCACTGATATCCGTCAAATCGGGGGGGACCTGCAGCTGCCTTGCCGATTCGGCATCACTACTGTAGACAAGATCCGGGCTGTTAGGGCTGCGCAAAGCCGAGCACGCTGATAACGACGCCACCAGGGCGAGCAGCAGTGCCGGGCGTAGCAATACGCGCTGTAAACCGATAGTGCAGAACGATGCTTCAACGAGCCGCATGGATAACCTCAACTGTGTCTTTCTCTGATACAAGCCATAGAATAGTCCAGTGCAGCGCTATGACAGCTACAGAGCTCCGGCTTTTTCAAGCGCTGCGCGCACCGGTGCTTCAAACTCTGCCGCCAATGGCGTCAATGGCAGACGAATACCTGACCCCATTCGACCCATCTGGTTCAGCGCCCACTTGACCGGAATCGGGTTTGATTCCAGAAACAACACGCTATGCAAATCGCTTATTCGGGCTTCGATCGCCTCCGCTGTTGCGCGATCACCTGCCCGAGCCGCTTTACACATCTCGTGCATTTCACGCGGTACGACATTCGCGGTGACCGAGATGTCTCCGTGAGCGCCGGCGAGAATACTTTCCATGGCGGTCGCATCGTCGCCCGTGACAATCATGAAACCAGGCTCGCAAACATCCAGCAGCGCCTTGATTCGCGAAACCTCGCCATAGGCTTCCTTGATCCCGATGATGTTAGCGATTGCCGACAGTCGCGCTGTCGTCTCGGGTTGCATGTCAAGAGCCGTACGTCCCGGTACGTTGTACAGAATCTGTGGTATCGCGACTGCGTTTGCAACCGCCTTGTAGTGCTGATACAGCCCTTCCTGGGTTGGCTTGTTGTAGTAAGGCGTGACCAGCAAGCAAGCATCTGCCCCCGCCTCTTTTGCGTGTTTGGTCAGCTCGATGGCTTCTACAGTCGCGTTTGCACCTGTGCCTGCAATAACCGGAATACGTTTATTGACGAGTGTGACAACCTGTTTGACCACTGAGGCATGCTCTGGAACCGTCAACGTTGACGACTCACCTGTGGTGCCTACCGCTACAATGGCATCGGTGCCGGATTCGACATGAAACTCAACAAGATCAGCCAGTGCGGCCGTATCCACTGTGCCATCGTCGAGCATCGGGGTGGCCATTGCCACCATGCTGCCCTCAAACATAGTCCTACCCTCAGTTGCAGCAGGCCATGGTACTGACGGCACCGCCCTTTCACAACCGCCCTGTTAATACTCTTGTTTGGAACCACCAGAGACAACCGTGCACTGGGTTAGACTGACCCCGTATTGAGGAGGAGTATTTCATGACAGCCACGATCGACAAACCGGCACCGAGCTTCGACCTGGCGGCCACCGGTGAGCAGCAGATAAGCCTTGCGAGCCTGAAAGGGCAAAAGGTCGTGTTGTATTTTTATCCACGCGATGCGACACCCGGCTGCACGACTGAAAGCCAGAATTTTCGCGATGCCGGCAAAGCCTTTGCGCAAGAAAACACCATTATTCTTGGTGTGTCACAGGACAGCATCAAGAGCCATGAAAAATTCAAGGCAAAAGAATCCATGCCCTTCGATCTCCTGTCTGATGAAGACGGCGAGGTATGCAAACAGTACGATGTCATCAAGTTGAAGAAAATGTATGGCAAGGAATTCGAGGGCATCGAACGCAGTACCTTTTTGATCGATGAGAAAGGGGTTCTGCGCCAGGAGTGGCGCAAGGTCAAGGTTCCCGGGCATGTGGACGAGGTGCTGGCGACGGTCAAGGCTCTCGCCTGACAAGGCTTGTCAACCAAGTCGCACTAAAAAACCGCACTGACGGTGGCGAACTACCAGTGACGAACTAATTACGACGCACTATCAGGCCGCAATCCGTTTGTCTTCACTCATCGACTCACGGGCCCGCGGCCAGGCATTGAGCACGGCCTGAACCAAGGTGGCCAAAGGAATCGCAAAAAACACACCCCACAATCCGAACAAGCCACCAAAGAACAGCACGGCGATGATGATCGCGAGCGGATGCAAATTGACAACCTCTGAAAAGAGCAGCGGGACCAGCACATTGCCATCAAGAATCTGGATAATCTGGTAGATCAGTAACAAGTATCCCAACTTGGCGACCAACCCCCACTGGAAAAAGCCCACCAGAGCAATCGGCACCGTGACGGCAACAGCGCCGACATAAGGCACGATAACCGAGAGACCGACAAGGAAACTCAACAGCAGTGAATAGTTCAGGCCCATGATGGCAAACACCACATAGGTTGCCACCCAGACAATACAGATCTCGACAAATTTTCCGCGGATGTAGTTGGCGATCTTCTGATCCACTTCGCGCCAGACCTTGAACGAGAGTTCGCTGCGCTTGGGCACGAATTTGCCGGCAAAGCCGAGCAGTTTGTCTTTGTCCTTGAGCGCAAAGAACACCATCAGAGGCACCAGCACAACATAGACGAGGATGGCCACGATGGTGCCCAGACGGGCGAGCGAGAATGACAGGATGTTTTGTGTTATCTGACCAAGTTCTGCGCGCAGATTGCCGATCATTTCATTGACCTGCTCGACGGTGAAAACATCCGGATACTTCTCCGGCAAACGCAGAAGCTGTTCTTGAATATTCTGAATCATGCCCGGAATTTCCCGCACCAGGCCCGTCAACTGTTGTGACAGTACCGGCACCAGTCCAAACAAGACGATCAATGAAATGGTGATGATCAACAGCAGCACAAATACGGAGGCGGCAGTACGTGGCACCCTCCAGCGCTGCATCGTCGCCACGACCCCCTCAAGCAGGTAGGCCAGCACCAGGGCAACCAACACGGGTGCGAGGATATCGCCGACCAGCCAGAGCAAGCCGAACAGGACGAGCAGCAACAAGACCAGAATAACGGCCTGTGGGTCTGAAAAATTTCGCGAATACCAATCGCGAATGATGTCTATCATCGGCTTACGGACTCTCGCCGTTAAGTGTTAATGGTTTGGAACCGCCAAGTATGCCACCCAAACCAGGGTTGCAATCTTTCCGTTGATTCACGTTGCAAGATCAGTGCTAGATAGTGTCCTTTTTTTGACACAAAGACTGGCCTTCCGGCTGGTAATCAATCAGAGCCTAGCGCCTTGAAATACTGCCGGGCAAATTGGAAAAGCTCGTCCATGACCTGAGTACGGAATTTCTGCCGCTGGCGGACAAAAAAGAGTGGGCGCATCAACGGTGGGGAAAGCGGCCGGGTGGCAAGCAAGCCGAGAGAGAGTTCCTTGGCAACCGTCGCCTTCGACACGATGGACACTCCCATACCCGCTTGCACCAAACCCTTGATGGCCTCCGTACTGCCGAGTTCGAACAGACGGTTGAGCTGGCCGACATCAGTGTCATGATTGGCGAAATAGCGCTCGATAACGCCGCGGGTTCCAGAACCATCCTCACGATTGATAAACGGATGGTCGACAAGTTGACTTGGGGTAATAGCCGTCTCTTGAGTCAGCGGATGGTTCGATGGCATCAACACCTGCAACTCGTCCTGCTGGCACTCCTCGATTCTGAGCAACTGACTGTCTACCTGGCCTTCCACCACACCCAGATCAATCGTGTTGTCGGCCACCATCGATACGACAGCATCGGTGTTGGCAACACGCAGACGGATTTGCACATCAGGAAACTCTTGCTGGAAATCACCCAGCATGCCCGGCAACATGTACTCGGCGATGGTGGTACTGGCGCCTAGCGTGACCAGACCGGAACGATCACCAGTCAGTGATTTCACCGACTCATTCAATTCTCCATACAAGGCGATGATGCGGCTCGCGTAGGTCAGAACCGCCTCCCCTGCTGCCGTCAGGCTGATTCGATTGTTGGCACGATCGAACAGGCGAGTGTTAAGTTCTTCTTCCAGCTGACGGATCTGATGAGTGACGGCGGGCTGCGTCATATTGAGTATTTCTGCCGCGCGGGTGAAGCTCAGTTCCGCCGCTACGGTGTGAAAAACCTGTAATCGCCTGTCGGACATGGTATCGACCCCAAAGTGCTCGCTATACTCGCCGGAAAGAAATCCGAGAAATCACGCTAATGCGCGCCAGCCAGTTTCACATAGCAACGACCAAAGAAACACCGAATGATGCAGAAATAGTCAGCCACCAGCTGATGTTACGGGCAGGCTTCGTTCGCAGATTGGGCTCCGGGCTGTATAGCTGGATGCCGCTCGGCCACCGCGTGCTACGAAAAATCGATGCCATTGTCCGCGAGGAGATGAACAATGCCGGCGCGCTGGAAATACTGATGCCAGCCATCCACCCAGCCGAACTTTGGCAGGAAACCGGGCGTTGGGAGAAATACGGCCCCGAGCTGCTGCGCGTAATTGACAGGCACCAAAGAGACTACTGCATTGGCCCGACTCACGAAGAAGTCGTGACCGACATCGCCCGGCGTGAGTTCAAAAGTTACCGCCAGCTACCGATCAACCTCTATCAGATACAGACCAAGTTCCGCGACGAGATCAGACCCCGTTTTGGTGTCATGCGCTCCCGCGAGTTCATCATGAAGGATGCCTACTCGTTTGGTATCGACGAAGCTTCACTACAACAGAGCTTTGATGAAATGCATGTCGCCTACTGCCGCATATTTGATCGCATCGGTCTGAACTATCGCGCGGTTGAAGCAGACAGTGGCAGCATCGGCGGTGCAAAGTCACGCGAGTTTCATGTGCTTGCCGATAGCGGCGAGGATGCCGTGGTGTACGCCACCGAGGGCGACTACGCGGCCAATATGGAGAAAGCCGAAGCCGTGGCACAAGGCAGTCGTGCGGCTCCTTCCAAAGACATGGCAAGCGTTGACACGCCGAATGTTCACACCATTACAGACTTATCAACCGCCCTGAAGATACCCGAAACAGACTGCCTTAAAACCTTGTTGGTCAAGGGTACTGAAACACCGGTTGTCGCACTGGTGTTGCGGGGCGATCATCAACTCAATGAAATCAAGGCAGAGAATCTGGACGAAGTGGCAGAACCACTCGAAATGGCCGACGCCGCTGACATCAAAGCGGTGGCCAACTGCGACGCAGGTTCCATTGGACCAGTCGGCTTGACAATACCCGTCGTTGCCGACGCCGATGCCGCCAACATGAGTGACTTTGTCTGCGGTGCCAATAGCAATGGACAACACCTGAGCGGTGTCAATTGGGGACGGGACCTTCCCGAACCTGCCGTGCGTGATTTACGCAATGTCGTCGAAGGCGATCCCAATCCCGCCGGTGGCGGGACTCTGAAGATTGTGCGTGGCATTGAAGTCGGACATATTTTCCAACTTGGTGATACCTACAGCAAGGCGATGAATGCGACCGTGCTCGATGAGAACGGCAAACCACAAGCCTTGCAAATGGGTTGTTATGGCATCGGGGTTACCCGTGTGCTGGCCGCAGCGATTGAACAGAATCATGATGACAAGGGCATTATCTGGCCCGATGCAATTGCACCTTTTCAGGCAGTCGTCGCGCCGATAAACATGACCAAATCTGATGCAGTACGAGAAGCCGCCACTGCGCTCTATGAAAAGTTGCAAGCCGCAGGCATCGACGTGCTGTTTGATGATCGTCCACTTCGCCCCGGCGCGATGTTCGCTGACATGGAACTCATTGGTGTACCGCATCGGTTTGTTATAAGCGACAAGTTACTGGCCGATGGAAAAATCGAATACAAAGGGCGGCGTGATAGTGAAGCGACGTTAATTGGTGAGGATGAGGTGTTGGCGAAGCTTGGGGTTTAGGATAAACCCGAGCATTACTTTACCTAGCGTTCGGCTTTAACGTACGCTGCATATAAACCACATCCAGCCATTGGCCATGCTTGAAGCCAATACCTTCTGCGGTGCCAATCATTCTGAACCCAAGCTTTTCGTGCAGCTTTATCGAGCCGACATTACCGCTATCCCCAACAACCGCCATCATCTGGTGATAACCCAGATCGGTGCAACATTCGATCAGTTTGGTCATCAGTTGAAATCCGATGCCCTGACCTGCATACGCTGGATCAACATAAACTGAATCTTCAACAGTATGGCGATAAGCGGAGCGCGGTTTGTGGACACCGGCATAGGCAAAACCGATTATCTCGGCATCGGGGGTTTCACAGACAAGCGTCGGGTAGCCTGCTTGCTCACGTGACGTGAACCGGCTGGCCATTTCTTCAGGCGCCGGAGGCGTTTCTTCGAAACTACCGGTGCCGCTTTTCACGTGGTGCGCATAAATACGGGTTATGGCGTTGATATCAGCCAGTTGCGCGCTGCGCACAACTTGATGACCCCTGTCTTTCATCTGATCATACTTGGCACCAGGAGAACTGATACGTCGCACGATGCAAGATCACTGACCCTGAATATTGCTACTGGTGCCAATGCGATTGCCCGCCGACATAAAACAAATTCAAATTGTTTTTCTTCAGTGCCTGAAACCACCGCGCGAGATAGATCTACCGCCTCGATGTCCGCGGAAGCCTCGGATGCCTCTGCTATGGCCGCGAAACCCCCGATGACCGCGGAATCCGTGACCGCGGAATCCACTGTACCTGTGTCCACCGTAGTATGAGCTTCCGTAGTGGTATCTATTGCTGAACGAGAAACCAAGGCTACTTCCACGGCGACTTCCAAAGCTCAGACTCAGACTACTGAGATAAGGGTATCGGTAGTAACCATAAGAGCCGCGTTTGCGGCTACTGTTGTTCCTCACGACTCTGGTTTTTGTGTTATCCACCAGTTGATGATCTGCTACGGCTATTACCGGGTAGGTGTAATCAGCCTCGGAGATTTTTCGCGTCTCTTTACCGTCAACGATACCGTTGACAGTGATAGATCGACCATTGACGTAATCGAGTGGGTCGAGAAACCCAGGCACAACTGCCAGAAAACGTCCGTTGGAACGTTTTGACAGATCGGGCACACCATTTCGGTTTAATGGTCGCTGAATTACTTCAATCCAGGTTTCATCAGATCGATTATCAACGCTGAGAACCGTACCACCCCAGACAATGTCCTCGTTCAGATACAACTCGGGTTGTTCAATGACCTCGGACACTTGTGCAGTAACCCGCGGTGGTTCACTTTGAGGTGCAGGAGCTACCGTCGCGCAACCGGTGAGCAAGGCAAGTATGCCGACTAGCGGCACATTGAATTTCTGAATGTTTGTAGACACGGCAGCACCCCTTTTGTCGCTTCTATACTTGGGACAACCAAAAACGGGAATATATCCAAGCCTAACATAATTAACAATAAAATCAGAAACTTAAGAGGCTGCATCGCCTAGCTGGCCTTATTCCCCATGCTCGTCACCCATCCAGCCTGGCCTGCAATAATTATTGATTCGGGTGATTCGGCAAAACACGACCCGAGACACTCCACTGCATTGCTGGGAGCGTCATCAGTCAAGCAAAGGTGCAGGAGTCACCTTTAGTATCTCTTCAAAACTGGTCTTGCCCTGCCCCACCTTGGACAAACCACTGACTCGCAGTGGACGCATACCATCCTTGTAAGCTTGCTTGCGCAGTTTTTCCAGCTGCATGTCTGCGGTGATGCACTCCTTTACGCCCGGTGTCATCTGCAGCAGTTCATAGATGCCGGCCCGACCAAGAAAACCCGACTGCCGGCATTCGAGACAGCCAACAGGTTTGTGTAGATGCGACGGTGTATCTGCCTTCCACGGCGACATCAAGGTGTTCCATTCCTCTTCATCCACGTCCATTGTTTCTACGCAGTGAGGACAGAAGGTTCTGACAAGTCGTTGCGCGATAACACCGATCAAGGTCGATCGAATCAGATAATGCGGAATACCTAGTTCAAGTAATCGCGTGACAGCAGATGGTGCATCGTTGGTGTGCAAGGTTGACAAGACCAGATGGCCAGTCAGCGCGGCTTGCACTGCCATTTGCGCCGTTTCAAGATCGCGTATCTCACCAACCATGATGATATCCGGGTCCTGACGCAACAGAGTACGTACACCTGAGGCAAAGTCGAGATCAATATTATGTTGCACCTGCATCTGGTTGAACGCAGGCATCACAAGTTCGATCGGATCTTCTATCGTGCAGACATTGACATCCGGTGTCGCCAGCATCTGCAGGCTGCTGTACAAGGTTGTCGTTTTACCCGAACCGGTAGGACCTGTGACCAGTAAAATGCCGTTGGGCTGCTTGATCATCGAATTCCAGATGCCTGCTTCGCGCTCATCAAATCCAAGCGCTGTCTGATCTTTGACCAGTACCTCAGGGTTGAAGATTCGCATGACCATCTTCTCGCCAAACGCTGTCGGCATGGTTGAAATACGTAGCTCGACTTCTTTACCTTCGGCATTTCGTGTCTTGAGCCGCCCATCTTGCGGGCGACGTTTCTCAGCGACATCCAGGCGACCCAGAATTTTAAGGCGGCTGGTGACAGCAGCCAGTACTGGTGCCGGCATGTCATAAACCTGCTGCATGACACCATCGATACGAAATCGCACGGCGCCCATCTCACGGCGCGGTTCAAGATGAATATCACTGGCCCTTTGCTCGTAAGCGTATTGCAACAACCAATCAACCAGACTGATGACATGGCTATCGTTGGCTTCAAGCTTGCCATGGCGCCCGAGCTCCATCAGCTGCTCGAGGTTCTGCACCGCGTTTGACTGGTAGTTCTGATCCTTCTTGGCACCCAGCACCGACTTCGAGACGTTGTACAACTCCTTCAGGTAACGTCGAATGTCATCCGGGTTGCAGATAACCAGACGAATTTCCTTTTGCAGGACCTGCCGAAGCTCAGCCTGCCATTCGTCATAAAAAGGTTCGGCGGTACCGAACACGACATAGTCTTTATGGGACTCGATACAAATGACATTGAAACGCGTCGCATAGGCATGCGACGCCACCGCCGTGACCGCCGGTACATCAATATTCAAGGGATCTATCCGTTTCCACGGCAGGTCAGCCTTCTTCGCCAGCCATCGGGTCAGAAAATCAAGATCGATCTTTTGTTCGGGATCACGCGCATTAACCCAATTACTGGCGGTAATGCGCTCCAGAGGATCGCTTTTTCGTTTACCTTTTTCCGAGCTGGCGAGGGACGTCAACAGTTTGCAGTTGGCTTCCTCGATCAGACCATCAATGAGAAGTCCGTCAAGAACAGCGCCAAGCTCGAGCTTGCCGGTAATTGGATCTGCAAAGCGTTTGGCGTTTTCTGTCAGCACAGTGAATTCTGGATTGATCTGGATAAAAGAGTTATCGGCGACAGTGAGGCCGCCGTGAGGTTATCCGATGTGCGTTGTGCCACACTGTCGACCCATGAGCACTCGAATACTTATCGTCTACGACACGAATGGCGGAAACACTTATCAGATGGCCCGCATGATCGGCCGTGGTGTTAATGCCGTCCCTGATGCAAACGCCGAGATTCGTGCAGTACCGAAAGTCTCTACTGTGATAGAAGCCACAGATAGTGGCGTACCAGAATCGGGCGCCCCTTACGTCAGTATCGAAGACTTGCACTCCATTGACGGCCTGATCATTGGCAGTCCAACACATTTCGGCAATATGTCAGCATCGCTGAAACATTTTCTCGACCAGAGCACATCCGAGTGGTTCGCCAGCACTTTGGCCGGTAAACCCGCTGCAGTTTTTACGTCAACCAGCACCCAGCACGGTGGACAGGAAAGTACCTTGCTCAGCATGATGACGCCACTACTGCATCACGGCATGTTGCTCACGGGCATCCCCTACAGCGAGCCTGCACTGAACCACACGACACGTGGAGGCACTCCCTATGGCGCCAGTCATGTTGCAGGTATCGACGGAAAACAATCGATGGATGACAACGAATCAGCGCTGTGCCAGGCCTTGGGCAAGCGCGTTGCCGGTATTGCCAGTCAACTCAAGCAGACATCGCCATGAGTCGCAAGCCACGCCTTGAATCCCCGCCCCGCGCGCGAACCGGGCGCATACTGACACTGATCGGATATTTCGGCTTGCTTGCCCTGATCATCAACTGGTTTACCTGGCTGGCGCCACCCGTGCAAGTACCTCGATCACTGGTACTTGCTGCGTTGGCCATTCCACTATTGTTTCCGTTGCGGGGCATTCTCCACAGCAAACGCTACACGCACCAGTGGGTTGGATTTCTAAGCATGCTTTACTTCATCATCGGGGTGGACGTCTGGTACAACCGCATCGATCTTGAAAGCTTGCTTGGTGCGCTGATGGTGGTGTTCAGTCTGGTGTTGATAGTCGGTAGTTCGATATATGCGCGCTACACGCCAACGCCACCGGAATTACGCAAGAAACGTTGAGCTATTTTCCAGCACCTGCTTGACGAACGGGATCGTGATGCGTCGCTGCTCGGTCAAGGATGCGGCATCCAGTTTATCAACCACTTGTTTGAGGCTGTCGATCCGCCGCGGGAAACGCTTCATCACATAGGCCACAACCTCTTCACCGGCCGCCAATGAGCGCGCCTCGAGTTCATCCTGGAAAGCACCCATCAATGCATCGTCGGCGAGGATAGGTAACTGAAACTTAAGCCCCCAGGACAATCGGGTTTCAAGATCTTTCAGCGCAAGCCCAAGTTCATCCGGAGCACGATCAGCGGCAAACAGCAACTTTGTATCGGTTTCACGACAACGGTTGATACAGTGAAATAGATCGACTTCCGCTGCGCGATCAAGTCGTTGCAAGTCATCGACACACACCAAAGAGCAGTATTCCAGACCATCCAGAGCTGCTGTCGCGTTAGCCAGCTCACCGGGAATGTAGGCAATACGATAACCGCGAGCACTGGCTTCCTGACAAGCGGCTGACAACAGATGGGACTTTCCCGCACCAATTTCACCCCAGATATAGATTTGCTCATCCTCGATCGAGCCGCTGGCAAGCGCAGTCAAGGCTTGCACGCACAGACGGTTACCGTCGTCAATATGATAAGTGGCAAAGGTCGTCGCTGGCGTCATTCCCAGCGACAATGTCAATTGCGGGTGCATGGTCTAGTTCAGTCGGTCGATAAATAAGTGCGTGGACGTTACGCCGGCCAGCCACTTCACGAGCTAACGCAGAATGTCGAGCGCAAGATCGGCGTTTCGCGCAAGCGCCATCGACTCGCTGTCCGCAGGCGCTGCTGTTCTTTGCAGCCAGTTCTGGGTGCGCGATGCCACATCAATATCTTGCAAGGCGCTACGCGGCAACACGGCAAACACCATCGAGTCGCCATTGATTTCCTTTGGATAAACCGTGCTGACAGATGGCAAGTTCGAGAGAAACTTCATCATCGATGCATAGTTGGCGGTCGAGCGCACCGAACTGACATAAACCAGCGCTTCGGTTTCTGAGGCTCCATCGCCCCCGTAACGATAACTGGTATCGATGCCATCGCTCGATGTCAGAAAAGCAATGCCTTCCTGCAAGGCCAGATCAAGACTCCGACTGTTTACTTCACGTGTGTCGACCTGGTCATCTGCAATACGCGTCCAGCGTCCTTGCCAGCCACCACCGAGACTGCGGGATAAGTTCGCCGCCAAAATCGCATCGTGCTGGTATCGCTGAGAGCCCAGACGAAGATTATCGGCGTCCAGTGTTTCAAGTACCGCAAGTGGCACCGAGGTTCGATCTTCATCATCACCAAACGGGTAGGTCACCGAGACGCTGGCCGCACCTGCCAGTTCGCGTGCACGAGTGCGCACATTGCTTGCAGCCGCGTCACTGATACGGATATTGCGGTTATCGTCCTGAATCAACATCCAGAGAACGGCCCTGCGTACATTGGCGAAAGCGTCAACCGTCGCAGCGCCATCGTTTTCACTGGAGTTCCCGTTCTTGGCCTGGCGCGAATTCGGATTACGATCAATCAATTCAATCAGCTTGCTGCGGTTGAAACGAACCAGCATCAGCTGTGTTGCCTGGCCATTTTTGCGCACAGTGTCAGTGATCGGTGTGTCACGGCTGATCACTGAACCCGGTTCAGGTGTCCGATAGCTGAAGCTTTCGACGTATTCTTCTGCTTTGGAGAGCTCCCGGCGAACGTCACCGCGATTCAGGATCCTTTTGTTTCGGCCATTATCGAGCAAGGCCTGTCGCATCGCGGCACGATAAGCATTCTGTTGTTCGCCAGTACCCCGATCGGCGACGGCGACTTCAATACTGAAGGCATCCACCTGCGCGAACGCAGTTGATGTGTTTGCGACGGTCAGGACCAGCACTAAGGCGGGCAAGCATTTTCGGAAAAAGGTTATCATCCCGCTATTGTGCAACCCCTGCTCGCGCTTTTCCACTGCTGCGAAGAAAGATGTCCACACCATGACTGAAAAAACGCCTGCATATGCACCCGGAGCGCCATCGAAAGCGGCTGGTTCTAACGCCAAAAGAATGACCTATGCCGACGCCGGCGTCGATATCGACGCCGGAAATGCTCTCGTTGAGCGCATCAAGCCGCATGTTGCCCGTACTCACCGGCCCGGCGTGCTCGGTGGTCTTGGTGGCTTCGGTGGTCTCTTTGAATTGCCAGTCGAGCGCTATGAAGCACCGGTACTGGTTTCTGGCGCTGATGGCGTCGGCACAAAATTGCGCCTCGCCATCGAGCTTGGCATTCATGACACGATCGGGATCGACCTGGTCGCCATGTGCGTCAACGATATCCTCGTGACCGGCGCGGAGCCACTCTGGTTTCTTGACTATTACGGCACCGGAAAACTCGAGATTGATATTGCCACCAACGTCGTTGCCGGCATTGCCGACGGCTGTGTCCAGGCCAATGCTGCATTGCTTGGCGGGGAAACCGCCGAGATGCCCGGCATGTACGCGGCGAACGATTACGATCTGGCGGGATTTGCCGTCGGCGTGGTGGAAAAGCGCAAGATCATAGACGGTAGCGACGTGCGAGCTGGCGACGCGATTATCGGCCTGGCCTCATCCGGACCGCATTCGAACGGTTATTCGCTGATCAGAAAGGTCCTTGAGTCAGCCGAGCTCGATAAACCGCTCGAGAACAAGCTGGGTGACACGACACTCGGACTTGCTCTGTTGGCGCCGACACGCATCTATGTCAAATCGATTCAATCGTTGCTCGCCAATCACACCATCAAGGCCATGGCCCACATTACAGGCGGTGGCTTGTCAGAAAACATTCCCAGGGTCCTGCCGGATGACACACGAGCGGTTATTGATCGCACTGCCTGGCAGATACCACCGGTCTTCTCCTGGCTACAAAATGAAGGCGGTATCAGTGATGAAGAAATGCTGCGCACCTTCAATTGCGGGATCGGTATGGCACTCATCGTCAATGCCAGCGATGTCGACAGTCATATTGCCGCGCTGACCGAGCTCGGTGAGACGGCCTGCGTTATCGGCAACATCGAGTCCGCAAACGGTCCAGCCCATGTCCACTACCAGTAACTAGCCATAATCTTGACTTCCAAAGCCCCCGCTCGTCTGGTTGTGTTGATATCGGGACGCGGTTCCAATATGGTGGCAATTGATGACGCCTGCAAGGCTGGCGAACTCAACGCGGAAATCGTGCTTGTTATCAGCAACCGCCCGCAAGCCGCGGGATTGGAAAGCGCCGCAGCGCGTGGGCTTGCTACGGCTGTAATCGATCACCAGCAATTTGCCTCACGAGATGATTTCGACGCAGCCCTGGATACGCGAATGCGCGAAGCCAAGCCGGACTGGATTGTGCTGGCAGGGTTCATGCGTATACTCGGCGAGAAACTTGTGACGGACTGGCCTGGTCAGATGGTCAACATTCATCCATCTTTATTACCAAAGCACCCGGGACTGGATACCCATGCTAAAGCGCTGGCAGCGGGAGATTCAGAGGCAGGAGCGTCTGTCCATATCGTCACCCCCGAACTTGACGCCGGACCTGTTATTGCACAGGTTAGTGTCAGTATAGAGCCCGATGACACCCCAGAAAGTCTCGCTGCTCGTGTACTTGGCAAGGAACATGCGCTGTATGTCCAGGCGCTGAAGCTTTGCACGGCAACCGACTGAACCTGACAAGAGGCGCCGCTGAGGCCTGAAGAACAATGAAGACACTATTGCAATCGACTCGTATTTCGGCTTTGGCCGCCCTTATGGTCACGACCTGCTCGATCGGTAGCGCCCATGCCCAAACCATCCAGCGGGGTGACATTGCGCCGTTCGAAGTGGTTTATGAAGTCGGTAACAATCTGATCTCGGCAGGTAATGCAACCCTGTCGTTGAAACAGGAAGACGACCACTGGATATACAGCCTGAGTACACGCCCGAGTGGCATTTTCAAGTTGACTGGTAAAGGTAAAATCTCCGAAGTCAGCACCTTGAATCTGGTTGATCTGGATGAAGGCATACAATTGCAATCATTAGACTATCGCTACCGTCAAGACGACGAAAGACGTCGCAGTGTTGATGCGGAGTTTGACTGGGACGCACGTTCACTGACATTTAAAAAGCGCGGTGAAGAGAAAACTGAAACGTTTGTTGAACCGGTACTTGATCGATTGTCAGTAACTCTGTTCGTCATGAATGCACTACGTAACGGTTTCGATCGCCTTGAGCTTCAAGTATTTGATAACGGGGAAATCAAAACGGTTGAGTTCATCAACGAAGGTCCCGAGCTTCTAGAAACCCGACTCGGCGATCTGGAAACCATCAAGGTCATGAATCGCAAGGTTGGTGGCAGTAGTCGTAGCACAACCACTTGGTTCGTCCCTTCTCTTGACTATATTCCCGCCAAAATAGAGCAAGTAAAGCGTGATGAGTTAGTCGCACGCCTGTCTCTGACCAAACTTTCCAACCGCGCAACCTCGGTTGATTTACCGGATAAAGAAGAAAAAAACGACAAGTGATGCGGAAAACGAAAAGAGCAAATAAGGGCACTTGTTCAGCCTTCTTGCTTTAAACCGTTCCTTGTTGGCTTTCCAGCGCAGGCTTGCTCAGGCAACTCGGGCTACACAGTCGAGAAGACGCCGCCTTGTTACTTGAACTGTTTCTCAAAAACCGCGCGCAAGCGGTAGTCGGGTTCTTCGTCATTCCCGGGCGCCAGCTCAACGGGTAACTGCATTTGCGCAGAAAACGTAAAGGTACGGTTCTGCCAGAACAGGCTTGGGTTCAGGTACCAGTAGCTGCTACCGGCCAGATCATTGCCCTCGTCCACTTCCTGTATGTCGAAAGTACCTTGTAGAGACAGCAGCCACAGGGGCGATGTAGCGTCGAGCCCGGTAAAGCCCAGCCTGCGGCCTGTTGTCAAATCAAGCGATACGGTGTCTGATTGTTCGTTCCCGTAGATCTCGTCAGAAAACTGTTGCAGATTGACATCAATACCACCGTACCAAAGCCTGCCAAGACGCCCATAAGAAAGACCAAGCAAACTGGAGCTCACGTAGGCCGTACCATCGATGTGCTCGTCTTCATGCTCGATACGCAGGCCAGCGGAGTATTCAAGACCTTGGTGCAAGCTGGTGATGGAATCGCCCAGATCCAACTCACCTTTGATTCGTTGCTCGACCGCAACCGCACCCTGTGACTGGGAAATATGGCTGAGTCCGAAGTTACCGCTACGGGAAAAATCGAATTTGCCTGGTCTCAGTTTGAAGGAGAATTCAGTCTGGTGTGTCGCTACCGGGACATCCTCGGGAGCGTCGTCGTCATTGCGAGTAAATCGAATCGGGTCGAGTTCAGCCGGGTTGAAACCAAACGGGTTACGCTCGAACGAATCTCCCGACGCATTGACGGACCCGCATACAGCTAACGCCAGCGCGATAAATGGCGCTATAGTCACAGCTTTGGACTGCGTTGCTCGCATTGGGACAATGAACTCCTGAACTTCTCACCTGATGTGATTCGATTACTTCGCTCAAGCGCTGATTAAACCGTGATTGTCGTAAAAATACAACGTAAAATGCCCACAAAATTCAGTAATTTATCCAAATTCACAAACCCTGTGAACAAGATTGGATTGGGGCTTGTATAGATGATAGTCGCAGATCACGAAAGTTCCACCGACCCGGACGAAATCAGCAAAAGCCAGCGCAAACGCGATGCTGATGCCATTCGAGAGCTCGGCGTCCAGTTGGCGGCCTTAAGTCCCGGAGAACTCAACACTGTACCTTTGGCCGATGAGGTGCTGAGTGCAATCGCGGAGTTACAACGGATCAATGCACGCGGTGCCCGAAAACGACAGGTCGGATTTCTCGCCAAACGTCTGCGTCAGCACGATCTCGAACCGATCGAGGCGGCTCTGGAGAAAATCCGTCAGGTAGCTCGGGCCAATACTCAGAACCTCCATCTGGTTGAACAGTGGCGAGACCGTCTCGTCGGCGACACCGAAGAATCGCCCAAGGATGCCTTGACGAGCTTTCTTCACCAGCATGCCAACGCGGATCGGCAGGAACTGCGGACCCTGCAAAGAAAGGCATTGGAAGAGCGCAGACTGTCAAAGCCTCCCGCTGCCGCACGCAAACTTTTCAAAGCGATACGCGACATGATCAATGCCTGATATTTTTCGATCGCTTCTCTGTTGCAGTTTTGCCGCGGTGCTTGCGAGTGCCTGCGCCAGCCAGGGAATCAACCAAACAAACCAATTACCGGCTGATGCTCCAGCTGTTGATGCTGATGCAAAACCCCAGAGTAATAGCCAAGCAAACTCAACGGTGACACCTCAGACGATTGACAACGGAACAGCTGCGACTAACGATGCGGCCAAGGTGTCATCGCCAACCCGTCAGGGCCAACTTGAATTCGCCGAATTGACCGAAGTCAGTGGGCTTGCCGTATCACATCGACATGATGATGTTCTTTGGGCGATCAATGACAGTGGCAATGGTGCAGCCTTGTATGCGCTTGATGTGCAAGGCAAGCATCTGGGCAAATGGCCCGTCGCTATCGATAACCGTGACTGGGAAGATCTCGCCTCCATCTGGTACAACGGTGATGCCTATTTACTGATCGCTGAGACCGGTGACAATCTACGTAACTATGCCGAGTACAAGATTCATATCGTGCAAGAACCCTTACTCGATGGATCTCAAGATACGCTCAACCCGCTGGCGACGCTGAGTTACCGCTACAGCGACGGCAAGCACAACGTTGAAGCACTCGATGTACTTGACGGTTCCATTATTCTGATCAGCAAGGAACCGCCGGCTGGCAGCACACACTCACCCGGTAAGGTATACAGCCTCCCACTGCAACTGCAGAGCAATACAAGACTTCTCGAAGCCAACTACCTGACGACATTGGCCACGCAGAACGCCAGTGTAGAAACCCGACTGGCGGCGGCATTAACCGGAGTGAGTTTGAATAACGTTACCGCGATGGACTTTGACCGTGTCAATCGAATTGCCTATCTCTTGACCTATCGCCAGGTCATCAAGCTACCGTTGCCCGCTAGTGCCGGCAATCCGCTTGAGGCCTTGCGCGTCGGCCTGTCACAACGGGGCAGTATCCTGTACCGGCATGCTCTTCATCAGGCCGAGGCTTTGGCCGTTGACAGTCATGGCCAGGTCTGGATTACCTCGGAAAAAGCGCAAGCACCACTATGGGTTCTACCCGCACATCAAATACCGAACTGATCATGCTCGAGCCTATCGTTCAACAAACTCTGGATGACTACCAGATAACGCACGAAGCAGTACCGTGCACCGATGAGCTGGCCGATACCGCTCGGTTTTGCGAACACTACGGCTATTCACTGGAGATCTCTGCGAACGCGTTGTTGATCGGTTCAACCAAAGGGGAAGCCAAATTCGCGCTGTGCATTGTGTTGGCGCATAGCCGACTCGATACCAACAAGGTCGCCCGAAAGAAACTCGGTGCAAGAAGATTATCGTTCGCAACGCCTGAACAAACAGTTGATATGACCGGCATGAAACTCGGCGGCGTCACCCCCATCGGCGTACCATCTAGCCTGGCCATTTGGATCGACACACGCGTTATGGATTGTGAAAAAATCATACTCGGTGGTGGTAACCGTACATCCAAGTTGATTCTTCCACCTGAGGAATTACTGAAGCTGCCCAACACCGAAACTGTCGAAAATCTTGCGCTGATCAAAACCTGATATTCACAGCTGACGTGTCTGTCAATCCCGCCCGACAAGTGATACGCTGACATTGGATTTCGACGCAAGCTGAACGTTGTGAGGAAATACCATGAGCAAGGAAATGCCCGATGATGTCAGACGCGCCTTTGATGCCATGCCGGACCCACAGCGCGCTCACGCCCTGCAACTACGCAGCTGGATACTGGAAGTAGCTGCGGACAATGACGCCGTTGGTTTACTGCAGGAGACGCTCAAATGGGGCGAACCGAGCTACTTCCCCGCAAAGCCACGTGTTGGCAGTACCGTCAGAATTGCAAGCTTTGACGCCGAGGCCGTTGGCCTGTATTTCAATTGTCAGACCATGCTCGTTGAAAATTTTCGTCATACCTATGGTGATGATCTTGAATATTCAAAAAACCGCGCGGTGGCATTCCGAACGGATCAGCCTTTGAACGAGAGAGTCGTCAAGCAGTGCGTCAGTGCTGCCTTGTTATATCATCGGAACAAAGCA
>CALDSR010000010.1 GCA_937924505.1 uncultured Granulosicoccus sp. | reverse complement strand
AGTTTGGATCGCTTCACACGAGACCAGTGATCTGGAGCTCTCACTTCGCGCGATACAGGGTGTAATCACACAGGGTGCACTATGAAATGCCACCGTAGTCTCGTTGCCTTTTACATCCAGGATGAATGATCTGAGCAATCCACTCAATAGCAGGTATTCGTATCGATTTTCCTGACCAGTCTGAAAAAGCATCTCATGTCGATCAATCTCATGACTGCTCATCATTGGTATCAATGCTTTAAAACTAAACCCACAACCGCTCTCGATAGATTCAATTAGCCGAATCACTGATGCGGCGGTAGTTTTATCGAGATTATTTATCATTTGTTAATGTCACAGTGGGGTTCGCGATGGAGAATAGCTTTTCGATTTCGCCGACACAGGAACGTAACAGATGAAGCCTTTCGAGATCAAATTGCCTTCTTTTACGTCTAATTTACAATCAACGGGCACCATGAGCAAAGGTTGGAAGTTTTACTGGGCAATAGCTGCCGCGACGGTAACGAACTACATGATTATGATTCTGTGGTCACTTCCTCTGGTGAGCGAGATGGCTGGTGGCAGCGTGCCGTTTGACATGCGCTTTGGTGGCTATGCCTTTGATGACGCTCGGGTGTTCCTTACGGTAATTACTGACGCGGGTCGCGATTTCTATATCAACACCCAACAGCTTCTGGACTTGTTTTATCCCACGTTGTTAGCGATTACGGTCGCAACCCCCTTGGTCCATTTGATGCCACGATACTTGGGTTGGACATTGGCGATGCTAGCGATTGCCGCTGGGGTCTTCGACCACCTTGAGAATAGCGCCGTGGCTGTCATGCTGCGAGTGGAGCCAGATGCGCTCACCAAAGCAATGGTCTCCACCGCTAGCAATTGGACATTGGCCAAATCGATCCTGACCACAATTGCGTTGGTAGCTCTGCTGGTAATCCTTTGCATAAGGAGCATTGCGTGGCTGAAAATTCGCCAAGCTCGAACCGGATAGCCTTCATCACGTCGCCACTCCTGCACTGCCGCTTCGTCGCGTCAGCCGCAAGTTCACCTCATTGCGATGTTATATTTCACTCTCAGGTACCAAGTCGCCTGAGTCATTGGATCAAAATTCGATATCGTAAAAGCACTAAGAAAGTGCAATGGCACAAAACAAACCAACCAGAACAAAAATGGCGCACCAAAACCAGAACAAGAGAGGGTTGTCTTGACGAGTGTAGCGGTTGGTCATTCCGTGATAGCTTTTACTTCCTACCCATATAGTGCCGGTAATTGCAGACCATACACCGTATCCAAAGCAAAGTAACGAGATGATGATAGTGAAAGCCGTCATATCATTAGTCCTTAAAAATTCCTGCCACCATCGTTTCATCTCAGATGGCAAATCTCCATCGAAAAAACAAGAACAAAAAGCCATGAAGAGATAGTTTGGCAGAGTCCACTGCTTGTCTTCGACACTCGTACTACATAGTATTTGGCAATGGTTTGAGTCGGTGTTCGCGCAAAACTGTAACACTCGATGGGACTTGTTTCGAGTCCCATCAAACCTGCCTGAGATCGGCGTTCTGCCAATCAAGGGAGTGACTCCAACAGTCAGCAAATATCTTGCCAAACGAAAATTCGATGAGAAGAAGCACGCCGATCCGTCGCGTCAGACTCAGCCCCTTGCAGAGTTTGTTCGTCGGAATAGTCAAATAGATATTTATCAGCTCACTTAAATGGCATGCAATCTAACGACAGTCAAATTGAATTGGGAGCAATGCCGCAAAAGTAAAATACAACAATACATTGAAGCTGTCACTTGAGTTTTCCTTACCGGCGTTGCCGCTCTGGTCGGGTCAGGTCAATTGCGCGCAAATGCGATGTTTCATGCGTGAGGCACTCCTTGTTACATTCTATGTGCAGACAAATCCCGACTTTTCCTGCTTAGCCATACGTTACAGCACATTCGAGACGATATTTCTACCGGTCGGGTTGATTCAGGCTGTCCCTGCGCTGGCTATTCGGTCGGTCTGAGTCAACTCGGGTTAAATCATTCAATGCACTGGAGCTGCAACTTGATCTGGGCACGAATACGCCGCTGCTCCGCCACGACAGTCTTAAGTTTATTGCTTGTAGGGTAGTGACAATTGAAGCTCACGAGATCAAAAAAAGCTTTCGCGATTTAATCACTTGCGCTCGTCGGTCTCTATGTTGGCAATGCTTCGTGGCTTGTGTCATCAAATCCACGTGAGCGGCAAATACTGGCTCATCGCGGATTGCACCAAACCTATGATCCAAAAGGTGTCGGGAAAATGGATTACACCGCTACAATTATCCATGCCCCTGTCCATGAATTCCACTCATCACCGTAACTGGTCGGTTTGGCATTTGCGTTCGGGAAGCACGATTGCGTTAAGCACTCCGAGCCAGCACTCACGCATTCGAAAATCGCTTGGGAAGGTTCTGTGCAAGATACTGAACACACTTTGAAATACGGGCTGGGACATGTTGCCTGTGTTGATAGACCGCGTGAATGTCGGCGCGCGGCGCCTCGTATTTGTTAAGCACAGCGACGAGGTCGCCCTGGCGCAAGTGCTCATGCACATCCCAGCGCGAGCGTAAGATCAGTCCATGTCCATCGAGCGCCAGACTGACGACCGCTTCGCCGTCATTGCTGCTCAGAGTGCCGGTGACCTTCAGTGCTCGTTCCTTGCCAGCATGGACAAATCGCCAAATGGCATAGTCACTCTCGAACTGACGCAGGATGATGCAATTGTGGTTCAGCAGATCGCCAACGTCGCGCGGCGTCCCGGCCCGTGCCAGATAATCGGGTGACGCACACAGGATCCTGGGATTATCGAGCAGGTGAATAGCAACGAGCCGTGAATCCGGGATTTCACCAACGCGAATGTCTATGTCGATACTGGACGTCAGCAGGTTCACGGGTGCGCTGGTCAAGTCGAGCGACAGTTCAATCTCTGGATACTTTTTCGCAAACGCCGAGAGCAATGGTGTGACATGGCGGCGCCCAAACCCAAAGGACGCGTTTATATGGAGCCGTCCGCGCAAGTCTTGTTGGCGACGGCTGACCGCACTTTCCAGCTCGTCAAGCTGGCGTAGGATAGGACGCGCACCTTCAAGGTACAGCAGCCCTTCAGGAGTCAGGTCCAGACGCCTGGTCGTCCGTGTGATGAGCTGGACTCCGAGCCTCTGTTCCAGCATAGTCAACCGTTTACTGACTGCCGGGAGTGACAGACCGAGTTCACGAGCGGTCGCCGTCAAACTGCCGTTCATGGCGACGCGACTGAAGAAGGCCAGATCGTCAGTTGATTTCATATTCTTCACTTATTTCTAACAATGGCTTAACCAACAGCGTATTTGTTTACCAAAACATATCCTATACGCTTTGGACCGATACCTGAAAACGCAGGGGTCTTGATTGGTGCTCAGTCGATATAAAATCGCCGTCATAGCCGGTGACGGAATTGGCAAGGAAGTCGTACCAGAGGGGGTACGCGTGCTTGACGTTGCCGCGCGAAAATACGGCTTTGAACTGGATTGGACCTGGTTTGATTTCTCCAGTGCCGACTATTACGTCGAGCATGGAAAAATGCTGCCCGACGACTGGTTTGAGCTCCTGAAACCCTATGATGCGATCTATTTCGGTGCTGTAGGCTGGCCTGAACTGGTGCCCGATCACGTCTCCTTGTGGGGATCATTGCTGTTGTTCCGTCGTGAATTCGACCAATATGTGAATTTGCGCCCAGTGCGATTGATGCCGGGCGTTGAGGCCCCTTTGTCGGGACGCAAACCCGGTGACATTGATTTCTATGTGGTGCGGGAAAACACCGAGGGCGAGTACTCCAATGTCGGGGGCAAAATATTCCCGGATACCGAGCGGGAAGTTGTGCTCCAGGAAACCGTCATGTCTCGGGTTGGCGTGGATCGTATCCTGACGTTTGCCTTCGAGCTGGCGCAAAAGCGACCTAAAAAGCATCTGACGTCTGCCACAAAATCCAATGGCATATCGATCACCATGCCTTACTGGGATGAGCGCGTCGCAAGCGTGGCGCAGCGCTATCCGCAAGTGAGAGTGGACAAGTATCACATCGACATACTTGCGGCCAATTTTGTGCTGCACCCCGATTGGTTCGATGTCGTGGTGGCAAGCAACCTCTTCGGTGACATTCTGTCTGATCTCGGACCCGCATGCACGGGCACCATCGGCATTGCTCCTTCTGCCAATATAAACCCCGATCGCCATTTTCCGAGCCTGTTCGAACCGGTGCATGGCTCAGCTCCGGATATTGCTGGAAAGGGTATTGCGAACCCGATCGGTCAGATCTGGTGTGGCGCGATGATGCTGGAGCACTTGGGATATCCGCAAGCGGGCAATGCCGTTGTAGAGGCGATTGAGAAAGTGCTCTCGCGTGGACCGGCAGAAGCGCCGCTGACGGCGGATCTTGGTGGGCGCGGTAACACCGTCACCCTCGGCGAAGCGATTGCAGAAGCACTGGATCAAGGTCCAGACACACCCGATTCAACATCAACGCGACAGTTCTGAGGGTGCGGCAATGAAACCAGGTGTACTGAATGTCGTGACCGGTTCTGCGTGGGTGGTTGGGGGCATTATATCCACCGAGGTTGCGCCATTCGGTGGAATCAAGGAATCCGGCATTGGTCGCGAAGGGTCCAGATACGGACTCGATGACTACGTCGAAGTCAAGTACATGTGTATTGGAGGCGTTTAGCTAAGCACCCATCAATACCAGTAGGGGGATTCATGAAAAGCGAAGTTCAGCGAATTGGTGTAATCGGCATTGGCTTAATGGGCCACGGGATTGCCAGTAATATCCTGAAAAGCGGTCGGACTTTGGGCTTTCTGCATCACCCGGGCAACCAGCCCGTCGATAACCTTACAGTGGGCGGCGCCAAGTCATTCGACACCTGCAAAGATCTCGCTGACGAGTGTGACGTGATCATTCTGTGTGTGACAGGTTCTCCTCAGGTGGAGGATGTGCTGCTCAACGACGAAGGTGTTTTAAAAAACTTGCGCAAGGGCACGGTGATTATCGATTGCTCGACAGCAATTCCAAGCTCGACCGTGGCGATAGCCGAAAGTGTCAAATCACGAGGTGGACGCTTTTTGGACGCACCGATGACCCGCACCCCAAAAGAAGCGGCAGAAGGCCGGCTCAATCTCATCGTTGGTGGTGATCGCTCCTTGTTCGAGGAACAGTTGCCGTTGCTGCAAAGTTTTTCGGAAAATATCACCTATGCAGGTCCTGCGGGCGCGGGACACAAGCTCAAGCTGTTGCACAACTTCGTGTCATTGGGGTTTTCTGCGGTACTGGCCGAGGCTGCGGCCTGTGCCGACCAATATGGGGTTGACGCAGAGGTGCTCGTGGAGGTGCTTGCCAAAGGTGGTGGAGCGGGTGCGATTCTTCAACGTCTGCAGCCGTATATCCTGGAGCGCGATAGTTCTGGTTTTAATTTCAGTATCTCAAATGCGCACAAGGATATCGGGTATTACCTGACCATGGTCGAGGCTGCAGATGCGGGTCACACCGTGGCCGATGGTATTTTCAGTACGCTGAATTCTGCGATGGAGGCTGGTTATGACCAAACGAGCATTCCAGCGTTGATCACCATCTTGAACAAGAGCAAAGAGAGTCAATCAGAATAATGGATGTAAGGCGGGGCTTATAGCTCCTGTATCAACTCTGCATATTAAAAATCAAATACATCACGCCTGTTTAGATGGATTTGGATTTAATGCAGAAACTATTGAAGTGAAACTAAGAACCAACTTGGGAGAAACCAATGAAAAAGAAACTACTTTCCGCGCTTGCTATCTTGTCGACCGTGACAGCATCTGCCGTCATGGCGGATGGTGATTCTGTGCCGACGTCGAAATGGGGTGCAGAGGATCAGGCCGGTGCTTCAAACTACATGACGCCAGAGAAGGCCATGGAGGCCATTGCCTTGATGAAATCCGGCACTGTTGTATCCATCGGTCGTGTTTATCAAGCTGAGATGCCGTTATTTGGTACACGGGCATTTGCCTTGCGTGGGACGTCCGGGCTTGCTGGTGGACCGTTGGGCGGAAACAAGGTCGTTTGGATGGATGATTTTCTGGCCACGGAAATTGGTCAGGTTGGAACGCAGTTTGATGGATTGGGTCATATCGGCGTCAGGAAGGAATCGTTTGGCTCGACCTTCTACAACAATCTGGATTCCGGCGAGGTTTTCGGGGCTAACGGCCTCAAGAAACTCGGCATTGAACATGTCAAACCGTTCTTCACGCGAGGCATCGTTCTCGACATAGCTGCACTGCGCGGTGCGCCAATGGACGCAGGCGATGAAGTTACCGCCGCCGATCTGAAAGCTGCAATCGAACGCCAAGGGATCGAAGGCCCGGGTGAGGGCGATGTTGTGCTTATCCATACAGGGTGGGGCCGACATTGGATTACCGACAACGCCACGTTCAACTCTGGTGCGCCGGGTATCGGGATGGAAGCTGCGAAATGGTTGGCTGAACAGAACATTGCTGTAGTCGGTTCAGACACCTGGCCTGTTGAAGTGGTGCCAAATCCGGACCCAAATTCTGTATTTCAGGCTCATCAGGAACTTATCACGCACAACGGCATTTATATTCACGAAAATCTGGCAACCGAAATTCTGGTAGATGCTGGCGTGTCTGAGTTTGCCTACATTTTCTCGCCGCTTGCCGTCAAAGGTGCAACGGGATCGCCCGGCGCACCGCTCGCCGTGTATTAAAGTCTCCTGATTGTTTGGTGGGAACAGGCGCTCTGTTTAGCAGAGCGCCTTTTATCTCGCTGTTTTCGTACTGGCCTACTTGATTACGGATGAACTGAACCCTTGATATCGCTCATCACGCGCGCTTGTGAGTCAGGTGAACAGCGTCGGGAGAGGCTTGTCGTATCGCCACGGGGTAGTGTGTGTGCTCGCCGGTTCGAAAACACACATCCGCTGGGAGCATGTGGTACAACCGCTGGCGATGCGGATGCACGAGCAATAATTATTAATATAATGATCACGTAGTCCTTGTGCGTCAATTCGTCGTAATCTGCGTCGCGAATTCATGGCAATATACCCACGACGTCCAACCTTGAAAATAATCCATGACTAACAAATCTGATCGCGATATTGAAAAGGCCTATCCTGCGTCCCAGTTCGTCGCCAAGCTACGACGTCTGGCTGATGCCATCGAGAGTAGTCAGCCGTTTACCATTCAGATAGCCAACGAGCGTATTTACGTGCCAAAAGATGCCGTGTTCAATATTGAGCACGAGCGGGAAGAGGGCGAAGAAGAAATCGAATTCCAGCTCAAGTGGTCACGCGGTGAAGATGACGCGCCGGATGAGGACGAATCCCGGGACGTCTAAGTCCCGGACGCCGAGTCGCTTGTCAGTATTTCAAGAGCTGTCAATGGCCAAAATCCATCGGAATGTGTAATGGCAACGTTATCTCTCAAGTGTCGTTGTGGCGAGGTTTCAGGTTCGGCAACTGATATCACGCCATCAAGCGGAAATCGAGTTGTTTGCTGTTGTTCGGACTGCCAGGCTTTCGCTTGTTATCTTGGGGCTGAGTCCGATACGCTTGATGAATTTGGCGGCACGGAAATATTTCAACTGTCTCAAGCCCAATTTACGATCGCGCAAGGGCGGGACAAATTACAATCGATGAGGTTAAGTCACAAGGGCTTGCTTCGTTGGTACACAAGCTGTTGCAACACACCTATTGGAAACACCTTGACGGCAAATATGCCTTTTGTTGGCGTAATACATACGTTTATCGATACACCAGATCGAGACAAGGTTCTGGGTCCGGTCAGGGCGTTTGTACAAACGCAACATGCCAAGGGCACGCCGGACTATCCCAGGCACTCGGCAAAATTTCCGCTCGGCATCACCGCACGCATCATCCGAAAAATACTGCTTTGGAAACTGCAAGGAAAGAACAGACCCAGTGTGTTTTTTGATAATAAGGGACGACCTGTTGCAAAACCCATTGTTGCGAATGAGGGCGATACAAGTCGTAGCGCCTAGCATTTTTGTCGTCACTCGCTATTTCCTGACTGGCGGAAAGAGCCCGGGCTAAAACCGGAAACTGGCTCGCCTCACAAGCGCCTTTTACCATACCTTGGCGATATGACGGGACAACAACAGCCAAGTGAACGAGTGAGCGGTAAATGCGGAGCTTAATCATTTGTAAACGTCACAATACTGACTCAATTCTGGCGGAATTAGGCCAATAGCCCGTAAAACCTCGCTATATCGGCAATTTTGTGTGGTCAGCACACTGCGGTGCGTATGCCCGAGTTTAATACTGTGTATGGAACGTTTGTTCGGGCCCTTTCTCTAAATCTCTGGTAAATCGGCCAACTTTAAGGCTTGCCGTCATGTTTGGCAGCTTTGAAGGGAAGTCGACGTCGGCATTTTATTGGATGCCAACCAGGTTTGATGCAATGTGAACCGATATATCAACACATATAAGCATTGAACAATCTTAAGTCTCAGGGAGATTAGTGATGAAACTGCATAAAGTTCTACTTTTCGGCTTTCTACTAATACAACCGGGTTGGTTGCTGGCAAACACAAGCTGGGCGGAACTCTCGCCCCGTCAGCAGTACGCATTGGCACATTACGCGCCATACTGGCATACCCTTGATTCGATTCAGAAGAAAACATTGCTGCACAGGGTGGCCTCGATCCGGCACGGGAATGTCGCTGCGCACAGTATCAAAAGAAATCGTCATGGTCATTGGAAGGGCCACTCCAAACGTCACCCGAGAAAGTCCCTTCGTAATGGGTTGCACGGAAATATTTCTCTGCATTTTGGTTCCAGGCATCGTGCGCACAAACAGCATAAAAATTATCGCTACCACTCTCCAAAGCAACGCTATAACCATGGAAAGCGGTGGGGCAGATACTCGCGCAAGTATCACCACTGATCTTTCAGTTTTAGGCATCTCGAATCTGGCCGGTTCAATCTGAACCGGCTTTTTTCGTGTTGGGCATCCGTAGATCACCCTCAAACTGAAACTTTATACAAGTTGCAGGGGACTGCAGATGACTTTACGCTGAGCGATTTCTACATTGTTGTTTAATCACGCTGTTTGGGAACTTGCCCTGCGTTTTGCTTGCTGTTGCTGCCGAGGCGATCCCCATGGTTAGGCGAAATGTATAATTGCACAAACGGGAATCCTCCGTAGCAGACAGCGAAGCAGCGCTATCAAAACCCGACAACACTGACTGAATACCCGATGACTGATCCGACCTTTGAATTCTCCACGGCGATCACCCGACGTCCCGCGACGTCAATTACCGAAGGTCTGCGTGCCGAGGATAAGGGAACGCCCGTTCATGCCCAAATGCTGGCTGATCACGCCCATTATGTAGCCACGCTCAAATCGACCGGCGCAACCGTCATCGAACTACCGCCTCTCGAAGATTATCCTGATTCGGTGTTTGTCGAAGATACGGCGCTTTGTCTGCCGCAAGGGGTGGTAATCCTGCGCCCCGGCGCTCCGAGCCGGATGGGGGAAGCTGCCGAGATGGCCGTGGCGCTGAATGAAGTCTTTGACGATGTCCGCCAGATCAACAGTCCGGGTTTTATCGAGGGGGGTGATATTCTGGTGACAGGACGCGAAATTATCGTCGGCCGTTCTGATCGCACGAATGCGGCTGGCGTCGCAGAGCTTGCCGGGATTGTCGCCGCTTGGGGCTATACGCTGCGTGAAGTCATTACACCGCCGAGCGTGCTGCATTTCAAAAGCGACTGTTCGCTGCTCGATGCAGAAACCATTCTGTCAACCAGGCGATTGGAGGCGACAGGATGTTTCGACGGGTACCGTGTGTTGCATGTCGCTGAAGGCGAAGAGGCCGCCGCAAATTTGGTCCGCTTCAACCAGTTGGTCATCGCACCCGCCGGTTTTCCGCGCACGACAGAGATGCTACGAAATCATGGCTATGAAGTGGTCGAGATCAACAATTCCGAATGCGCCAAAATCGACGGCGGAATGTCTTGCCTGTCACTGAGATTTTCCTGAAATCCTGTTATTTCAGAACGGCGCAGGCTACTCGCCCACCCGCTCCGCCAATGGGCTGTGAGATGTGATCATCTTCTTCTGCGTGAATGACCAGGGCACTACCGTCGTCGTCCAGTAGCGGCTCGCCGCCTTTGCCTGTATCCAGTGTCAGGCCTGCCGCAAAGAACTGAGCTTTCGCGTCACTTCCGTCCGGGACGAAAATATTGGGCAAATCTCCAAACTCGGGCCCCTTCGGATTCAACAAGCCGTGTGCTTCCGGAGTCTTGCCGACATGACCGCCGGAGAGTTTAAAGTGGCCTACATCCTCGCAAGTGCCGTGCGCGTGAAAATGAATGCCATGCCAACCTGGTGACAACGTACCTTCATCAAGCTCAACAGTCATCAGGACACCGCCGGAACCCTGTTGGAGTTTAACCGTTCCGATCGTGTCGCCTTTTGCACCGATAATATTGCTGGTGACTGCATCTTTTTCGGCCATCGCGGCAGAACCGATCAGCACAAGCGATCCGAAAACAGCGGTTTTTATTATTGTTGACCAGGTCATTCAGGTTGTCCTCAAAGAATTCATGGGCATGGGTGACGCAAACGGGGTGACTCGTTTTCTGAGGACCGACTGTCGCCGGCCGCGTTCGTAAAAGGTAAGACTGTTGACAGGCAAAAAGTTCCTGGCGACTCGGTTTCGTCAAGAACCGTTTTTCAGTGTCCAATCATAACTTGTACCTGATGGCCAATCAGTCTATGTGATTCTTTGCCGTTCATATTTTCAATCTTAGCCCTGGCACATGACTACAAAATGGTTAAGGTCTATTCTCAATGAAGGCGTTAACGTAAATTCGTAGAGTATATATAAATGAAAATACCGCTTGTCGAAACTGAACGCTTGCTTTTACGTGAATTCAGGGAAAGCACCGATTTTGACGCGTATGCGGAATTCTATGCATCAGAGTTGACTCGATATTATGGTGGCCCGCTTGATCGTGCAAGTGCCTGGAGAGCGGTTGCCGCGATGATGGGGCATTGGATTATTCGCGGCTATGGTGCCTGGGCTGTTGAAGAAAAAGCAACAGGGGACTTTTGCGGTATCGTCGGCCTGTGGAATCCCGAAGGGTGGCCAGAGCGAGAGATTACCTGGGCTATTGTGGCCCACAAGCAGGGGCGTGGTATCGCGGCGGAGGCAGCCATTCGCGCGCGAACATTTGCCTATGAGACTCTCGCTTGGGATAGCGTATTCAGTTGTATATCTGAAAACAACAGCGCTTCAATTCGTCTCGCCGAAAAGCTCGGTGCAAAATTGGAGCGTGAGGTGAGCTCTGAGGCGCGTGGAAATATTCTGGTATTTCGTCATCGCAAGTGATGTAAGTAAATATCCTGATAAAGAGCTTTCCCTGTGTAGTGGCGTGCGATACCGGCACACCGGATCACGCGTTTTTCAAGCAGGAGTGTTCGCAAGATGCCTGGTCAAACACACGCCAGCGCGTTGAGCGACATCGTGAGCAACACCGTTAGTTCAGATTGTCAGGTTTAACATAGATGCCGTTGGTTGGCTAAGCGAGAAGAGGGACGTTTGCAATGGAAGTAAGATTGACGGATATCACGTATGACATATTCCACGAAGTAATAGACCTCGAGCTCGAAGAAGAACAAGAAGAGTATCTTCCGTCTAATTTGTACTCGATAGCGGAGTCCAGTTTTTCTTCATCATTTCATCCGCGAGCAATTTGGTATGGAGATGCAATAGTCGGTTTTTTAATGTATCAATTTGATGTTGACGACAACGAGCAGCACGAATGCACGATCTGGAGATTCATGATAGATCGTCGGCATCAAAACAAAGGGATTGGTGTCACGGCCATGGGGCTCTTGATGGATGAGATCCGAGAAATTGATCAATGCGAGATAGTTGAGGTCTACTACGACGAAAACAATAGTGTGGCGAAAAAACTCTATACGCAATATGGATTCAAGGTTGTAGGGCATCGAGACGACGGGGACGCGATTGCCGAAGTGATTTTATAGTGGAGTGATTTTATGGTGAAGTGACTTTATGGTGAAGTGATATTATGGTGAAGTGATATTATGGCGTTGACTCACGTCACGGCTGAACGTGCCTTGAATTCGACCCGATCCCAGCTTCGGTTCTCCATGATATCCGTCAGAATCTCGATGCCACGCATGACATCGTTGGTTTCCAGGTACAAGGGGGTGAAGCCAAAACGCATGACATTCGGCGCACGAAAATCACCAATGACATTTTCCGCAATCAAGGCTTGTATGACCGCATAGCCTTCGTCGAATGCGAATGACACTTGCGAGCCACGTTGCTCAGGGTCACGTGGGCTGACCAGTTCCAACATCGGGCAGCGTGCTTCAATTTCCTTGATGAACAGCTCGGAGAGTTCGATTGAGCGTGCACGTAACTCGTCCATTGCTATGTCATCCCAAATATCCAGTGCTGCATCAAGCGCTGCCATTTGCAGTACAGACGGCGTGCCGACACGCATTCTTTCAATCGATGGTGCCGGCGTGTACTCTGGATCGAAGTCAAAGGGCGCTGCGTGGCCTAGCCAGCCGGACAGACAGGGTTCGACTTTATTGCAAAGATCGGGACGCACATAAATAAATGCCGGGGCACCGGGACCCGCGTTCAGATATTTGTACGTGCATCCAACGGCAAACTCCGCCTCACAGGTAGTCATGTCCACCGGTACAGCGCCGGCCGAGTGGGCAAGATCCCAGACGGTGATAATGCCGAGATCCTGGGCTTTTTTTGTCAAGGCCTGCATATCATGCATGCGGCCTGTTCGGTAATCGACATGGGTCAGTAACAAGACGGCGACCGATTCATCCAGCGTATCCGCGATTTCCTCAGGCTTGACGAGCTTGAGCTGGACTGATCGGTTCATGGTCTTTAACAATCCATCGACCATATAAAGATCGGTCGGGAAATTACCGGTATCGGACAAGACAACAGCGCGCTCAGGTTGCCTGTTCAGGGCTGCAGCCACCGCCTGATAAACCTTGATGGACAAGGTATCACCGATTACCACGCTACCGGACGGAGCGCCGATCAACGCTCCAATACGATCACCGAGCCGTCCAGGTTGATCCATCCAACCGGCCTGGTTCCAGCCTCGGATCAATAGTTCGCCCCATTCATCGGTGATGGTTTGCTGTACGCGCACGCTCGCGAGTTTTGGTAGCGGTCCCAAGGAATTGCCATCAAGGTATACAAGGCCGTCGGGTATATGAAAATGTTGCTTTTTCATGAACTGATTTTTACCGTCGATTCAGCGACTTGAACATGGACACGACTTCGGCAACGCGCTCGGCGTTATTGTTGGCTAGTTGTCCATCACGATGCCATAGAGAGTTTTCGAAGCCGACGCGCACCTTGCCACCACGGTGTAGAGCCTCAAGCAAGCAGTCAGTTTCGCATTGGCCAAAGGCACACACGGCCCAGTCGGTTTTGATACCGGTACGCGCAAGCCATTCGGACAAGGGATTCAAGTCCGCGGGCTGGCTTTGCTGATTTTTAGTGTAGCGGCCAAGTACATAAATCAGTTGCAGGCCATTGCTGTAAGCGTCGCTGAAAATATCCCCCGCTTCAATCAATGATTCGAAGCGAGTCAAATCTTCGGGGCTATACAGAATGAACTGCACACCGATGCCGGCATCATTGCACCAAGACAGAAATTCTCGATTAAGCGTCGTTTCATTATCCGAATAAAGCTCGGCGAGAGAAATAGACGCACTGGCTGGTTTCAGCTCACGAATCAAATGCCGTTGTTCGGCGGCAGTGTACTGACCGACTGCTTCGGTAGTAATCTGAATATACATGTCGGGTACTGCAGACTCGATGGCTTGTATAGTGTCCGCATACGAGCGGCTATCGAGAACATGTTTTTCGTTTTCATCACGAACGTGTACATGAATCCCTGTCGCGCCCTGAGCCCAGCACTCTTGCGCGGTGCGGGTAATTTCGTCGATGGTTATTGGCAAGGCTGGATGATCCGCACGCGTGCGTCGTGCACCGGTGGGTGCGACCATGATGTCGGGTAATGGATCGATCAGATGTTGAGTGCTTGGGCTCATGAACATTGGTTTACTAGGTGAACTCAGTGTATATATCGTCGAGCGCCTTGCGCGATATATCCGGCACTTTGGCATCTTCCGTCGGGTAACCTGTCACGAGTAATAAGTAGGGACGCTCCTGTTTGGGGCGCTCCAGTACATCGCGTAGAAAGCTCATTGGGCTTGGGGTGTGCGTCAGACAAACCAGGCCTGCCGTGTGTAAAGCTGTGATCAACATACCCGTCGCGATACCGACCGATTCCTGAGTGTAGTAATGCTTGTGTTTCCTGCCTTCGTTGTCGAGTGTGTATTTTTGCGAAAACACCGCGATCAACCACGGGGCTGTTTCCAGAAACGGTTTGTTCGCATCGGTTCCGAGTGGTGCCAGGGCTTCTAACCATTCATCTGAAGCACGATGCTCATACAAAGCCCGTTCTTCCTTTTCGGCGGCGATCCGAATAGCCTTTTTTTTGTCAGGATCACTAACGGCCACAAAATGCCAAGGCTGCATGTGAGCGCCACTGGGCGCCGTACCTGCCGACGCGATGGCACTACGGATAACCGCAGCGGGAACAGCCTTAGGCGAGAAATCCCTGACGGTCCGGCGCTGATTGAGTGCGTGATAAAAATCATCAGCGCGCTGCACAAGCTCGGAATCGGATCGCATAACGTGGGCTAGCGGCTTGAATCGGTAGGGTTCAGTCATTGGTTGATGAGTTCATTTTAACGTTGTCGGCATGTTTGCCATTTATCGGGCACGGTAAACCACAGGAAACCAATCTTCCCGTAAACGATCGCCCGACTGCATGCCGTGCTCTGGAAATGGCGGTGATGTGCGGCCCGGGCGTTCGGCAAATCGGGCATCATCACCAATAAATCGCAGCGAGAAAGCGCGACGACGTTGTGCGGTATTATTGCCTCGGGCGCCGTGTAGTATTGAATAATGAAAGGCGACGGCATCGCCAGCTTGCATGGGCCATTCGCGTACCGTCATGCCTTCGGCATCCGGGTCCGGGACGGGCATGTAGTCATCGCTATTGGGGTAGAAATCGTCTTCCGCCAACCAGCGTGTTGGAAGAACTGGTTTATCCCAACGGTGGGATCCCGCAACACATCTGAGCGTGGCACTATCGACAGGGTCCATTGGCGACCAGAACGAGACCGTTTGATCACCGTCGATAAAGTAATAAGGGCTGTCCTGATGCCAGGGGGTTGCCTTGGAGGTGCCCGGTTCCTTGACCAGCACATGATCGTGGAAAATCTGTATCGCGTTTGAGCCTGTCAATTGGGCGGCAACGGCGGCAGCGGGTGAGTCCTGGATAACCGTGCGGAATTCCGGTATTCGAGTCCAGTTGCAATAGTCGTCGAAAAACCGGCCTGATTCACCGGACTGAAGATTCTCTGCCGCATACGTGCCGGGCTCGCGCATGTTCCTGTCAATGCCGCTACGAATAAGATCGATATAGTCTTTAAAAAGCCCCTTGATCAATACAACGCCATCACGTTGGTAGGTTGCAATGTCCGAGTCGCTGACAAATGGCTTGTTCATCTTTTATATATGAGCTCAGTTTCGTTCCAGCCAGTCAATCAATCGCGCATGCATGTCGTCACAGCGATTCAACTGTTCGATATCAATATATTCGTCTGGCTTGTGACCCTGTTCCATCGAGCCCGGTCCGCACACAACCGTCGGTATGCCGAGTTTTTCAGAGAACAGTCCGGCTTCGGTGCCAAAGGCCACGTAGCCTGTCGTGTTTGCCCCGACGAGTGATTTGACAAAGTTCACTACCTCCGCTGACGTTGGCGTGTCGAGCGCTGGGTAAGTGTTGATGATGTCGAGCTCTATTGATGCTTCCGGAAACCGATCCCTGAAAGGTTCAACAATGGCATTTGCATCAATTCTTAATGCTTCAATAATGGCAGATGGATCGTCGTTGGCGGTATGGCGAATTTCAACATTGACTTGACATAGGCGAGGGACGATATTAAGTGCCTGCGTGGTCACTATTCGTCCCACGTGGACGGTGGTGTAGGGTACGACTGACGGATCCTCAGCGGTTGTTGTGTTAACACTGCGCCAAGCTGTTTCAATGTCATGTTGTCTTGCGCGTACAGCGGTTACAAATTCACAAGCCAGATGTATCGCGTTCAAGGCACCGGGTGCCAATGCAGAATGCGCTTCTCGGCCGATGCATTGCACCGAAACGGATGCCTTGCCCTTGTGACTGGTGGCGACAGCGAGATTGGTCGGTTCGCCGACGATACACATTGCGGGTTTTACGGGTGAATTGTCGAGCACATCAATCAAGCTTCGCACACCCACACAGCCGATCTCCTCATCATATGAAAACGCCAGATGCAAAGGAGTTTTCAGTGAACGACTACTCGCTCTGCAGGCGGCCGCCAGTGCGGACGCGACATAACCTTTCATGTCCGTTGTTCCGCGACCATAGTAACGTCCATCCGACTCGGTCAATGTGAATGGCGGGCAGGTCCAATCCTGACCATCGACCGGAACCACATCGGTATGTCCGGATAGCATGACGCCGGATTTATCTTGCGGACCGATGGTGCAATAGAGATTGGCTTTGCTGTGATCGCTGTTGGGAACGAGCTGCGGTGTCTGGCCATGATCGCGCAGCACGCCACTGATGCTATCCATCAACGCCATATTGGAATGCCGGCTTGTTGTATCAAAGCCGATCAACGTTTCGAGAATATCGCGCGTAGAGGGCATTGTTGGCTCAGTCAAGCAGTCAGGCTTAGGGGGTGACGGTTCCCAGTCGCCCGTAGAAGGTCAAACGGGCAGACTCTGACAATACTACACCGGGCTTTGAGTTATAGGCGAGTACTACCAGCAGGCGACATTGATCACCCACAGATGGTGTCACCCGATGCAGAGAATTGCGTCCGCGAAACAGAACCAGGTCTCCGGGCTCGATATCCAGTTGATGAACTGGCGTGTGCCCATCAAGGACCGCACCGACGGCGGCGTAATTCATGTCGCCATTGTCCGCATTTCTGACATCGCGTACGTACTCGAACTGGCCACCACCATCGGGTTTTTGGATTAACAGCGTAATGGCAAATGACGAGTTGTCGAAATGCCAGCCCAACTCCTGACCATCGGCTGCGTAGTGCAGGTTTATTGATGAAAGTGAGTCTGCGTATTCGTGGAGTGATTCTTCATCGAGAACGGCACACAGAAAGTCTTTAAGCATCGTGTTTGCATAAAGTGCATGCAGTTTTGACGCCGCTGGAATTTGATCTGTTGTAATGCAACCCTTGCTGGAGCGGATGGATCGATTGCGTGGGTGATCGGATGCGTAATCGTTGCAAGGAGGTTGCAGATACACATTATGATCACTCGATGTGAAAAATGCCCGGTGCTGATTTGCATCACCATCAGCTTTGATGCTGTTGATTGCCTCGAGACGCAAGAATCCCTTTAGTACGAGCACGCCGTTGTCGTCCAATGCTTGTTTGCACGTATCGCGATAGTCGCGGTCAGACAAAGGGTGCTCCTGAAGGCTGACTACCTCTTCAAGCTCGCTCAGTGCGGCAGTGTGTTCAACAGGCTCAGTAGGCATAGGGCAGGTGGTTACCGGTCATGTGTGATTTCGAATATGTTCGATAAAATCGTCATTGAGCGTATTGTTGACTGGCATATTATTCGATTTCTTGAAAGACCTGACAGCGATCATGGTACGCGTGCCAGGTAATCCATCGATCTTACCGTCATAAAGTCCGAGGGTACGCATGGTCTCTTGAACCAGCATGATTTCATCGGTCCGTGCGGCGGGTGAACCTCGATCGGGTTTGGGGGCGGATTTACTCATGGTGTCGACCGGAAAAAGCAGGGCGTTTCAGAAATGAGTGATTGCTTGTAAACGTCATGGCTCGCAGGGTCGGAATGATACCGCAATATGCCCTTAGAGCGGAAAACCTGCTGAGTGCAGCTTCAATCGTATCGCCACGAATGATTTTGACCCCATCCGTGTACTGCAACAGCCAGCGAGCCATATACTCCGGAACCGGCGTGCGAAAACGCATCTTCACGCCATCGGCTTGTCGCTCTTCTTCAACGAAACCGAACATATAACGCTGTTCGCCAACGAACCGTGCAGCTTCTGGGCTGAAGAATAATTCGACTTCCTGAAGCTCGTCCTGACCGGGTCGTGTATCAAGATACCACTTCAATGTCCGCATCAAACGAACTTAAATAATCCTTGTCAGCGTTATCAATCACGGCTCTGATCTTGTTCAACGCCTGATTGAAATCCTGACGTGAATTGACATCAAGGCTGGATACCAAGAGTTTTTCACCGAGCAGTAGTGATGCGGCCTCATCAAGCGTGAAACTGATGGGCGGCAGGCGGTAGCCTTTTTCAAGATAGTAACCGATACCCGCTTCAGCGCCGATCAGGACACCTGCATTCTCCAGTGTTCTTATGTCGCGGTATATCCGTTCGCTCGGAGACATTAAAATGCGCTGACAAGAATTTAGCTGTAATCACCGATCGTGTTTGAAGCAGAAGTAACAGCGAGGTGACTCGGTCGAATCGGTTCATCGGTTGATTATAACGGTTGCCTGCGGCGTAAGCGTTGCCGTCTCCCAGGTGTCATCGTAATTCTCGCCGTTTCACGCTAGAATCAGTCTCACCTAACCGGCCGAGTCAGCGATATGTCAGACCCTATTTCAACTTTTTTCGATGCATGGGCGATTGAATCCGCTGATGCGCGTCTTGAAAAAATTTCAGGCGCGGTAAACACGAACATCCAGTACGACGACCCGCGTACACCACAAACCTTAAGCGGTATCGACGCTTTGAATGATTATGTCGGGATGTTTAGCGCGAATGCACCTGGTTGGACTGCCAAGGTTGTCGGGACGGACATCACCGGTGGCATGAGTCGCGCGACAGTTGTTTTTGGTGGCAAGGGTCCTGATGGCAAGGAGATGGTTCAGCTTGGCCAATACTTTGTGGAAACTGACGGTGAACTTATTTCGCGCATGGTGGGCTTTGTTGGTACTGGCGCTCAGGAATAATTGATTCGGGTAGCTAACGATATTTCGGTATCATCATGGATCCGCAAAACAAGATAGTTGCCACCGTCACGATGGACGCACCGGGTGGTGTATCCATCAGGTAAGACATTTGCAGTCCCGCAATAGTCGACGCAATAGCCAATACACCCGCGATCAAAGCCATCCGCTCTGGCGTGCCAGCGAACACACGAGCGGCGGCTGCCGGAATGATCAGCATCGCGGCGATCAACAAAACACCAACAACCTTGATAGCGACGGCAACAACAACTGCCAAGGCAACGGTCAGCACCATTTGCTCGCGTCGCGGGTCAATATTGGCGGCGTGGGCAAGATCAGGATTGAGTGTGGACACCAACAAGGCAGACCAACGCCAGTAAAGCAATGCAAGTACCAGCAAACTGCCACACCAGATGACAATCAGATCGGTACGACTGACCGCGAGAATGTCGCCAAACAAATAGGCCACGAGGTCTAGTCGGGCGCCTGAAACAAACGATGCGGCTACCAGACCAATGGCAAGGGCGGCATGTGACATCACCCCCAGGAGCGTATCCATTGCGTGCGTTTTGCCACTGAACATGGACACCAGACTCGCCATCAACAAGGCGGTGATCAGCGCACCAAGAAATACCGATGTCGAGAACGCCAGAGCGAGCGCGATACCAAGCACGGATGCATGTGCCGTGGCTTCACCGAAGTAGGCCATACGGCGCCACACGACAAAACAGCCCAAGGGTGCCGCCGCAATGGCAACACCGATACCTGCCAGGGCGGCACGCACCAGAAAATGGTCAATCAGCATCGTGATCATGAGAGTGCGTGTGTTCGTGACGATACAACGCCAGCGCGCCCTGGGTACCGGTACCAAACAAAGCACGATACTCGGGAGCACTGGCGACATGTTCCGGGTGTCCTTCGCAGCACACATGGCCATTCAGGCAAATGACACGATCAGAGGCGGCCATAACGACATGCAATTCATGACTTACCATCAATACGGCGCAGCCAACGTCGCGTCTGATGTTTTCAAGCTGTCGATAGAACGCAGCCGAGCCAGGCTGGTCCAAACCCTGCGTTGGTTCATCGAGAATCAGTAGATTGGGTTGCGCCAGCAAGGCGCGATCCAGTAAAACCTTTTGAAATTGCCCGCCTGACAAATCGCTGAGTTGACGCGTGAGCAGCTGTGCAGCGCCGGATTGTTCAAGTGCCCGCTGCACCGCCTGTTTTTCAGCACGATGAGGCAGGTTTAAAAAACGTTGTACTGTGATGGGTAAGGTTGAATCGATATGCAATCGTTGTGGGACATAACCAACGCGTGTCCCGGCTGTCAGCGTGATCGAGCCGGACGTCGGTTTTACTGCACCAATAAGGCTGCGTAAGAACGTTGATTTGCCAGAACCGTTCGGACCGACAATGGTCACGATTTCACCGAGGTTTATCGTGAAGTGGATGTTGTGTAAAACACTGGACTTACCGAACCTGACGTTCAGCCCGTTTACCGTGACCAGGCTCATGTGTTGGCATCATCCGTACAGTTCGGGCATACGCCGACAGCCTCTATCACGGTACGTTCGATTGTAAACCCGGCCTTGCGAGCTGTGGAGGCAAGCATGCTGCGCGATGGCTGTGATTTGGCTTCGGCGACCGCATCACATACCCGACAGATCAGAAATGCCGGTGCGTGAGATTGCCCCGGGTGATGGCAAGCGATGAATGCATTGAGCCGTTCGATCTTGTGGGCAAAACCGTGTTTGACGAGAAAATCCAAGGCCCGGTAGGCAATCGGTGGCTGAGATCCCAGGTTTTCCTCGCGCAACTGATCGAGAATCTCGTAGGCGCCGAAGGCGCGGTGTTCTTTGAGTAACATCTCAAGAACTCGCCTGCGTACCTCGGTGAACTGAAGGCCTTCGGTCTTGCAATAGGCTTCCACAGCCTCGACGCCGTCGTCGACGCAGCTGGCATGATCATGATGTTCGAAACCGATCGGATTCATGGTTGACGGGGCGAGGTAATTTGTCCAACAGGATAGAGTATAATGTTATATCTTAACACTATTAATTTCAGCGACTAATATCGATGGCCTTTGGTACGAGGTGTTTGACCGGTGCGGCAAAAAAGGGCCGGGCCACTGTGGGCGTTGTCTTGAGTGTCCTGTGGATGCTCCCTTGGGCTCCGGCCAAGGCTCAAGAGCTACGGGTGGTGACCGACATCGCACCAGTACATAGTCTGGTAGCACGTGTCATGGAGGGTGTGGGCGAGCCGGCAATGATCATGACACGAGGCGCCAATGCGCATAGTTACACCATGCGCCCTTCCGATGCTGCAAAATTGAATGATGCTGATGTGTTGTTCTGGATTGGACCGTCGTTGACGCCATGGCTCGACAAGGCGGTTCACGCGGTCGATGATGGCGCAATATCAATAGAGTTGATGGAGACCGATGGTACAACGCTGCTGAAAAATCGTCAGGATGCTGCGTTTTCGCATAAAGACGAACAACGCCACAGTGCACATTCGCACACACATGGTGAATTTGATCCTCACGGTTGGTTTGATCCTGAGAACGCAAAATTATGGCTTGGTAGAATCGCAACTGAGCTGGCTCGTCTGGATCCGGCCAATGCCGATGTTTTCAAACATAATGCCCTGTCCGGTCAGCAACAGATCGATAAGGCGATAGAAACGGTGCGTCGTCGCTTGAGTGAAATAGAGGAACCTCGATACATCGTCTATCACGATGCCTATCAATATTTTTCATCGCGCTTTGAGCTGCCGTCGGTTGGTGCTATCTCGATCAGTGATTCGAGTCGACCGAGCGTATCGCGCATGGCGCAAGTCAGGAACCTGTTCACCCGCGAAAATGTTAATTGCGTGGTGGTTGAACCGCTGTACAACAAGGGGCTTGTGAGCGCAATTATCGGTAATGTTCCGGCACGTGTTGTCCTTATTGATCCTTTGGCAGTAGAATTTTCATTATCGCCGGAACTCTATACCGAGTGGTTGCTGACGGCGGCCGAGCAATTGATTGAATGTTTATCCCGAAAATTATCTGACTGATTCAACGAAACCGAGTTCGCGACTAAAAGAAACCATGAACGCGAGTAGCAATAACCCCATCCGACTGGCCATCGTTGGCGCAGGGCTCGTCGGTAGACGCCATGTCACCGCAATCGAGCAGGTGTCCCGCGTCGCGCTATCAGCGATTGTCGATACCTCGGAAGACGCGATCGCCTATTCAGCTGAAAAAAATGTGCCTGTGTTTTCATCGCTGGCTGATCTTTTTCTTGATCACAAACCGGATGGCATCATTCTGTCAACGCCGACCACCTTGCATGTTGAGCAGGGGCTTGCGTGTGTGGACGCCGGCTGTCCAGTGCTGGTTGAAAAACCGCTAGCCACGACATCGGCTGATGGTGAACGACTGGTGGTGGCGGCAGAAAGGGCGGGAGTGCCCATGTTGGTGGGGCACCATCGGCGACACAACCCACTGATACATCGCGCACGCACCTTGATCGATGCTGGTGAGCTCGGTGACATTCGCGTGGTTAATGCAACCTGCTGGTTTTATAAGCCCGACGATTATTTTGAAGTCGCCCCGTGGCGAAAGCTCGACGGTGCCGGGCCGATCTCGGTAAATCTTGTCCATGACGTGGATCTGGTGCGTTCTTTCTGCGGTGAAGTGGTCAAGGTTCAAGCGCAGGCAGCGCCGAGTGCCCGAGGGTTCGAAAACGAAGATGTTGCCGCTGCCGTTTTGACCTTCGACCATGGAGCCATTGCGACAATCAGTGTGTCGGATTCTGTCGTCTCTCCCTGGAGCTGGGAACATACCTCGGGCGAGTACCCGATTTATCCTGTAACCAGCGAGAGTTGCTATTTGATCGGTGGAAGCCACGGCTCATTGTCCATCCCGGACATGCGGCTCTGGACACACGCCGGTGAGCGGAACTGGTGGCAGCCGATTTCGGCAACATCATCACCGAGAGAGGCGTCGGATCCATTGGTCAATCAGATTCGGCATTTTGGTCAGGTGATTACAGACGGTATCGAACCACTGGTTTCAGGGCGTGAAGGTTTGAAAACCTTGCAAGTTATCGAAGCGATACAACAGGCGGCTGCGAGCGGTCAGACCGTAAATCTTAACGGCTAGAATTTGAAAAGATGTCCAAGGATCATAAGCCCATTCGATTTGCCGCCATCGGGCTGGAGCATCGGCACATCTATGGCCAAAGCGCCAATATGCAATCTGTCGGTGCCGAATTTGTCGGCTGGTGGACAGACGGAAATCCGCCGACGCTAGATGGCTTTGACAAACGTTTTCCTGGCGTGCCAAGGGTTGAGAACCGCCAGACGCTACTCGATGACGACAGTATCGATTTGATTCTTATCGCCGACATTCCAGCGCAACGCGCAGCACTGGCGATTGAAGCGATGGAGCATGGCAAGGACGTGATGGTCGACAAGCCAGGCTGTACAACGCTTGAACAACTGCAACAGATAAAGGACTGCGTTGAACGTACGGGTCGGATATGGTCAGTTAATTTCTCTGAACGTTTTGAAGTCGCCTGTGTAACGAAGGCGGCTGAACTGGTTGCCGAGGGTGCCATCGGAAAGGTAATTCAAACAATCGGACTGGGTCCCCATCGTTTGAACCGGGCGTCACGATCTGCCTGGTTTTTTGACAAATCTCAGTACGGTGGCATTCTGTGCGACATCGCTTCACACCAGATTGATCAGTTTCTGTTCTTCACCGGATCCAACGATGCAAATGTCACGATGGCGAGTGCCGGCAATTTTGCCCATCCCTCTGATCCGGGATTGCAGGATTTTGGCGAGATTGCCTTACGTAATGAATCCGCACACGGGTATATTCGAGTGGATTGGTTTACCCCCGACGCCTTGCCAACCTGGGGTGATGGTCGTTTGACATTGCTTGGCACTGAAGGGTATATCGAGCTGAGAAAGTACGTTGATGTCGGACGTAGTGATGCAACTGATCACTTGTATCTGGTTAACGGAAAGACACATGAATATATTCATTGCCCGGATGCGGGGTTTCCGTACTTTCAGAATTTGCTCGATGATATTCGGCAGCGTTCGTCGACAGCGATGCCGCAAGCCCATTGTTTCAAAGTGATGGAGTTGGCGCTTCGTGCGCAGGCATTGGCTGATCAGTCACTAACTGGTGCACATGGCTGTTGTTGATGCGTTGATTCATTTTAGCGATGGACCTATGGTTTGCTGGGAATGTCCACACGCTTGCCGCGCGGTATTTCTGCAAGCTTGTCGTAGAAAGGCATCTCTATCAGTTCTGCCGCATGTAAATGACCATCTCTGCAACCCACCTGGACGTTGCTACCGGCTGCTCGACCCGCTTGATCAAGCCGGACAATACCGATTCCGTGTTCGAGATACGGTGATATGGCGCCCGCGGTGACCGTGCCGATTTTCTTGCCGTCGGCCTCTACCGGTGACGCGATCAAGGGTTCGCCGGTCAAGCACTTGATGCCATAGAGGCGTAATTCTCGAGAGGCAGATTCCAAGGCCGATTTTCCAATGAAATCCGCTTTGTCTGCATCAACAAATCGACCCAGGCCGACATCATAAGGTGTGGTCGTTTGATCGAAGTCGGACCCCGCGTTCAAAATTCCGGCTTCGATGCGACGGATATTCATGGCATCAAGTCCAAAAATGTCCAGACCAAACGGTGTGCCGGCGGCTTTTAAATGTTGCCAAATCGCGTTCGCATCGTGATGCGGTTCGGTATAGAACTCCCAACCCAGTTCATTCGTGTATCCGGTTCGTGTGATGACGACTTCCTGACCGGCAAAGTTGACACGGGCAATGGCGAAATAGCCAAACGGTTCGGGCAGCTGACCTCCGTTAGCGGCTTCGAGGACTTTTAATGCGTTGGGACCCTGTATCTGTGAGACATAGACATCTGGGTCGCTGATCTCGACATCCATACCACTGGCATGCGCCCGCGCCCAACTGTAGAAATCGCCATCCGCTTGTGCATACCAGAAGCGATCTTCTTCGAGGCGTAACAAAATGCCGTCGACAATCAGACCGCCATCTTCGTAACAAGCAACGCCGTATCCACAGCGACCGACCTTTACCTTGGTAATGTCCTTGGTGAACAGTTTGTCCAGTAGTCGCTCGGCATCCGGACCGGCAAACTGAATGGGAAATTCCCCGGTATTGAGCAGCGCAGCTTTCTGGCGAAGAAGCCAGTAGCTGTCTTCTGTTGATCGAGTGTCGAAACAGCAGGCCATATGACGACGGTTATAGACACAGTAATGGGGGCCCAACGGGCGTTCGATTTCATGATAGGGGTGGCGTGACAGACTGTAGTCCCAGCCCGCACCGGGAATGCTTGAGACCAGATCTCTTGTGTTGCCGTCACTTGAATTCATAAAATAGTCTCCGCTCTGGATAAATCAGTCTGCCTGTCGCGATTATAATTTACCCGGAATTTATCGCGAGCGGGAGTTTAACGAACGATCAGGAAATCACGAAACCGGTTGATCAATCGCGAGAAGTTGGATTTAATGAACGCACTACTTCTTTAGAAAGAGCGAACATCATGACTTCTGGTAGTTGCTTGTGTGGAAAAGTTGCATTTACCATTGATGGTGAACTATCGAATATGAGCCATTGCCACTGTTCGATATGTCGAAAAATTCACGGCTCATTGTTCGCAACGTATATCCGCGCTACAGGCGTTTCTTTTTTGCGTGGTCAGGAATATGTGCAAACCTTTAAATCCTCGCCTGAATTTGAACGGGCTTTTTGCGGTGAGTGCGGGTCGGTCTTACCCGAGCCCTCAATCAGTGAGTCCGCTGATGGCAACGAGCAGGATGGGGTTTTCTATGTGCCTGCGGGTTTACTCGATAGTGATCCCGAGATACGCCCCGAATCGCATATCTTTTGCGAATCAAAGTCCGAGGCTTACACAATTCATGATGACTTGCCACAAAAGGATCATTATGGTGATGGCAATATGTCACGCGTCGTTGATAATCCGACCCGCGCAGCACAACCTGGACGGGTGGCAGGGGGGTGTCAATGTGGCGATGTGGCGTTCGACTATGTGGGTACGCCGAAATTGATGATGAATTGCCACTGCAGTCGTTGTCGAAAAGTGAAGGGTGCCGCGCACGCGACAAATGCCTTTGTACCCATTGAGCAGTTTCAGTGGATCAAAGGGCAGGACCGAATCAAAAATTATGATCACGCGGAAGCAGCGCGATTTGGCAATGCTTTCTGTCTCCAGTGTGGATCACCGGTTCCAAGGGAATCAGGTGGTACAGGTGCCATGAATATTCCGGTCGGTAGCCTCGATGATGCACCAGGCGTCGAGGCGCGCGGGCATATATTCATGGGTTCCAAGGCACCTTGGTTTGAAGTCAGTGACGAGCTGCCGCAGTGGGATGAAATGCCGAGCTGACGATAACGACACAAACTGTCGTAGTGTCTGTCGGGGATGGTTGAAACCTCTCGTCTTTTAGACGAGGGTCATCAAGTCATCATTTGCCGGTCAGCGCAGGGTTTACGGGTCGGCGGTAGGCTGTCGTCAATTCATCGGGCACTTCCGAACCATCGACCATGAAGGGCAGAACGCCGCGCCGTAAAGAGTTACCACGCATTGCCTTGATTTCATCCTCGGATCGAGTTACCCGTTGCGATAGTCGTCGTCCCCACTGGGCGAGATAGGCGTAGAGTTGCTTGATCTGAGCTGTATGCGCGTTGCTTTGTCCAAGATCCACAAATTCATCAGGGTCTGACTCAAGGTCAAACAGCATCGGTCGAAATCCACCTTCTGCATGCATTAACTTGTAACGCCCGTCGAAGACCATAAAGAGTCGGGCATCCCGTGGTTCAAGCCCGAGCTTGACACAGTTTGCTGTTGCCGAGTAGTCGAATTCACTGATGACATAGTCTCGCGTGTCAGGCGTGCTCCCCTGTAGGTGCGGCAACAGGCTTTTCCCCTCGAGAATATGATCGGGGATCTTCCCGCCAGCTACCTCGACGAACGTCGGTGCGAGATCGATGGATTCTACAAGCGCATCACACGTGGATCCACGTGTCGCATCAGCCTCGGATCGGGGGTCGTGGATAATCAGAGGTACCTTGACGGATGGTTCGTGAAACAGATCCTTCTCGCCAAGCCAATGATCTCCGAGATAATCACCGTGATCGGACGTCAGTACGATCATCGTGTCCTGCATACGATCACTTTTCTCGAGGTAATCGAGCAAGCGGCCAAGTTGATCATCGCACTGCTTGATCAAGCCCATATAGGCAGGAATGACTTTTTGTCTGACTTCCTCCTGGCTAAACGCTGCCGCAATCTTGTTTTGCAGGTATGCGCCGTAGACCGGGTGTGGGTCAATTTTTTCATTGTCATGTCGTACCGCAGGTAGAACGTGTTCGGCGCCATACATATTGTGATAGGGCTCGGGAACGATATACGGCCAATGCGGTTTGATGTAACTGACGTGTGCGCACCAGGGACCGCTCGCTTGTTCGATGAAGCGTATCGCTTCGGACGTCAGCCAAGGCGTTTCGCTATCCTCTTCTCGAATGTTGGCGGACTTGTCAGCATTGTTGAACATCCAACCGCTTGCAGCCTTGCCATCCTCTATGCCCGCATTGGCATAGTCAGCCCAAGGATTATCACCTGCGTAGCCTTTGGATTTCAGATACTCATTGTAGGGTGAACGTTTCTCGTCATAAAAGCCATCGGGTCCCTCGGCCCACAAACCATCGTCACGGACCCAGACATCGAACCCGCATTCGGCCTGTCGCGCCCCGATAATGGTGTCGGGTGAGAGACCCAGTCGTTGCATGCCTTCCTGATCCACTCGCATATGCGTCTTGCCGATCAGCCAGCAGTCCATCCCCACTTTGCGTAAATGATCACCCATCGTTAATTCGCCGACCCGCAGGGGGAAATTGTTCCACTGTGCACCATGCGATGAGGCATAGCGACCTGTGTAGGTACTCATGCGACTCGACCCACATATTGGCGATTGCACGTAGGTATTGGTAAAGCGCACGCCCATTGCCGCAACGCGATCAAAGTTTGGTGTGTCCAGATGCGGGTGCCCAGCGCAACTCAGGTAATCAAATCGCAGTTGGTCATACATGATGAAAAGGATGTTCATCGACTTTTTGTTTCTCACTCCGTTACCGTCCGATTTTACTGCCAGAATTAGTCTGATCAGAACGGATTATGCAAAGAAATATCAGAAAGATCGGGATAGGTGCCACAAGCGAAAAGCGAGCGGTAGCGATGAAGTGTCATTGCGTACATCGACCGAACGCAGTTGAGTGTGGGGCCTCACGCGGATACAGCGCTCTGCCAGAGACGGCGTACAACAGATTCTCTGGTCAATATTTTTTCCTGGTTTTCCGCCGCGTGATCAGAGCCCCCTGAGAGATCTGGTGGTACATTCGGACCAGTCGTCCAATTTACGTTAATTATTGACAATCAGCAAACTCTTGTGTGAATCTACCGAAGGCTAAGTCAGCTCAATAATATGATGGAGAGAATAAACAATGAAATACACAGCAATTAGTGCGTCGCTCGGCGTGCTGGCGTTAACTGCCTTGGCATCGGGGAGTGCTTTCGCTGAGACATCGGCTTGTTTGATCACGAAAACCGATACCAATCCGTTCTTCGTCAAAATGAAAGAAGGTGCTGAGGCAAAGGCTGCTGAACTCGGCGTCAGCTTGAAGTCCTACGCCGGTAAAGTCGATGGTGATTCCGAAAGTCAGGTCGCCGCGATTGAAACCTGTATCGCCGATGGCGCCAAAGGTATCTTGCTTACCGCTTCAGATACGAAAGGCATCGTCCCGGCGGTCACCCAGGCGCGTGATGCAGGGCTTCTGGTTATTGCACTCGACACACCGCTAGAGCCAATCGACTCAGCAGATGCCACGTTCGCAACTGACAACTTCAAGGCCGGAGAATTGATCGGTGCCTGGGCTGCTGCAACGCTCGGTGACAAGGCCGCTGATGCAAAGATCGCCATGCTGGATCTGGCGGTAAGCCAACCATCAGTCGGCGTGCTGCGTGATCAAGGATTCCTGCAAGGGTTTGGTATTGACCTTAAGGACCCGAACAAATGGGGTGATGAAGATGATCCGCGTATTGTTGGCAACGATGTAACCGCCGGTAACGAGGAAGGTGGACGTAAGGCCATGGAAAACCTGCTGGCTAAGGATCCATCAATCAATGTCGTATACACAATCAATGAGCCTGCCGCCGCTGGCGCTTATGAAGCATTGAAAGCAGTCGGGCGTGAGGGCGATGTTTTGATTGTGTCGGTCGACGGTGGTTGCCCGGGTGTCAAAGATGTTGCTTCCGGTGTTATCGGTGCTACATCACAACAGTATCCATTGTTGATGGCATCTCTCGGTATCGAAGCGATCGCGAACTGGGCGAAAGATGGCAGTAAGCCTGAGAACACGCCGGGTCTCGATTTCTTCAACACAGGCGTCAATCTCGTGACTGATCAGCCCGCCGATGGCGTCGCATCCATTGATACCGCTGAAGGCACCGACAAGTGCTGGGGATAGTGTTGTCTTACGTGTAAAAGAAAGTCAGGTACGATATGAACAGCGGCTTTGGGTCGCTGTTCTTTTTTTGACCCGAGGAGTTTCCCACGGTGAGCGCACAAGAATTCGAAAAAGTACTGGGCGACAGCGCTGAGGACGTAGTGTCGTTTGATACCGGCGACCGACCAATGATGAAGCTGCAACTGTTGTTGCAACGTTATCCCTCCTTGATACCGCTGATTGTCATGGTGGTATCAACCGCCATTTTCGGGTTCATACTCGGGGAAAAATTCTTTTCCCCGTTTGCGCTGACGTTGATTCTTCAGCAAGTGGCTATTGTCGGCATAGTGGGTGCGGCACAATCGCTGGTGATCCTTACTGCCGGCATCGATTTGTCAGTCGGTGCCATCATGGTTCTGTCGTCGGTCGTTATGGGGCAGTTTACCTTTCGTTATGGTTTGCCGGTCGAGTTCGCTGTGTTTTGTGGGTTTCTGGTGGGCGCGGGCTGTGGCTTTGTCAATGGCTGGTTGGTCGCCTACATGCGGTTACCACCGTTTATTGTGACACTTGGCATGTGGCAGATTGTTCTGGCCTCAAATTTTCTGTACTCCGCAAACGAGACCATCAGAAGCGCCGACATTGCCTCGCAAGCGCCGTTGCTGCAATTTTTTGGCAACAAGATAAAGTTTCATGGAGCCGTATTCACTTACGGCGTCATCGCGATGGTTTTACTTATCATCGTTCTATCGTATTTACTGAACAAAACCGCCTGGGGAAGGCATGTGTATGCGGTCGGCGATGACCCGGAAGCGGCAGAGCTCTCCGGCGTCAGAACCAAGCAAACCTTGTTGTCTGTCTATGTTGTCGCCGGGCTTATCTGCGCCCTGGCGGGTTGGGCACTGATCGGACGCATTGGTTCGGTATCGCCTACGGCGGGTCAGTTTGCCAATATCGAATCCATCACGGCGGTCGTCATTGGAGGCATATCGCTGTTTGGTGGACGTGGCTCTATTATGGGGATGTTGTTCGGCGCATTGATCGTCGGTGTTTTTTCACTCGGACTACGCCTTATCGGTACTGATCCGCAATGGACGTATCTATTGATTGGTGTGCTGATCATATCTGCCGTAGCGGTTGATCAGTGGATTCGCAAGGTTTCAACCTGAAGGATACTCCAATGACTAAAACCCCGATACTTTCTGCAAGCAATATCTTCAAACGTTATGGTCGTGTCGTGGCGTTGAACAATTGCAATCTCGATCTCTATCCTGGCGAAGTTCTGGCAGTCATCGGTGATAATGGTGCTGGTAAATCTGTATTGGTTAAATCCTTGTCCGGCGCCGTCATCCCGGACAGTGGTGAAATCACGCTTGACGGCAAACCCGCCAATTTTGGTTCCCCCATGCAGGCTCGTGACGCCGGGATTGAAACGGTGTATCAAAATCTCGCCTTGTGTTCCGCAATGTCGATTTCGGACAATCTATTCCTCGGGCGAGAAAAAAGAAAGTCAGGTTTTCTGGGTTCCGTTTTTCGGCAGCTTGATCAAAAGGGGATGCAAGCAATGGCTCGCGACAAGCTTAGTGAGCTCGGCTTGCTGACCATTCAAAATATCGAGCAATCGGTTGAGTCACTGTCTGGTGGTCAACGACAGGGAATAGCGGTAGCTCGGGCAACGGTGTTTGGTTCCAAGGTTATTATCATGGACGAACCTACGGCTGCACTGGGTGTAAAGGAATCGCGTCGCGTGCTTGAACTTATTCAGGACGTTCGTTCGCGTGGTGTTTCAATCATTCTGATCTCGCACAATATGCCGCATGTGTTCGAAGTTGCCGATCGAATCCATATTCAACGTCTCGGTAGTCGCTTGTGCACGATTGACCCAAAAAATCATTCGATGTCGGATGCGGTAGCATTCATGACGGGTGCAGCTGAACCGCCAGCGGAGGCGGTAGCCGCTTGAGTATTGATTACCTTGTCAACGCAATTGTTGAAAAGGCGAGTGCCAAGGAGCGATTTTTGGTCGCGATCGCCGGGCCTCCAGGGGCCGGTAAATCGACATTGGCTGAACAACTCGGCCAGAAATTCAAGGCGAGCCAGATCAGTCATTCGATTGTACCGATGGATGGATTTCATCTCGATAACACGCTTCTTGAACTTGACGGGACACGTGATCGAAAAGGTTCGTCGTTCACGTTTGATGCGCTCGGTTTTGTGCATCTGATCAAACGTCTGGTTGCCCACGACGAGGAAGTTATCGTACCTGTGTTTGATCGTAAACAAGACCAGGCGATAGCGGGTATTCAACGTGTGGCATTGAGCGACCGCATCGTACTGGTGGAGGGCAACTATCTGTTAATCGATGAGTTGCCATGGTCCACTTTACGTGAATTGTGGGACATCACTGTATTCGTTGACCCGGGTTTACCGGTGCTGGAACAGCGACTGATCCAACGCTGGATTCATCACGATCATGACCCAGACTCGGCGCGTCAACGCGCCATGCATAACGATATACCGAATGCGCGTTATGTTGTTGATCATTCCATGACGGCCGATGTAAATCTGACAACCACGGATTGGTAAAGACGCGACCGTATTCAAACCACGAATGAATCTTATTTTTGTCGTCGTTCCTGCTCGATGGGGCCGCCGTGCTTTTCCCACGTCGAGAAGCCCTCTTTGAGGTGCGCCGCTTCGAAACCCATATCTTGCAAGGTGGCGACCGTCAGTGCGGAGCGCCAACCAGATGCACAATGGAAGATAAATTTACGGTCCTCTGCGAATACATCCTTAAAGTAAGGACTGTCAGGGTCTACCCAGAATTCAATCATGCCGCGAGGTGCGTGAAAGCTGCCGGGGATAAAGCCACCGCGTTGGCGTTCTCGGATGTCGCGTATGTCAACGATCAGAATCTTCGGATCATCGAGTTGGCTGATCAGCTCGACTGTCTCGATTTCCTCTATTCGCGCGCGGGCATTTTTGACCATGTCCGCTGATGTGACTTTCAATTTTTTCATCGTGCTGTCGTGCTTTGCAATTGCGGCTAATGTAGCAGATCCATACTGGCCCACTTGATTCAGTGGGTAATAGTGCCCGGACAGCGAAGTGATCCGCTGCGGGAGCGGATCCTCGACACTGGACACAGCAGGTACTGAAAAGGTACTTGGTGAGTAGCACCAAACTGGACTCCCTCGATGTTTAACGACCGATGAGGATGGTGTAAATGTGTTTCCCGACGCTGATGGATCAGAACGGGGTTGTGAAAACGGTAATCATTTATGATTGTATTTTGGCGAATTCGGCAAATTTGATATCGAAATTGATATTAAAAATGACGTTTGGATGCAAATTCCTCGGATTTGGCGCACAATATGCGATATCAAATATGATCGTAAATTGGCTTTAATACTCAAAAAGCAATCGAAATTGATAGCATGGACATAGATAATCTGACACCAGAGACGGCCATTCTCGCTGAGCTGGGTTCACGGCTCGCTCGTCTGCGTAAGCAGCAGGGGTATTCGCAGCAGGAACTGGCGACGGAGGCGGGTTTGGGGGTTGCAACATTGCGTAGAATCGAAGCGGGCGAAGGGAGTCAGCTCGATTCCTGGCTCAAGCTTCTCAAGGCATTGAACATGATATCCGGCGTCAATGACTTCTTGCCCGAAAACCTGGGTTCTCCCATGGCTGAAGCCTTGTCTGAACGTTCCCAACGGAGACACAATGGTGTGAGTGGCAAGCGATGGGGTGACGAAGGCGCGTGACAACGGCTACCGTCAGACTCTGGGGTACGGCCATTGGCTATGTTGCCATGGATGCTGCCGAGCGCCATGCACGTTTTGAGTATGACCCAAGCTTCGCCGATCTTGCCGTCGAACCGGCACCCATCCATATGCCGGTGCAGCAACGAAGGATCTATCAGTTTTCTGAACTGCATCCAAGGTCGTTTCACGGTCTCCCCGGCATGCTTGCGGATAGCCTGCCAGACAAATATGGTCAACGGCTGATCGATGTCTGGTTGGCGCAAACCGGCCGGCAGCCCAATGATTTCAACGCCGTTGACAGGCTTTGTTATACCGGGCGTCGCGGTATGGGAGCACTCGAATTTGAACCGTCAAAAAGACCGAACTTGCCGCACGACAAGCAGCTTGAGATCGAGCAGTTAACACAACTTGCGTCCATGGCCTTCGCCAGCAAAGAAACGCTCGACACTCAATTTAAAGATTCCGCAGGTGAAGAGGCACTGCTCGACATCCTCAGTGTCGGGACCTCCGCAGGAGGTGCGCGCGCCAAAGCCGTCATTGCTTTTAATCCGAACACGCAACAGGTACGTTCCGGTCAGGTCGCGTTGCCTGACGGCTTTGAGCATTGGCTGATCAAGTTCGACGGTGTCGAGTTCAGTGGCGATTGGGGTGTTGCTGACCCGTCAGGCTACGGCTTGCTAGAGTACAGCTATTTTGAAATGGCCAAAGCCTGCGGCATCAACATGATGGAGAGCCGTATATTCTCTGAAAACGGTCGCCATCATTTTATGACACGTCGTTTTGATCGTGATGGTGAGGGTGGCAAGAAATTCATACAAACCTTCGCCGCTCTCGCGCACTACGACTACTACGAGAGTGGTGTGTACTCCTATGAGCAGCTGTTTATGCTGATGAAGCAACTCGGTCTGTCAAAGACGCAATTGGAAGAGCAGTTTCGTCGGGTGGTATTTAATGTCGTCGGCTGCAATCAGGACGATCATGTCAAGAATTTTGGCTTCATGATGGATCGCAACGGTGTGTGGTCACTGACACCCGCTTACGATCTTTGTCACGCGGAAGGGAGTGCATTCACACGATTCCATCAGCTCAGCATCAATGGCAAGACGAGTGGGTATACGCGAGCGGACCTTAAACATCTGGCTGAATACGCAGGCTTGCCGAGAGGGCGTGAAGTGCTTGTGTTGGAGCGCACACAAGATGCTTTCTCACGGTGGCAAGAACGGGCGAGTGAGCTCAATATTCCAAAACCGCTGCAAAGGCATGTTGTAAAAACGCTCAGGCTCGATCTATAGTGATCGCCGTTGCGGTTAGTGCCAAGTAAAACACTCAGGTCAGTTTGGGTAGCAAGGCATCCATCGACGCTTTGGCGTCGCCATAGAACATCCGGGTATTCTCCTTGAAGAACAACGGGTTTTCGATGCCCGAGTACCCCGTGCCTTGGCCGCGTTTTGAAACAAATACCTGCTTGGCTTTCCAGACTTCGAGAACCGGCATGCCGGCAATCGGGGAGTTCGGATCTTCCTGGGCGGCGGGGTTCACGATGTCATTCGAGCCGATAACGATGACCACATCGGTGGTCGGGAAATCATCGTTGATTTCATCCATTTCCAGCACGATGTCATACGGCACCTTGGCCTCGGCCAACAGCACGTTCATGTGTCCGGGCAGCCGTCCTGCGACTGGGTGAATACCGAAGCGTACGTTCTTTCCCTGAGCGCGGAGTCGTCTTGTCAGTTCTGAAACGGATTGTTGTGCCTGGGCCACGGCCATGCCATAGCCGGGTACGATAATGACTGACTCTGCATCATTCAAGGCAGTGGCAACACCATCAGCATCGATGGCAATTTGTTCGCCTTCAATGGCCATGGCTTCACCTGATGTGCCGCCAAAACCACCGAGAATGACAGCCAGAAATTTGCGGTTCATGGCCTTACACATGATGTACGACAATATTGCGCCGGATGAACCGACCAATGCACCGGTGACAATCAGCAGATCGTTGCCGAGCAGGAAACCGGTGGCCGCTGCCGCCCAACCGGAGTAGGAGTTCAGCATGGACACCACCACTGGCATGTCGGCACCACCAATGGCCAGCACCAGATGCGCGCCGAGGGCGAAGGCCAGGATGATCATCAGGTACAAGGTCCAACTGCCGGCGTGATTCATGTACAGCAGTAGCAGTCCGATAGAGGCTGCGAGTATGGCAATGTTGAGTACGTGTCGACCCGGCAGAATCAGGGCCTTGCCATCCAGTTTCCCGGAGAGTTTTCCGTAGGCGACCACCGAGCCGGTAAAGGTTATCGCGCCAATGAACACGCCGAGAAATACCTCGACCTCATGAATGACGCGTTCTGCATTGGTGGCAAGATCTGGTGGGTTGATATCCGAGTTGATGCCAATGAAAACCGCTGCCAATCCGACGAAGGAATGAAGCGCTGCCACAAGCTCTGGCATACCGGTCATTTCGACACGTCTTGCAACGATCGTCCCGACCACGGCACCGATTACCAGCATGGCGATAAGTAAGGGGCCTAACTTGACGCCTGGCCCGAAAATCGTCGCGACCACAGCGATTGCCATGCCAATGATGCCAAACCAGACAGCACGTTTGGCCTTCTCTTGATTGGACAAGCCACCAAGCGAGAGGATGAATAACACAGCGGATGAAATGTACGCTGCAGTCTGTAACTCTGAGGTCAACATCGACGTGTATATCCTTAAGATTTTTGAAACATCTGTAACATTCTGCGTGTCACGAGAAATCCGCCAACGACGTTGATAGTCGCGATCAGAACCGATATCGCTGCCAGCGTTGTAACAATAAAACCCGGACTATTGAGTTGTAGCAATGCACCAAGGATGATGATCCCGGAGATAGCGTTGGTTACCGCCATCAAGGGTGTGTGCAAGGCGTGTGATACGTTCCAGATAACCTGAAAACCGACAAACACAGCGAGGACGAAAACAATAAAATGCTGCATGAAACTGGCGGGTGCATACTTGCCAATCATCAACATCAACAACGCACCGATGCCCAGCAGTGCAATTTGTTGCCTGCCCGCTGAACGCGCAGCCGCGGCTTCTTCTGCGGCAAGCTCTTCAGGCGTTTTTTCCGGCGCCTTTGCTTGCTGCTTGGCAATCGCCTGAATCTTCGGTGGCGGCGGTGGAAACGTGACCTCGCCGTCGAAGGTCACTGTCGCGCCGCGAATAACATCGTCCTCCATATCGTGCACGATGACGCCATCTTTTTCGGGGGTCAGATCGCTGATCATGTGACGGATGTTGTTCGCATAGAGATCTGATGATTGGGTTGCCATGCGACTGGGAAAATCGGTATAGCCGATAACGGTAACCCCGTTGTCAGTCACAATTTTTTCATCTGGAACCGTTGCGTCGCAATTACCACCACGTTCGGCAGCCAGATCAACGACAACCGATCCGTTTTTCATCGCAGCAACCATTTCGTCAAGCCACAACTTTGGCGCCGGTCGCCCGGGTATCAGTGCGGTGGTTATCACGATGTCGACATCAGGTGCTTGTTCGAGGAACAAGGCCAGTTGCTTTTCACGAAACTCGGGGCTGGAAGGGGCCGCATAGCCACCGGTTTCCGCGCCGTCGGTTTGATCAGCGAAATTCAGGAAGAGAAATTCCGCGCCCATTGATTCGATTTGTTCGGCGACTTCCGGCCTGACGTCAAAGGCACGAACAATGGCGCCGAGTGATTGTGCTGCCCCAATAGCGGCAAGACCCGCAACACCTGCGCCAATGACAAGAACCTTGGCAGGTTGTACTTTTCCCGCTGCGGTAACTTGCCCCGTAAAGAAACGCCCGAAATTGTTACCTGCCTCGATGACCGAGCGGTAGCCTGAGATGTTGGCCATGGACGACAAGGCATCCATTTTTTGCGCGCGACTGATCCGTGGCACCATGTCCATGGCAACTGTCTTTGCGCCATTGTCGGCTAGCTGTTGAAGAAGATTTTCCTGTTCGGCAGGATAGAAAAAGGATATCAGTGTCTTGTCCGTGGAGATCCTTGATGCTTCATCATCATTTGGTGGGCGCACCTTGACGATGAAATCGGCTTTACGATACAAATCATCAGCGGAATTTGCGATGTCCACGCCGGCATCCTTGTAGGCCGCGTCCGGGTAACCGGCGGCATCGCCCGCGCCCGTTTCGATCATGCAGCTGTGTCCCAGCTTTTGCAATTCGCGAGCGGATGCAGGCGTCATCGCAACCCGCGCTTCGCCGGGAAAAGTCTCTCGTGGGGATCCGACTATCATGAAAAATTCTCTCGTTCACAGTGTGAAGGCAACTAATTACGCCACTGATTATGCGTCAGTAAGCTTAAAACTTACAGCAATTTAAAGTATTGGTTTGCCTGTATATGTTTAGTACAGCAGGAAATATATTCAAAAATACGAATTTTTGTTGTTTCCCACCCGGAACCTCGCTAAAGTCTGGCTAGAGGTACAAGTGAGCCCGCACTGCCACGTGTCGCGATAAGTACCGATCGGCGGAATCAACACAGGGAGAAAACAACTCATGATGTATTTATGGGGGTCAGTCATGCTTCCGTGCAGAGTAGCTTCGAAGATGTTGACGCCCGCGTGTGAAACATTATGAATACCAATAGACGACGTTTGTTAGGCAGCTCTCTGGGTGCGACTGCGATGGCATTGCTGGGTCCATCACGCGTGTTCGCCACGGCTGAAGAAATGCATGACGCTATCAAGTCTATCGTCGGCGATGTTGAAGTCAGCTCGGGCGCTTTGACCTTGACCATTCCTGAGATAGCCGAGAATGGTAACAGCGTGCCAGTATCGGTTAGCGTGAACAGTCCTATGACGATCGATGCCTATGTCGAATCAGTGGCGATTTTCACCGATCGTAATCCGAATCCGGGGGTTGCTACTTTCCGCTTCACACCTGACAGTGGTGAAGCGTTCGCCACCACGCGTATGCGTTTGGTGGAAACACAGAATGTGGTTGCTGTCGCCAAGTTAAGTGATGGGACGTTTGTCAGTGATACTCGGTATGTCGAAGTGACGATTGGTGGTTGTAGTAACGGTTGATCATGTACAAAAATCACTTCTTGAGCTTCGATAACCACGCAATGTCAGGAGCATAACAATGGCTGCTAAACCCCGTGTAAAAGTGCCCAAGCGCGCGGCTGCCGGTGAGGTTATCAAAATCAAGTCATTGATCAGTCACGTTATGGAGTCAGGGCATCGTCGTGATAGCGACGGCAATTTGCTCTCGCGCAAAATCATCAACAAGTTCGAGTGCAAATTCAATGGTGAGCTGATTTTCGCTTGTGATATCGAACCCGCGATTGCGGCCAATCCGTATTTCGAGTTCCGTGCAAAAGTCATGGAGTCCGGTACATTTTCGTTCGCCTGGACGGACGATGACGGCACAGTGATCGAGACGTCTCGATCCATCGAAGTGAACTAAGCCTCGTTGCGCTCCTGATTGGATGCTATCCCGGATAAGCACATATCGCTGGCAAGTCATTGCGATGGCGCTAGTGTTTTTTATGGCTGGTGCGAGTGTCCGGGCCTCCGAAGGTGTCAAGGATGAACTGCACGCCGTTCTGTCGATTGACGCGGATACCGAATATGGCAGCTATTTGGCCGGTGAATGCCTTACTTGTCATGTCAGTGGCACGGCGGGCGGTAAAAGCGACTCAGTTATTCCGGTTATCCATGGAAAGGCGCATGAAATTATTGTTCAAGCCTTGCTGGAGTACCGCGCTGATATTCGAGACAATCAGATTATGCGTTCAGTGGCGAAGAACCTGTCTGATGACGAGATAGCCGCTTTATCGGCATGGTTTGCCGAACAGGAATAGGGCACAGGCTGTAAAAATGTACCCCGGTTATTGTACCTTGCCGATTAACCTGACAGAAGACGTGATCAAGCAACAGAGTCCGACATGAAAAAAATCTCAAGAAGGCAGTTCAATGCCGCGCTCGGAATGGGTGCTACAACACTGGCAATGCCTACCGTATTGCTTGGGCAGGTGAAACCAAAAGTGGTTGTAATCGGAGGCGGTGCGGGTGGTGCAACCGCTGCGAAGTATATTGCCACAGGTGCGGATGGTGCCGTTGATGTCACATTGATTGAAGAATCCAAAACTTACACGTCTTGTTTTTTCTCAAATTTATATCTTGGCGATGTGCGTAGTTTTGATTCGATTACTCACAGTTACGACAAGCTCGCCAGCACGTACGGTATCAACATTGTAAATAGCTACGCGGTGGAGATCGATCGTGATGCGAAGATGATAAAACTCAGAGATGGAGGTTCGGTCGCTTATGATCGGGTCGTTGTCGCCCCCGGTATCGATCTGATCTATGACAGCGTGCCGGGGTATTCGGAAGAGGCGTCGATAAAAGCACCACATGCCTGGCAGGCAGGTCGACAGACGCAAATCTTGAAAGAAAAGCTCGAGGCCCTGTCCAACGGCGATACCGTTGTCATGGTTGCACCGCCTAATCCGTATCGTTGCCCACCAGGTCCCTATGAGCGGGTTTCGATGATCGCGCATCTATTCAAGACCAAAGGGATGACCGATAGCACGATAATCATTCTCGATGCGAAAACGAAATTTTCAAAGCAAGGACTATTTACTGCGGGCTGGGAGAGTCACTATCCCGGTATGGTTGAATGGATTGGTCCTGATATTCATGGCGGTATCACGGGGGTTGATGCTGAAGCAGGAACCGTAGAAACAGATTTTGATACATTTGAAGGTGATCTGCTGAATATCATACCGGCGCAGATGGCGGGCGCTATTGCCAGCAATGCCGGGCTCGCCGACGATACAGGCTATTGTCCGATTGACAGTAACTCAATGCGCTCAACCATCGATGAACATATATTTGTCATTGGTGATGCGAGTATCGCTGATGCCATGCCAAAGTCCGGCTTCTCCGCCAACAGTCAAGCGAAGGTTGCCGCACGCGCGATACTGGGCGATTTGATTCAAGCCAGAGTTTTTCCTGCCAAATATGCCAATACGTGCTGGAGCATGATCGGTACTGACGATGGTGTTAAGGTCGGTGCGCAGTATGCCTCTATTGATGGCAAGATTGCATCCACCTCCACCTTCGTTAGTCAGGTTAATGAAGATGCCGCGACCCGTAAGGCGACGTTTGAAGAATCGCTCGGTTGGTACGACGGTATAACGCGTGATATTTTTAGTTGATGCCCATGAAAATTGATGCTCATTAAAAAGTTGGAAACAATTCGAACGTGACTGGGGAAACTGATCTCGAGACCATGCTGTCGACCCTGTCTCCGCAATTGATGGATGGGGAATTTGTCTTCTGTACATTCCCCAACGCTCAATATGGTGACTATCCGGCGTTAGAGCCCATCGCGTCAATTCATGAACAAGAGGGGATGACACTGATCGTGTCAAAGCTCAAGGCTGATCAGAGCGGCTTGAGCTACGAATCGGTCTTCAAGAAAATCACCTTGAGTATCCACTCCAGTCTGGATGCTGTCGGGCTGACAGCGGCGTTTTCCGCCAAGCTCACAGATCGCGGTATCAGCGCAAATGTGGTCGCTGGGTATTACCACGATCATATTTTTGTTCAGCAGGAGGATGCGGCAAACGCGCTGTCGGCGCTTGACGAGTTTGCGCGTTAGGTCAATGCCGGTCTGTGATCCAGACGAGTAATGGAGCGTATTCCAAGTTGTATTGACAACTTTACCAATAATTCGGTATTATCTGAATTCGACCAGTAAACAAGATGCGGGCTTCCCTGCGCTAATGTCGCTGAACACTCACTCTCCGGTGCCTCTGTACAGGCAGCTTGCCGAGCAAATTGGTGCGGATATCGACGCGGGTGTCTATGCCATATCAGCGCGAATTCCGTCTGAAACCGAATTTGCCGATCGACTGTCAATTGGACGCCCGACCGTCCGGCAAGCAACGGATCTGCTGGTTCGTCAGGGACGTCTGGAACGTCGGCGTGGATCCGGCACGTATGTTTTACCACCAACGAAATCCATCGATCTTTTTTCACTGGCGGGTACCAGTGCGGCTTTGAACAATAGCGGGCAGGCGGTAACACTTGACTTGGTGTGTGGGCCGATTCGCGAGCGGTTCTGCTCAGACAAGAACGGGGATGATGAAGTGATAACGCGAACCGACATGCAAGCCCGTGATCAAGCTGGCGAATGCTTGCGTATCGAACGCAAGGCTTGCGTGGGTGATATGCCAGTGATGTATGAAACCTTGCGTTTCGATGCGTCGTTGTTTGGCGGGCTGGAAAAACACAATATCGCCAATCAATCCTTGTCGGCTTTGGTCAGGGATGTTTTCTTTCTTGAACCGACATCGGCCAATCAAACATTTTTTGCCATTACCGCGAATATAAAACTGGCCAGACAACTTGATGTAAAAAAAGGCTCGCCGCTATTACACGTACATCGTGAACTGCACTTTGGTGAGCATGTCAGCGCTTTGCACGCAGACATTATCTGCCGGACTGATCATTTTGAATTTTCACAAACCTTGTATCCCGCGCAAACGGATGTTGGCCCGGCGGGCTGATACAACATGTCACTCTAGAGAAGTCAAGTTATGAGAAATCAGGGTTATTACAGCCAGTTTGGCGGTGCTTTTATCCCCGAGATACTGGTGCCGACGTTTGACGAACTTGAAGCAGCGTATCTTGAAGCTCGGGAGGATCAGTCTTTTTGGGATGAGTATCTGTCGTTGATGTCGACTTACTCCTGTCGGGCCACACCGATCACTCGCCTGGACAATATGTCAGAAGAGCTCGGCGGCGCCAGCATCTATGTCAAGCGCGAAGACCTTAACCACACGGGTGCGCACAAGGCCAACAATGTCATGGGGCAGGGCTTGTTGACAAAGCGAATGGGCAAGACGCGTGTTATCGCGGAAACCGGTGCCGGTCAGCACGGCGTTGCGACCGCGACAATGGCCGCCAAGTTCGGCTTTGATTGCACCATCTATATGGGCGCCCATGATGTCGCACGACAACGTCCCAACGTTTTCTGGATGGAGCAGATGGGGGCTACCGTCGTTGCCGTTACAGAAGGCAGCCAAACATTGAAAGATGCGATAAATGAAGCGTTTCGTGACTGGGTGACGAATATGGACAACACGCACTACGCATTGGGAACAGCCTGCGGTCCATACCCGTTTCCAGACATGGTCAGCTGGTTCCAGTCGGTTATCGGTACCGAATCCAGACAGCAGATGCTGGAGCGAACCGGCGCGCTGCCATCAAGAGTTTATGCCTGTGTTGGCGGTGGTTCAAACGCCATGGGTATCTTCAGTGGTTTCATGGAGGATAGTGAAGTCGAACTGATTGGCGTCGAAGCGGGTGGGCGAGGCAAGGGCACCGGCGAGCATGCGGCGCGACTGGCGTATGACGATGCCAGCATTGGCGTCGCGCAAGGATACAAAACCTATTTTCTGCAGGATCGCGATGGTCAGATGCAGGATACACATAGTGTTTCGGCAGGCCTTGATTACGTTGGCGTATCACCGATATTGAGTCATTTGCATGAGACCAAACGCGTGCGATTTGAAGCAACTACCGACAGTGACGTCGTCGCGGCCATGCAAAAAACGGTACGTCGTGAGGGCTTGATTCCCGCCCTTGAATCGTCACACGCTTTTGCGCAAGCCTATAAGGAAGCACCGATGTTGTCGCCCGATGAAAACATTTTGATCAATATGTCAGGTCGTGCAGACAAGGATATCTTTACCGTCGCGGATGCGATTGATGATCCCAAGTGGCGAGAATTTATTATTGACAAGGCGGACGCTTATCGACGGGAGACGCACAATGGCTAGGTACGAAACAAAACTTGAACAATCCATACGGGCCGCTCGCGAAAAGAAAGATCTGTTGTTGATGACTCACATCGTGCTCGGTTACCCAAGCTTTGATGATTCCTTGCGGGTAGTCGAAGACATGGTCAAGGCAGGGGTTGATCTGATGGAGTTGCAAATCCCGTTTTCGGAACCGATGGCCGATGGTCCGGTCATCCTCAAGGCGAACGCTGAAGCCCTGAAAGCCGGTGCGACCGTTGATCAGAGCTTTGAGATGGCGGAACGCATGACACGTGAATTCGACATTCCGTTTTTGTTCATGACTTACTACAACATCCTGTTCTGCCAAGGTGTCAGCGATTTCGTCAAACGATGTGAGTCAATTGGTATTCAAGGCTGTATCGTGCCTGATTTGCCGCCGGCCGAGGGGCAAGACTATCTTGATGCGATGGATGCGGCGAGGCTCGCCCCGGTACATATTTTCACGCCAAATACCCCTGAACCTCGTATGCGTATTCTCAGCGACAACAGCGCGGGGTTCATCTACAGCGTCGCACGTAAAGGTGTCACCGGGAAAGACACCGCGTTCTCCGATGATCTGGCTGATTACCTGAGTCGCTGCAGGGCCAATACCGATTTGCCCCTGGCGGTCGGTTTTGGTGTGAAATCACGAGACGATGTCGAATTTCTGCGTGGGAAAGCTGATATTGCGGTGGTCGGTTCCGAGACAATTCGCGTACTAGAACAGGACGGCGTCAGCGCTGTCAGACCTTTTATAGAGACATTGGTCGCCTGACTTCAGGTATCGGTTTTATGGAATCCAACGGAGGAAGCGAGGTATGAACTTCTCAAAATCCGATGAGGCTGTTGCAGCCCTGTCACCCGAACAATATCGCGTCACTCAGGAAAACGGCACTGAGCGCCCGTTTACCGGTAAGTACAACAAGCATCGAGAACCGGGTATTTATGTTGATGTGGTCTCGGGCGAACCCCTGTTCGCGTCAGCGGACAAGTTTGATTCAGGCTGTGGTTGGCCGAGCTTTACCAAACCCATTGTGAATGAATATGTCAGCGAGCTGATCGACAATACGCATGGTATGACGCGTACCGAAGTGCGTTCGGCGCACGGTGACAGTCATCTGGGGCATGTATTCCCGGACGGACCCGTTGCGCAGGGTGGATTGCGTTATTGTATCAATTCGGCCAGCCTGCGTTTTGTCCATCGCGACGATATGGAAGCGCAAGGCTACGGTGAGTTTATCGAACAAGTCGACGGGGTTGTGTCATGAGTGAACGTGCAGTGTTGGCCGGCGGATGCTTCTGGGGCATGCAGGATCTGATCAGGAAGTTACCGGGTGTCGAGAAAACGCGTGTGGGATACACGGGCGGTGATGTGCCCAATGCCACGTACCGGAATCACGGCACGCACGCCGAAGGCATCGAAATTCATTTTGATCCGGCCGTCATCAGCTTTCGGCAGCTGTTGGAGTTCTTCTTTCAGATTCATGACCCAAGCACAAAGAATCGGCAGGGTAATGATGTGGGGCTGTCCTACCGCTCCGGCATCTATTACGTTGATGATGCGCAGAGAGACGTTGCCGAGCAAACCATCAGGGACGTCAACGCATCGGGTATCTGGCCCGGCACGGTTAGCACGGAAGTAAAACCTGCGGGTGACTTCTGGGAGGCCGAAGCTGAACATCAGGACTATCTCGAACGTTACCCGCAGGGCTACACGTGTCATTTCCCACGTGCAGACTGGGTCTTGCCGGTAGCCGAGACCGTCGAGTAGCACCAGCCCTTGATAGTTGTCGATCAAGACATCGTGATCACATCAAACCACGAAGGATCCTGACATGAAAGACGCCGTAATCGTATCGACCGCTCGTACGCCGATTGGTCTTGCCTTTCGAGGTTCCTTGAACAACATCAAGTCACCCACCATGATGGGGCATGCGATCGCGCATGCCGTGTCGCGATCAGGTGTCGATCCAGCCGAAATCGATGATGTCGTCATCGGTTCAGTGCTCACGGGCGGTACGGCGGGGATGAACATTGCGCGTCTCGCATCACTCGCCGCGGGTCTGCCGGTCACTGTGTCAGGACAAACCATTGATCGACAGTGTTCTTCCGGTCTGATGGCGATCGCGACCGCAGCCAAGCAAATTATCGTCGATGGGCAATCAGTGGCGGTGGCGGGTGGACAGGACAATATTTCAGCGGTCCAGAACGATTACATGAAGTGGGTGGCCGCGGAAAAAGACCCGGCGGTAGTGGCCCATGCCGAGCATGCCTACATGCCAATGTTGAAAACGGCCGAGCACGTCGCCGATGTTTATTCGATCAGTCGCGAGGCTCAGGATGAATATGCCGTTGAATCCCAGGCTCGCACCGCACGCGCTCAGGAAGCCGAGTTGTTCGATGATGAAATCGTACCGATAGATGCCGTAAAAATTCTTCGCAATAAAGAAACAGGTGAAGAAACGACAGAGCCTGTCACCTTGAGACGTGATGAGGGAAACAGACCCGGTACCACGCTCGATGCGCTGTCCGGTTTAAAGCCGGTAATAGAGGGGGGAGTTATCACTGCCGGTAATGCCAGCCAACTTTCCGATGGTGCTTCAGCCTGTGTCGTGATGGAGGCAAAACTTGCCGAGCAGCGCGGATTGCAACCCTTGGGTATCTATCGCGGCATGGCCGTGGCTGGCAATGCACCGGAAGAAATGGGTATCGGTCCGATCTATGCGATACCCAAACTATTGAAGGCCAATGGACTGAAACTTGACGACATTGATTTGTGGGAATTGAATGAAGCGTTTGCTTGTCAGGTCCTGTATTGTCGTGATCATCTCGGTATCGATCCCGCCATTTACAATGTCAATGGTGGAGCTATATCCATCGGTCACCCTTATGGCATGACTGGCGCACGGCAGGTTGGGCATATCCTCATTGAAGGTAAACGTCGAGGTGCGCGCTATGTCGTCACATCGATGTGTATCGGTGGCGGGATGGGCGCTGCCGCCTTGTTTGAAATCGCTTGATGCTGGTTGGATGATGTTGTTTCGTTAAACGATTTCGTCATACGTTGCCGGGCCGAACCACATAGCCGGTACGACGGCTGATCGTTCGCAGGACGAGACTTGATTGAATGCGCGAGACGCCCGGCATCTTGCCGAGCGTTTCGCGATAAAAGCGTTCGTAATCGTCGGTATCTTTTGCGGCTATTCTGAGTATGTAGTCGGATTCACCAGTCATCAGGAAGCATTCAAGTATCTCGGGTATCGCTTTGACTGATGTTTCAAACGTGGTCAGTGCTTCCTCATGCTGCGATTCAAGGCTGACTTCTATAAAGAATTCGATCGCGTAGCCAAGCTTCTTGCCGTCAACGCGGGCGCCATACCCTTGAATGATTCCCCTGTCTTCGAGTTGCTTGATTCGGCGGTGACAGGCTGATTGTGACAAGGCAACTTGCTCAGCAAGATCCGCGATTGACTGACGACTGTCTTCCTGCAGTGACGTCAAAAGACGTTGGTCGATACGATCCATAGGATAAATTCCTGAAATAATTCAAATATGTGAAATATTATTCGAATATCAGTGCAAAAATATAAAATATAAGGAAATAATCTAAGCGCCACTGACATACCTTCTCTGCAAGGCCCCTTGCACAGTGAAAGCAATCATGAAAATCGGCGTTCCCAAAGAAATCAAGAATCATGAGTATCGCGTCGGCCTGACGCCTGAGAGCGTGTCCGAGGCGATCCATCAGGGGCATCAGGTCCTGGTTGAAACAGCTGCCGGATCAGGTATCGGTGCCGATGACGACGCCTATATCGCCGCCGGTGCCTCGATTGTGTCAACACCGGCGGAGATATTTGAGTGGGCCGACATGATCGTCAAGGTCAAGGAGCCGCAGGCGGATGAACGCAAGATGCTGCGAGAAGGGCAAATTCTGTATACCTATTTACATCTAGCGCCTGATCCGGATCAGACTCGTGATCTGGTTGCTTCAGGCGCGGTGTGCATTGCCTATGAAACTGTGACAGATGATCACGGTGGTCTACCCCTTCTCAAACCGATGAGTCAGGTGGCAGGGCGAATGTCAATCCAAGCGGGGGCGACAGCCCTCGAAAAAGCGCACGGTGGCCGCGGTGTATTACTCGGCGGTGTGCCGGGTGTCACGCCGGGAAAGGTCGTTATCGTAGGTGGTGGCGTGGTGGGTTTCAATGCCGCCCAAATGGCGGTTGGTCTGCATAGCCAGGTAAGCATACTTGATCGCAGCCCATCGCAACTTGAACGCTTGTCCAATCATTTTGAGGCAAGCGCGAGCGTCATCTTTTCAACCAAGGCCGCATTGGAAGAATTGATTGCCGAAGCCGATCTTGTCATTGGCGCCGTATTGATTCCGGGTGCCGCTGCGCCGAAACTGGTGACAAGGGATATGCTGAAGATCATGAAGAAAGGCTCGGTGCTGGTTGATGTTGCCATTGATCAAGGCGGCTGCTTCGAAACATCAAAAGCCACCACCCATGCAGACCCGACATATTTTGTTGATGATGTGGTGCATTACTGTGTGGCCAATATGCCTGGCGGTGTGGCTCGAACATCGACCTATGCCTTGAACAATGTCACGTTGCCGCATGCATTGCAGATTGCCAGCAAGGGATGGCAGCAGGCCTTGCGAGATGACGCGCATTTGAAAAATGGCTTGAATGTCAGTCACGGAAAAGTGACTTGCGAGCCGGTTGCGCGCGATTTGGGCTACGACTATGTGACCGCTGACAGTGTACTGTAAAGATTGTCAGATGGCGTATCAGAGGAAGCTATTCGCCTGTTAGCCGGGCCGCTGATGAATCTTGGCGATGTCACGGAAAAATCGGTGCCGAAAATGACGCTGGTGTCACGCCCGCGGAACGGCGGTGTCATTGCGACACGCAGCCTGACAGGGTGACAGCCGCAGGTACCGTCCGCACGGCGCGTAAACTCGTTGATGGTCAGGTATTTCCGTAAATGTGCCGTTGCTATCGACCAATGACCCAGTTTGAATCGCACAGGGATAGCGCTGGCATTGCCGATCATATGGTTTAATGATCCCCATGAATACGTCCTTTTCACGTCACCTTGCCGCACGACTTTTGCTGCTGCTCGCCTTTACCGGCAGCGCCATCGCTGAGCGCAATTTCATCATCGTTCAATCAACAACCTCGACACAGAATTCCGGATTGTTCGATTATCTTCTTCCGCAGTTTCATGAAAACCATGATTTCGATGTTCGTGTGGTTGCGGTTGGCACCGGACAGGCGATCAAAAATGCATCGAACGGTGATGGTGATGTGCTGTTTGTACACGCCAAGGCTGCCGAGGAAACATTCGTCGCCAGCGGCGATGGTGTACAGCGCGCCGATGTCATGTACAACGATTTTGTTATTGTGGGCCCGCCATCAGACCCGGCAGGCATTGCTGGCATGAGTGATGTGGTCGCCGCGTTTGCCAAAATAGCCAAACAAGAATCGTTGTTCGTCTCGCGTGGCGACGAAAGCGGTACACACATGGCTGAACGCCACTTATGGAACGAGACACAGGTTGACGTACAGGCTGCATCCGGTTCCTGGTATCGGGAAACGGGTTCTGGTATGGGAGCCACACTCAATACCGGTACGGAGATGGGGGCCTATATTCTGACTGATCGAGCAACCTGGATTGCCTTTGGCAACAAGGGAAAATACAAGGTGGTTGTCGAAGGTGATCAGCGCCTTTTTAACCAGTACGGGATAACGCTCGTCAACGCGCAAAAGCATGATAATGTCAACGCGGAGCTTGGTCAGATATTCATCGATTGGATATTGTCTGATGTCGGTCAAACAGCCATCGCATCGTATTCGGTGGATGGTCAACAACTGTTCTTTCCCAACGCGAAATTGAATTGAGGTTGTTGGTTTGAGTTGGTGTGGTATGTCTGACAGCACCGTGTGGCTATCCAGAACCTGGATACACCGCTGGTATCAAGATAAAGTTTTAAAGAGTAGGGTCAAAAAAGTAGTTTAAAAAGTAAGTTAAAAAAGTAAGTTAAAAAAGTAATCAGGGACTGATTCTATGAGCAACATCTTTCTCATACCATTTCACGTCACAGCAACAGAACATTCGACGATGCCCGTCGGTCGCGCTGGCGCTCGAGTCTGTTGCTATGTTGGCGAGATGAATCTTGGGTGGGCTATCGAAAAAGCGATATTCGGGCTCAAGAACGATGGTCTGTGTGCCGAGCGTATCCTCGAACCTGTCGAGAGAATGGATATTTCACAATGGGCTGGTCATGTCACGCGCAAATGGGCAGCACATGCGTTCAGTATGCTCGATCAAGCCGAGTTTGAGGCGGCTATCGAGAAGGGGCTGATTGTTTACAGCCCTTTGGCTGTGTATAGCGATCAGTCTGTTTAACCACGGCTTGCCAAGGCGTAAAACAAACCACCTTCCTGCCATAGTTCAACATCAACTCCATTGATGCTGTCACTGCGTCCCTGAATACGCTCCAGTTCACCGGTGCTACCTGTAACGAACAGACTGAGCGATTTGCCAGATGCCTTGTCTTCAAATTTTACATGTGCGGCAAGATTTCCAACCAGTGTGCAATAGCGAGCGCCGATCAACTCCACATCTTCGCTGACCGAATCAGGCAAGACAAGTGTAAACGGAAGCTGCTGCATCGAATCATCGAGACTGGTCAGATTTTTCCCGTAGTACTCAAGCTCAAGGCGCGTACCATGATTCATGGCGATTTCTCTGAACGTACTGGCAGCGCGTTCCTTCACGGTGCCCGAGTAATGCATCAGCTGTGCGACGACTGCGATCATGGCAACAGCCAGACCCGTCCGAATCAGTGGATGTTGCAGACGACCACTGACCGAGCTTGCCAGCGCTCGCAGGCGTTGTCGCCGGGATTCGGGTTCGACGGTGTCTTGCGCGGCAATGCCAACCAGCTGATCCAGGCGTGACTGTGGTAACGACAAGGATTCAAAATGCGCTGTGATGCGTTGATCCTGCTCGATCATCCGGCTTGCCTCTGCCTTGAATCGAGGACCGTCAGATTCGGGTTCAACGCCGAGTCAAAATGCGATTTAAGCTTGGCTTTTGCGCGATGGATAAGACTCAGCACGGTGCCACGCGATTTATTCATCAGACTGGCGATCTCCGCTGCGGTATAGCCTTCGAATACCCAGAGAAAAAGGACTTCTCGCTCTTCGTCACGAAGTTTGGCCAAGCCCTCGGACAATTGGCGATCTTCACTGGCGTGGCTGGAAGGGTCCTCCAATGAGTACATATGGTACTCGTGATCATCAAAGGACTCTCTGGGAAATCGCCTGCGATGACGAAAGTCATCAATATAAAGATTTCGAATGACGCGAAACAGCAAGGCTCTGTCCGGTACCGGTCCATGAGACTCGACAACCTTCAGCCACGCCTCGTGCACGAGATCTTCAGCGAGCTCGTTATGCGAGCACAAGGCGTGCGCGTAGCGGAAAGCGGCCTGCAGTAGATCTGCCAGAGCCTGCTGAGCGCCATTCACTGGTAATTACCCGGCAGCTTTATGCTCGAGCTCACTCAGTTCATTGATCACCCGAATCACATTGTCATTGCTACCTGCGAGCGAGCCGCCAGTCAGATATTTGCCATTGACAAGAATACTCGGAACGCCGGTCACGCCAGCCTGTCGAGCTTTTTTCATTGATCGTCCCAGGGCAGTTTGCACGGTGAAGGACTGCATCGCCTTGCTAAATTTTTCGGCTGAAACGCCAAGGTCCAATGTCTCGATGAATTTGGCTATTTTCTTTGGATCTCTCATCGGTTGTCGGTCCTGATGAATCCGGTTGAACATTTGATCAAAAAAGCCATCGGTAATACCGAGTGCTTCTCCGGCATAAAATGCACGTGAATGTTGCTCCCAGGAAGGATTCAAGGGAGGGGCTTCGCGGACAAAATTGACGTAATCCGGCTTGTCGGCCTTCCAGGCGTTGATAGCGGGTTCAAACGCATAGCAATGCGGGCAACCAAACCAGAAGAACTCGAGGACTTCTACGCGTGACTCATCGCTCGTGGCCATCGGTGTGGCGAGAGTTTTATAGCCTTGCTCCGACTGGGCTTGCAGCGCTTTCAGTGGAAGGGCTGCACCCATGGCGGTAGCAACCGCGAGGCCAGAGGCTGTTGCCATGAAACGGCGCCGCGGCAATTGCTCAATGTGGGTTGTAGGTTCTTGCGCAAGGTCACTTTTGTGGCTCATTGGGTACTGAAACTCCATGCTGTCTGTGGCAGGTGGTATGACACTGGGTCAAAGGTCAAAGTTCTCGTTTTTCAACGAATAAGGGGTGGAATTGATTGCAATTTGCTGGCGAAAACGGCTTTTCATCTTCAGTTTGAATACAAATGTACGTAAACGGTTGATTTTCAGGTTTCGACAGCGTTATCCAGCGCTTTTAGCTGTGGCAAAATCAAGGCCATGTCGCTCAAACGTGATGAGTTCATCCCATTGAAGGTCGGTAAAAGGCGCTTGTGAGGCGAGCCAGGTTTCGGTTTTCGCTTGGGCGCAGTGTTTTAGTGTGAAAGCTGCGCTAGTATGGGGTCATGGCTATTATTGTGCAATTATGTGCATGGCCTGTGCGTCACTGTCTCATGTTTCCGCGTGCAGGCAAACCACAGCATTGTTATGTTAGCGCTCACCTCAATACCTTTGGAGAAAGAAATAATGCAAAAAAATCTAGGCATCCGCTTACCGGCAACACTATTCTTGCTGGCCTTCAGCACTGTGCTGCTGGCCGCTGACGGACCTCACGACAAGGCAATCAAGGCACGTCAGGCCATGTTTCAGCTTTACAGTTTTAATATCGGCATTCTCGGCGCCATGGCGAAGGGAGAGCGTGAATATGACGCCGATGTTGCTCGTGAGGCGGCAGAAAATCTGCAGGCAGCAGCAAATCTTGGACAATCTCAGTTCTGGCCTCCTGGGTCTGACAATGCCACTGATGGCAATGCCCGAACACGTGCCTTACCGGAAATCTGGTCAACCTTTCCTGCCATCACTGAAAAGGCAGATGCGCTGATCACAGCGACCGCTGCGCTGACACCGGTCGCCGGTAATGGTCTCGATGCGCTAAAAGGTGCAATGGGCGATGTCGGAGCCAGTTGTAAGGGATGCCATGACGACTTCCGAGCCGAACGGAAATAAGTCAAGCCAGGCAGCCAACGATCCCTTGGCCGATTCTGCAGTAAAAGCGTCACGCCGGGAGACCGGCGTGATAGCTATCTGGGATATCTGGACGCGACTATTTCATTGGTCTCTGGCGTTCACTGTGCTGTTTTTGTTCATCTCTGGCGAGACCGGATTCCAGTTCTATGACTGGCATCGCCTGGCTGGCGAATTCGTATTGATGTTGCTGGTATTTCGGATCCTGTGGGGATTGATTGGCAGTAGCAATGTCAGGCTAAGCGCTCTTTTTCACAATCCCTTGAAGGGCTTGAGTCATTTGAGTGATCTGTTCAAACGCAAGGTTGATGATGAGCGAGGGCATAATGCCGCTGGAAGTTGGGCCGTTCTTATCCTGATTTCCCTGTTGTTGGTCCAGGCCCTGACAGGTTTGTTCATCGCTGATGAAGATGAATTGATTGAAGGCGCCTTCTACGGTCAGTTTGATCGCGATATATCTTATTTTCTGTATGACGTACATCATACAAACGCCCACATACTGATGGTGCTCGTCGGCATTCATGTGGCGATGATATTGTTCTACTTGCTGATAGCCGGCAAGAATCTGATTACACCGATGATCACTGGCCGGATGCGGTGGACCTCTGATAGCGCGGTACCCACCGTCAGTTTTCAACGTTGGTGGATCGGTGCCCTATGCTTGATTGTGGCAGTGATAGGTATCGGCTGGCTGCTTGAATGGTCAGTGTGAAGTTACTCGAAAGAGGCGTATTTTTCCTGGAAGAATCTTAACGCCGCTCCCGAAGATAAAGGCGCGCAAATGAAACAGCCTGCTACGGTGACCAAGCAGAGTGCCGTCAGCGCTGGCCGACATTTGGTATGATTCTGAAGAGTAGAATCAAAAAAATATCGTTCAAGGAGTCGCCTGTATGTCTGAAGTCATCGAGCCGGAATCTGGATCGTCAGTTGATGCGATAGAAAATCACTACGGCACGGGTAACGACTATTTCGCGCTCTGGCTGGGCAGCACCATGGCTTACTCCTGTGCGCTATGGGATGAAGACAATCCCGATCAGTCGCTTGATGATGCGCAACTGGCCAAGATCGTTCATCACTGTGATGAATCACATGCGCGAAATGCCGAACGAGTGTTGGATATCGGCTGTGGTTGGGGTGGTGTTATGCAGCATTTGGTTGACCACTACAATGTCAAATCTGTCACCGGTTTGACCTTGAGCGAAAGCCAGAAAGAATGGGTCAACAATGGCTCTGAGAAGCGTATCCAATCCCGACTGGAGAGTTGGAAAGATCACAAGCCTGATGCACCCTATGATGCAATCATATCTATCGGTGCCTTCGAACACTTTGCAAAACTCGGAATGTCAGGCGAAGAGAAAATAGCCGCTTATCGTGAGTTTTTCCTGAAGTGCCATTCCTGGCTCGGTTCCCGAGGCTGGATGTCCTTGCAGACTGTGGCGTATGGAAATTCTCTGACAAAAGATTTTGATCAGTTTATTTCCAGCGAAATATTCCAAGAAACCGATACGCCAAAATTGCACGAAATTGCTGCAGGTTGTGAGCGATTGTTCGAAGTTGTACGCCTGAGAAACGACCGTGATGATTATCGGCGTACTTTGCGAATGTGGTACACAAAACTCAAGGCACATCGCGATGAAGCCGTGCGTATGAAGGGTGAAGAGGAAGTCAAACGCTTCGAGCGCTATTTGCGTTTGATGGCTTATATGTTCGAAGTGGGCGGCTTGGATCTACATCGAATTACGCTTCGCAAGATTGATCAACCAAAGGCTGATAGCTAACTGGTTCACGCGGATGAAGGGTTTGGCTGTATCCAGTTCAATCAGGCTGCGACTATTTGGCTGGGCTGATTTCAATGCTCTGATGAAAATTCAGAGCATCGTTTCGATAGAGGTTTCTGCAATAGAAGTGTCGTTTCTTGCCGCTGGTTGTGCGAGGGATCTCCCTTGCGCGACTGAACAGTAGTCGATTGACTGGATGGCCTTCTTGCGGAAACCGGGCGAGCAGCTCGGTTATTTCATCGTCGTTTAATGTGTCATGGCGTTCGACCAACACAACGATTTCGCTATCAGGGTCATGAATATCAGTTTCAAACACGGCGATGTGTTCGTGTGATGTTCCCAGCAAGTCGGCTATCGTCTGTTCGACGGCGCTGACCAGATAGTTTTCACCATTGCGAATGATGATATTTTTGATTCGCTCAATGATGTAGAGCTCACCCTCGAACAAGACACCCATATCCCCGGTGTGCATACGCCCCTGTTCAAATGGCTCAATCAGTCGATCTTTATCGCCAACGTACCCCAATGCGACAGACGGGCCTTTGAGGACAATTTCACCCGCGATGCCTTCATCGGTCATGCTGTCGCCTTGCTCATCGACAAGATCGACCTCCATTGCGTCGATTGGCGACCCTGCGGTACTGACGACGATGCCAGCTTGTGGCTGAAAGTCTCGTAGTGCGTTTGCCTCATAAGCAATCTCACGAGAGATGCTGACAGGCTGACCCATACCCATTGCGTCAGCATCAAGGCAAATGAACCTGGCAAGCTTTGCCGGCAACGATATGGATGTAATAATCGTTGATTCAGCCAAGCCGTAGGCAGGGCGGATTTTGCTCTCGGTAATACCAGCGTCGCGAAATTTATCGACAAAAGACTGAATCGTCGAAACCCGTATCGGTTCCGCGCCAATAAACAGGTGCTTGACGCAGTGTAGATCCAGTGCGGCCGTATCTTTTTCCGAGATCAGTCGTGCGCAGTAGTCGTAGCCAAAGTTGGGGGCCGTGGCAATTGTGCAGCGGTGGTCGCTCATGCCTTTGAGCCAAAGTGCAGGTCGTTTGACAAACTGCACGGGCGTCATTAAGAACAAGGGATATCGATTACAAAAACTGAACAGAACAGCGCCAACCAGGCCCATGTCATGAAATAGCGGCAACCAACTGATCATGCGTTCATCATCAGACATCGATACAGCTGACTTGATTCCTTTTACGTTGGAAAGCACGTTGCCATGAGAAATGACGACAGCTTTGTGGTCACCTGTCGACGAGCTGGTGGTTTGGAGAAAGGCTATATCATCGGCCTGTGGTACTTGACTGGTGGCCGGCGCATCCTGAGTGTCCCAGCTCGATTCATCCAGAGAGTCTGGAACCCTGATGACCGAGACTGAGTCGGGAATCTCGTGGTGGAATTTCTCCTCGAGGCCGTCTTCCAGCACCAACGCGGTCGGTAATTGAAATCTGGTGCTCCAGTGATTGATGCGCTGAGTCAAGGCATCATGACTGCCAAGCGCTTTGGGCATCGGAAAAATCATCGGGAGTATGCCTGCTGATATGGCGCCATAGAAGGCGACCAATGTCGCGTACGGCGAATGGCAAGCAATCATGCAAACCGATTGCGACTGTTGACCGTGATTGACCAAGCGCTGACCAAAGGCGAACGCCTGGCGAACCAGTATCGAGTAACCAACCGCAGCAAAACTTCTTGATTTTGTGTCCCAGCAGGAGAGGTTTAACTCCGATTCCGGCCTGTCGACATGATCAAGCATTGCCTCCAGAAGGGTGGCAGGCGAAGGTGTTGGATTACCTTTGGTGTTCACGCTGCCGAGGCTCCGGAATCGTTGAGTACGTAGGGGAAGTACACACTTGAGAGGCTAACCGGGCTGGTATCGTCGTTTCTGTCAGTCGGGATTGTCGCTGGCTATGCATAGAAAAAATGCATAAAAATCCGGGGGACGTCAGAAACAGAAGCCAGGTCTTTAGGCGACTGCTTTTGCCTTGACCATGCTGATCATATCGGCGACGGTCGCGATGCTGGCAGATTCACTATCGGTGAGTTCGAAACCAAAGTGCTCTTCAATCTCCAATACCAGATTGATACGGGCGAAAGAATCCAGCCCACTGGCTTCGAGATTAAGCGAGGGCTCAAGCTTGTCGAGCTTCAACTTGGTATTTTCCGTCACAATTGTTTGTAACTGATCAAGGATTTTTTGGTCGTCCGCCACAATTGATCTGCCTGATTAAAACAAACTAAAACACGATTGTAGCAGCTTATTTTTTGGTGGCCAATACGCGTACAAGCAGCTTGATGCGGTGCGTTGACGCTAGTTGACATCAGGATGCCTGCGACACGTCCCTGACGTTGTCAGATCAGACTTACGCCAATGTTGGCTAGTGTTTTATATCGCATGCTCATCCCACTTCCTGTCTGCGCGGTTAATGTTCGTAAAGTTGAGGTTAATTCTCGTAGAGTTCGGATCTGTGTAAGCCGGGTTGCGTTTTAAAGCGTCGATGTATCCACATGTATTGATCCGGTGCAACCGAAATAGCGGTTTCGATCTGTTGGTTTACGCGTGTTGCATCTGCAAGATCGTCACCACTGGGAAAGTTGTCAAGTGGAGGTAGAAACTTTATGCAATACCCATTATTGTTACTTTTCCGATAGTTGCCCATCATGATCACCGGGGCACCGGAAATTTTTGCCAGAGTCGCTGTGGTGGTTAGCGTCGCTGCGGGGTGACCAAAAAAAGGGGCGAAAACGGCGTTTTTGATGCCGTGATCTTGATCAGGTGCATACCAGACGATTTGCTTGGCGCGAACGGTTTTCAAGATTTGTCTGACATTCTTGCTGTTAATACAGCTGGTCACGTGACGAGCACGACCGCGAAGCATTCGGGCGTTGAAAAGGGCATTTTTTTGTTCTTTGTAAACGACGTGTAATTCGGGGAGTTCGCCTATGTGTTTTCTAACCAGTGCGGCGCCCAGTTCGGTCGTGGAAAAATGCGCTCCCATCAAAATGACGCCTCTGCCTTGAGCGAGCGCACTATCCAGGTGTTCCGTGCCTTCGAAGCTCACCTTATCCAGGATGCCGTCGTCCTTACCCCACCAGCTGATGGCAATTTCGACAAAGGAAATGAAAAAATTCTCAAAAGTTCGGCGCACCAGTGCGTCTTGATCCGCAATGGGCATGTCCGGATAACAAAGCGCAACATTGATGCTGGCAACCTTCCGTCGTGAACGGTAAAGGCGGTAGGCAATACGGCCCAATGCACGAAATATTGGTAGCTTTACCGAGTAGGGGAGCAGCCTGTGAGTGAGCCACAAGAGACTTAACAGCAGACCGGTAACGTAATATTTCGGGTGAGTGTAATTACTGGCCATAGATGTGATTTGTTAGCATCCCGGACTCGACGCGATGTTGATTTTCAGCGGGCCTCGGAACAGCCATCGGACGAGCGTTTCTCTGAAAGCATAGCAGCCGGAATATAAACCCGTCCATAATGACTAGTAACCCAGCAGTTATATGACAGGCAACCCAACAGTCAGTAGTCCGAATTTACAGGTCAGTGCGCCACGGTCTACCGGGTGATGATTTCTGGCCCCATGATTTGCGTCGGCAACCAGGTTGACAACGGCGGGTAGTAGGTGACAAGAATCAGGAAGATAAACAAAATTGCGACAAAGGGTAGTGCGGCTTTCACTACATTGATGATGGATAACTTGGCCACTCCGGCGGTGACAAACAGATTCAGCCCGACCGGTGGTGTAATCATACCGATTTCCATATTGACGACCATGATGATACCGAGGTGAATTGGGTCAATGCCCAATTCAATGGCTATCGGAAATACCAGTGGCGCCACGATAATCAACAATCCTGACGGTTCCATAAACTGCCCGCCTATCAGTAGTAGAACATTGACCACCACCAAAAACATGATTGGGCCAAGCCCTGCGGCCAGCATCTTTTCTGCGATCGCTTGCGGAATCTGTTCATCGGTCAACACATGTTTCAATATCAGTGCGTTGGCAATGATAAACATCAACATGATGGTCAATCGACCAGATTCGTAAAGGACCTTGCGAGTATCCTTGTGCAACCAGACCGTCAGGAGACTGTGCGGGTTGGTTAAAAATGACTTTGACTCGCTATCTGATATATGCAGCGGCCCCATATCTCGATAGACAAAATTTGCGATAAAAAAAGCATACATGGCCGCCACAGCTGCCGCTTCTGTCGGTGTGAACTTTCCGCTGTAGATACCACCTAGAATAATCACTATCAACAGCAAGCCCCATAGTGCGTCCAGTGCTGAGCCCACGACTTCCCGCCAACCCTTCCAGGCTTGCTTGGGCAAGCCTTTGATGCGTGCCATGATGTAGATACCAATCATCAGCATGATGCCGGCAACCAATCCGGGGAAGACGCCGGCCAGAAACATCCGTCCTACCGACACGTCGGTGGCGGCTGCGTAGACCACCATCACAATAGATGGGGGTATCAGTATTCCCAGCGTTCCAGCGCTGCATATGACCCCGGCGGCGAATTCCTTTGTATAGCCCACTTGTTTCATTCCGGCGATTACAATCGTACCTATAGCGACGACGGTCGCGGGCGATGAGCCAGACAGGGCCGCAAACATCATGCAGGCAAAAACCGATGCGATGGCCAACCCACCTCTAACATGTCCGACGACAGCGATCGCAAATCTAATGATGCGCTTTGCAACGCCACCGGTAGACATGAATCCCGATGCAAGCACAAAAAACGGAATGGCAAGCAGGGTGTAGTGGCCGGTAAATGCGCTCATCAAGGTCTGAGCGATTGATGCCAGAGATGCTTCGGAAAATAACAAAAGAAAACCGATACTGGATACGCCCAGTGATACCGCAATAGGTACTCCGATCAGCATCAATCCGATAATGACAACAAAGAGCAGCAACGCTTCCATTATCGTGTTTCTCTTGAATCAGCAATCGTATTGTCGACATCATTTACATCGATATCGAGACTATCGCCGACTTCATGGCTTTCGATGATGAGGTCTTTCTCGCCCTTCCAGACTTGTATCCCCGCTTGTATAAAACGAATGGTCAGTAGCAATGAACTTATCGGCAAGACAAGGTAGGGAATAAACCGAGGCATTTTTTCATACAGTTCTCCTTCATTTAGCCAATGGGCGAAAAACTGTAAAAATGCGGGCATAGGTACATCATTAACCTCGTAAAAGGCTCGTTTGGTCGCGAATGCCCACCAATAGTCCCAACTGCCTTTCAGCAAAAGCAAGCTGAATACAATACAAATCGCGACCGCTACCAGTGTGACTATTCTTCGCCGCTCTTTGGGTAGCAGCTGAACTATGAAATCGACTCCGATATGAAACGTGTGCTTGACTGCGTATGAGGCGCCCAGCAATACCATCCAGGCAAACAGAAACACCGATGCCTCCAGTGCCCACAATATGTTGCTATCCAACATACGTGCAATGACATTGGCAAACGTGATCAAGGTCATTGCGCCGAGAAAAAACGCGATCAGCGTCTGCTCAATTCGATCACCTATTGATGATTCTCCTTCTCGCGTGGATTGCATAGCGATTTTCCGTCAGGCCCAATAAAAACGTGCCCTGACGGGCACGTCCAAAGCAATAACTACGACAGCTAAATGGTAAAAGCTAGCTTTCGTTTATTTTCTGTGCGGCATCGATCGCATCCTGACCTACATCGCCTTCGAATTGCTTCCACACAGGCTTCAAGGCCTCGACCCAGGCTGCACGCTGTTCATCCGTCAAAGTACGAACCACGCCACCGGCCTCGATAATATATTGCTTCGCTTGCTCATTAACCGCGAAAGACTCCGTATTACGTTGCTGAGTGACTTCCTTCAAAATGGTTGATAATTGATCGCGAACTGCGCTATCCAGCCCTTGCCACCATTCATCCGATGTGACTACCAGGTAGTCGATAATGCCGTGATTGGACTCTGTCGTGCCGTCCTGAACTTCGAAGAATTTCTTTCCGTAAACGTTCGACCAGGTATTTTCCTGCCCATCAACGACACCTGTTTGCAGAGCGCCGTAAACTTCGCTGAACGCCATTTTTTGCGGGCTGGCACCAAGGGCTTCGAACTGAGCAACCAGGACATCGGAAGGTTGTACGCGAAATTTCAGCCCACTTGCATCTGATGGCAATAGAAGTGGTTTGTTTGCGGAAATCTGCTTCATGCCATTATGCCAAAACGCCAAGCCTTGCAGGCCACGTCTTTTCATCGAATCCTTCATTGCTTGTCCAGCTTCAGAATTCTGAAATTTATCGACTGCAGCAACATCCTTGAACATGAAGGGCAAATCGAAAATTCTGAATTTTTTGGTAAATTTCTCGAATTTCGATAAAGAAGGCGCTGCCATCTGGACATCACCATTGAGCATCGCTTCCAGCACTTTGTCATCGTCATACAGTGTGGAGTTGGGGAAAACCTCCATACAGGCAACACCATTCATTTCGTCATTTACCCGCTGCTCCAGCAAAGTGGCCGCAATGCCTTTGGGGTGCTTGTCGGTGTTGGTAACGTGACTGAATTTGATAACTATCTCGCCGTTATCGCAGTTGGCCAATGCACCACCGGAAAATCCGGCCAGGAGCATTGCAGTTGTCAGAACGCTAGTTCGTAATTTCATAATTATTCCTCAGTGTGGTCCAGAGCACAGCTTGTGCGGCCCTTGTTTCTTATGCCCAATTGTTGCAACACTGCCGACCAGTTCAGCAGTGCTCTCCAACGAGATCGTATGGCCGATGATGTTCGAGCCAGGCTGTCCGGATAAATAGCGCCTGTCGACGCCGATCACCGTCCAAGCAGAAAGTATATCAATACCAGCTTCGGTGATATATCGCCATTCTTTGCTTCATTCTGTCTGGTCGATGGCAATCACATTTAAAATCCAAAATGTAATATATTTCACTCCGTTAGATTCCGCCAACAAACCCGACCGCGTGCCGGCGATATCCCGTAGATCTGAAACTTCATTGCCAGTACCCTGGAGTACCGATGAACACGCCAAGAAACGATAAGTTTCGTCATTTGATTGACCATGGTTGGTTTGCTACCCATCTTTCAATGCGCATCCAGAGAGTTGTTATTCATTGGATTTGACGCAACGCCGGCTACGGTGGACGATTTACCAAATTCGCTTGACTTTATGGTAAATCCCGAACTTTTGTTTGTCGTGGCAGTCCCACATCAGCGTAACGAGATTGAATCAATACTGATAGCGAAAAGTCATTTCGGGGCTTAGTGCTCAAAGTGCATTTGCCATACCTAACCAGTAGCAATCAAAAAACATGAATATCAGTGTCCTTGTCAGGCAACGAGTATCGATTTCGCCTTTTGTTTTATTCGTTATCCTGAGTGTGTTTCAAACGCAGCCAGCCGTTGCTCAAACTCTGGATCAGTCAGTGACGCTGATTGATCCGACTACGCATTTAATGGGCTTCCCCCTCGAGCCCGATGCAGGTCTACAAACCTTGTTCGATAAGTCGATCAAGGCCAACAAGCTTGACGGGTATATCAAAAAAAACGAACTGTCCGTTACCTTGGTTGATATAACAGAAATCAATAACCCAAAGCTTGCGCATGCCAATGGCCATACCTCGTTTTATGCGGCAAGCCTGCCAAAGCTTGCGATCTTGCTGGCGGTGTATGAAGAAGCGCACCTGGGTAATCTAAAACTGACACCTGAAATCAACAAGGCGATGAATAACATGATTCGCCACTCGTCAAATGTTGATGCCACCCATCTCTACAATTTGGTAGGCGCTGAACGAATCGCAGAGATTTTGCAGTCAGAGCGTTACAAATTCTATGATGAGGAGGCTGGAGGGGGGCTTTGGGTTGGGAAACCCTATGGAAAACAGGGCGCCTGGAAACGAGATCCTCTGACCAACTTTAGTCATGCGGCAAACGGCCTTCAAGTAGCGCGCTTTTATTATATGTTACAGCGAAACGAGCTAACAGATCCCAGCTATTGCCCATTGATAAAAGACATATTGTCTGACTCGGCCATTGAGCATAAGTTTGTCAAAGGCCTGAAGGCCGAAAACCCAACTGCTGAGATATTTCGAAAATCTGGTACATGGCGTAACTATCATTCAGACAGCGCCATTGTCGAAACTGAAACGGGCCATACGTATATCGCGGTGGCACTGTCAAATACGCCGAACGGCGGAGCTGTTCTTGAGCAGGTAATCAAGTACATGGATCGAATTGTCAAGGTATACCATTCTGCCGGTCTTTAGAAATCAGAATCCTTTAGTGCAGTGATTTATTTAGTGCAGTGATTTAACCAGTTTGTGGATCCTCGACGCCAGAGTCTGATGTGCGACGGCTGAATTAACTTTCAACACATTGGACTGAACTACCGCCAGGTAATGATATTTTTTACCATCTTCTTCTGACTCAACAATTGCGACAGAGGCGAGTATGTTTATACGGTTACCCTGGTACTTCCCGCAGCTAAATCCTTCTTCGGGCTGACAACCATAGAGTGAGCCCGATTTGAAGTACATCGAATGCGGGTTCAAATTAGGGTGTGACGCGTAGCGGATTCTTCTTTCGGTAAGATATAAGAGACGCTTGAGTTCAGTGCTTGAGAACGGGTCAATCAGCTTGCCGGTCTCCATTTTATAAAGTAGTTTTATCAGCTCGCGCGGTGTGCCGTAGCTATTTGTACCGGGTATTCTGTTTTTTCCGGTGCGTGTAAAAAAACTGCCCTGGCGTAATTTATCTGTATCAATCCCGGCGTTTTGCAACGGCGATATCATCGCATCGAGAAAGGATTTTCCAAGCTCGGTTTTCGACGTATCCTTGAGATAGGATTGCGCAACTTGATCGCTGACTGGATAGTCTTTACCAAAATGACTTAACAAAACCAGTTCTCTCTGCAGCATTGCTGCGGCAGCATTTGAGCTCGGGGAAAGTGCCCAATCCAGGTACTCGTACAAATTGCCCTTATCGCCAACCTTCAGAGCCCGATGTTCCAGTTTCCGATTTTCCACATCCCAAAACCGAACCTTGTGGTGATCTTTAATGACGAATTCGTCTGCAGTTACAATCGTATCGAGTAATATCTGGCGACGCTTCTCGATGTCATCGGGATATATTTCCTGCAGTTTCGAGAATAATGCCACTGCCACCAATATTTTTCCGACGCTACCGACATTGCTTTGATAGCCGCTGTTGTGCTCTGCATAAACAGGTGCATCAGGATCGCTGAGATCAAGTAAGGCAATACTGTAACGCCCCGGTTGATCTGGAATAAGCGGTGCAAGTCGGGCGCTGACTGATTTATCTGCCTTTGGCAATGCTGAGTGGCCTTCGACGTTGATAAGTCTTGGTCTAATCTCATCGGTTGTTCGCTTGGCGCCTTCATGCAAGGTTTTACCATTTACCTCGCCAGTATCGCTCAATCGATAGTATTCGAGCCGACTGATGCCGGTCTCCAGATAGCCGTCGATAGGGTAGGCATTTGTTGTCGTGCCGGCAGTCATCAGCGCGCCGAATAGCATGCCGGATAACGCCATTGTCTTTACATTTTTTATAATCATATTTAAACAATCCTTTTGACAGGAGCAACAGGGCGCTATTGAGGTGATTGATTGAGGTTGACAAGGGTTGACGCATTTTGACTGAGCGCTCGATCCATCTCAAGCAGTCGAGGGTCAGTACTGCCGATAGCGGAATCCACCAATGGTCTTATTTGAAAGAGTACAAACTGATCATTCTTGAAGCCAAATTCAACATCAGCAATGGCATCGGGATCATTACTGAACCACCCGCCAACCTGATTACTAAACGCGATCAGATCGCGTATGTTCTGCTCATTCAGTTGGCGGCTGATGCCGCTGGCAGGCACCAGTTGAGAACCGCCCTGGTCCAATAAAATTCGTTTAAGGTCAGCTGTGGCGCTGGCAAGAAGGTCGGTGTCTGCTGAACTGCGATCAATTCTGACACTTTCGGCTGACAAGCCATCGACGCCTCCGGCAACCCCTTCGTTCAAGACCACTGACAGTTTGTTTTCCTGGCCATCAAAAATGTCTGTTGTGACCAATACGCCTGATTTGTCTGATGCAACGCTTTTATGCAACAAGATGGCTGTGTATACATGCTCGGGTTTATCCATTCTGGCTTGACGCCAACCGAACGCACGCTTGCTGAAGGGTGATGCCCATACTTTTCGAATTGATTCCAGCAGCGCATCGAAGCCGACAACATGTGGAACCGTCAGGTTCAGTCCTGCGCCGGTAAACCCCGGTAAATCTTCAACGTTGGTATCGCTTCGTACAAAGACACCATAAGTACCTTCCTCACCGAACTCTTCACGCATTTTTCTGCGTAAATCGTTTACGAAACCAGGGTCAAGTTCGACGGTTGTAAACCATGCAGATAACTCATCAAGAAAGGCTGTTTGGAAATCAGCCAGTTCAGCATTCTTCAACTGGCTCATTTGAGAATATTGAGACCTGATCCAGTCAAACATCGATACACCACTGGGATGATCGTTGTCATCAAGTAGTTTTCTGAAACTACCGAAAGGTATCGCAACACCTGGAGGCACGGTGCCCGGGAATTGTTTGCTGAGTTGCGCCACTTTAGCCGCCTTAGGGCCAACCGTGACACCCGATGCAGATGCGTCGAGGTCTTTTGTCGAGATTGAATCTACTTGATTCAGATCAAGTTTGGTTTCGTTAATCTGAATGAGAAAGTCAGCTGCCTCGGCCTCGGAATTCTCTGCAGCCTCAGCGATTACAGACGGATCATTCGGGTCAAGCAAGGTGACAGAAAAAACACCGTTCTTGCTGGCCAGTATCTCTATTCTCTTGCCATAGTACTGTGGTAGTTCATTGATCAGTTCTTGCGTGACTACTACATTTGGTACTCCCAGATTTCGAGCTAACAGCTGCACATGCGATAGTTGATTGCCTTCAAACGCGGTGAGTATGCCAGTGACCGCCGGCAAGTCGGCCAATGTCTCTGGCACGACCAACACGACCTCTTCTGGTTTCAGCGAGAGTGCTTCCAGTGTTTCAGGGGTATGCAGCTCACCTCGTGCAACACCTGAGTTCAGGACCCGGAAACCATAACTGACGGGCTGGTCAAAGAAATTATGCTGTATACCCGATAGCGTTGCGGCATCGGCCGCAAGTGTTTTGAGCAGCTCTGTATAGCTAAGAAGCGGTGAGCCTCTTAAACGATCTGGTACATAATTGATCGCCAGTGGTTCGATACCGGAAAATCGCTTTACCTGCTCACTGAAAAAGAACTGTACACGTCGCTCTGACCAAACCGGAATACGCTCCAGGTTACGTAACAGAGCTTGATAGTTATTCAAGGTCAGTGAGGCTGTAGAGCTGTCATTACTATTGGTTAGGCCAGTGGCGTCCTGTACCCATGTGTTGGCTTGAGCAAATTCGGCGTCAGTTAACAAACCTACGCCGTACAACATTTTGTGACCGGCGAGCAGTGAGGAGACTAATTTTTGACGCGTGACACGCGAACTGCCATTCGATGCGTTTTTTTGGTAGTACTGTCTTAGCAAACTGCCACTGGAAAACGCCGCTTGTTCCAAGCGAGCAACCAATTGGAATCCTTCAAACCGATCCTGCTTGTTACGTGTCAAGTAGTTGCGCAAGGTAAACATGGCATCTGCCAGCGCACTGAACTTTTCTGGCTGATCGCTACTTGATCGCCATTGATCAAGCATCGGATTAAATTCACCCGCGTCAAAATCAGCCAATTCGCGCAGGGTGGCTTCGACGGTCCCGGGTGAAAAAATCAGGTCAATATTGTCAGCCAATTCGATCATATCGGCATAGCGTCGAGACTGTTTACGCTGCTGCGCGTATTCTCTTACGCGTTCTGCGTCATCGGCACTCAGCTTTCCATGAATTCTGTTACGCAGAGCGCCAAAACCGCTGTCGTCATCATTCAGACTGGACGCGGTTGTTCGGACTGTGTTGACAAGTGATTCATCGCCGGCGGTAAACGGCAAGCGCTTGAACGCCTCCAGTATTAATAAATAACGCTCTTCAAAGGGTGCGTTTTCGGACGTTAAAGCCTTGAGTATTTGTGAGCCGACTTCCTGCTCGTTTTCAATCTGAAAAGCGCCTCTGTAGGAGCGTGCTTTTCTGAGTATCCAACCGTCATCAACATCAATCAGGAATTGTTCAAGCATGATGGCTTGAAGCTCTCCATCTGGAGAGTAGTTATTGGCGACTTTTACTGGGTCTGTTGCCGCCAGCACATTACCAACAATAAATCCGTTTTCGCGCAATTCAACAGTTGCATCACTCCATTGCCCGTGTTGTCGGCCACCACCATGGGGCTGGCATGCGTATGATTTAGGTGGGAGAATCGTTCCGTCATTGCAGAACCACCGGAGACGTTTGAATGGGCCTCTCGGTTGTTCTTTCATCTCGACAATGGCTGCTCGATAGTTGGCTAATGTTGCTGCGTCGACAATGTCTGTTTTATCACCCGCAGCCAGCGATACACCACTCAACAGGGTTGAGGTAGCAAAAATTGCGGCTGTCAGATACTTCTCTATCATGCCGCCACCGTCAGAAATACAGATTGACATTCGCTACCCCCATTGATTATCCCATGCGATTAACGCCTGAAACCTTATGCCAAATAGTGCCCAAAGTAGGTTCTCAGCGTCAATGAAGCCTATCTTATATCGAATAGTGCTAAAGAATTCAAAGCATTAACGCTATCTTGTTCGATTATAGTTCGCGGAATTCAATAAGCCTGATGCCCAAGCGAGCAGCACGTCTGATTTTCGCAATAAACGCGAGCGCCCTGTGATCATGATCATGGGTCCTTTATCTTGGGGTGATCCTATCGTGAGGCATCACCGCGGCTTTCAAAATCAACACCGATCAAGGCTGTAATTTCTTCCGCAGTGCTTGCCGACAACGGACCTTTATCCAAGGCAGCTGCAAGCCCTTCAACCTGTTCGGCGTTACGTGCTCCGGGTATCGGAATATTGTTTGGCGATTGGGTCCATATCCAGGCAAGTGCGCCCTGTACTACGGTTCTTCCGCCTGTTTCCAGTAATTCGCGAACAGCTTTCAATCGGTTTATGTATTCTGCATTGGGTCTGCCATCGATATAGTAACGAGCCCACCCCTGGTTGGTCGCGCGTATGTCGTCAGCGGACATACGGGATTCACTGTTATATTTTCCAGATAAAAGTCCCATCGCCAGCGGTGAACGGATGAGCGCCTGTAAATCATGTTCTTGTACAAGCGCTTGCATATTGGGTGCATTCATGAATACATTCATCGCAAATTCAACCGCTTGAAATCCTGTTCTATCTACCATCGCAGTCACGTTTGCCACGTGGTCGGTACTCCAGCCAAACGATTTTGTCTTGCCGAGCTTTTGCGCCTTTTCCAGCTCATCGAAAATGTGGCCCGCCTGTTCGATCGACACCTCGTTTGGGTGCAGCAGCAACAGATCGATCGAGTCACGGCAGAGTCTCTTTAAACAACGATCTATGGCTGGCATGACAGACTCGGGCGTTGTCTCTTCGCCGGTCAGGGTTTTCGTCGCTTCATCTATCGCGATACCAATTTTGGTGACGATGATTGCATCAGGCCGCGCTTTCAAGGCCTTCGCGAGCAGACGTTCGGAGTGACCGGCGCCATACGCTGCTGCAGTATCAAAGAGTGTAATGCCATTGGCCAGGGCGGCGTGGATGGCTTTTATCGAGTCATTATCATTTGAACGGGTGTATCCGACTGATTCACCGTTTACGGTGTACATCTCCCCACCGATAGGCCAGCAGCCAAGTCCCATGGGGCTTATTTCAGAATCAAGAAATTTCATTGTGCGCTCCGTTTGCTGAATCGAGTTCATGACAGCACTAATCTATTGCTTTATCAATGGATTTGAATGTAACGTTCGTTTCATGAATGAAACGAACTTCGATTGGGATGACTTGCGGCTTTTCCTCGCAGTTGCGCGCAAGGGTGGTCTTGCAGCGGCGGCGACCTCGACCGGTAAAAGCGCACCGACCCTGGGACGTCGGATGCTGGCGCTGGAGCAGCGGCTCGGACACGAGTTGTTTCGCAGGCTTGCGAGAGGTTACGAACTGACGGCACAGGGTAAAGCCTTGCTTGAAACTGCCACCGCCGTGGAAGAGGACATCAGCCCCGTCACAAATGAGATGAGCAGGACATCAATTCGACGGGTGAAGATATCCGCCGGGACCTGGGTCACGCAGTTGTTGACGCAGCGCGTCGCCGAATTGATCGGAGATATACCGGTAATCCTGCAGTTCCTTTCGGCTGATCATCCGCTCGATATCAGCCATCGCGAGGCGGTTATAGGCGTCAGAAATCAAAGGCCTACCGAAATAAGCCTTGCTGGCAGACGAACCACCAACATCCAATTTGCCGTTTACGCGATTGATAAAAAAATCGAAACCTGGGCCTGTGTCATGACTTCAACACCGTCTGCTCGCTGGGTCCATGAAAACAGGCGAAATGCACCAAGTATTGAAGTCAGTCATTCGCGCAATGCCTTGGATTTGGCAATGGTGGGCGCTGCAAAAACAGTGTTGCCGACCTTTATAGGTGAAAAGACCAAAGCGCTAAAGAGGGTATCGCCTCCTATCGATGAGTTGGAACATGTTCAATGGCTGGTCAGTCATCATGAAGATCGACAATTACCTGAGGTGCGACAAGTGATCGATCGCGCACATGAAATACTTACTTCAATTTGAAAGAGACGTTGTTTATTGTCGTTAGTGTTGTGTGTGTCAACGGTGCTGCCAACGACCGGATTTATCCGTTACATTAGAGGGCAGTTTTTTACTGGGTAAGACACATGCTTGACACGGAAGAGGCTCTTGTACACCGTATATTCGGCTCGATTGCGATGGAGACGTTTTTCTCGGAATATTGGGAACAGCGACCCTTTCACGTGTCCAGAAACAAGCTCGATCATTTTTCTGGTTATATTTGCGTTGCCGATGTTGAGTCCTTGATCAGTAATACCGCCTTGCATTTCCCGGGTGTGCAGCTGTCGGGTGGCGCGCCCGGTCTCATACCAGAGCATTACCTTGATGCGAATGAGAGGATAGTGCCGACCCGTTTGCTGCAGGCACATGCCGACGGTGCAACCATTGTCATGTCCAAAGCTCACGAGATACATGCTCCCTTGGCTCATCTGAAGCGAACCATGCAATCTGCGCTGGAGCTTGAGTGTCAGACTAATGTGTATTTGTCTCAGGCCGGACAAAGCGGTTTCAATCCGCATTACGATGCTCACGATGTGCTGATATTGCAAGTCGAGGGGTGCAAGTCGTTCAGATTTTATGGGCATGGACCCTATTTGCCACTTTCCTCGGAGCGGTTTGACGCAGAGCGTGACCTGCCCGGAAGTGAATCCAGTGCCGTGCGTCTTGAACCTGGCGACACTCTGTATATTCCACGCGGCATGATGCACGACGCGATAGCGGATGGGGACACATCTTCGTTGCATATTACATTGGGCGTATACGCGGTTACATGGCTCGACTTGTTACAAAAGCTTTTGAACCTGAAAACGGGTGATAGCCGAAAACTTCGCCAATCCATCCCTCGAGCCGACTGGCAGGGGGAGCGAGACCTGGCGCTTCTTGCCAGCGAAGCGCAAGCCCTGATAGCCGACTCGACACCCTTACAGATTCAAGGCGCCATTAATGCCTTGCGCGATGACGTGGCGTTAAGCAGCGTCCCGAACACCGAGAAGCTTCTTCATCGAATTAGTGAAAGCAATACACTTACCTCGGAGGCGGTCATTCAGGTTTTATCGGGTAGAGTCATCAGCACCTCGAGAGTTGTTGATGGGTTGATTGTCCGGTGTCACGGTCAGATTCTGGAATTTCATGAACCCGTTGCCAGTGCGGTTGAGTTTCTGCTGGATCGGCAAAAAATAATGTTGCGCGAGTGGGCTGGATTGGATGCTGATCAACAGCAGGCGCTTGGCGCAAGGCTCATCAACGAAAATCTCGCCGAACTGGTTTGAGTTCAAGCATTGCGTTGAGTTGCTGACGGCGTTACCCAAGCTCTTTTGTCAGGTGGTATGTGACAACTGCGCATCACACTTGACAGCTATCGTCAGGATTGGTAATTCTGTAACTCAGCAAATCGAGGACAAATTTGACCCATGAGTGAGAAACACAAGGATATCCTCGTTGTGCGTGACGGTTCCGGCAGGCGCTCGTTCCTGCGACGGGGAGCCGTATTTTTAGTGGGCACGACAACCCTGACGTCTTCTGTGGCGGTATTGGCTGATGACTGCGACCGTAATGTGACTGATTCGCGACAGAAGCAGGCCACTGCCGGATCCGACAGTGATTCCGGCGCAAGTGCCGATCCTGCGGGCTGTGGCCGGAAAAAGGATGAGGTGCCGGCACGCTACATCCAAGAGTCTGAGGACGAGCAGGGAATACCGGATATCGTCTCACTCAAGTAACGAATTTCAAGTCCAGAAAGTGCTGTGTTGATGTATTGAAGTCGGCGCAGGCTTCGCGTACATTCGGTGTCTGTGCACGACAACTGGACGCTCATTCGACATGCCCAAGTATCTGACTGCCGGGCAAATTCGGGACTATCAGGAATCCGGATTTGTTAGCCCGATCGATGTCATGTCCGAGGAAGAAGCGGCTCGCTACCGTGGTCTGCTTGAAGAGGCGGAAAAACATCATCCGGATCTTATTCATGCGGAAAATCGCAACAATGCACATCTGGCATTCAGTTTTCTCGATGAGTTAGCCTTCCATCCAATTGTTCTCGACGTCGTTGAAGATTTGCTCGGCGCTGATTTTTCATTGTGGGCAAGTGTTCTTTTTATCAAGGAGCCCAACACATCGCACTATGTCAGCTGGCATCAGGATGCCACGTATATGGGCATGAACAAGAACACCTTTCTTACTCCCTGGATTGCACTGACGCCGAGCAATCTTGATACCGGTTGTATGAGTATGATTCCCGGTAGTCATCATGCACACATACAAGAGCACGAAGATACGTTTGCACAAGACAACATCCTGACCCGTGGGCAAAAGGTCAATAATGTTGATGAGTCATTGGCAAGCCATTTGATTTTGAAACCCGGTCAGATGTCTGTGCACCACTGCGAAGTGATTCATGGTTCCCAACCCAACAGATCAGCCGAACGGCGCATAGGCTTTGCGCTACAGTCTTATGCACGGCATGACGTGCGACAAACCATCGGATTGAATCAATGGATGCATTGTCGTGGCCGCAAACGCGACGATGCCGATACTGTTGAAATTGAACGGCCACGTTATGACCTTGACCTGGAAGCGCTGTCCAATCGCCAGGCAATGAATGCCAACTATGCTGACATTCTGTACAAAGGTGCAGATCAAATACGCTCCTACTGAATCTGACCTACGTGAGCAAGGTATTGGAAATGGCTAAACTGCGGGCCCGTGAGGCCATAATCATTGACAATGACACAACTGTTTCAGTATATCATTAGATAGTAGGGATACATCCCGAGAAACCGGAGGAAAAACAAGTGATTCGGCGAAAAAATTTATTAACTGCTCTAGGCGTAACAGCGCTCCTTGGTGCCATCACTTCAACATCAGCGATGGCAGCTGATGTTACCTTGAAACTACATCAGTTCCTGCCAGCGCAGGCAAATGTGCCCAAACTGATTCTCGATGTCTGGGCAGACAATGTCGAAGCATCGTCAGAGGGACGTATCAAAGTGGATCGATATCCATCCATGCAGTTGGGCGGAAAGCCTACTGAACTGATGGATCAAGCGATTGATGGTGTTGCTGATATTGTCTGGACGGTTGTCGGTTATACACCGGGGCGTTTCCCTCGCACAGAAGTATTCGAAATGCCGTTCATGATGTCCAACGCTGAAGCGGTTTCACGTGCGTATTGGGAGTTGTTCGAAAATGAAATGCGCGATACCGAATTCAAGGATCTGAAGATTCTCGGCACCTGGGTTCATGGTCCGGGATTGTTTCACTCCGCTGAGCCAATCGTCACCCCGGGAGATCTCAATGGTGTAAAGATTCGGGGTGGTTCCCGTACCGTCAATAAAATGATGGATTTGTTGGGTGCGACCCCAGTTGGTATGCCAGTACCTGCAGTCCCGGAAGGATTGTCAAAAGGTGTCATTGACGCGACGACCATTCCATGGGAAGTCACCGCGGCACTCAAGGTGCCGGAGTTGGTTGGCAATCACACCGAATTCAGCAACCGGGCCTTATACACATTGACATTTGTTCTGGCGATGAACAAGGCAAAGTACGAAAGCCTGCCATCTGATTTGCAAAAGGTAATTGACGATAACTCGGGTATGGAATTTTCAGCCTTCGCTGGCAAGACGCAAGAGGGCGCTGATGGTCCGGCGAGAGAGCTTGCTGTTGCCAACGGTAACAACATCATTACATTAAATGATGAACAGGTAGCCGAGTGGGAGGCCGCCGTTGCCCCGGTAGTTGAAAACTGGATTGCCGATATGGATAAAAAGGGTATTGATGGTCAAGCCTTGATCGATGAAGCCAAGTCCTTGATCGAGAAATATTCGAACTAGAAGTCGCTATAATCAACGCAGGGCTCCACAACCTGGTGAAGCCCGTTTGTTTATTTGACTCCAAGCGACTTTATGCGCACATTCATGCACGCGATTGCGCGATGGATGGCCATCGTCGGAGGATTCGTACTACTGGCGCTCGTGGTGCTGACCAGCCTGAGCATCGCTGGTCGACTGATCAACACATTCGGGCACAGTGATTTTGTCGAAAGCCATTTGCCGGAACTTGCATCATGGCTGATCAAGTTTGGGCCCATCAATGGTGATTTTGAAATTGTCGAAGTGGGCATCGCCTTTGCGATATTTTCTTTTTTCCCCTGGTGTATGGTCAATCGTGGTCATGCACAAGTCGATATCTTTACCTCCAAACTGCCGAAAAAATTCAGCGATACGCTTGAATTGATCTGGGACATCCTGTTTGTCATCGTTCTCTGTGTCATTAGCTGGCGACTCTATGTGGGTATGTCGGACAAGATGCGCTACGGTGAAACGACATTCCTGCTCGAATTTCCCGTTTGGTGGGGTTTTGCCTTTTGTGCCGCAGCCAGCGTGATCGCTACCCTTATAGCCGCCTACGTCGTCTATGCCAGGGCACGGGAAGTCGCAGGTCTTGACTCTGGACTGCCGGGTTCCAAGCAGAGAACCGCAAGCCTTGAGTAACTTCGAACTGGGCATCGTGTCATTGCCCGTGTTGATGGCATTGATTTTTTTACGTATGCCCATCGGACTCGCCATGCTGGTCTGTGGGCTTGGCGGGACAGCACTCGTGACCGGTGGTTGGCTGGTTGTGCTGGCAAGGCTCAAAACGGAAACGTTTGGTACGTTCTCAAGTTATTCCTTGTCCATCGTGCCACTATTCCTGCTGATGGGGCAGTTCTCTACGCTCGGTGGCATGTCGACTTCCTTGTTCAAAGCAGCTGAAAGTTGGCTGGGTCATCGTAAGGGTGGTATCGCCATGGCATCGGTCGGTGCCTGTGCAGGTTTTGGGTCTATCTGCGGCTCATCGCTAGCAACGGCTGCAACCATGGGGCAGGTTGCGTTACCTGAATTGCGCCGTTACGGCTACCCGGGTGGTCTTGCAACTGCTACTCTGGCCGCCGGAGGAACACTTGGCATACTCATTCCGCCATCAGTGGTTCTGGTGATTTACGCCATCCTTACCGAGCAAAATATCGCCAAGTTGTTTTTGTCTGCGTTTGTGCCCGGCCTATTGGCGGCAATCGGTTATATGATTGCCATTTCGATCTATATGCATTTCTCACCCGGTAGTGCGCAGGTGATGCAACGTATGCCATACCGCTTGCGATTCAAAGCCCTGGCAAAAGTTTGGCCCGTGTTGCTGGTGTTTTTTCTGGTGGTCGGAGGGATTTATCTCGGTTGGTTTACGCCAACTGAAGCTGCAGCCGTCGGCGCTGCAGGTACTGGTATTATCGCATTGCTGAACGGCGGTCTGACGTTTGCCACGTTACGCCAATCCCTATTGGCAACCGCGATCAGTACGGCGATGATCTTCATGATTGTGCTCGGTGCGGGATTTTATAATTCTTTTCTGGCCTTGACGCAGGTGCCGCAAGAGGTATCGTCATTTATCGTGTCTCAGGGCTACAGCCCGTGGCTTATCCTGACCATCATATTGTGTCTCTATCTGGTATTTGGCTGCATCATGGACAGCCTTTCAATGATATTGCTGACCGTACCGATTTTCTTTCCGATCATTTCATCGCTCGACTTTGGACTGACTGCGGAAGAGACAGCCATCTGGTTTGGCATTCTGGTGCTGATTGTTGTGGAGGTCGGCTTGATTACACCACCTGTTGGCATGAACCTGTTTGTCATCAACGCGATGGATCCAGATACTCGCATCATGGAAACGTATAAATCGGTCTTGCCCTTTGTACTATCCGATATCGTTCGTACAGCCATTCTCGTTATGTTTCCAGCTATTACATTGTTTATGCTTCGCACTTTTTATTAGCTGTATGGAATTTGAATAGAGATCTATCATGAAGGAACTCGGCACAGAAAGTTGCATTGGCAATATCGCCGCTTATTTTGTCGATCGTCATGTAGATACAGCCAGAGAAAAACCAAATGACAAAACCAGTATCCATCCTGATGATATCGGGCTCCCTGCGTACCGATTCGTTTAATCGTAAGCTGTTGCAAGAGGCTGTTCACTGCACATCGTGTGATGCGATTGTCGCGGATATAGATATGCCGCTGTATAACGGTGATGTAGAAAATGCGCATGGCGTGCCTGAGCAGGCATTATCGCTTCATCAGCAAATAGATTCAGCCGACGCAGTTGTCATCTCTACACCCGAATACAATCAGGCGATGTCAGGGGTGCTCAAAAACGCACTGGACTGGGTCAGTCGGATTGATTCCAATCCCTGGATGGACAAGCCGGTTGCCATTATGTCAGCGGCTGCCGGACGTACTGGCGGAGCGCGTGCACAGTATTCACTGCGCTTGGCGATGACTCCATTTCAACCACGACTCCTGACCGGTCCGGAATTGATGGTGTCTAGCGCGCATGGCGAGTTCGATGAAACCGGCCGATTGAATAATGAACGGTATTTAAAGACCCTGCAAGAGTTGATGGATAAATTGCTCCAGAGCATTGGGTAAGCGTGAGACGCCCGATATCAAGAACGCATACGCAGCCCTTCTGGGTCCAATAATGGTTTCAAGATTATTCTTGCTGGCCGGCGTTGCCCGAGAATTTCGATTTCAAACCGACCATCGTCGGTGATCGTGGCTAGGTCTTTAGGAATATAACCTTGTGCAAATGAGGTCTGTACGTAGTGACCATAACCGCCAGACGTCACCCAGCCCACCACGCGCCAATCGCCGTCGGTCTGCGAATCAACGCTATTAATTTCCGATCCATCGGCCAAAAATCGATTGGCACCAAAGCCGTGAGGCATGGTAATACCGGGAGCAGGCTGCTTACTCTTGGCCCATATCGGTTCATCGCCCATCACATCGGCCGTGGTGGCGTCGACAACAAATGAAACGAGTCTTAGTGTTCCACCGTTTTCAACTTCATTTTTCGCCGCGTCCTTTCCAATGAATTCAGGTTTATCGAATTTGACCAAGCGATTCAAACCAGCTTCAAGTGGACCATAAATTGGCCGCAGTTCGGCGGACCACGTTGGATAGTTTTTTTCAAGACGCATGGATAACAAGGCCCGCATGCCAAAGTCGATAATATCGAAGGGCAGACCGGCAGCTTTGATCCCTGAATATACTTTTCGTTGATATCCAGTCTGCATCCATATTTCGTAGCCGAGATCGCCGCTGAAGCTTATTCTGTTAACGCGGCAGGGCGCCCCGTTCACATCGAATTCGCGATAGTCCATGAATCGGAAAGCGTCGTTAGACACATCTACATCGCATAACGCGGCCAAGACATCGCGGGCGTGTGGGCCAACAATGGACAAACCGACCAGGTCTGTGCCGTAAACATGAACGGATGTTGAACCATCTTTTGGTAAGTGATATTCCATCCAACGAACATGGTATTTCTGCGCGGAGATAGACCCCCACATATAAAAAATGTCATCAGTAGCTTTAGCTATTGTGAAATCACCAATTAATTTTCCAGCCTCATTAAGCATCGGCGTCAACACAATGCGACCGACAGGCGGCATCCTGTTTGTCATGAGATTGGACAAAAACGCTTCAGCGCCGGGACCACTGATTTTGTATTTCGCGAAATTGGCGATCTCTGTAACACCGACACTGTTACGTGACTGTTCAACCTCATGCGCGATGGCAAGGAAATCGTTTGAACGATGAAAGCTGAGAACATCTTTCGCCTCAGCGGCAGTGCTTGCAAACCACAACGGCGTCTCAAGCCCCCAGCTGTCTCCCATCACCGCATGTAGCTGATTTTTGTAGATGTCATAGAGTGGCGTTGTTTCCTGTGGTCTTGCGGCCGGTAGCTCTTCATTCGGAAATCTGATCGAAAATCGACGCGAATAGTTTTCACGTACCTTGGCATTGGTATAGCGCAGAGTCGCCCAATCGCCGAAGCGGGTAACATCCATTCCCCACAGGTCATAACCCGGGTCGCCGTGTACCATCCAGTTCGCCAGCGCGTGTCCGACACCACCGCCTTGTGAAAAGCCTGCCATGACGGCACAGGCACACCAATAGTTGGTCAGCCCTTGAACCGGTCCGACCAACGGATTGCCATCAGGTGCAAACGTGAACGGCCCATTAATCACCTGTTTGATGCCAGCATGTTCAAATGCTGGAAAATGTTTGAAGGCAAGCTCTAGCGATGGGGCAATTCGATCCAGATCAGGGGCCAGTAACTCATGGCCAAAATCCCAAGGGGTTTTGACCGGGGACCAGGGTCTACAGGCTTTCTCATAAGTCCCCAGAAGCAACCCATTGCGTTCTTGTCGTGTGTAGATCTCGCCTTTGAAATCAATCACACCAACAAGTTCACGACCGATTTCCTGGTTGAACGCGGTGACCTCTGGCATCTCATCAGTGAGCAGGTACATGTGCTCCATCGCAAGTACGGGAAGCTCGAGCCCGGCCATGCGACCGACCTCTCGCGCCCAGAGTCCACCGGCATTAACAACATGCTCTGTCTTGACGGTGCCTTTTTGAGTGACCACGTTCCAGGTACCGTCACTGGCCTGTGTGAGCTCCATGACACGATTACGCAGCTCGATGTCAGCACCAAGCACCTTCGCGGCCTTTGCGTAGGCGTGTGTCGTTCCGGACGGGTCGAGATGCCCTTCAACCGGGTCCCATAAGGCACCGATAAACTGTGATTCATCCATCAGTGGAAACATGGCTTTCGCTTCTGATGGTGTAATCAGTTCAGTTTGCATACCCAGGCAACGCCCACGTGCGTGGGTCAGCCGGAGAAAATCCATTCGCTCTTGTGAGTCGGCCATCATCACGCCACCGGTCAAATGGAGACTACAAGACTGACCCGAAAGCGCCTCTATTTCTTTATAAAGCGATACGGTGTAAGCCTGTAGTTTGGCGACATTGGGGTCACCGTTCAGTGTGTGGAAACCACCAGCGGCATGCCAGGACGAACCCGAGGTCAGTTCGGAACGCTCGATAAGCAGTACGTCAGTCCAGCCTTCACGGGCAAGATGATAGAGGACGGAGCAGCCAACAACACCGCCACCAATTACAACAGCCTGATAAGAAGAATTCATAATGTTGGCCTACTGAGAAGTTGAGCATTTATAATCATCATGGCGCTTCACTGTGTTCCGGGGTGATATCAGGTGTGGCATGTTCAGGAATTCAGCCATGTATCAGCTCGCTATCATGTATGTTAAATTGTCCCCGAGAGCCTGTCTGTGAATGGGCTTGGGGCACACAGCCTCCCGTGTTATAGCACCTTTCACTAAAGGATTTTCATCATCGCTATGAGTGCGCTTACAACTTACAAAATCAATGATCGATGGCCTGCAAAAAATCCCGAGATATTGCAGCTTTATTCGTTCCCGACGCCAAATGGCGTCAAGGTTTCTATTGCGCTGGAGGAAATAGGGCTGGCCTATGAAGCACACACGGTAAAATTGAATGAAACGACAACACCTGAATTCCTGTCACTGAACCCCAACAACAAGATACCCGCCATCGTGGATCCGAATGGACCTGACGGGCAGACGATGACCTTATGGGAATCCGGTGCGATATTGATTTATCTTGCTGAAAAATCAGGGCAGCTATTGCCAGCCGATCCCATTGGCCGCGCCAAGGCTATTCAGTGGCTGATGTTTCAAATGGGTGGTGTTGGACCGATGTTCGGCCAATTCGGTTACTTCAGCGTGTTCGCCGGTAAAGATATCCCGGATCCACGCCCTCGGGAGCGTTATCAGCAAGAGGGAAAGCGCCTGTTAGCGGTTCTCGAACAGCAGCTGAGTCAGTCTGACTACCTGGTCGGCGACGAGTACACCCTCGCAGACATTGCGACATGGCCTTGGATACGCGCCGCCAAGGTGTTCTATAAGGCCGATGAAGCCTTGGGCTTTTCCGAATTTCCATCGGTTATGGCATGGTGGGATCGATGTATGGCGCGTCCAGCGAGTGAGCGTGGATTGAACATTCCTGACCGAGAAGGTTGATAGTCGACGTTTTGCCAGCAAGGTAGGAGGTACCAGTTGCGAGCAAGGTTGATGATGCAGTGAGGTCGGCGAGTCATGAGACGGGAACAGTCGCGACAACATTGTCGGGAAAGATACCCGCTTTCATGACCATGCCGGGCACTGTCTTGCCCAAAGCTTCCTCCAGGTACTTCGCCGCCTCGATGGATGACTCGATATTCATGCCGGTGTTGATACCTGCGCGTTCGAACATGTAGACAAGATCTTCAGTTGGAATATTACCGGTAGCTGCAGGCGCAAATGGACAGCCGCCGACGCCACCAAAGCTTGAATCGAACGCAGTGACTCCAGCCTCAATACCGGCCCAGGCATTGGCAAGGCCTGTATTGCGCGTATTGTGAAAATGTAAACGTAAAGGAATGTCCGGATAATACTTGCGAATAGCTTTAATTCGTTCATGTACATCTTTTGGTGTTGCTACTCCGATGGTGTCGGCGAGTCCAATTTCGAACGGGTTTGCCTGCATGCATTGATGGACGACATGCAGTAATCGATCAACCGATATCTCACCCTCGAAAGGGCAACCAAAGGCCGTGGCAATGGATACTCCCACACGTATCGGCTTGGCTGCCTCCCGTGAGAGCGCATTGAATAACGTCAAACCAGTATCGGTATCCATGCCCTGATTTTTATGACAGAAGGTATCTGAAGCAACAGTGACGAAATTGACTTCATCAAGACCCGCATTGCAAGCACGCTCGAATCCGCGTCGATTTAATGCAAGCCCGATGTATTGACAGTCTGTGTCGCGTGGAAGCGCCGCGCAGATTTCATCCGCTTGCGCCATCTGAGGAACTTTCTTCGGATTTACAAAGCTGGTTACTTCAATTCTTGATGCGCCCGCTTTGACGGCTCTGTCAATCAATTCAAGTTTGCTCTCAAGGGACAGCAGCTTCTTTTCATTCTGAATGCCATCGCGGGGCGATACTTCGATAATTTCTACCGTATCCAACATGTTGAACGCTCTATTAGTACTCGTTGATAGTACTCGTTGAATTCAATAACAGCGATGTGCACAACGTTGTCGATTGTCACGCACTGCATACTCGCCATATGACGTTACCGACATCATCCGCAACGAGCAAGGAATTATTCGGACCGATGGTGACGCCAACGGGACGTCCATAAGAAACTTTCTCGTCGGGGGACAGGAAGTCCCACAGTATGTCTCGAGGTGGGCCGCTCGGTTGACCGTTTTCGAAGGGTACGAATATCACTCGATAACCGCTAAGATTACTCCGGTTCCACGAGCCGTGTTGACCAATTACCATGCCATCGCTGTCAAAGCCTGCCAAGGTGCCGGCCGGCATCCAGCACAATCCCAATGACGCCGTATGACCGCCAAGTGCGTAGTCCGGATCAATGGCTTTTTTGACCATGTCGGGATCCTGTGGAACGCGGTCATCGATGGTTTGTCCCCAATAGCAATACGGCCAGCCATAAAAACCGCCGTCGATCACTGAAGTCAGATAATCGGGAGGCACTTCATCACCAAGGCCGTCTCTCTCATTGACAACAGTCCACAGGTTTCCTGTCACGGGCTCCCAGGCGACGCCGACAGGATTACGCAAGCCACTGGCAAAGATGCGCGAGGACCCGGTCTCGAGATCAATCTCGTGGATGGCAGCACGTTCTTCCTCCTCCTCCATGCCATTATCCGCAATATTGGTATTCGAGCCAACGCCGGCATAGAGTTTTTTTCCATCAGTGCTGGCCAGCAGGCTGCGAGTCCAGTGTCCACCTGGTTTGAAATCGCACAACTTGCGCCCTTCGCCGGTTATGTGGGTGGCTCCCTCAACGTAGTCAAAGGCGAGCAGGCAGTCCGTATTGCCGACGTAAAAGATGTCATCGACCATTGCCATGCCAAACGGCTGATTCTGTTTGTCCAGATAGAGATGGCTTTCTTCGGCGACGCCATCCTTGTCAGGGTCGCGAAACAGCATGATTCGGTTAGCCGATTTTCCGATTGCGGCTGCACGACGCATGGTACTGATCATGGCGTAATCGAATGCGCTTTTAATCGCCCATGGAGCGGGTAATGCTTCGGCAACAAGTACATCATCATTGGGCAATACATGTATCCAGCGAGGGTGTTTCAGATCCTTCGCGAACGCGTTCACCACAAGGCCCTCTGCAGCGGTCGGCGTGTGCCCATCATGCCAACCACGTGCCGTTGGCATTTTGAGTGTCGGTATCGACTGCGCTTTGGCATCGGGAATATGCGGCGCACCGCCGATTGCAGGTTTGTCGGTGTCAGTGCTCCAGCGCCGCATCAGTATCATGGCAGCGCCTACCATCGCGACCAATCGGGCAAATAGTTGGCTCATGTTTTTGGATCTTTGTCTCGTCGAGAATCGCTTAATGATACGCTGACTTTGGCATACTTCCTTGGGGCCGGGGAAGATGCGCCGCCTACCGCCTGTCAGTTACGGAGCTTGTCGCAATGTCACACGCTTTTCCGCGCAACATGAACGCCGTGCCGCCAATGGCAGTCGCCGGTGATGGCTGTTATTTGATTGATGCCGACGGCAAGCGCTACCTTGATGGTTCTGGTGGCGCCGCAGTTTCCTGTCTTGGACACGGCGATCCCGAGATTATCGCAGCCGCTCAGGATCAGCTTGGGAAACTCGCGTTCGCCCATACCGGTTTTTTTACGTCAGAGCCCGCCGAGGCTTTGGCCGATCTACTTATCAGTCATGCTCCGGGTAAGCTTGATCGCGTCTACCTGGTCTCCGGCGGCTCTGAAGCAATCGAAGCGGCGATCAAGCTGGCCCGGCAGTTTTTCGTCGAGCAGGGGAAGCCACAGCGCAGACACCTGATTGCTCGACGTCAGAGTTATCACGGCAACACCTTGGGTGCGCTGGCCGCTGGTGGCAACGAATGGCGGCGACAACCGTTTTCGCCACTGTTGATCGATGTGTCGCATATCGCTCCTTGTTACGAATACGTTGATCGACACGAGTCTGAATCAAGTGAAGCCTATGGTCAGCGCGTGGCACAGGATCTCGAAGACGAGATTCTGCGCCTTGGCGCAGACAGTGTCATGGCGTTTATCGCAGAGCCAGTCGTTGGCGCCACGGCAGGAGCTGTGCCGGCTGTCGCAACTTATTTCAAACGCATACGAGAAATATGTGATCAGTACGGTGTGTTGCTGATTCTCGATGAAGTCATGTGCGGTATGGGGCGAACCGGTCATTTGTTTGCTTGTGAGGCCGATGACATAGCCCCGGATATTCTTTGCATTGCGAAAGGCTTGGGTGCCGGTTACCAGCCGATAGGCGCCATGCTATGTACAGATGATATTTATAAAACCATTGAAACAGGTAGCGGGTTCTTTCAGCATGGGCATACCTATCTGGGACACCCTGTTGCGGCTGCAGCAGCTAACGCTGTGGTAAACGCCATGGTCAATCGCAACTTGGTACCTCGTGTACAAGTGATGGGGGACAAACTGGCGTCAGCACTGCATGCTGAATTTGCTGATCATGCTCATGTGGGTGATATTCGTGGTCGCGGATTGTTCCGTGGTATCGAATTCGTTGCGGATCGCGACACGAAAGCACCATTTTCGTCAGCCGCTGGCGTTGCTGGGAAATTCAAGAAAGCCGCATTTGATGCAGGACTAATTTGCTACCCAATGTCTGGCACCCGGGATGGCAAGAACGGCGATCACGTGCTGCTGGCACCCCCCTATATTATCGAGGATATTCAAATCAATGAATTGGTCTCGAAATTGAGCGGAGCACTTGAAACGGTTATGGGAAACTTGTAATGGTCATTGATAATGCCATTGACAGCATTGCTGAGCTCCCTTGCTGGAGAGGCACGCCCAAGGTGGACACACTTGATGGTGGTATGACCAACCAGAACTTTATCGTGACCGATAAACACAGCAAATATGTGGTGCGAATTGGGCACGATATACCAGAACATCAGATTTTGCGTTTTAACGAACTGGCTGCCAGCCGCGCAGCGCATGCAGCTGGAATTGCACCCGCAGTGCATTACGCCGCTGAGGGAGTATTGGTCATTGACTTTATCGAGGGGCGCACGCTAACAGCGGATGACGCGAATCAGCCCGATACACTTGAGCGCATGGTCAGCGTGATCAAGGACTGCCACCAGAATGTATCGAGCCATTTGCGTGGTGCCTCGTTGGTGTTCTGGGTGTTTCATGTGATAAGGGATTACGCAAATACACTTCGTGCCGCCAACAGCCCCTATCGTGCTCACTTAAGCGAGTGGCTAGAGGCCGCGTCACGGCTTGAATCGCTGGCTGGTCCTTTTGATATTGTCTACGCTCACAATGATCTGCTTGCGGCGAATTTCATTGATGATGGAAAAAAACTCTGGCTGATCGATTGGGAATATGCCGGTTACAATACACCGTTGTTTGATTTGGGTGGATTGGCTTCCAACAACGAACTGCCTGAAACCGAGGAGAAGAAACTGCTTGAATTGTATTTTGCTGATGCGCCATCGGAGCGGCGCTGGCAGCAATACGGAGCAATGAAGTGTGCATCTTTGTTGCGCGAGACTCTGTGGAGCATGGTTTCAGAAGTTCACTCAAAAATCGAGTTCGACTATTCCGAGTACTCTCGGATGAACCTTGAACGCTTCAATCAAGCTATTCGGCAAATTCAGCGTTAAGGTTTCTCCACCAACACATCCATCAACCATGACTTCATCACTTCCCGAATCGGCCAAGGTAGTCATCATCGGTGGTGGTATTGTTGGATGTTCTACCGCCTATCATCTCGCCCATCTTGGTTGTGAGGTCGTTTTGCTGGAGCGTCACAAATTGACCTGTGGCACAACGTTTCATGCCGCGGGCCTCGTTGGGCAACTGCGGACCAATGCGAACATTACCGAATTACTCGGTTATTCAGTAGATCTGTATCAACGCATCGAGGCGGAAACTGGTCTTGGTAGCGGTTGGAAGATGAACGGTGGTCTGCGTCTGGCCTGTAACGCTGATCGATGGACTGAGGTAAAACGTCAGGCGAGCACAGCACATGCCTTCGGTCTGGACATGCAGCTGCTGACACCGAAAGAGGCGCAAGATCTTTGGCCACTGATGACGATCGATGATTTGTACGGTGCCGCTTTTCTGCCGACTGACGGTCAAGCGAATCCCGCTGATATCACGCAAGCCCTGGCGAAGGGTGCGCGCATGAAGGGGGCAATTATCAAGGAGGACATCGAAGTCCTTGATCTGGTGTTTAACCAAGGCAAGATACGCGGGGTCGTCACCACGGCGGGCACCCTTTATTGCGAGAAGCTTGTGTGTTGTATGGGGCAATGGACACGCGAATTTGCAGCACGCTTCGGCGTAAATGTGCCTTTGGTTTCGATTCAACATCAGTATCTACTTACTGAAACAGTTCAAGGTGTCTCGGATACCTTACCCACCTTGCGTGACCCTGATCGACTGACCTATTTCAAGGAAGAGGTGGGGGGACTTGTGATGGGAGGGTATGAGCCAAATCCCATTCCTTGGGCACTCAACGGTATACCTGAAAATTTTCATTTTTCCCTGCTCGATGAAAATTATCAGCATTTCGAACCCCTGATGCATCAGGCACTTGAACGTGTGCCAGCCTTGAATGATGTCGGTATCAAACAACTCATCAATGGACCTGAGAGTTTCACACCAGACGGCAATTTCATTATTGGCGAAGCGCCGGAGCTTGATAATTTCTACGTCGGTGCAGGCTTTAATGCATTTGGTATTGCGGCAGGTGGTGGTGCAGGAATGGCGCTGGCTGAATGGGTACACCAAGGTGAACCCCCTTATGATCTTTGGCCCGTTGATATACGCCGGTTTGGATCATCACATCAAAGTGTGGACTGGGTGAGAGCCCGAACGCTCGAAGCCTATGCGAAACATTACACAATAGCCTGGCCACATGAAGAATTCAGTAGCGCGCGCCCGTCGCGGCGCTCGCCATTGTACGAACTACTGAAAAGCCAGGGCGCTTGTTTTGGCGAAAAGCTCGGATGGGAAAGACCAAACTGGTTTGCAGAAACGAGTAAAGGCGAATCGCCCATTGACGTCTATAGCTTTGCGAAACCCGGATGGTTTGATGCGGTTGCGCGGGAACATCATGCGGCTCGCCATGATGCTGTCCTGATTGACCAATCTTCCTTTGCGAAATTCATCCTTAAGGGGCCCGATGCGTTGGCGTCGCTTGAATGGCTGGCGGCTAACGATGTCGACAAGCCGGTTGGATCCCTGGTGTATTCGCAACTGCTGGACGATCACGGTGGGATTCAAGCCGATGTCACTATTGCACGTTTGGCAGACGATGAATTCTATATTGTTACAGGAACCGGTTTTGCGACACACGATTTCGATTGGATCAGACGCAATATACCCATCGGCTCGAACGCACAACTAGTCGATGTGACATCGGCTTACGCCGTGTTATCGTTGATGGGACCATCTTCGCGATTGATTCTTTCCAAATTGAGCCGCGATAATATCAGTCACAAGAGTTTCCCCTTTGCCAGTTGCCGAAAAATTGAGGTTGCTGCATGCCCCACGTTGGCGTTGCGCATCACCTATGTCGGAGAGCTCGGGTTCGAATTACACGTACCGATCGAATTTGCCGTGACCTTGTACTCGGCACTTATGGAGGCTGGATGCGAACACGGATTGATCAACGCCGGCTATCGGATGATCGAGTCGTGCCGACTGGAAAAGGCGTACAGAGCCTGGGGAAGCGATATTGGTCCTGATCATACGCCGGTTGAGGCAGGGCTTGCCTGGGCCGTAAAATACCCACGAACAGACACCGTTTTCAAAGGTCGCGATGCCATCGTTCGCCAACTGGAACAGGGTGTGAAAAAACAACTTGTTTGTCTCACCGTGAACGATCCATCATGCGTGTTGCTGGGTCGCGAGACCATTTTTCGAGATGGACAAACGGTGGGCTGGTTAGCTAGCGCAGGTTTCGGTCATCATCTGGGTTTATCAATCGGCATGGGTTATGTTCGCTCAACGGAAGGTGTCGACACGGATTTCATTCTCAAGGGGCGTTATCAATTGAAGGTGGCCGACCGGTTTGTCGATTGCAACCTACAGTTGACCCCGCCTTTTGACCCCGCCATGGATAAGATCAAATGCTGAGAAACAGCTGCCATGGAAAAAATATAAATCAACTCCGTAATAATGAGTGCTATGGTGAAATTCGTGAAAGACACAGGAGTAGACCCGAGGGCGTTGATCTCGCTGCTCCTGATTTTTGCGCGATCGCCCAAGCTTACAGGCTCAAGGCTGAGCGTGCAGTCAACGCTCGTGAGTTACCAGCAATGATAGAGAGAGCGACCGGGCACAATGAGGCCAAACTGATCGATGTCACAGTCAACGAGCAATTCGAGTTCTGAATGATACCTAGAGACGTTCAGATCAGACGCGAACCCGCTGAGCTTTTTCGTATCCTGAAATTCGAAGGATTGGTTGACAGTGGCGGCGCTGCCAAGCAAGTTATCGACGCCGGGGAGGTATTAGTCAACGGCGAGGTCGAGACCCGCAGGCGCCGCAAGATCATCGCAGGTGATCAGATCGAATTTGCCGATCATTTGTTGAATATCAGATTGGCCCCGGGACAGGGCCAGGCTGAGTAATCCACGATGCGTGCGAAAGGTATCAGACTTTCTTTTTGTCGTCGATTATATTCATGCTCGCCGTGCCGCTATTGCCGAGCTCGACTGATGCGAACGGTCCGCCATGACACATGTGGCCAGGGTCGTGTGGGTCCATGGCTGGTTCATTTGCAAGTACGTCGGCCGCAAACTGTTCGGCATTGTCTCTAGGCCGATACCCCAAAAAGCTCGCTTTGGCATTATCGACCGGTGCTCTGTCGTTGTTTGAGACACCATATATGACGCTAAAGCCTGTCACGGGAGTTTCAACGCATCGCTGCACCAACTGAATCAGATCATCGTACGACAACCATGATCCAAGCGCTCTGGCATTGTTGACCTGCGCACAGGACAATATACGCATATGCACACTTTCAAGTCCTCGCTTATCCCAGTAAAGGCTGCCGAGATCCTCCGTAAAGCACTTTGCCAGTCCATAAAAAGTATCGGGTCGATGCACCGCGTCGACGCCGATGAATTCGTTTTTCGGGTACATGCCGACTGCATGGATGGAGCTGCCGTATATGACCCGACGTGCCCCGTGTCTGTACGCAGCTTCCCAGACATTGTAAGAGCCAATGAAGTTAGGGCCCAGCAACTGCTCGAAGGGCCCCTCATCAGCGTAGGCTCCCATATGTACCACCATTTCAGCACCTTCGAGCACCTGTAACATGTCGTCAAGATTGGCTAGATCACCTTTGACATAGGATTCGTTTTTATAAAGCTTGCCTATGTCTTCAACGATATCGGTTGATACCAATTCATCGGCCCAGTCAGTCATTGGTTCACGAAGATAGGAACCAAGCCGTCCGGCGGCGCCAGTCAACACAATTTTTTTCATGGATGCGAGCTCTTGCTGTTTTATAGGGCGTGCCGGATTTAGCTATCAGATGACGGCTTTTTCGATAATGGGTGTGTTCTTTATGATGCGTTCATAGTTGAACAAGCTCATGTCAAGACTACGGTATTCACCGTGCACAAGTAGTTCAGCGGTACCGCGCCCCATAGCTGGAGATTGTTGTAAGCCGTGTCCGGAGAAACCATTGAGAAAGTAGAAATTCTCGACTTCATTGTGTGTTCCCATGACCGCATTGTGATCAAAAGTGTTGTATGCGTAGTGCCCAGCCCATTCGCTAGTAATCTTGATGCCTTCGAATGCAGGGATACGATTGGCCAACGCAGGCCAGACTGTTTCTTGCCAGAAGGCATGATCCATTTCAAAGTCGTCGAAAGCGACTGCAGGGTCATAATCCGTATGGCCGCCGGCCAGATAAGTGCCATTGCCATTTTCCCGGACGTGTATGCCAGAGGGATCGATCGTCAACGGCAGCTCTCGATCCAGTGGTTCTTCCGCTGCGAACACCCATGTGAATCGTTTACGTGGCTCAACCGGCAGATCAATACCAGCCATCTTCGCAGTCAAGCTGGCTCTGGGGCCTGATGCATTCAGCACCTTTCCACAAGAAATGACTTCTCCCGATTTCAAGGTCACGCTTTCGACTTTGGTTCCAGCCGCGTTCTTGCTCATGTCAACTACTTCATTTTGTATGTATTCGACACCACGTTCGCGCGCCAGACGTCGCCACCAGTCAAACACAGTTGAACCATCCCAGTAGCCTTCGTCGACAAGGTTGATGGAACCTAGAACAATATCTTCAACGTTGTAGAAGGGGTAGTTCTTTTTGATCTCATTCTGATCCATGAGTTGCGTTGCCGCACCGCAGGCGAGTTGCACCTTCTGATTTTCTCGCAAAATTTCAGCAAAACTGTCATTGTTTGCCAGATACATGTAGCCATAGCTTTGTATGGATAGCTCGGGAACGCGTTCGTCATTCCCCATGTAGCTGCGTATGTTTTTAACAAAATCTGCAGCAAACTGAGAGACACGGACATTCAACTCGGTGCTAAATTGCTGCCGCATACAGGAATTTGTGTGTGCAGTCGAGCACATGGAATAGCTCGGGTCCATTTCAACCACCAATACTCGTCCGTTGAAATCTTTATCGTCCGATAGAAACCAGGCTGTGGACGATGCCATGATAGCGCCACCAACGATAACTATGTCGTAGCTTGTTTCTTTAGGCGGAGTATGATTTTTGCTCATGGCGAAATTTCCTGACTATGTAAGATATATCTGTCTGTGTAAGATATATCTGTCTGTATGTATGAGAATTGTTTGTCTGTAGTAGATTACGTGAAAGCGTACTAAATAGTGTTTTTCACAACACGGTATCAAGGGCTTTGAGTAACTGATCGACTTCATCTTTGGTAGTATAGTGAACAAAAGACAATCTCAGCGCACCGTTCTCCGGATCAAGCCCCAAGGCTTCGATCAATCGATAGGCATAAAAATTACCACTCCAACACATGACTTTGTGTTTGGCAAGCGAACGGGCTATTGCTTCAGCGTCGCCTTTGACTTCGACAGCAATCGTCGGTGCTCGTACAGATGCATCGACAGGGCCCAGAACGCGGACATCGTTGCGCGCATCGAGGTAATCAAGTATCGGCTGCAATAGCTTTTTTTCGTGATTCTGAAATAGGTCGTGAACCGCAACACCTCGCTCGGCGGCGCTCAGCTTGACGCCGGGAAAATGATGAGCGCACAAAAGATCAAAATATTCAGCAATTCCGGCCGCCGCACCTATTTGTGCATGATCCGGCCCTGCGGGAACGAGCTTCTTCTGTGGATAGTGAGCGTTGAAGAAATGGTTCTGATTGTTCAATTTATCGAGCGTTGGCCTACGTACAACCATCAAGCCTTGGTGTGGGCCAAAGGTCTTGTACAAGGAAAACAGATAAACGTCAGCACCGAGTGCATCAACATTGGGCAAGCCGTGACCAGCGTACGAAACACCATCAACTACTGTGGTGATGCCGGCATCGCGTGCCTTTGCACAGATGCTTGCGACAGGATTCACATGCGCAACAATATTTGAGCAATGTGGAAAGGCGAGAAGACGAGTCTTGTCATTCATCAGTGCATCGAGATCATCGACATCGAGCATGCCGGTGTCTGGATCTACTGACCATTCACGCACGACGATACCAACTTGTTCCAGTCGTCGCCAAGCTCCGCTATTGGCTTCGTGGTCTTGATTGGTGACAATGATCTCATCGTCCTCATTGAAAATTTCGCGAAACGCCTTGGCCAGAACATAAGTGTTTTGGGTCGTTGACGGGCCGAAACTGACTTCTGTTGAATCCACATTCAGATACTCGGCGAGGCGAGTGTAGGATTCATCCATCATCGAGCCACCTTTTTGGGCTGCGGGATATGGGCCATAGGGTTGAACTTTGCAACGTGTATAAAAATCCGTCAGCCGATCAATAACCGACCCACAGGCGTAGGAGCCCCCTGCGTTTTCGAAGAACGCCCATCCGTCGAGCGAAGGATCGGAAAAAGCGGGAAAGTGAGAACGAGCGAAAGCCACGTCAAGCATACGATGTACCTGTAAAGAGAAGTGCGATTCCAGAAATATCGCTTGGTTTGATCGTCTTCAGATTGATTTCAAGGCGATCATGCCACAATCGCCAGCGGGTCACTATATATTGCGCCGCGGTGACGCTCAATTGATGGGTAATGTCGGATTAATCATCTTGAGGCGCTCTACAGAATTCGCCCTGCTCAGTCGGCACTCCAGCACCTGGCCACGCGGTTCCTGAGATTTGATTGGTCCCCACCGGGTGCTCCAGTCGACCGGCCGTCTTCCATTCTGCAATCCCGGCTGGGATCATAAAAACAGGCACTTGCATCGTATTGATCGGTGTAGTCGCCTGAAGGGCACGATACTAATCAGCGGCTGCGGGCAAAAAAGAGCTGCAAGAGAATGTGTGAGGGTCAGCGAATTCATCAAACTTTTTTATACCAGCAAACAAGCAATATCAAAAATGAAATTTAATTTATTTGCTCCCTGAAAATATCGAATAAAAAATGAAACACTATTGTTAACAGATAAAAATATATAGGTGAAATAAATACGCTCTCGTTAATCAGCACGTTCCAAGAGGTTTGATTGCAGATCTCGAAATCTCAGGTTTTATCGTGGCTAAAAATTTCAACTGTCACATTGCACACTATCGCTTGTCGAAAAAAAGTACGTCGCTTGAAATGCCATTTTTTCGCAAGCGGCTCCTCAAACAAGCTACTAAATATGATAGTTTTACACTGCGAACTTGATAGTATTCAGGTGTATAGTCGTGTCTAGTCAGAAGTACTCCAGACCGAAATGACACAATAGGGTGACAGTTATATTTCCAGAGCACCTTAAAGATTCGATCATCATTGATTTGTTTATCGGCCTTTTGGTTGTGCGCTGCTAGTTAAAGCGTGATCAGTGAAATGCCTGGAATACGTCTACAAAACACGACGACCAGGCGAAACCGGGAAGAATGATAATTATGCCAGCCCAATCGAACCTGCCGGATCGTTCTGGGCAACATTTCGCGAAGGCCTGTGTAGGAATCTCCATTAATGAACTGCAATCATCCTACTATGGCGCGATGGTCGACGGGGTGATGCTATATCTAAAAGAGCAAGGCATAAATGCTGTTGTTCATCTTAACGCTCATCTGCGTACTGGGGAGCTGGAAGCTTGGGATCTGATCAGGAACAATCGCTTTGACAGTTGCGTAGTCCATTCCGATCATCTTGCTGGTGACGAGTTGACTGAATTAATGGGCGCACATTCCAACGTAGTGTTGCTGAATCGTCGCATTCCGGTATTTGACGATCGGTGTGTCAAAAACGACTGTACCGCCGGTGGTGCAATGGCCGCACAATATCTTCTCGAAAAAGGTCACACTGAACTTGCCATGGTTGCTGGCCCAAAATCACACAGTCAAGTGCGACTACGATCAAGTGGTTTTTATCAAACACTAACGAGCTGGCATCAGGACTTACCTGAACCATTGGTTCTCGAGAGTGATTTCACCGAATCAGGTGGGGCATTGGCAATGGAAGAAATTATTGATCACACGCGAGATATCAGCGCCGTTTTTTTTCAAAATGATGAAATGGCAATCGGTGCTCTGGAGTATTGCTGCAGAAATAAAATTCAAGTTCCTCAAAGCATGTCGATTATCGGTTTTGATGGGCTCAAAATCGGACAATATGTCGAACCGAAGCTGACGACAATAAAACAGCCACTTCGAAGAATCGGTCGCGAGGCTGGGCGAATTGCTATGAATCTAATCGATTCTGTCATTGACTCGGAGCCTATAAACCTCGGGAATACGACTTTTACACCTACCTTGCTCGAAGGTAGCAGCGTACGACAGTTTGGTGAAACTGTTCAGATAGTTCGTCTGACGCAACGTGAAAAAGAATGCCTGGAATGGTCCGCACGTGGCAAGACCGCGTGGGAAGTAGGCAGAATACTAGGTATATCAGTTAGAACTGTAAACAATCATTTGTCCAACTCGTTCAAACGATTAAGCGTCACCAATCGTTCGGAGGCCATCGCGAAATCGATCAAGGAAGGATTGATTGATCTTTAGACAGGGTCTGTCGTTCGTAGCGATGTTGGATCGCCTCCACGGCCGTCAGGGTGGCTTTGAGCTCGTCGCAATAGCTGTGGGTGTTTCATCGCTTGTGTCTGTTGCTTGTGTCTCAATGTGCGGCGCTAAGGCCTCCAAAATAATCCATCAACCAGTCAGCCGATGCCTTGAAATCATATGTCGGTTGCCAGCCCCAGTCTTCTCGTGCCGTTTTATCAACTATCACATTGGGCCAGGCGTTCAACAAGGCATCGACGGTGGATTGTGGTTCAAAGGAATACGAAAATGTTGGTATACGCGATTGTATTTCCCTGGCAACCTCGTCGGCGGTGACGTGGTAACCATGCAGTGAGTAGACATGCTGGGTCAATGCTTCGCGCTTGACGAGCGTGAAAGTGACGATACCGTGTATTACGTCTGCCAGCAACATGGATGACATACCCGTATTCGGAGATACCGGAAACGTGAAAGCTTCACCCTGGCAGGCTGCACGGAATGCATGGGATGGGAAAGCCGTGACCGCTGACGCCGGGGCAAATGGTGAGAACACTAATGGAAACCGCAGGCAGCGAAAATCCAGACCATGTGTCAATTTGAAATACACACCCAGGCGTTCCACGGCAACTTTCGTTGCACCATAGATATTGGCAGGCCATTGTTGTGTATCTTCAGGCATGGGATCGGCAATATCATTACCGTAGGTCGCAATGGTGCTGGCAAAGAAAAACGAATTAACGCCGAATTCATTGGCTAACTGCAGTAAATGGAACGATGCACTGGCATTGATTTCCCAGGCCGCATCGAGGTTCGCTTCAGAGCTTCCCGAGAGCAGGGATGCGAGGTGGTAGATGGCATCTGGACGATGCTCCTCAAACAGGCTTCTGAGTAGTGCCTGATCACGAATATCGCCTATAACGACGGTTTCGCCCGGCTGTACTGACTCAGGCTCGGTACCGGGAATATCAAACTTGACCACCTCAATTCCACGACTGAGCAACTGTTCACCGACCAGTCGACCAATATTTCCGTTCCCACCGGTGATCAACGCTTTTTTAATCGAATTGCTCATGAAATGTAATGTCTTTTTTGTGATTTGGTATCAAGGGTTGCGGTATCTGCGACAATGACAGAAAACACGCGGGTATCAGACAATCGGTTCTCATTCAGCCCATGTGATAAAACCATGTAACAGGATATAATACAAGTCGATAGGGATCAAACGCGACATGAACAACGCGATCGTGTAAACCGGCAGCACGGACGATTCCTGTGCTGTTGCCTGTTGGAGAAACTTCTCTTGAAAGTCAGATTTGATAACCATTCAAGCGATACGGTACACGTTGATTTGCCACTTTTGCGATTACGTGGCTTACGTGGCTTACGTGGCTGATGAAAAATCCACAGCGACAGGATTGGGATGATGCGTTCGCCAACATGGCGTACGTTCCAGACTCAGAAGCCTTGCCAGCACGATGGACGGAAGAAGCCAAAGCTTATCGCGCCAGTGGTGTAAAGGTGGAAGAGTATGCCTACGGCAACCATCCACGAGAAAAAATGGATGTTGTCTGGCCTGATGGTCCAACCAAAGGTCTGGCGATTTTTGTGCACGGCGGTTACTGGATGCGTCTGGACAAGTCTTTCTGGACTCATCTTGCCGATGGTGCATGCGCAAAGGGTTGGGCTGTTTGCTTGCCGTCGTACACGCTGACGCCGGAAGCCCATATCAGCGATATCACGACACAAATTGGCGCCGCTATAACGTTTGCCGCAGCGAGGGTTGAGGGACCGATTCGACTGGCTGGGCACTCAGCTGGCGGGCATCTGGTAAGTCGAATGATCTGTGACGACAGTCCATTGAAAGACGAAGTAATCAGACGCATCGAACATACCTTGTCGATCAGCGGACTTCATGATCTTCGTCCATTGCTGCATACAACCTTGAATGAGACGCTTCAACTTGATCTGGCTGAAGCCAGTCTTGAGAGTGCCGCGCTGCATTTGCCCTACGGATTTCCTGATGTAACAGCATGGGTTGGCGGGGGAGAGCGTCCGGAGTTCATTCGTCAGGCTGAACTCTGGGCGACGTTGTGGACAGGGTTGGATGCGAAGATTAGCTGCGTCATCGACGGTGTGCACAATCACTTCAGCGTCATCGAAGCTTTACGTGAGGCAGACACTGAGATAACTCGCGCTTTTGTCGGCTCGAACTGACACCTCAAAATGAACATACCAGGGCATTGATTATCCTGATGGCCAGAAACCCGCTAGCACCGAGATCCAAAAGATGACGTCAGACCTACTTGCAATCGGTGAAGCGATGGCTGAAATTCGGCATGATCAGGAAGCTGGATTTGCGGTTTCGTATGCGGGAGATACACTGAATACAGCCATTTATTGCGCCCGTTGCCTGCCTGAATCAAGCTCGACCGCTTATCTAACCCGAATTGGTGAGGACCCCTTGTCCAGTTCATTTATCCAGGCGACAGAGCAAGAGGGTCTGGTTTCTGATTTCATTGAAACCGACCCTAATCACAATATCGGAATTTACGCAGTATCAACAGATGCCGCAGGCGAACGAAGTTTCTCCTATTGGCGTACCGACTCGGCAGCTCGTCAACTGTTTTCAGCGGAACTGATCGAATTACCGGAGGCTAGAATTGTATATCTGTCTGGCATTACCTTGGCCATTCTTCCTGATTTGGTCAGGAAAAGGCTGCTCAGTAAATTGAGACAAATCAAGAGCGATGGCAAATGCTTGATAGCATTCGATTCGAACTACAGGCCGGCACTATGGGAGAGCGTGGAAACTGCTCAGTCTGTCATGACAAGCATGTGGGAGATCGCGGATATTGCACTGCCTTCTATCGACGATGAGATGGCATTATTTGCTGAATCGAATGAGGACTCGGTCATTTCTCGGTTTGCATCGAAATCCTGGACCGCGTGTGCCATAAAGCGAGGTTCTGATGGGCCGATTTCGCCCACGCTTTCTGCTTCCGAGCATCCCGCATTTAAACCGGTAGAGATCGTGACTGACACAACCGGCGCCGGAGACAGTTTCAATGGAGCGTATCTAGCGGCTTTTTTGCAAGGACATAAAGAAGAGAAGTGTTTGCAATCAGGCCATGCGATGGCATCCAAGGTCGTTGGGGTGCGCGGTGCCATCATGCCAAAAAACAAGTAAGCAGAATAACTCTGTGAGAAACTCAGCTTACGCTGAACTAACTCATTGAAAATCTATCTTATATGTTTATGGGACAGCAATTTCATCACCTAGAATTGTATTCCCGGGAGCCTACATGAGCAGATACCTCACCCAAGTCAGCATAGCGGCCTTGGTTTTCGCATTTTCCTTGGTGGGACTAGCCTCCACAGAGCGCTATGGCATTTCGGCAAATGACGCTCGAAAGTCAGTGCTGTTCGAAAATCTATCAAGTGCCCGCACTGAAATCGAAGGTCGTGCCGCCGAAGATGCGATTTGGCAATTTTGGTTTAGCCAGTCTCCAGACGCCAAAATTCGTGCTTTATTGGATGCAGGAATTGAACGTCGCGAAGCGTATGATTTTGAAGCGGCTGAAATGCATTTCGATGACGTTATCCGCTTGGCACCAAACTATGCAGAGGGTTTCAATCAACGGGCCTTTATTCGATTTTTACGTCAGAATTACGCGATGGCTCAGATGGATTTGGAGGTAACATTGGATTTGGAGCCCGCACACTTCGGGGCCATGTCAGGTATGTACCATATTCTGCTTACTCAGAATAGATCGGAACCGGCTTTGCGAATGTTGCAAAAAGCCGTTGAGATTCACCCATGGTTAAAAGAGCGTACCGCTCTGCCTGATGCAATGTGGCCTGAATCGTATCGAGTCACTCACGATAAAGGCCAGGAAATCTAAAATGTAGCTACATCGATAATCTGTAATTTACCGCACGGCCCGTCGGGCTTCTCACGATAACCGGGCCGCGAGATGCTACTCATCAAATACGGAACCGGTGTTGCTTGTATACAAGTCTGTGATACAAGATCAAGTGTCAATACCGAGCCCAAGCAGTGAGGGTCACAAGCGGCTGGTTAACTAGCTCGATTCAGACCATCCACGATTAATGGCAAACAAGACGATACCAAGAACAAGAATGGATACAGCCGCCTTGAAAAGGCTACCACCGTCACCTTCACCGTTGTGAATGACCTCGATTCCTAACGGTGAGAATAAGTGAAAGAATACGGCTCCCGCCATTACCGCTGATGCCAGCACGCCGCCAATTGCGTGCCATTTGCGGCGCAGGTTTCCGAACTGACTGCCCCTGATTTTCGAGATCATCCACAAAACAGCGGGCAACAGTAAAATCAATGACGTCAGCAGCTCAAAGCTACCAACTGCGTAGCCACCGAAATCCCTGAAGGCCGTGCCCAATCCAGAGCCGAGGAAGGTACCAAGCCAATCGCCGATGGTGCCAAATATGTGCTGTGTATCGGGATCATTGGAAAATTTGTATCGCAGCGAGCCTAAAAAAATATAACAAGACCATATAACTATTAGCCAAGACAATGGCGCGCGAATCTTTTCCATGGGTGATGATCAGGCTTGGCTAGGGTGGCCAAGTATATCATTTGGTATTTATCTATTCAAAGCGACCACAAAATATGGGATCAAACGGGAATATATAGCCACAGTAGTATTGATATATTGCTTATGTCAAAAACTTATCGGACATAAAGCACCGGCTGTACTGGATTAAGACAATCGGGCTTTACTATTTCACGTCGCGTTTTGGTTTACTACCATAATCTCAAAATACAGCAGACTAAGGCTTGCGGAATTAATGCCAATTATTAATATCAAGAATCAACATTTCCTGCCAAGCAGTTCCGCCACCTGTTCATCAATTTTGGAGATTCGCTGAGAGAGTAGTTTCAACATTTTCAATGCGGTTTTTGGGCTATTAATAATAGTGCTAACAAAAAGCTCTCTCTCAAACCCGATGACCTCGCACATACCCTCTGCTCGAATTGATGCACTGCGCACTTCGCCAGAAATAGCAGCCATTTCCCCAATTAATTTGCCACGATCTTCACGCGCAATGATCATCTCGCCATTGTCAGATTCCAATAAGATTGAAAACTCACCCTCGACAATGCCAAACACCTTGTCGGCGGCATCGCCCTGTCGAAATAGATATTCACCGGATTCCAACTGATAGCGTTGGCTGACAAAGATCAATCGTTTTAACTCTACAGGATCCAGATGTTCAAATAAATCGATGTTGCTCAAGACTGTATATTCGTCGTTGATACTCAAAGACTAAACTCCTTTATAAGTTGGAATTGTCATTGCTGGAAATATTACCGTTGTTAATATCATGACTAACATTACTTGCGTTCATTGTTACTATTGTTAATATCATGAAAACGATTGATAACGACTTGTATAATTTGATATGCAATCTCGCCATTCGTGCGTACCAAATCAATAAAAATATCTCTCTTCAGGTATAGCAACGCCAGATCTGTTGCGGCGACAACTGTCGCAGACCTCGGTTGATCTGATAACAGTGCCATTTCACCAATTGATTCGTTTGCTCCACACTCTCTGATTTTTTGCCCGTTCTCACCATTCGAGATTAAAATATGAGCCTTGCCATCGATAATTATGTATAAGGCATCGCCTGAATCGCCTTGCGAAAATACACGTTGACCTTGCGGGATATCCACTGTTTCGCAGTTCTCTGAAAGTAATCGTAAATTCGGCGTATCAAGGAAACGAAACAACGGTATGCTGTTCAGGAGTTTTAGTTTTTCATCAAAATCAACAGAATCGGCTTTTCGAACGCGGGTTCTTTCAATCTCTGATTCACGGGATTTATCTGCGTCGTTTTCCGCCGTTTTATCCTCGATCTTGATCACCTTACCTTCATTCAGGTGGATCGAGCGGTCGAACCAATCCATGTATTTAGTCTGGCTATCAACCCAGATTAGTCGCATCTCTGGATAAGCCTTTTTGAGGCGGGTAAAAATAGTTTCAGTCTCAACCGTATCTAATGAATTGAGTCCTTCATTAATAATGAGAATGCCTGGATTTTTGATGAGGGCACGAGCAAGGATAATTTTTTGTTGTTGAGAAACCGACAGCAGGCTTCCCCCCACACCTGCGGGAATGGTCAGTCCTATCTCCAGAATGGGGGACATCATATCCAGTTCCTGCAAAACCTCTACGATCAGGTGATACACCTTATCCTCAGCACCAAGTCGGCCATAAACTATTCGACCAAATATTATATTTTCAACGATGGGAGTCAGTGCGATATATTTGTCAGCGGAAAAGAACTCGATTTCCTCACGTGAGCGGGGGTCGAGTTTTTCCGCAAATTTCCGCCTTAGTTCTAAAACCTTTTCTTTATCAATATCATTTAGATTTCCGATCCGATGACGCCCATTGACAATTTTATATGGCAAGGACCGAATGAGTTTTCTGTCATCGATGTCTAGTTGATCAATAGAACTCTCATTGTTGATCAAACCCATAATGCGCTTTAGATGAACTAAATTGTTTCCATCGATAAAACTGTACCTTTCAAAAAATTCGTGTCCTGGCGGGAAGTCGGAGAACAGCTCTATCATTGTCGTTGCAGTACTGATTGCTACGTCATCGAGTGGCTTGGCTAACGCCAGCTCATCCAGTAGTGTCCTTAGGACTGGATGTTCCGTGAGCCCTTCTACTGAAAACATTTCGCTATTTGACGCGCCAAATAGTATGTTTTCAGCCAAGGAAGCGCTTTCGTTAAATTCATCTGGATCCAAAAATTCGACCAGTGATTCGAGCTTATTTTCTATTAAACGCTGCTTAAACAAGGCGCGAGCTTCGGCAATCCTAGCGGTGATATGAGAATACTTGACGGGGTCAATCGTTCGAGTTAACGCGTATCGCACCAATTCATCGTCAAGCCCGACCGTCTGTAATATGTTGTTAACGATATCAGTTAGCTGTGCATCGTCGGATACACCTACAGCGGAATAATCCACCCAGTCAGCATCGTGTTGAATTTCGCTGTTACCAGAAAGACGGGCTTCTTTCTCCCAGCCATCGAAATGAATCGTCTCATCACGTTTATAGTTAGCGACTGTCGCGCCATGAGGACGATATTTAAGACTCAACAATATGTTTTCGCGAATAGATGTTGCGAAAAGATAGGAGTCATGTCCGACATAACCGACAGCCCGCCCGATTGCTGACTCGGAGAGGGTGCTTATATTGTGATCCGCCATGATCACTTCGCCGGTATGAGGTTCGACCAGTCGCGCAAACAAATGCGCAAGTCCATTCTTGCCACTGTTTCCCGGGCCTATAAAGCTGATCCATTCACCAGGATTCACAGTCAAGGAAAAGTTGCCAAGCTCCTGGATTCCGTCATGTCGTAAAAGACTCACATTGTTCACGACTATCGGCTTAGCAGATAATGTGTCCAACCAGTTGTCTGGCTCGTTGTTTATCGTGATTTCATTTTCGTTTTCATGTGAATCGCCGTCCTTGATTCTGAATTGCTCAGTCAGAATGCAGAATTTTAATCTGGCATCAGCCTGGGCCTGATACCAGCCGAGAAGTTCTTTCCAGGGTGGGGACAAGTCTTTATATGCCGCGAGGGCAGCAACCAGAGCACCTACTGACATGTCTCCTTTGATAACCAAAAAACCGCCTATCAGAAAAAACATAAACGGTGTTATTTGAGCAATCGCATTGTTCAGGAATTTGATCAGGAATTTCTTTTTATAGATTTGCACCCGAATGTTGAAAATTCTGCCAAGCAGCTTTGAAAAATGATCCTTGAAGAAAAGACTATTGTCATTAACGTGTATCTCGTTGATGCCAGATACAACCTCTCCTAGATTTTCAGCAAGATTACGCATACGCATAGTTCTTTGCTGATTGAGCAAATTTACTTGCCTTTGAAGCTTTGGAATCAACCACCCTTGAACGGGATACAAAGCGATAGCCGCCAAGCCCAGCTTCCAGTCCTGAATGAACATGAAGGTCAATATGGTGAGCAGCAAACCACCTTGGTAGAGGGGCAATGAGATAGCCGCACCGATAAATCCACCCAAAGGCTCGGTTTCTTGATTGACCATCGAAACGAGTTCACCTTGACTTGTTTTTCTAAATCGGGCTAACGGGAATTTCATGATGCGGCCAATGAGTTGCAGTCTCAAACGCCTTAGCATGCGTTCACCCATTACGCCACGGTAGATATTGATAACAAGCTTGATTCCACTATTTATCAATACCAGTAAAAGAAATACGAAGCACAGAACCAACAGGTAGGGCACCTGTTCGTATTCACCAAAGCTCAATGTAAATCCAGCAATATCAAAGGAGATATCGACAGGGAATTCGGTGCCACTGATTGCCTCGTTGACAATTGTTTTAGGTAAATCGAGGCTGAGGTAGTAGAACGGAAACGACACCAAGGTCAGAAGAATAAGAATTATCTGCTGACGCTTGCTGTACTTGAGAATATAGGCGAATAAACCGTTTTCCATTCGAAGCAAACCTTTACATCACGCTGAACAGGGCAACGTCTGGCCCGATAGTTGAGATGGCAGTTTTCATGGATAAGTCCACGATACTACGAAAGTATCGCCACAGTGAATTTTGTGGCAAGAATCGACTGATACTGAGAATTGGCATAGGCTGAAAAATAATGCTGAGACCCAATAAGGGACGGCGCTGCTCGTTGATTTCTGCGATACCGCAATTTCGTGGAAGATAAGGAAGTGTAGTCAACACGGTATCTTGATGCTTCGGTCAGATAACTTCAAGACAATGATGTTGTCTTTATAACCCTGATCAAAACGACTGGCTCGATCCTCACGCAAGCAGATATAGGCGTTATGATGTAAGACCATTCCGAAGTAGATTACGATCATTACATTGAATAAATGGATATTACTGACTGGCGGGGTATTCTGTGCATTAGCCGTCATCGTTGGTGCGTTTGGTGCCCATGCGCTCAAACCAGTGTTGAATGAAAAGGAAATGGGGTGGATAGAGACCGGTGTCTTCTATCATTTCATCCATGGCCTGGCGTTGATTGCCTGCGGACTTTTGGTACCGAGTCGAGCCAGTTTGCGAAGCGCCATTTTGTTTGCTGCAGGTATCGTTTTATTCAGTGGAAGCTTGTACCTGATGGCTTTGTCGGGCCTGAAATTTCTGGGCGTGATAACCCCTATTGGTGGCGTCAGCTTGATCACTGGCTGGATATCGTTTTGCCATATGGCATGGCAACTAGAGCAAGGCGGCAGAGATTCAACTGGAACATCGAGTTAACGACTACCGTCGGATTGTGTGGCGGTGAATCTGGCCAAACGCCCGCGCGCTTGCTTGAGGACCAAGTCGCGTGTCGCCGCTGATCTTAGCGCCGGATCTGGATTTTGTACTTAGTTTGAGTGCATATTTATGACGATTCTTTAGACAGCATCAATTTGACACGAAATTGACGCTCTGGAAGCTTGCCAGTTTGTTGCAGCAACTCATTTCTGAATGGCCGACTGTCGGGCTACGAGGCGTCCGCGGCCTAGGCGAACGGTTCTGCCACGACAATAACGCCGTCGTGATCGGTGTAGACGTAGTCACCCGATCGGAAGATTGCCCCGCCAAAGAACACGGGGATATCACGTTGGCCTTTTGTTACCGGTATGGATTTTCTCGGGCAGGTACCGAGTGCGTAAAGCGCCACGGGAATGTTTTTTATCTGCTCTGTATCCCGGATGTAGCCATTGACAATGATGCCGGAGTAGCCACTGGCTTGGGCGAACTTCATCAGATTCTCGCCGACGATCGCGTAGTATGCCTGATCTGCATCCACGATCACGACCTTGCCTTCGCCATTTTCATCCCGTAATAGCGTGATGAGGTCTGCATTATTGCGGTCCAGGCGAAGGGTCACTACCTCGCCTTGGCACTTGCCGGCGCCACCGAAATTTATATATCCCGGACCTAGCACCTGTACCTTGTCAGGGTGGTTATCGCAAAAATCCGCAATGAAATCGGCCATAAGGGTCTCTCTACATGAAAAGCCATGCCCAGCAGCGCGCCGAGCCAAAGGCAATATTCTATCATTCCGGCAGTTCTTCCCGGTTAAGCCTTTGATACCATGGGCGGCTTGATACAGGGCGTGTGAACCATGAAAATCGTGACGGGTGTTATTGGCAACGATATCCATGTTGTCGCCAACCGTTTGATGGATCTTTCGCTGAATGCGAGAGGCTACGAAGTATTCAATCTGGGGGTAAACACCTACCTGGAAGAGTTTTTTGATGCTGCGGTCGAAACGGGGGCCGAGATATTACTGATTTCATCACTCAATGGAGAAGCCGAAGGCTGGAGCCGCGAGGTCAAGCTGCTTAAATCCAGGTACAAGAGCCTCGACAAGCTGATCATGATGATCGGCGGCAATCTGACTGTCGGCAGCGGCAACAGCGAAGATATTGTGCCCCGATACAAAGACTACGGATTCGATCTGGTGTGTCACCAAGTCGATTTGAATACAGGTTTGGACATGCTCGAAGACTACATCAAGGAACACAAACAGCGATGAGCCTGCTACAGGAAGAACGCGAAATCATCCTCGGTAACGAGAATGTCGATGCGTTTGATTTTGATGAAGTTCGAGAATTTGTCAGAGGCGCAGATGAACGGCTATTCATTTCACATCATTTTGCAAAAAAAGAAAAAATGCTGGTCCAGCCGCGTGGCGGTTTTCCGACCTACGAAAAACAATTTGCTCTTTATGAGTTTTTTGTCGATGCCAATGTTGACGTACTGCCGTTGACCATTGACTCCAATACCCGGCTCAATGATTACAGCACCGCCAAGAAGATGTTGCGCTTGAGCGAAGCAAATGAAATCGATATGCTCAACGGCTACCCGCTGGTAAATCATGGCTACCGCAGCACGCGGAAGATGATGACGCATTTCAATCATCCGGTCAGTTTGCGTCATGGCACACCCGACGCTCGATTGCTGATTGAAATTGCGATCGCCTCTGGTATCTTTGAGATCGAAGGAGGGCCAATTACCTACTTGCTACCTTATTCGAAAAATTTCCCGCTGGACAAAGCCTTTCTTTACTGGAAATACGTAGAGCGTGTTTGCGCCGATTATTCGACTCTTAACAAGCCTATCAACCGCGAGTCATTTGGACCGCTGACCGCCACCCTGGTACCACCTTGCATCACGATAGTGATTCAATTACTAGAGATGTTGTTGTCCTTGGAAGAGGGGGTCAAATCTTTTTCCGTTTCATTTTCGCAACAAGGTTCGATGATTCAGGATATTGTTACTGGCAAAGTCACTCGAAGCCTCGCGGACTACTACGCAGCAAAGATCGGCTGCGAAGACGCTTGCATCCACCTGGTCTATCACCAGTGGATGGGGGCGTTTCCGACAAACAGAGACTCAGCCGACCAACTCATTAATATGTCCACCGTTATTGCGTCTATGGTTGGCGCAGACAAGATCATCACAAAAACTCGAGAAGAGGCCATCGGCATCCCGACAAAGGAAGCCAATGCTCAGACTGTAGCCAACACCCAATATACGTTAAACATTCTCAATGGGTTGCCTGCAATAGTTGACGAGCAAGAGGAGGAAATACTGACATCGGAGGTAAAGGCAATCATGGAAGCGGTGTTTAACGATCCCGCAGATACGCTCTGGCGCAAGGTCTTCAACTCAATCAAAAACGGCATTATCGACGTGCCTTTTTCGCCGCATATCATCAACCACAATAAAATGATCACAATTCGCGATGCGGAAAAAAATATACGCATCATTGAGCGGGGTAGCGTTCCTATACCCGAGCATTGTTATTCCTATGAGAAATCGCGCTGTGACCTGAGCAAGGACACAACCGGCATCGTCAACGATATCATTCACGATATAGGAATCATGCAGTGAATACGAACAATGAGAAGCTTCTAATCGACATTGGAAGTACCTATTTCAAAGTCAGCACTTCAGATTCCATCGAACAGCATTTTCGCGATTTCAACAAACGTATTCTTGATGACTTGACTCACAAATGCGGTGATACAGTACAGCGTTTTGATGCGAAGAATGTTCACATCTGCTCATCCGCCAACGGTGGATTGAGCACATTGATCATAGGCTTGACCCAATCGTATTCATTAAAATATGCAACCAATATCGCTTATAACTCTGGCATCAATGTTATTGATTCGATCATTTTCCAGGATATCGAAGACTACTCGATCCCCAGCGATCTTATCGACGTGGTTATTATTGTCGGGGGCATTGATTCGAATGCGGGAATATTTGATAGCCGCCTGGACAATTACCTTGAAAAACTGAATTATTCCAATGTCGTCTATGTTGGCAACGAAAAAGATGGAGCTACAATAGCTGCACGTATGCCACAACTGGTCGTTTTACCCAACATCATCGATAATCGTTTGCACATCGTTGAAAATCATCTGAAAGATTACCTCACAAATCTGTACCAACAAGATATCGAAGGCAAGGAAGATATCAAGCATTTATATGAGATAACCCGCAATCAGATTTATTCAACCCCGTATGTAGTGAATAGATCTCTGCCGATGATCCATACCTCTTTTTCGGTTACCGACCCGTTTATATTGCTCGATATAGGCGGCGCCACTACAGACGTGCATTACTCCAAAGATCTTGTCAGTGACAATATTGTTACAGAGCAGGGGCATGATCGAATCGTTTTCAAGAAACTTGGTGTTTTCAAGTCCAGACAGTCCTTGATCTTTACTGCTGAAAATAACGAGTTTTCCTATGAACTATTGATGCACCTCAAAGTAACTGAAAACATATATAACGAGCATTCAGAGAAAGCAACCAGAATACTAATGCAACTAGCCATATTTCTGGTGCTGTGCAAAATGTCTCACTACCGACCTTCATACGTTACCTTGAAGCTACTGGCGATGAATTCCATCGTTTTTACAGGCGGTATCACCAAGGTGTTGACCGTTGAAGATATCGAGGATGTTGTCATTTTCTTTTATCGAAAAATTCTGAATTCAGATCACAAGCCTGTCACTGTCCTGGATGCCAATTACGATATCTGGACACTCGGTGCCAGGGAGCAAGCATCATGTCAATAAATTGCATACGAATTCTGCTGGAAAATGCTGCTAAATCTCACCCCGATAAGGTCGCCTTAGTCGACAAAGATGAAAAGCTGACCTATGCCGAGTTACTCGCCAGGACGGATCAGGTAGCGCTGTACCTGCAGGAGCTGGATCTTCCCAAGGGCGCCAGAGTAGGGCTATATTCAAACAAGAGTGCCTCGCAGGTAATTGCCATATTGGCGATCCTCTCAACCGAATACTTGCTGGTGCCGCTGACTCGGCTTCTCAAGCCTGAGCAAGTTGAATACATCATCGAGGATTGTGGAATTCAGTGTATTGTCACCGACAAGCTAAAACTCAAGAGTATTGAAGAGATAAATTTTAGTGGCCATGTAGTCTCTTTTGAAACCACACATAAAGATATTCCTTCATTTGAAGAAATATTCAAGTACTACAACAAACCGTACGATTGCGATATCAATGGTCATGAAAACGCGGTTATTACGTATTCGTTTGGGTTGACAGGCACGCCAAAAGGTATTGTTATTTCGCATCGAAATCTTATCGACTCAGCACGTGTTGTAACCCAATATCTTGACCTCAACGAGCACGATGTAATCTCCGGTCTGCTGATTTTTAATCTGGATTACGGTCTTAACCAGATTTTCTGCGCTTTGATGAATAGAGCTACTCTGGCATTACATCGCTTTATATTGCCAGAGGATTTTTTCAACCATCTGATTAATGATCATGTAACCGTCTTGCCACTGATGCCGGTAAATATCTCGCAAATGTTTGACGAGGATTTATCCACAAGCCCTAACCCTGAGTTGTTTGACAATGTCCGAACTATTACCTCGTCCGGTGGGAATGTCACGAAACGCATGATCGATGATTGTGAGAAAACCTTCAGAAATGCGCGTTTTTTCTCAATGCATGGACTGACAGAAGCTTTTCGTTCCACATATCTTGATCCGTCGCAAATCAAGATCAGACCAGATTCCATTGGTACGGCGGTGCCAGATGTCGAACTCTATATTATCAACGAAGACGGCAAGGAATGCGTTCCACGCGAGGTCGGAGAGCTGATTCACCGGGGGAGCTACATCTATCGCGGATTCTGGAATGCGCCGAAAGAAACAGCGGAACGTTTCAAGTCAGTGCAAATTCTGAAAGATATTGTTGATCTGGACGGACAGTTGGCAGATGAAATCGTGGTGGCAACCGGTGACTATGTCTACAAGGACGAAGAAGGGTACTTCTATTTTGTATTTCGCCGAGACGACATGATCAAAACAAGCGGGTTCCGCGTATCGCCATATGAAGTCGAATCAGTGGTGGAAAAAAACCTCCCACAGATACAACAGTGCGCAGTTTTCGGCATGGAAAATCCACAAATTGAAGAAGAAATCGTCATGGTTTATTCGGCGATCAGCGAATTGTCCGAAAAAGAAATAGTCTTCGAGTTAAAGAAGCATCTGGCGTCGTACATGGTGCCAGGCCGTATCGTTTATCGAAAATCGTTACCATTGGTGCAGAGTGATCAGAACCTGATCAACAAGGATGAGCTGAAGAAAGAACTGTCTGGCGACTGATGCTGCTTGTTGTTGCTTTTATATATCTTTAACCAATCGCAAAGCATCGTATATCGCTGCATGTGTGTTCCGAGACGAAACCGCATCGCCGATTCTATAGAGATTGAATTTTGCCTCGGGATTCTTGACTGTTAATTGTGGCCGACCCTTTAGCAAGGCATCGTGATCCACCGCACCTCCATTAACTGAACGTGGCTTCAGATCGAAGTACAAATCTGCAAGGGGCTGAGTTCCGTAATTAATAACGACCTGATCATAGAAAGCGAACGATGTCTGGTCGCTGTAATCCGTACCTATTGTAGCTTTCAAGCGGTTTCCGTCGCGTTCCACATTCAGTAGCCGCCGAGCGACCGTAAAGGTCGCGTCCTTCTCTTGCAAGGCTTTCATATACGGCGTTAAATTCATTGCCATTATTCCTGGCGCAAAGGTTCTGTCCGGTGTCATTATTTCAACCGTGGCACCAGCGGACGCAGCTGCTTCCGCTGCCTGAAGACCGGGGTGATCACCACTTTCATCGTAAACAAGTACGTTTTCTTCTGGTGTTACCTCATCGCCAGCAATGATATCCCAACTGGTGACAACATTTTCCAAAGCGATTTTTTGTTCGAACAAGGTGGTGTCGGGGAGACCACCTGTTGCCACGATAACAACATCTGGTTCAAGTGCTTCGACATCTGCGGCATTTGCTAGTAAATTGAAATGGAATTTGACCCCCTTTTCGATGCACTGAGTCATTCGCCAAGCAATGATGGACATCATCTCTGAACGCCTTGGGTTTCTGGCAGTCAGTCTTATCTGTCCACCTGGCTCAGACGCCGCTTCAAGAACGTTCACTTGATGTCCGCGTTCTGCGGCGACTCTGGCGGCTTCAAGGCCTGCTGGTCCGGCACCGACGACAACAATATTCTTTTGCACCGCCGCCTTAACGATATCGTGAGGCATGGTTAGCTCTCGGCCAGTGGCCGCATTGTGAATACACAGTGCTTCTCCACCTTGATAGATACGATCCAGGCAATAGGTAGCACCTACACAGGGGCGGATGTCTGGTTCATTCTTCTCGACGATTTTTCTAACAATGTGGGGATCCGCCATATGGGCTCTGGTCATACCGACCATATCGAGTAATCCACTGGCGATGGCATGACGTGCGGTTGCCACATCTGGAATTCGTGCAGCGTGAAAGGTGGGTATTCCGGTTGCTTTTTTTACACTTCCCGCAAAATCGAGGTGGGGCGCACTTGGCATTCCCTGGATCGGAATGACTTCGACCATGGCGGGATCGGTATGAATGCGTCCGCGGATCACATTCAGGAAGTCAACCTGACCGGAGTTGGCTAATCGTTTGGATATTTCCAACCCTTCCTCAGCGCTGATACCTCCTTTTTGCATCTCATCGGCGGTATAACGCAATCCAACGATAAAATCATTTCCTACCCGTTTGCGAATCGCTGATAAAACGTCCATAGGCAAACGCAATCTGTTGTCCAGGCTCGTCGCGTCATACTCACCATCGAGATCGTTAGTCAGTGGCGACCAAAACTGATCCAGCAAATGACCATAAACTTGTAGCTCTATACCATCCATACCGCCGGCCTGCATTCGTTCAGCAGCATCTGCAAAATCACAAACGATTCGTTCGATGTCCCAATCCTCAATCAACTTCGGAAAATGTTGATGCGAAGGTTCTCTGTGTCTGGAAGAAGAAACACTTGGCAACCAATCGCCTTTATTCCAAGTTGTGCGACGCCCCAAGTGGGTCAGTTGAATCATTACAGCACAGCCGTGTTCGTGGCAGGCGTCAGTCAGGTCTTGTATCCAGGGAACAACTTCATCCTGATAAGCTAAAACATTATTAAAGACGGGCGGGGAATCGCGACTGACAGCCGCTGACCCCGCAGTCATGGCGAGCGCCACTCCAGCCTTGGCCCGTTCTTCGTGATATGCGCGGTAACGCTCGGTAGGCATACCTGCCACCGGATAGGCAGGCTCATGACTGGTTGTCATGATCCGGTTCTTCAGAGTCAGGTGTTTGAGCTGGAAGGGTTGCAGTAGCGGATCAGATGACATGTCAGAGAATAGAGACCGTGTAAAGAGGTATTGTCAGTCAGCGAGTTTTTGGTTTGATGCCAGATAATTGTAGACACTGTCGGGTCGAGCATCTTAGATGCGACAGTGGACTGGACCAGTCAAACATGTTCATTCCTGTCGTCCGATAATCAATTAGAGTAATATCGCCTGTACGGAGTATCGATGTCGTTCTCGTGTATTTCCAGAACCACAGTGCTCCTCCGCAAGCCCGCCATACGCCGCCCAATGGGGTATACAAAACCTCGCTGAGCGCAGGAGCGATTGTGTCCGTTCAGTTCAATCGGGTCAATTCACCGGCCCAATACCGCTGGCCGTGGGGACTGTCGGGCTATTTCTAACGTCAGACAGGCCCGGTAATCGTGCCCGATGAGGGACTAGGCGGGTTTGACGTGTTAAATTAGCGGGCTAACTTCTTTCTCGGCACCCTCACGTGCCCAACGTAGGTCCTTTCCTTGATTTCTGCTGCAAACGTTACCGTCCAATTCGGCACCAAACCGTTGTTCGAAAATATATCCGTCAAATTTGGTGATGGTAATCGCTATGGAATGATTGGCGCCAATGGCTGTGGCAAATCCACATTCATGAATATATTGTCTGGCGATCTCGAACCAACCGCAGGAAATGTGTCCATTACGCCCAATGAACGCATAGGAAAACTGAATCAGGATCAGTTCGCGTTCGAGGAATTTTCGGTAATCGATACAGTCATCATGGGTCATGCTGATCTATGGAAGGTAAAACAGGAACGAGACAGGCTTTATGCTTTGCCTGAAATGAGCGAGGACGAGGGAATGCGCGTCGCGGAACTGGAAATCGAGTTCGCAGAAATGGATGGCTATACCGCAGAGAGTCGGGCAGGGGAGTTTCTAAGCGGTGCAGGCATTGACGTCTCATTACATTTCGGACCGATGAGTGATGTTGCGCCAGGTTGGAAACTACGCGTGTTGCTCGCCCAGGCTCTGTTTGCATCGCCGGATATTCTCTTGCTTGATGAACCGACAAACAATCTGGATATCAACGCTATTCGTTGGCTTGAAGGGGTGTTGAGTAATCAGAAAAGCACCATCATTATTATTTCGCATGATCGCCATTTTCTTAATACGGTATGCACGCATATGGCAGATATCGATTACGGCGAACTTCGTGTTTATCCAGGCAACTATGACGATTTCATGATTGCGTCAACGGCAGCACGAGAGTTATTGCAGAATGAAAATAGTAAGAAAAAAGCCCAAATAGCTGATCTTCAACAATTTGTTAGCCGGTTCTCTGCAAACGCATCAAAAGCAAAACAAGCGACATCGCGTGCGAAGAAGATCGAGAAAATTCAACTAGCGGACATCAAGCGTTCCAGTCGTGTGAGCCCTTACATCCGCTTCACGCAAGAGAAGAAATTATTTCGACAGGCAATTTCGCTGGAAAACATCTCGAAAGGATTTGACGAAGGTCCGTTGTTTGAAAACGGAAACCTGATGTTGGAGGCTGGTGCTCGTCTCGCAATTATTGGCGAAAATGGTGTTGGCAAGAGTACCTTACTCCGTTGCCTTATGAATGAAATACAAACGGACACAGGGGTAATTCAATGGTCAGAAAACGTTAAAATAGGGTATTGCCCGCAGGACAATATAAACGAATTCAATAGCAGCATCAGTTTGTTCGACTGGATGAGCCAGTGGCGTCAGTCCTCACACAACGATCAAATCGTGCGTGCGACTTTGGGACAGCTTCTGTTTTCGTCGGATGATTTCAAAAAGCCCGTCAAAGTGTGCTCAGGTGGAGAAAAGAACCGCCTGCTTTTTGGAAAGTTGATGATGTCTGCTCCCAATGTGTTGATTCTGGATGAACCGACCAATCATATGGATATGGAGGCGATCGAAGCGCTGAACCTCGCGCTTGATCACTATGAAGGGACAATTATATTTGTCAGCCATGATCGGGAATTTGTCTCTTCACTGGCAACTCAGATAGTTGAGATTGCTGACAGGCAACTGCTTAACTATGCCGGCACTTACGATGAGTATTTGGCAAGTCAAAAATTGATAAAAAAGGCGGTTAATTCATAGCGAGGGTCCATCACTTTGTGCCGATACGGCAACTTGATCCGTATACGATAGTACCAACAATATCTGCATCAGTTTTTACACAGATGTTGACGGCGCAATAGCCGGGCTTGCGATGAAACGGATCAGAGCCGAGCAGACATCTCCGATGTTGGAAATAGAATATCTTCAACAACAACTTCAAGTATTTCGACTGTCGCGGTCATAAATCTATTTCGCGCCTTTTATATGTACCCGAACGCACAGCGTTCGCTGAAGAAAGCTATTGAAACTCGGAAAACAGTTGCACGCTTGTTCGCAAGAGAAGCAGTAGCAGAAAATCAAGAAGACTAACCAGCGATAAACTCGGTTGAATACCGGCGTGGGGTTGACTGTCAACCCACTATCTTTAGCGGATTGACACCGACACGTTCGGCAATGAGAACGAGATAGTCGATGGTAAATCCATCGAGCTTTCCTCGGCTAACATCACCAATACGAGCTTAACAACACTGCCTAGAATAACGAGAATTCACTGGAAAACCGGTTAATTAGGCTGTTATATTGGTCAGCGGAACTTTTTTGCATTTTGGTCAAATAGGGATTTCCTCCTTTTTTGATACAAGCCAGATCAAACGAAAGACCGGTTAATCCGTTAGGGGTCCACAGATCATTATGAATCTACCTGTTATAGAAAATCTTGAAGCATCTTTCGTTCAGGATGGTTGTAGTATCAAGGTTTTGGCGTCGACTACGAGAGAGAACTTTATTAGTCTTCTAGAGTGGCTTCCCGCTACCCATAAACTATGCTTCTATGATCAGTATTATCCAAGCATGAGTGATCCTGGGGCATACGTATCCGTATCTCGGAAAGACGATTTATTTGCGTACAAGCTTGGCAATCATGGATGGTCAGGTGACTGGACTAAACAAAGCATGGAACTGCTTGCATCGTGGCTTTTTCTGAATTTGGAAAGGAAGAATGATCATAGTGAAAATCTCAGTATGATTGATATTAAAAAATTGAGAAAAAGCCCTTGGGATAGATAGGTGCCGTGCTAGTTGCTGTATGTAATAAATAATTTAAGTGCTTAGAATTTCGTTTGGACGTATTTCAAATCGTAAAATAACTGCTGTGGCGATGGGCAGGTTAGGGCGCTACGAAGACTGCTCGACAATCATTACAGCAAGCTCCTAGAGTGACAATATAACCAGTGCATTCAACGGAAAGTTGACTCGACTACATAACGTGGCAACGCCACAACATGCAGCCGCGTCAACTTCCTCTGATGTAGGCGTTATCTCTGGAGAGTTTTCGTGGTAATGAAATATTCGATTGTATTACTTTTTTCTCTTATTGCTACTGCCGCGAATAGCGAGACACTGTTCCCATGCTCGGGTGTTTCAAATGATATCGACTTTATCAGAGTGAACGATCGCTCTGAAAAATCAAATATTAAGTTATTTGGCGTAGAACGAAAGGAAATGCCGGATAGGAGGACTGATGAACTCTTAGACAATGTTTTTTATATCAGCCATAAGTACCTTGGATTGCTCATTCTTTATTTCTTCATACAGCGATAGGCTGGATGCAGAAAAAAGAGAGCTTGGAGGCGCGTAATGTATGAACCCATTCGATCGATCTACACCACGTGCAAGCATTGCGTATTCACGACGTGCACTTTTTTGTCCGACATCAGGACTGATGTAGCGGACCGCAAAGCCGATTCTTCGGTCATTCGATTTATTAGGATTGGATCCATGTATGGCCAAGCCATGATGCAAGGACATTTCCCCGGGTTCGAGAACAACATGCGTACAATCCTCATCGCGTACATCTACTTCAACTTCTTGCCCTCTGGAGAGTAGATTGTCTCCGGCCAGTGTATCCGTGTGCGGCAATATCGTATTCTTATGACTCCCCTTCAGCAAATTAACACAACCTGATTCAACGGTTGAAGCGCTCAGCGCAATCCACGCAGTGACTTGATTTGATGTTTCCCCTAAACCCCAATATGTCAGGTCTTGATGCATGGTGACCCGCATAGGTGAATAGGCCTCTTTAATAAAGAAATCCGCCCCCCATACCATCAGATCAGGGCCAAGGATGGATTCCACAGCATCAAGAACAGTTGCTTGTAACGCCAATTCCGCTGCCATCGGCATAATCACATCAGAATGCGTGCGTATATAGTCACTGAGCGGTCGGCGTAATAATTGACTGTCAACGTAATCACGCTCAATGGTTTCGAGCTGCATGCGATAGTCGAAGGCCTGCTCGACAGAGAGTACGGGTAGTGGAAACAGGAAACCATCATCCCGATAAGCCGCGATTTGCTCTTTGCTCAAGAAAGATTTAATTTCTATACCCTCATGACGTAGTGGTATTGACTGGTATTGACCATAACGCAGCAGCATTATTACAAAGCAAAGCGGATTTTTCGTCTCTCGAGCAAGAAACCAGCAATGCATGAGTGGCAGATACCCATGTTTCGATTTGACCTGCCAAGGTACAGACCGGACTGTCGCTACCCCATACTACCCGCGACCAACCAAATGCATCTATGATGTGTTCGATGTAGGGACGAATATCGGAGAGTGACCAATTATCACGGTTTCCGTAGGCGATAATACCTGAAATTTTTGCGTAGACATTGTCTCGTTTAGACAGCTCTTTTATATGAGACAACCAGGGCTCTTTTGATTCGTTGTTCAGGTCTGGGACTCCACAGTGATCAAGCACAAAGGTTACGTCCGGACAATGATCAACCAGTTCTATAGCCAGTGGTAACTGAGCCGCCAAAAAACATAAATCAAACGTAAGTCCAGTGCCTGATAAACGCTTTACATTATCGCGAAACAGACTTGTCGTAGACAATTCATCGGGCACAACGTGCAAAACACGCCTGAAGCCCTTTATATTGCTATTTTCCCGGCTTCTTTCCAAAAATTTTGAAAATTCCATTGATTCTGGTCGACACGCTGAAATTGCACCTTTCAGCAAGCAATTTTCGCTTGATATCAATTCGCCAACCATTGCAGATTCGGCCTCGATGTCTTTCTCCGCGACATCCACTTCCATGTGTAAAGCGCCGGTGATACCGACTCTTCTGGCTACTTTGGCGTAATGCTCAAATGTAGCGTCTTTGCGTAATACTGTGACCTTGTCAAGCCAAGGATAAGAAAGTTTATCCAGGTAAATCAGGTGCAAGTGAGTGTCGATAATCACGATAGCCCTCAGCGTCGAATTGAGCAGTATAAAAAAGATATCTAACACTTGTTTTTATTTCAAAGTATAGTTTATATTCGAAACGCATTAAAAGACTGAAAATCAACCGGTGTTTTGGAAATGTGCAGTATTGGCGGCAGCCAAGTTCTCCTTTCACAACACTCTAGATATAAATTTGATTTACAAGCAATAAATTGATGATTTTGCTCATTGTTTGACGAACCATCAAAGGTAGAGCCGTCGATACCCATGGCGAAAATAGTGTGTGTAGAATTACTGATGGTGGATTTGACACCAAAAGTGCGTAGGACCGATGCGATCCAGTCGTTTGAATCACAAGAGACACCCATCGTTAAAATAAGCGATAGCGATGGATGTCAGGGAGTGGGGTATTCATACACTATCGGTCAGGGTGGGCCTGCGATAATGTCCTTGCTCAAAGAAACTCTGGCGCCACGGTTGATCGGGCAGGATGCCGATAAAATCGAACATATTTGGCGCTCACTTCTGTTTTCTACACATGCAACATCAGTCGGTGCCATCACGTCGCTTGCGTTGGCCGCCATCGACACCGCTTTGTGGGATTTGAAAGGCAAACGTAGCGGACTACCTTTGTACAAACTGGCCGGTGGAGCCAAGGATCGTGTACCCATGTACACCACTGAAGGTGGTTGGCTGCATATCGACACTCAACAATTGGTTGATGACGCGGAACAGTCGCAAAAACTCGGCTTCTCTGGCGCAAAGATTAAAATCGGGCGACCGCATCTTGCAGAGGATCGCAGCAGACTCAAAGCGGTGCGTGAAGTTGTTGGTGACAATTTTGAGATTATGGTTGATGCAAACCAATCATTTAGCCGTGCTGAAGCTACTCGTCGTGCTCATATTCTGGAGGAATTCAACATTGCCTGGTTTGAGGAGCCATTGCCAGCTGATGACGTCATGGAGCATGTGCGTCTGGCAGCATCTACAAGCGTGCCGATAGCTGTTGGCGAAAGTCTGTATTCCATCAGCCAATTCAAGGATTATCTGATGTTGGGAGGCGCATCTATTGTGCAGGTTGACGTCGCCCGAATTGGCGGCATAACGCCTTGGTTAAAAGTCGCCCATATGGCAGAGGCATTTAATGTCCCTGTGTGTCCACACTTTTTAATGGAGCTTCACGTTAGCCTGGTATGCGCAATCCCGAATGCCCCGTGGCTCGAATACATACCTCAACTGGATGAGATAACTCGCTCAGGAATGAAAATGGCCGATGGATTCGCGATGCCTAGCGATGAGCCGGGTATCGGCATTGACTGGAACTGGACAGAACTGCAAAATCGAACGGTATCCCAGCTTTCGACGAGTATTGCGTAATACGTTAACGCCAAGGAACAAACGACGCAATTTCCTCCACCAAGACGAAAAGCGGCCCTTACTGCAGAAAGGATTTATTACCCAATTTAACGAAATATCGAATCACGGTACGGATTCCGGGATAGTATGCCCTATCAGTTTTGCCAGTGGAATACTGCAAATTTCACGGGTCATTAACTGTCAATAGTCACAGTTGACCAATTCCTCAACAGATGCATGGTAAACCATGGCCCTGGTTGAAGCGGCTATATCAGTAGTACCTCAGCGTAGGATTCCATCTCGGTACCGCCGGATTGTTCAGATTTGTGTGAACACTTTAGAAAAACAATCAATAGAGCGAATCTCGATATACTATTGAGTGTTCGAATGATTCAATCTAAGATTCGCGAGTAGAAGAAAGAAAGGTGCCGACAGGATTCAATTTTCGACGTCGAAAATTACCCTGACTAAATAGCAATTGACCCTATCCAGATAGCGTAATCTTGTGTCACCCTTGTTTTTACATACCAGGTAATGCTCAACAGTGCCTTCTGGAACACACACCTCGATAAATTCTAGTTGCTGAACTGCACAACTGTAAGATTTCACCTCACACCAAACAAATATTGTCGCAATATAATGTCATTCCAGAGAATACGTTCATTAATATTCTTCACCACGATGACCTTTGTGCTTTACGTGCCGTCAGCATTTGGTGAACCAATCGCAATTCGAATAGGCACTGGAGGCAGTGCCGGCACATACTTTCCGATTGGATCACTTATTTCCCTGGCAATAAGCAACGCAAATATTCAGATTAGTGACAACACTGGCAAAAAAATGGATGTTGTTGCTATTGCACAACGATCAGGTGGCTCTGTTGCAAATGTAAGTGATATCGAGGACGGCCTGTTGGAAGCAGCATTATCTCAGGCTGATGTTGCACACTGGACCTATCAGGCAGCTGGCCCGTTTAGCGACACTCAACCGAAAAGGTCGTTGAGAACCATTGCATCACTATATTCCGAAAGTATTCATCTGGTTGCGCGTAAAGATAGCGGAATAAAATCAATCAGTGACCTTGTTGGGCGCAAGGTTTCTATTGATGAATTAGGATCGGGCACCTTATTTGATGTAAAACTAGTGCTTTCCGCGTTCGGTATTGAATTTGATGATATCAACCCCGTTTATCTCAAGCCGAAAGACTCAATAGAAAGGTTTAAAGATAAAACCCTGGATGCTTTTATACTTGTGGCGGGTTATCCCGTCCAACAGGTTGTTGATCTTGCCAGTGAGGGCATAGCCACTGTTATATCAATTGACGGGCCCAATGTTGACAAACTGATAACTGAGCACTCATTTTTCTCCATAGATACAATGCCCGCCGGTACCTATAACAATTCGACTGAAATAAATACTATATCTGTTTCTGCTCAATTTATTGTAAATGCAAGCCTGAGCGATGAACTGGTATATAAGATATGCAAAGTACTATGGAGTAATGAAACAAGAGCCTTACTTGACAAAGGGCATCCGAAAGGAAAAGCGATATTGATTCAGAATGCAATCAAAGGTGTGAGCATCCCTCTTCATCCAGGCGCCATTCGCTTTTACGAGGAAATGCACATTGACATTAGCCGCATACTGCTTGGCGATTAAACTTTGGAAAACTCTGCCTCTAATTTATATTCAAATTCAAGCCATCGTCTCTGGACTATCATAATATTCTTATCGCTGATACTGGCTGTATTATTGTTATACAGATATGTATATCAAGCCACATCCACAATCAGCGAAGCCTTGGCAGAAGAAGTGCTAGAGCAGCAACAGGATGTCGCGGAATTGCTGCATGAATATTACGCTGTTTCTCTGGCACTTACAAAATATCAATCGTCTAAAACCTCGGGAAACCGCGCTAGAGTTGTTAAATCACTTGACAAGGTAACTGAACAACTTGAAGAAATGCGATCAATCTATAGTTTCGAACGCCTTGACGGAGCCGCGAAAGCTCATGCTTATGTGAAACCAGTCATCGAAGATGTAAACGAATGGTTTATCCAAGGGCTCGAAAATGACACGCTTGAAAGCAAATTTATGTTGGATCATGCTGCGAAACGAGTTAACGAAAGAACATCCTTTATTCGTGAAATCGCGAAAGAATCTGATGAAATCGCTAATTCCTTGATCTCCGAGCAGAGAAATGAAATAAGTAACTTCAGAGATTCGTTGCTTATATTGTTATTATTTTTTGCCGCACTCGTTTCACTTATATTTCTACTGTTGATAAGGCAAAGAAACCTACAAGCGAGAATTGGTAACGATCAATATTATCAAAATATAAGCATAATTAACGCAGAGACCAGGGGGCGAGAAAAAGCTGAGAAGGCATTACTCGAGTCTGCAAACATTTTGCGAAAAATATTGGATGCCATTCCAGAAAACATCGCAATGATCGACTCTAAAGGAGCCATTGCGGCCGTGAACAAACAATGGCAACAGCTTGTCAGTGACCATAGCGGAAAATACCCAAATGGAGGTGTCGGTTTTTCTTTCGACACGGTTTATGGCGAGCTAATAGATAAAGAGGTACAGGGAGGCCATGATGTTTTGACGGGAATTGACATTGCTCGAAAAAACAGACATGAACTAAAAGCAAAAGAATATCTTTTAGGGGCATCTGATAACAGGCAATGGATTGAGGTCTCCGCACTTCCTTTTGAAAGCAGTGAAGAAAGCCACACTTTACTAATTCACAAAAATGTTACGGAAAGAAAATATCTTGAGGCTCGTGATAGCAAGTTAAGAGCTGAGATGGCACATGTTTCCAGGCTAACGAGTGCCGGCGAACTTGCAACAGGTTTGGCGCATGAATTGAATCAACCGCTAACCGCAATATCACATAATTGTCACGCTGCATTGACTTCGATAAAATCTTCCCGCTCAGGCGATGGTGAGCTTGTCGAGACAATAGATGATATTTACAAACTCGCCCAGCGAGCTGGAGATATTATCCGGAGCATGCGTCGTTTTACGCAAAAAGCCGAAGATAAACGCGAGCCTACTGACATCAATTATTTGATAAAGGAAACAATACGGCTTACGCATCATGATGCTCGCGAGAAAGGCGTCAATATAATATTGTTGCTAGACGAAAATATACCAAGAATCTCCGTAGATCCAATACAAATACAACAGGTTTTAGTCAATCTCGAACGTAATAGCGTGGAAGCCATGAGCGCTCTGGATTTAGCAGAAAAGCATCTCACCATCAAAACCGAATTAACATCAGAGAAGATTCTTGGCATTTCAGTTGAGGACAACGGCCCTGGCTTTTCCACTGAAAAACAGAAAACGCTTTTTTCCACGTTTCAAACTACCAAAAAGGACAGTATGGGTTTGGGGCTTGCAATAAGTCGATCCATTGTTGAAGCCCATGGCGGCGTATTGTGGGTTGATAAAAATTCCAGCGATGGCGTTATATTCAAATTTACACTGCCTGTTTGAATGGAATACAGATATATTGATGAGTTATGAATAAAGATTGCGTATTTTTGGTTGATGATGATTGTGATGTCAGAAAGGCACTAAGCAGATCATTATCCCAGGAAGGTTATGCTGTAAAAGCGTATTCAACTGCACAGGAATTTCTCGACAACACCGTTTTGGAAAGCCCTGATTGCGGATGCCTGATACTTGATGTGCGAATGCCTGGCATGAGTGGCCTGGATTTACAGAAATATTTATCCGAGCGCGGTCATGGGATTCCTATAATATTTATCACTGGACACGGTGATATACCCATGTCAGTACGCGCGATCAAAGATGGTGCATTCGAGTTTCTGGAAAAACCATACAAGGTCGACGATCTAATTAAAAAAATTAACCTAGCCCTTATTCACGGAAAACAAAAGGCAACCAAATACCAAGAAATAGAATTTGTTACTAGCAAGTACGAGAAATTAACTGCTCGGGAAACGGAAGTCTTCGGTTTGCTGGTTGCGGGATCAGCAAATACTTCAAATAAGATAATTGCCAAAGAGTTGAATATCAGTCATCGAACAGTAGATGATCATAGAGCTAAAATTATGATGAAGATGGAAGCGAGCTCACTCACAAAGCTTGTCGAAATGGCCAAATTAATTGGGGCCCACACAGACTAACGTGGTTGCCACTTTAGACTAGTTTTAGTTAGCGAAATATAGTCTTGTAGCTCAAACCGGATACCCGTAACCGTACGGATATATAAATATGCAGATTCCAAGCAATCTGCTCGTGATCGTTCTAAAAGCCGACATGTGCGGAAGTTACTTGGGTTTTGTTTATTACCGCTTACCTGCTGACTCGTGCTTTGTCAATAAATGCCAACCTGTATAAGCTGTCAAAATACTTAGGAGACCATATCCATGCAATTAAAATCTACTTTACTAGCTACTGCCTTTGCAATTGGCACGTCGGCTGTTGGTGTTGCAAGTGCAGAAACATTCGTCACTATTGGTACAGGAGGACAAACAGGCGTTTACTATGTTGTAGGCGGTTCGATCTGCAAGCTCGTCAATCGCGGAACTAAAGACCACGATGTGAAATGTACACATACGACCGGTGGTTCGGTCAAGAACATAAACGGCATACGCGCAGGTGATCTCGATATGGGTGTTGCCCAGTCGGATTGGCAATTCCATGGTTACAATGGTACTTCACCTAAGCAGTTTCCAGACGGCGCGTTCGAAGAACTCCGTGCAGTATTTTCAGTACATCCAGAGCCATTTACGGTTGTCGCCAGAGCTGACTCGGGAATAACCAAATTTGAAGATCTTGTTGGAAAGCGTGTCAATGTAGGCAATCCAGGCTCAGGCGCTCGAGGAACGATGGAAGTTGTGATGGATGCGATGGGCTGGACGATGGATAGCTTTAAACTCGCTGCGGAGCTAAAATCATCAGAACAGTCCCAAGCGCTCTGCGACAACAAAATTGATGCAATGGTCTTCACTGTTGGGCACCCTAGCGGCACTATCAAGGAAGCGACGACATCATGTGAGTCGGTGTTGATCCCCGTTGTCGGCGATGTGATTGATACGCTCGCAAGTGAGAATGACTACTATTCGAAAACTGTCATTCCGGGAGGCATGTATACGGGAACAGATGCTGATATTCCGACGTTTGGTGTCGGTGCGACATTTGTCACGGCATCGACAGTCGCAGACGATACTGTCTACACCATCGTAAAATCTGTTTTTGATAACTTCAAACGTTTTAAAAGACTGCACCCCGCGTTTGAAAATCTAAATGAGAAAGATATGATTACGAATAACATATCAGCGCCATTGCATGAAGGCGCCATTAGATACTACAAAGAAAAAGGATGGATGTAATTCCTGCCTTTAGGCCTCTGACACACCCCGGCCGGGGTGTGTGTTTTTTAGTCGTGTAGTTGGTAGATCTGCTACTTTTCCCGAACACAACAAGGATTCTTTAATGAGTTCTGCTGAGTCGTCAGGCACTACACAGTATGCCGATTCCGATCTTGACGCGATGGTTGCAGCGTCAGATACGGGTGGTCGAAATCCTGGTAATCCTTTAGTTGCAAAATTGATAACCGGGGTGGCCCTTGTTTGGTCTTTGTTTCAACTTTGGATAGCTTCGCCGTTGCCGTTTACATTAGGCATAGGTGTATTCAATGATACTGAGAGTCGCTCGATACATCTTGCGTTTGCAATATTCTTAACATTTCTGGCATATCCCGCTTTTAGTAAATCCCCGCGAGATTACGTTCCAAAAATTGATTGGATATTGGCGATAACAGGCGCTTTCTGTGCTGCTTATCTATTTCTTTTCTATGATCAGCTATCAAACCGGCCAGGTAATCCGAACACCATCGATATTCTCGTGGCGTCTACGGGAATCGTCATACTTTTAGCCGCGACATGGCGAGCTTTGGGCCCGCCGCTTGCGGTCGTTGCATCACTATTTCTGATCTATTGCTTTGGTGGGCAGAGCATGCCCGGAATACTGGCTTGGAAGGGCGCTTCATTTGGAGCCATAGCTGATAATCAATGGCTATCGACCGATGGTGTCTTCGGCATAGCATTAGGCGTCTCGAGCGGATTTGTATTCTTGTTTGTACTGTTTGGAGCCTTACTGGATAAAGCAGGCGCTGGAAATTATTTCATAAAAGTAGCGTTTTCATTGCTTGGGCACTATCGTGGCGGTCCTGCAAAAGCCGCCGTTGTATCCTCGGCAATGACTGGTTTGATATCTGGGTCGTCTATCGCTAATGTGGTGACTACAGGCACTTTCACTATTCCCATGATGAAGCGAGTCGGGTTTAGTGGTGAGAAAGCAGGCGCCGTTGAAGTCGCATCATCAGTAAACGGGCAGATTATGCCTCCGGTTATGGGAGCGGCTGCATTCTTGATGGTTGAATATGTTGGCATCAGTTACTTTGAAGTGGTCAAGCATGCCATTATTCCTGCGCTAATTTCCTACATTGCACTTGTCTATATCGTGCATCTGGAATCAATGAAACTTGATATGAAAGGTCTTCCGCGACGCACTGTTCAGCGTCCTTTGATTGAGGCCTTGACAAGGTTCGCAGCAGGTCTGTTTCTAGTTTGTTTACTTAGTTTCGCCGTCTACTACGGTCTCGGTTGGCTGAAGCCAGTTGCTGGTGATTCAGCAGCCTGGGTGATCGCAGCGCTGCTGGGTTTTGTTTATATTGCCGTAGCGTTTACCTGTGCAAAGCAACCGGACCTGGAAATTGATGATCCAAACTCGCCTGTTGTGGAATTGCCGGATCCGCGTCCGACCATATTATCAGGCTTACATTACCTGCTGCCAGTAATCGTGTTGATTTGGTGCTTGATGGTCGAGCGACTTAGTCCCGGCTTATCGGCGTTCTGGGCAACTGTGTTGATGATATTCATCTTGTTGACTCAAAGGCCCTTGTTCGCAATTTTTCGTGGCGAAAGCCAATTAGGCCTCTATGCGATGCAAGGATACGCGGAGTTAATCGATGGCTTGGTAACTGGTGCCAGAAATATGATTGGTATTGGTATCGCAACCGCGACCGCCGGCATTATCGTTGGTGCGGTCTCATTAACAGGTGTTGGTCTGGTATTAGCCGATCTTGTAGAAATAGTATCAATGGGTAATTTGTTTCTGATGCTTCTTTTTACTGCCATTCTAAGTTTGATACTCGGTATGGGATTACCGACAACGGCAAATTACATCGTTGTGTCGTCTTTACTTGCTCCTGTCATTGTTACCCTTGGCCAGCAATCAGGTTTGATTGTGCCGTTAATCGCCGTGCATTTGTTTGTATTTTATTTCGGCATCATGGCCGATGTAACCCCACCGGTGGGATTAGCATCTTTTGCAGCTGCGGCGATCTCGGGTGGTGACCCGATACGCACAGGTTTTGTGGCATTTTTCTACAGCCTGCGAACCGCGATGTTGCCATTCCTCTTTATCTTCAATACCGATCTGCTATTGATCGACGTGGGCTGGTTCGAGGGCATTATCGTGTTCATTGTCGCGACTACGGCAATGTTGCTGTTTGCTGCTGCCACCCAAGGATGGTTTCTCACACGCAATCGTGTCTGGGAAACACTGGCACTGTTGCTAATTGCATTTATGCTGTTCCGACCTGGATTTCTAATGGACAGAATTTCTCCGCCTTTTGCTGATTCCTCTCCCGGGGAATTTGTCGACACGTTAGCAAGCATTGCGACGGGCTCTGAAGTCAGATTACGCATTCTAGGTGAAGACGATGTAGGGCGAGAGCGTTCTTTCGTGGCGCCACTCACCGTGGGCGATGGTGACAGCGGGGAAGAGAAGTTGGAGTCGATGGGGATTGAACTACTTACTGGCGACGATGGCAGTCTGGTAATTGACGGCGTCGCATTTGACAGCCCAGCAGAAGCGGCCGGTCTCGATTTTGATCAGATAATACAAGCCGTATCGATTCCACAGTCGTCGCTACCCAAGCAGTTGATGTACATTCCAGCGCTTTTCTTATTGTGGTTGATCTGGAAGGCGCAGGCCGGACGAAGAAACAAACCAGGCAAATTTGCGCCTAGTGTGGAGACCAGCTGATGTACACCCGAATATTGGTGCCCGTTGACATGTCCTCGCCAGAATCCGGTCAGAGGAGCTGTCCACGAGCTGCTGCTCTAGCCGAAGCATGGGGCGCACAGGTACAACTACTAACTATCATGCCAAGCTACAAAATGCCTATGGTTGCATCGTTTTTTCCAGAAAGTGCCGTCGAAGATATGCGTGTAAGAGTCTCGCAAGAATTAGAGCAACTAGCAAAAGAGCATTTTAAGCAAAGCCCGATGATTAACGTGAGGGGCGGTAAACGAGCGCAGGAAATACTTGAAGAGGCAGTGAGTTGGAAAGCAGATTTGATTATTTTTGCGTGTAGGCCGAAGGATGCGCTTGGTGGTGAGTTGATGCTTGGATCCTGTGGCACTTCAGTGACGGAAAGAGCGCCGTGTAGTGTGCTGGTAGCACGCTAACTATCAATTTGACATATTGATTCGGGCTGCCCATTAGTTATATGCTGAGGCTATGGATCGTGCTGTACTTAAGTGTGTGCAGAATCCCGTTCTTTCATGTTTTACAAAGGAAAGCTCGTGAACAAGTGGCAGAAAAGTGCACTAACAGTACTGAGCGCAGCAGGTGTGTTACTCGGCATCGCCCAGGCGCAGGAAACTGGACTAACGTCTTGGAAATCTGGCAAGAATCACGATCGGATCATCCAGATACAGAACGAAGGTGGCACCCGAGAGGCGGCTGACGGGGTCGAAATAGCCTATTTCAGTAATTCCTCATTTCGAGTGACTTCTCCAAGAGGGATTTCAATCATTGTCGATCCTTGGCGTAATGATCCATCAGGCGCCTGGGGACTCTGGTATCGAATGGAATTCCCTGCAGCTGAAGTCGATATCGGCATGTCGACCCATGCGCATTTCGATCATGATGCGCTCGATAAAATCGACGCCAACATGCTGCTCGATAGAATGGGAGGCACTTTTGAACTCGGTGATGTCAAGATCACTGGAATCGCAGACAAGCATCAATGCGTGGCGCCAGGGCTGATTCCCTGGACTGAAGCGGTTAAACAGTTCGAAGGCCGTGAGGATCCTTGCACAAACAACTATCGGCATATGGATAACACTATCTATGTGATAGAAACAGGCGGTTTAAGATTGCTGATGTGGGGGGATAATCGCCCGGATGCGCCAGCCGACGTTCTCGAGCGTATTGGTGATGTCGACGTTATCTTCGTGCCAGTCGACGGGTCTCGTCATATTCTTGACTATCAGCAGGCCGATTCGGTCGTAGCGAAAACCAAAGCCAACATTGCCATTCCACACCATTACCTGGTGCCGGAGACAACCTTTTATACCTCAACACTTTTGCCTGCCACCGAATGGGCTGAAACCCACGAACACACGATGCTCGACTCCCCATCCGTTGTGATAACAAAAGCAGATACAGAAGGGAAAGAAGGGCATGTCTATTATTTCGGCTCTCACAATATGGTGACAGCCGAGCAGTAATTCACCCGATCGGATGACGGACGATCGGGAAGCTTCTGGGTGGCCGTAGGCGATCGACTTGCGGTCCTCAGGCATATTGAAATAGGCGAAAACCATGCGGCGCCATTGGCTATCGATGGTATTTATCATCGGCATTTTGTTCACGTCGGCAATTCACGCTCATTTCAAACTGAATCTGAATATCAGAGTCATTCATGTCGAGCACGTATCCGAAGGTCTTGACGTCTATCTGCGCCTGCCAATGCCTTATCTGGTGGCACATCTTCTAGGCCCGGAAAAACCTGACGGCACGCGTGATCCCGCTCCGTTTACCACCAACGGCCTGGTTGGTGGAGCGCTCATGCACTATGTCAATTATGTCGCCATCGAGTCAAACCCGTTGGCGCTCGGTCAATTGGCGGCCGACGGGCACCAGCTGCTACACGACGGAAAACCCCTGACACCGCTGGTTGCCGCCATTCGAATATTCACCGGTGATAAGCAACCGCCATTCAGCACTCTGGATGAAGCCAAATCGGTATTTCAGCAATCCGGCATTCAGCGAGCTGAACCTCCACCGTTTGTCGGCGATACGATCGTCGACGTACTGCTACGCTATCGTGTCGGCAAGCCGGTCAGAACTTACACTATCAGTAGCAACCTGGATCCGGGCTTGCCCGGCCAGGAAGAAACGGCCAATCTGATACTGGATCACGATGGCGCTGAGCAAAGAATTTTTCGGGTTACCGGCCTGTTGACAGAGCCACAAAAAATTTCAAGATCTGACTGGGATGCTGCCATTACGTTTATATCTGAAGGTGTGCGGCACATACTGAGTGGCTACGATCACCTGATGTATGTGGCCTGCCTCGTTATTGGGTCACTTACGTTTGCCGGGCTTGCCTGGCGCATTACAGGTTTCACTATCGGTCATAGTGTTACGTTGTCGCTTGGGTATTTTGGTTATGTACCATCAAATGAATGGTTTATCCCAGCAGTTGAAACAGGCATAGCCCTATCTATACTATATGCGGCAATCGCGGCTTTATCGGTAGCTAATCGAGACACTGATGGTCGAAGCAGTTTCTTGATCACGGCATCTATCGGCTTGCTGCACGGGCTTGGGTTTTCGTTTCTTTTGCGAGAAATACTTGGCCTTTCATCAGCAAACATCTGGGTTAGTCTGTTGTCATTCAATATTGGCGTTGAGTTAGGGCAACTCGCTGTTGTGGTCTTATTGTGGCCCGCACTATGGATTATTTCGAAAATCAGTACTCGTTGGCACATCATCATGAAATGGCTTATTGCCGTTCCCGCAATCGCTTTGGCCTCGGTATGGACGGGTGAGCGTGTTATGGGTTTGCTAAATACAATTTAGTGTTTTAACGAGCCATGATTACACTTAAACAATTGTTGGACACCTTGCCGCAAAAAGGCGAAGTACGGTGGATCGGCATTCGACCTAAACGACGGGCTGCGATGATCAGCCTCAAGGAAGTTTGTGCGTCGGGCGTTACAGGGTTGGATGGAGATAGATATCTAGGGCAAACAGGTAAGCGACACATAACATTGGTGCAGGAGGAGCACTTGGCTGTCATTGCCAGCTGTAGCGGGTCTGAACAGGTGAAACCAGAAGATCTTAGACGTAACATTGTTGTCAGAGGCATCAACCTACTTGCATTAAAAAATCGGATCATCATGATCGGCAACGTACGAATTGAAGTGACAGGTTTATGTCACCCTTGCAGTCGAATGGAAGAGAATTTGGGCGCTGGCGGATACAATGCTATGCGCGGTCACGGGGGTATTACGGCGCGTATTTTGTCTGGAGGAACGATCAAACTTGGAGATTCGGTCAGATACGTCCCTTCAGATGAAAATACAGAAATAACGCAGCCGTAATTCTGATAACGACATAAATCAAACTATAAAATCATGGTCGGCTACCATTGCGACATGACAACTCCTCAATACTCATCACTGTAGACTTAGGTCTCGATATATCGAGCTCAGCTGAATTTTCCATAGTGAAATTTCCGAATAATTGTGTCACAGTCAACCGATAACTCAACATTAGTAGTGACCAGAAATGCTCGCTGGTATGGGCGTATTCCCATAGCCACGACATTGGTTTTAGCCATGGGCATTCTTATATTAACTACCGCAGGAGTTGTATTTGGGGTCGGCGCATGGATAGCACAAAAAAACACATTCGATCTACTTAGCGAAAATGCTAACGAAGGAATGATCGCCGACAGTAACCAGATTGAATCTCATCTACAACCGGCTGAGCACCAAACTCGTTTTATCGCATCTCGTATAAGCAGTGGCCTGATTGATCCAACGGATCATGACGATTTCGGTTCGTTGTTAGTTGGAGCCTTAGCTGGCGTACCTCAAATTGAAGCGGTCTTGTTTACCGACATAAATTTACAAACATTCATCGCAACTCGCAATACTACCGACGACGATGAGCAGGTAACACTGGAAGCAATAGATAACTCCGATGATGAAATCGTACGCAACAATCTGATCAAAATAGCCGAAGGGCCAATCTGGTTACCACCTATTTGGCGAGATGATTTTCAAAAAACTTACCTGATGAGAGCTCATCCCGTACTACGAGAAGAAGAGTATATCGGTGCAGTTGTAGCCGTAGTCTCAGTGGCACAGTTTTCAAATTTTATTGGCGACAAGGACTTCGAGGGCTCAGGCAATCAATTTGTTTTATACGGGCGTGACTCGGTTCTTGCACACTGGCTGATGGCCGTAGAGTATCCGAACCGAACAAGCAGTAATCCGCTACCGGAGCTCAGTAAATTTACCGATCCCATCCTCGCTTCTATCTGGGAACCAGAAACCCGGGAAGATCTTGTGCTGGATTTCCCACAAGGTGCTTACGGCCATCGGCTAGAGGTTTTTAATGAGCGTTACGCGTATATTTACAAGATATTGACCGGTTTTGGTGATAAACCATTAATTGTAGGAACTTACTTTCAGGCCAGTGATTTTCCGAAAGAGTTAGAGCGACTTATCGCGGCGTTGATCGCAAGCGCGGTTGTTTTATTCTTATCGTTAATTGCTGCGATATTTATCGGAAGAAAAATCGCCAGGCCAATTGTGAAATTCTCGAAAGCCGCCAGTCGCATTCAGAATTTCAATCTGTCGGATGTGGAGATTCTTCCAGGTAGTGTTTTCAGAGAGCTTAATGATCAAGCGGTGGCATTTAATGCAATGCTCAGTGCCTTGCATTGGTTTGAATACTACATGCCGAAAAAGATCGTTGACCAACTTGTTAAAAACGGAACAATGCAAGAATCTATTTCTGATGCTCGCGAAATTACAGTCATGTTTACCGATATTGTCGGCTTTTCAACGGCATCTGAAGGCATGCTGGCCCCAGAGCTTGCCAAATTCCTAAACGAACATTTCTCGCTGGTGGTAGAGTGCATTGAAGCAGAAAATGGCATTGTTGATAAATATATGGGTGATGCCGTCATGGCCTACTGGAGTGGCTCAGAGGGCGAGAGGCATAGTGCAAATGATGCCTGTAGCGCTGCTTTAGCCATTTCGGATGCGATATCCAGAGAAAACAGAAAACGAGAGAATCACAACAAGCCCGTCATAGAGCTTCGAATCGGCATTCATACAGGGATGGCAACCATCGGTAATATCGGTGCTCCAGGGCGCTTTAACTACACTATTATTGGGGATTCTGTGAACATAGGCCAGCGACTTGAGCAACTTGGAAAAGAAGTTTCTTCACACGATAAAGAAACAACAATTTTAATCAGCGCTGATACAAAGGTCAATCTCACTTCAGCGTTTGATCCCAAGATCGTTGGCAATTATCAGTTGAAAGGCCGCGCAACCAATATTGACGTGTATAGACTTTAATAGTGTGAAAATACTTTCGTCAACAATCGGAATCAATCACCAGTGAACCTACAGATTAATGACCGAGCAGTCCAAGGCACCAACATAGCAAAACAGGCTGCTACGTTGGCCATGGAGTTTTATCGAGATCCTTCACGTTTGCAAACACGTAATAAGGGTGTTCAGGATCAGGTTTCCGATGGCGACGTCGCCGTTGAGAAGTTTATACGTGGTGAATTGAATAAAGCTTTCCCCGAAGATGGGTTAATTGGTGAAGAAGAAGACGTCGTGGTTTCCTCGACATCCGGATACACTTGGGTGATAGACCCGATAGACGGTACATCAAACTTCGTTCGAGGTGCTCCCGGTTGGTGCGTTGTCTTGTGTTTGGTGGATAACGATAAATCATTAATTGGGATCATTCATGATCCGATTGCGGAAGAAACTTACGTTGCCGTTCGTGGACACGGATGCACCTTGAATGAGTCCCCAGTGCGTGTTTCGTCATCAACCAGTCTTGCCGACGGCAGCATCGGAGTAGGTATGTCAATCCGAGTTCCGTCGAATCAAATTGTTAAATCCATCGAAAAAATTACCGAAGCCAACGGTCTATTTTATCGAAATGGCTCCGGCGCCTTGACGCTGGCCTATGTTGCAAATGGTCGGCTCAGTGGCTATTGCGAGCCGCATATGAACGCCTGGGACTGCCTGGCTGGAATGCTTCTCATTGAAGAGGCTGGCGGGCGGGTTGAAAAATACGATATGCCAACCATGCTGGAGAATGGTAGGAGAGTCATCGCTGCTTGCCCCGGTGTATATGATCAATTACTCGCCATCTGCCACGAAGCCTATATCGGTCCGGCGGTTTAAGGCACATCTAATTACAGTCAGCTTTCGTGAGGTAACAATACAGGACCCTGCTTTGTAAATGTGACGCCGACTTGTTGGCCAGCGACAAAGGTCTGATCCACCTCACCACTGACCGCAAACCACTGACCATAGCTGGTGCTCACCTGATACTCCATATTACTTCCGACATAGGTAGCTTTTTCAACCATACCAGGCAATGACATCGAGTGCTCAACAGGGTTCGACGCGTTTGAAAGAAGCACCCGATTTGGGCGCACTGCCAGTTTCGCCCTGCCAACAGGCAGTCCTCTTGACGGTAATGTCAATGACATTTGCCCAAGAGAGACTGTGGCAGTATCCGTTAACGAATTTATCTCGATGATGTCCACATCGACCATATTTGATTCACCAATAAAGTCAGCCACAAAAACATCTGCTGGCGTCTCATAGAGTTCTCTTGGGGCGCCAATTTGTGCAATTGCCGCGTTACGCATAACAATAATACGATCCGATACTGCAAGTGCTTCCTCCTGGTCATGCGTTACATACACAACGGTAAGTCCAAGACTGGTTTGCAAGTCGCGAATCTCTTCGCGAACTTGTCGGCGCAGTTTTGCATCAAGATTGGAAAGTGGTTCGTCAAAAAGTAACACTTGAGGTTCCAATACCAGTGCTCGAGCTACTGCAACTCTTTGTTGTTGGCCTCCAGACAATTCGCTGGGCAAACGTTTGGCATAAGCCTCCAGGCCAACAAGATTCAACCCGTGCATCGCGCGATCCAGACATTCCTTTTTCTTGATGTTGGACACGCGAAGACCGTAGGAGACATTATCCAATACAGTCATGTGTGGAAATAAAGCATAGGATTGAAATACCATAGAAACATCACGATCTGTTGCTGATAACAGAGTGACGTCGCGCTCACCAATAAAAATATGACCTTTGGAGACCATTTCCAGGCCTGCAATCATTCTGAGTGTGGTTGTTTTCCCACAGCCGGAAGGCCCCAACAAAGTAACCAACTCCCCAGCATTTACATACAGTGAAACATTATCTACCGCAACAACATCACTACCAAACGTTTTAGTGACTTGATTAAAACTAACCGAGGCCGCCTTGCTACTAATGTTACGCGCGGAATTATTTTCCTTTTCTATCCTGGAAGTTGCAGTTGATATTGTCATTTTATTGCCTAACCCTTTGAACGAGGTATAAATTTTATCGTCGCGCAACTTTCGTTTTACCAACGGCCCATTGCATCATGGCAACAGCCGTTAACATGACAAAAATCAAGACGGTACAGTAGGCTATTGCAATACCATAATCGTTATTTTCAACACGACCGATAATATAACTTGTAGCCATATTATATTCAGCGCTGACCAGAAATATAACGGCACTTATCGCAGTCATGGCTCGAACAAAGCTGAACACTAATGCAGCCAATATCGCTGGCCGCATCAATGGCAGAATAATTTTTCTGAAGGTTCGCCAGGTATTGGCTCCAAGCGTCAAAGAAGCTTCATCAAGGCTCTTGTCCAACTGAGACATGGAAGCGATACCGGCTCGAATCCCCACTGGCATATTTCTGAAGATGAAGCTGAGTATCAGTATTACACCGGTACCGGTTAATTCAAAAGGCGGCACGTTAAAAGCCAGAATATAAGCAACACCAATGACTGTACCGGGAATCGCAAAACTTAACATGGTGCCAAATTCGAATGCCTGCTTACCGCGAAATTGCTGCCTGACTAATAGATAGGCGGTCACCAAACCAATCGCAGCTGTCAACGGAGCTGCGGTTGCAGCTATTTTCAGTGTCGTCCAGAAAGAATCCCAGGCTGATCCATGCCAGACTATGCCGAATTCATTCCATCTGATACCAAAGGCGGTGATGTAATGCTTGAATGTCATGGAATGGTTCAGTCCCCAAACTTCTACGAAGCTGCCATATATGATCATGCCGTACACCACCAGGGTAAAGCAGCTCCAGATGACGACTATCGCATAGCTCGGATACAGAATTCGACGCGGTAATAATGCAGGCATACCACTATCACCTTTACCGGTTCTGGTTGTATAAGATTTCGAACCCAACCAACGCCGTTGGGCATAAAATGCTGTCAGGGTAAATATCAACAACACTATTGCTAACACGGCTGCTTTGCCCTGGTCATTCTGCGCCCCAACAATGGCAAAGAATATTTCGGTCGATAACACATCGAAGTTGCCACCCAATACCAGTGGGTTACCAAAATCGGCCATGCTTTCTATAAAACCAAGTAAAAAAGCATTGGCAAGACCCGGGCGCATCAAGGGGAGTGAGATGGTACGAAAAGTCTGCCAACGACTGGCCCTTAGGGTCTGGGATGCCTCCTCCATAGAAGGTGCAACTCCTTCAACGACACCGATAAGAACAAGAAACGCGATGGGTGTAAACGACAATAATTGTGCGATCAGAATCCCCGGTAATCCATAAACCCATCGAGTCGGTTGTAAATTAAAAATCTCAGCGACAAACCGAGTAACAGTTCCGGATAAGCCGAAAAGCAGAATAATTGCCAGTCCAATTACAAAGGGCGGAGTAATTATCGGCAAAACCGTTAATGGGCGAAGTAAATGTGCCTGACGTAATCCTGAACGTGTCGCAACCAGTGCAAACACGAGTCCGAGCACTGTAGTCAGTGCGCCAACAACAATGGCCAGCAGAAGAGAGTTCCAGGCAACACCACATCCACGACTGCTCCACAAACAATGCAGCCCCCAGATTTTAACGTCAGTGAATTTTTCAATAAATACAGATAATGAATAGTAGCCATCATTGTC
>CALDSR010000009.1 GCA_937924505.1 uncultured Granulosicoccus sp. | reverse complement strand
TGACCTTGCTGACCTTGCTGACCTTGCTGACCTTGCTGACCTTGCTGACCTTGCTGACCTTGCTGACCTTGCTGACCTTGCTGACCTTGCTGACCTTGCTGACCTTGCTGACCTTGCTGACCTTCCAGTTGCTCACGCAGGTCTTGCAACTGCTCAAGAGCATCCGCGATCTGTATTTCCTCGCTTTGCGTTGGCTGCAGAGTTTCATTGGAGGCGGCATCCCGTGCTTCACCCAGTCGATCTCGCCACTCACGCAATGAGTTGGTAACCAGGCTTTCTCCTGGTAACACCGTGGCAAACGATCCGTTGTTGATCGCATCACTGGCAATACCGAGCATTTCACTGACGCGACTTTCATCAAGCCGATTCAGCGCTTGTTCGAGTGCATCGCCAGTGTTTCTCGCCTGTTCGCCAAAGCGTTCATTCAGATCTTCAACATCATTACGCAAGGCTTCCAGATTTTCCTGCAATTGGCGCTTTTCCTCAGCCAACCGCTCTATGTCTTCATCAGCTAACCCACGTGTGAAGTTACCGGCTCGACGATCACGCAATATTTTTTCGACAGCGTTACGAATTTCCTCCTCTGCCGAACGCTGATCTCGTAGTAATTGCTCAGCTTCTGACAAGGCGGCGTCAAGTCCTGCTTCGAGTTCCGCTGTGCGAACCTCATCAAGACGTTGCAAGGCATCTTGTAACTGACGACTGGCATCTTCAGCGGCAGAAGCAGAATTACTCCTGGCTTCATTGGTTTCACCGCTCTCACTTGTCTCACCGGATTGTGCATTTTGCTGGCCATCGCTTGACTCACCGGATTGCGAGTCACCGGGCGCCGATTCGTCGGGCTGCGATTCATTCAATGCTTGTTGCGCCGCTTCTATTCGTTCGCGTAGATCTGCTGCAGCCTGTTCCAGTCGACGGGCCTCTTCGCCTTCCTGGTTCTGCGCATTGCGCTCGAGTTCTTCCAATTGTTGGCGCATTTCTTCCAGTTCCCGAGACAACTGTTGTTGTCGCCATTTCTCCTCAGGTGCCACGATCGCCTGCTGGCGTTGCGCGTCAGCAATTTCCTGTTGTCGGCGAGCCAATTCTTCGAGCTTTTTGTAGATATCGTCTAGCTGTTCATCTGGTTGACCGCTATTACCGCCTCTGTCAGGTTGCTCATAACGACTTCGTTCCAAATCCATTTCCAGCTCAAAGATCTCCGCCATATCCTGCGCGGACTGCTGCCCACCACCACCTTGCCCTTCTTGTTGTGTCATGCGTATATCGGCGAACAGAGCTTCTGCTCTTTGCAACAATTGCAAAGCACGTTGTTGCGGTTGAATCGCGTCAGAAAACGCAAGGGAATCCAGAGCAAGCGCTGAAGGGGTCATTGCTTCAGCAGCCTGCCGCAGGTAATCAACAAATTGGCGAATCTCTTCACCCTGTTCGACAAGATCGCGGGCTTCAGAACGGTCAGCCAGAGTAAGCGCTTGTTCTGCCAACGTTGTCTGCAACTGTGACAACAGGCTGGCATTATCTTCCAGGCCACTGGTGTCACCGTCAGCAGCTTCCGTCGTTCTTTGTAAATTCCACGTCGCAAGGAGTATCTCCTTTTGACGCCGGGATATTTCACTACCTTCGTTGGCGGCACCGCCGCCGCCACCACCAGCGCCCGATTCACCTTCCGAAAAACGACGCTCGAACGGCCGCACATCAACGAGTAGCATATCGGTCTCAGCCACACTGTCATGGTCACGTACTTTCACGTAATAGCTGATCAGATCGCCCGGTTCCATCGCAATACCATCGCCCGTGGCTGCGGGGTTTGAACCAACCGAATCTGACGATTCGTCGTCGGTTGATTCGTCAGATACGGCTATGTCTACAGGCAATGTGCCCATAGATTCAAGGTAGAAAGTATGAGAATTCAATTCCGACGCCGGCAGATTCACTGACTGCCAGGGACCGGCATTGACAGAATACAAAAGCTCAACCGACTCGATGGCGAAATCGTCTTTCGCTTCAATGTTGACTTGCAATTCTTCGATCGGAGATGCACTGACATCACGACCCGGCGATACGATGCGCACTTCGGGTGCTTCATCACCACGGATAGAAATCGCATACTCAGCACTTATCGGCACCTCTCGATCCAGCATGCGATCCACCAGCTGATATTGACTATCGTTAGTCATCAGAATACTGGCTGTATAGACACTACCATCGTTGCTCAGCGGCACAATCGAATCGCCGACACGTAACGCACCGTCTTGCATTTCGCGATCAAGTACGAAACTCAATTCGACACGAGTGTTTTTAACCGCCGAGAGATCACCAGCGTCGTTATTCTGATACGACTCGAGCCGCGTCCATTCCGGATAGGTATACTGCGCGTCGATTTGTTGCAACCTTGCCGGTTGAAGTACTGACACCGTGTACTCTTCACTTTGAGCGAATGCTGCATCGACAAAATAACTTATCGGCTCTGATACACGAAACATCGTGAAACGAAAGCGACCATCCGGGGATCTGGGGATAATCGTATTGCTGAACGGCTCGCCCCCCGAACTCACGTTCAACGCAACTTCTTCACGCGCGAACCCTGTCAGTTCAACCTCAATCTCAAGGTTCTCACCAGCCAATAACTTGATATCACCGGGCAATACAGCTATTTGCCGATCTTCAACCAGGGTGTCATTTTTCCAGCCCCACCAAACGTGCAGTGCCGCGTTCTGCAGGTTCTCTGGCGCTTTTTGAAAAAAACCCGTGACGCCAGCCAACAGCACCGCAACAAGGGCAATTGGCCAAAGCAATGCACTACTCGAAACAATTCGCCACACAGGTACCCGTTTTGCCACAGACAAGCCATCACGTGCCAGCAGCGGCAGAAAAGCATGTTCCGGTTGATTTCGATCCGTATCGATGAAGGTTTGAACACGACCATCAAACGCGGCGTCTGATGATTCGATCAACGTCGCGCCGCCGTCGCGGAAGAGCCGGCTGACAGGACGCCATAAAAGAAAGATCAAACAAAATGCGACCGTTGCGAATAACGTGGCTCTGACACCTGTCGTGAATGTGTCGGAGAATCCGCGATAGATACCCAGCAAGCTACCGACAGCGGTTACCGCGATCAATCCGGCAACGATACAAAGCAGACATACCAGTACCAGGCGCCACGTTTCTCTGCGCTTTGCTTGTTTTATGTAACGCGTAAAGCGCGTGTGTGCATAACCGGGTTCACTCATGACCCATCTCGCTTGACGTGTAGGCGTCTATTAGCCAACAGTGACTCCAGTATAAGGGCCAACACCAACAGAGGCAGTAAATAACGGGACATTGGCAAGCTGTCATTGACGCTGGCGACAGTTGTCCCTCCCCTCTCACTTGCACTGACAGCGTTGGCATCGCTTTGTTCAGTCAGGAGGTGACGCTGTTCCCAGGCACTGACATCGGCTGCCGCCATGCGTGACAGATCCGACTCGGCAGGATCGAAACTGACGTTCAGCAAACGCTCGCCTTGCAAATCGAACAAGGTGTAGACACCGCTCTCGTCGAAAGTGATTTCCTGACCCGTCGTCGCAGAAGCAATATCGACAAGGTTCCGCCCACCGCTATCCTGTACCTGAACATTGGGTGGCACAAAGAGTCTTGAACCCACATCAATTTCGCCAGGGATCGATGTACTTGCATCAAAGTAACGTACCAGACCCTGCATCAGCACAACAAAGGCGGGTTGCAACGGCAAGTTACTCGCATTCGCGGTCAGATTGTCATTGAGCAACAGCATGATGCCATTGCCGATCCGACGTTCGACCAGCAGCGGCTCATTGTTTTGCGTTGCCAGTAGCACCTGTTCATTCTCCGTGACCGACATCGGACTAACACCGAAAATACGCACACCGGTCCAGTCTATATCGCCAAGACTCAATGGGTGCGCCTCATCAACGACTCGCACGCTCTGGGGGGTTGCTGCCGCATCGCTGCCATCCGGCTCACCACTATGGATGAGCAAAGTACTGACACCACGATCCACCACATTTTGCAGATCGATCGGTACATCACCCGTTGTCAGATCATGAAAGGCGATCAGATAACGCACATCGGTGGGCAACTGCGCCACCGAAGAACTCCGATTGATTCGCGCCAGTCGGTCAGTTTCAATGGCTGTCGAAACAAACACATCCGCAGCCCGAGCATCTGCACCGTTTGCAATCATCGCGACTTCCAGAGAAGTGTCACGCTGAACGACAACATTGACCGCGTTATCCGTTTCAAGCGCATCCTGCTCTGTCAGCTCGATGGTGAACACAGCGGGCAATCGCTCCGGCAACGAGAGGTTGGCAATCTTTAGCGATACGCTTTTACCGGGCTCTATGTCGACAAGCTGGCGTTCCAATTCCTCGCCTTGATGTGACACCACGAGCGTGCGGCTTGTCGTACTGTCCGCATTTGTCGGACCAGATGCACTTGCACTCACCGTCAGATCCAGTTCGACGAACACAGCATCGATCACCTGTGCTTGCGCCCTGAGCGAGTAATTTACGGTGTCGTCCTCGCTGACATCAATGACGTTAAGTGACGCTATGCCAGGCGCGTACAAGGCGTTCAACTGACTCGGCAGATTATTACGCTGCCCATCGGTTATCAGCGCGACATTTACCGGCAATGATGACTCTCGCGCCAAACGGTCTATCTGCTGCATGACCTGACCGTAGTCCGCGGCGCTTTGTCCCGCTTGCATCGAATTGATCATGGCGATGGCTTCCTCGGCAGGCACTTCTTCGGTCGTGTAACGCGAAACCGCGTGTGAAAACCCCAGTAGTTGAACCCGGTCACTCTCGGCCATGGCCTCGAGTAGTTCAGTCGCGCGCTCGATCGCCATCGGCCACCTGTCTCCGGCCTGCATCGACAAAGATTGATCCAGTGCAACGACCTGCAAGGCTTTGGCATTGTTGGCGTTGATTTCTCGTAGCAGGTAGGGTCCTGCGAACAACAGACATAACAACAATAGAAATAAGGTACGCAGTGAAAACAAGGTGCGATAGCGCAGTTTTCGCTTGCGCGACACTGGAGGACGTGTGGCTTCAAGAAATCGTATGGATGGAAAACTGAACTCATCCGGTTCGCTATGACTGAACCGATGCAATACGATGGGCACAAACACGGCCGCAAGACCTAACAGAAACCAGGGTGCGATCAGACTCATCGACCGCGCCTCTCTCGAAATTGCAAATAGGCGTGCAATGCCGCATCGAGCGGTTCATGTGTCATGAGCTTTACATAATCAGCGCCGGTTCTGCGACAGGCTGATTCAAGTGATTCGGTGTGCTCAACAAACCGTTTGGCGTACTCGCCGACCAGAAAATCTGGATCCACAACGACGGTATTTCCCGATTCCAGACTTTTCAATGAGCGTATCTTGCCGGCCTCAGGCGTAGCCTCTTGTTGATCATGAACATGAAAAACGGCGATATCGTGACCAGTGTAGGTGTGCGCCTGTAAGGCAGAAAGCACATCATCGGGATCGGCATACAGATCAGAGATCAGTATGACCAGTCCACGCCGTCGACTTCCGGCATGCAGCGAATCAAGCGCCGCAATCAGATCAGTGCCCTTACCTGCTTCGGTACGTTCAAGCAAGGCCAGGTTCTGCATCAGAGCATCCGGCTTGGAAGATGGTGCATGACGTGTCCGTATGCCTTCATCAAACACCGTCAACCCTATCGCATCATGCTGACGGCTGGCGATATAGCAGACAGAAGCTGCCAGGTAGCACGCCTGTTGCAATTTGGTGGTCGGCTCGCCGAAGGCCATGGAGGCACTTGCGTCCAGCAAGATAAGCACGGTTGTATTGGTCTCACCGCGAAATCGCTTGATATAGGCTCTGTCAGTGCGGGCATAAACATTCCAGTCAACAAAACGCAGATCGTCTCCCTCGTTGTAGGCGCGATACTCGGCAAATTCCTGGCTAAACCCAAAATTAGGCGACCGATGCAGACCGGTCATGACACCATCGACTACCGTTCGCGCGACAAGATCGAGCGTGCCAAGGCGCGCCAACACCTCAGGCTTTAACAGACGTCTGGGGTTAGCCGCCAAAGTCAGGCAGCCACTCGTTGGTCAACAAGATCACGCAAGATATCGTCGATACTGACACCATCAGCTTCGGCAAAATAATTGACCATGACACGGTGGCGCAAAACCGGAGCAGCCAGGGCATCGATATCTTCGGTCGTCACATGGTAGCGGCCTTCCATCAAGGCGCGCGCCTTGGCGGCCAAAGTAATGAACAACGCAGCCCGAACGGACGCGCCAAACTTCACATACTTCTTGACCGTCGCCGTCGCCGCGACATCGTCAGGGCGAGTTGCCCGAACCAGTTCGACTGCATACCGGCCCACCTGCTTTGACACTGGCACTTGCCGCGTCAGGTGTTGAAAAGCCAGTACCTGGTCCGCGGTTGTACACGCCTTCACTGGTGCCGGTGGCGTGTCGGTAGTAAAGCGTTCAACAACTGTCAGTTCGTCCTCGAGTGGCAGATAGTCAAGCAAGATATTGAACAGAAAACGATCGAGCTGCGCTTCGGGTAGCGGGTACGTCCCTTCCAGCTCCAACGGGTTCTGCGTTGCCAGAACGAAAAACGGCTTTTTGATCTGATGTTGCGTACCGCGCACGGTCGCGGAGTATTCTTGCATGGCTTCAAGCAAGGCTGCTTGCGTCTTTGGCGGCGTTCGATTGATTTCATCAGCCAACAATACGTTAGTGAAGATCGGACCCGGAATAAAACGCCAGGATCGCTTGCCGTCATCATCGTCTTCGATGATATCGGTGCCAGTAATATCGGTCGGCATCAGATCTGGTGTGAACTGGATACGATCGAACTGTAGTCCGAGAGCATCGGCCAATGTGCGGACCAGCAATGTCTTGGCCGTACCTGGCATTCCGGTCACCAGACAATGACCACCAACAAGCAAGGTGATGAGCAAGCTTTCGACAACTTCATCCTGACCGACGATTATTCGACCCACTTCGCTTCTGATACGCTGGGTGACCTGACGAAATTCGCTGACAAGCTCTGCGGCTTCGGCGCTGTAATGCCTTGAATCAGTCACGATTGTCTCCGGTTAATTCCAGCAACAGTTTTTGTGCCGGACGATAAAATGGGGCATTTTCCAATGCATTAAGTACTTGTCTGCGAGCGAGCGAGGGGTCATCGAGTAGCATTGCGGCGCGCGCCTTGCCCAGATAAGCTTGTGCTGGATCATCTTCGCGCATGGCCAGTAAAGCGTCGAATTCTCGAATGGCCCTTTGCGCATCACCGTTGGCCAGATAATGATTGCCTAATTGAGCGTGTTCATCACTCACGTAGGGCATGACCCAATTTAATGATTCGAGAACCGCTATGGCTTCATCACCACGTCCGGCCGCAGTCAGGTCAGCAGCCAGACCCTGCAAGGTATCAGGATCATGCCCGCCTCGCGCGTGCCACTCAAGCAGAGTATCCAGCGCTGAATCTTCGTCGCCCTGTGCTCGCTGAGCCTCGGCCAGCACTTCGTAACCATTGCCACCCGTGACCCGTTCGGGGTACCGTCGAACAAGATCTCTGGCCAATGCTTCAACACTGATCCAGTCACGTAATTCCCGCGCTTGCACAAGCTGCTGTACAGCGACCCGGTAGCTGTCCAGTGATGCACTGAGTTCACCATATTGCGCCTGCATGGATTCGCGAAAAGCCATGTCGAAACCATCAGCGTCAAGTCCTATCGCTTCTTGCAAGGCCTCTTCCGTGCTGTCGCCATCGGCAAAGGACTTGAGCATGCTGACCAATGCCTGATGCCCCCAGCGGGCACTGATGAAATCGCAGATAAGCCCGGCCTGCATGTAGGACACCTGAACCTGCCCCTGATAGCTTGGGCGAACAAATCCATTGTCCAGTTCGGCAACGGGCAGAAATTGGCCGGCAGAAAAAGCCGTCAGAGTATCAACCGGCAACTCTCGATTAGGCAAAGGACCCGTATTCCACTCTTCGTAAACTGACAAGCCTTCGCTGAACCAGCGAGGCAAGCGATGATTGGTCGCTTCAAGCGTAAATACATGTGCGATCTCATGCCAAAGCGTACTCCCCCAATGAAAGTCACCACTGGCACGCGCCTTGGGTGAATCCATCGCCGTCAGGTAACCAAAGGTCACGCCAAGCAAACCGATACCCGGTGTACTGACGGTGCGCACACCGAAGTCATCATGATCGTGATACAGCTCAACCACCATTGGACGTTGTAATTGAAAGTCATAGCGCTCGGTAAAAACCTGCACCGCTCGCGTCGCCAGATCAACGACATAAGGCTCCAGCGCATCAGCATCGTCACGATCCAGACGAATCAATACTCGACCGATTATCGTCTCGGGATCATCAGCGGCACCGACATCAACGGTGCTGATACGCATGTCATCGATACCATCGAGTAATCGCAGTGTATTCACTGTCTTCGCGTCGAAGGCATCAATGGAAAACGCTTTTAGCAGGTGATACCGCGCCGCAAAAATGTTATTGATGCGCAAGAGATTGATACCCAGGTCGCGGTGTGCGGTTGCCAGATCTGGATCAATATTCACCGCTGCCTGATACAGCTCTACTGCCTCACGATAACGATAGGTGATGATGTAGAAGTGAGCGGGTATCGCATACACATCACCATACTGCGGATTTATCTCCAACGCCTTGTCGATCCAGGGCTGTATTGATTTTCCATCAAGGAGATCGGCACCGGCATGCAGCGCATATATTTCAAGTGGCGGCAAGCCCTGCTCTGGTATCACCGACAAGGCACGGTTAAGTAATCCTCTGGCGGTATCGAGATTTTGCAGTTCCAGTTCGATACGCGCACGTAACACCATCGCCTGAACGTTATCAGGGTATTGGGTTGTGATATCCACCAGTAGCTGGCGAGCGCGGCCTTCGAATCCTTCTGACAGCGCTTTCGCAAGCCCGATTTGCGCAGGCAAAAAAGCATCGTTGTACAACAAGGCCTCACGAAACAAGGCTTCGGCATCGCTGACCTGATGCGTCTCCAGATACAAAAGCCCCCAATTGGTTTTGATGGCAGGGTCTGTATCGCTGGCAGCGAGATCACGATAAAGACGGTTTGCAGTCTGCACATCGCCGAGTGCCGCCGCCGCATCAGCCTGAACCAGCCCCTCTGACGTATTGAATACACGTTGATAGCAGTTAACCGAGGCTTGTTTCTCACCGCTGTACAGCGCTTCATCACATGTTTTCAGCGCCTCGTTACGACTAAGGTCGTAGTGAATTGTCAGCGCATGCAGCTCGCTTGACAACATCAGCGTACAAAAGAGCCACAAGCAATTTGTCATTCTAGCTACTGCCATCAGTCTCACTCCAGCCGGTCGCGTCATCGATCGACCGTTGCAGCCGCGCGAGTTCAAGCAGCACCGATTCCAAGGCAGCATAATAGTCATTGGTGGACAGGCTGGACTTTTCCCGCTTGATTGCTGTAAATCGTTGCTCAAGACTCAAACGTTGTTCAAGTAAAGCGAGCACCTCAGGATTGTCCTGTGCTTCGCGCAACGCCCCGAGCTTTGCCAGTGCAATGGTTTCAGCGCCATCACCGCGCAAACGTGCATGCTCAGGCGCCAGTAATTTCTGCGTTTCATAGTACTCGCGCGTGCGGTTATCTGCAAAACGAAACGCTTCAGCCGCTGTCAGAATTTCGTTTCGGTCAAGATCCGCCTGCTCGGTACTGATCGCCGTTGCCAGATACTCGGGAAAACGCACAGCGTTGAGTTCACCGCCACTTTTGGTTGCCGTCACAACAACGCGACCCGGTTGACTGAGCACATCCAGCAGAGCGCCACTGGCACTGGTAGCCAACACCACAAGTTGCTCCGGTGCCTGAACGTCATTCAATGCGGAGACAAGATCTTCAGTTGTCAGGTCCGGGCCCTTGATATTGAATCGCCAGGTTGTCGCATCACTGGTGCCATGACCGAGTAGCACCAACACAAAGACATCAGCGGGTGTCCGTGCTTGCGTTTCGAATGCTTCAAGCAGGCTTTCACGATTGGCAGACTCATCCAGATAGATAATGGCCTGATCATCAATCTCAAGACTCGAAAGGCCGTTGGCTATTGCTGTGCCGTACTCCTTAAAAGCCTCACTGTATTCCGGGTTTCCACCCAGTCCGCTAACCACCAGCGCGACCGTGCGAGCCTGCGACACGGACGGTGCCAGCGACGCCGCTACCAACACCAAAAAAGCAAGACAGTGTCGATGCATCACAATCGCTTCCACTTTAGTCGGAGCAACCACTCAATCCCTTTGGCAAGCAATAACAACAGGAAGAAAACAGGCATGTTCCAAAGTGGTAACCGCGTTTCTCGTTTAAGCGCAGCATTCTCGTCGAGGAGTATCGCGGGCAATTCAGTAATTCTGTCAAGCGGTAGATACTGACCGCCCGTTGATGCCGCAAGACGTTCCAGAAAATCTCGGTTGAGCTCAGTTCGGTAACGCTCGGCATTTCCCGATTCTCTGTATAGCCAGCTTTCTCTGGTGATCGGGGCCGCTGAAGGGGATTCACCTTCAATCGGCGAGCTGACCTTGACCATATACGGGCCATCCATGGTGGTTGGAATACTACCGACAAAGTGTCCACGCTGATCATCCCGTTGTCTGACCGACACGGTTTCTTTGCTGCCATCAGGACGGGTGATTTCAACGGACAATGCATTCTGATCCACGGTCGAGAAGTCAGCGTTGTAGGCAAGCAATTTCAATTCGGCCGAATCGGAATCGCGAATGATCGGAGTATCCGTCGAAACGTTGAGTCGTGGCGTCGTGTCCTGCACTAATTGTTTGAGTAAACCTTGCCAGAATTTTTCATGACGCTGATCTTCCGAGTCCAGGCGCATTTGCCAACGCCAGGTTCCGGAGCTACCCAACACCGCACTGTTGCCACGTCCATAACGCTGCCAAACCAGTAGTGGGCGAGCATTGCCACCATTACTATCCAACACTTCCAACAATGTGACGGCACCGGGTTTGGGTGTGCCCAGAGATTGATGATCAGCAATCTCTGGCAAGCCCGCCCAAGCCTCACGGTTACTGTCCGTCTCGGCATCCAGCTGCAACCATGGCGTTCTCAAGCCAGCAAGTGTGGGCCTGACCTTCGCTCGCTTACGCTGATAGGTTTCGGCATCAAGGTCTCGGGCAAGCTCTACCGGCAGGGCTGCGGCGGTGACTGATCGAGCCCAGCCGCCATCCGCCAAACCTTTGCGTCCAGCCAGCATCAACAACGTACCACCACGAACACTGACAAAATCGCGCAAAGCCGCCTGCTGCGTGGTCGATAACTCGGCGGCTTCCAGACTGCCAATGATCACCGCATCGTAGGCAAACAGTTTTTCGACCGAGTCGGGGAAGCCTTCACTGAGTTCTTCGGCATTCGCTACCCCTTGACGATAAAATTTGTTGGGTGATGTTCGTAGCAAGCTGACCAGTTGCACAGCATCGTTGTCGTGTACCGCTCGACGCAAGAACTTGTATTCCCAACGGGGCTCGCCTTCTACGTACAGGATCCGACGCGCATCGTCCTGCACGTCAAGCATTCTCGGCAGGCGGTTATTAGCTGTGTTGGATTCATTCATCGATGAATCAATCGAAAATTCGATACGCCGGACGCCGGCACTACCTGCATTGAACTCGATGACGTGCACGCTCTCCTCTTGCCCACTCGGCAACTCAAGGTCAACCGCTGCCAGTAATTCACGACCTGCGCTAACCCGCAGACGGGCAACATCGGTCCCGGCATGTCGAACCACGACCGTGGCGACTATGTCAGCATCGACATGACTCTGAGACGGCATGGAGACGCTGCGAATTTCGAGATCATCTTGTACAACATCATTACCGACACCAATCGTGTGCACCGGAATGCCAGCCGAGCTGATAGCCTGCCACCAGCCAGCATCCATGCCGCCGGCATTGTGTGCGCCGTCGCTGACCAGAACTATGGCTGCCAATGTCGTCTTGTTAAGGTCATCAAGCAGGCTATCGAGACTGCCTGCAATGTTGGTTCGCTCACTGGCAATGCTGCCCTCGAGCGTCGATATGGTATCAACTGGCTCAAGGTGACGGCCGAATCGATAAAGATCGTGTTGGAAAGTCGACGCGTCGAGCAAATTGTTGTCTTGTAGCGCATCGAGGATGCCCTGACGACGCGATACGGACCCGACATCGTTAATATCCATGCTCGAAGAACCGTCAAACAACCACGCAACGGCGTTCTCGCCTTTTTCAGTCAGTGATATTTCCAGCGCTGGACGCCATAGCATCGTCAACGCGGTGAGCACGACAATCGACTGAAGTGCGAGAACCGCCACTCTTCGACCGGCGCTGATTGACTGACGCAGACTGGAGAAAAACAAAACCGCCAAAATGATGACAGCCGCCAGTGCCAGCCCGATTAATGGCCAACCGCTTTCAAAGACCCACGTGCCCTCTCGCCAGACATTAATGGGCTGATTGAACAGACGTTCAAACATACTGGCGTTCAGCTACCTTTTTCATCATGACTGAAAACAGTGGTTTTGTTTTGGCACCGCTTAACGGCGATACGATTTAGGAGCCTGACTGGTCCACATTTGTTCCCATTCATGTTCCCCACCCCTTGATCCTAGAGCAATGGCGGGCAAATCGGCAATTTTTGACGGTATCCGGCGATTACGAGATCGTTCGAACGCCTATCACGGTAAAACACTGTTTCCTGACAAGCACAATAAAGTGTAGTCTTAAGACACGATGACGTAGCTTGAGCCTGGGCCCCAAGTGGCTATCATGAAGCGCAGTGCCATTTCGGTCAGCCCCGCAAAAACACAGAGGAGAGTTTATGAACCGGTACCCAGCGCGACTGCGGTCGCCCGAAATCCTGGTCGGGGTGTGTGCCTTGGTCAATGTGGCAGGTTTAACGGGCGCTACTGGCTTCGCCCTGATCGAAAACGGGGCATCCGGAGCGATCGCTAATACACCGGCTATGCAGGCAATCCAATGATCGCCAATAATCTGAAAAACACCTCAATCACTATCAGCAAACAGATCGCACTGGTCTGTTTTGCATTACTACTGATATCCAGTCCGGCTCACGCTCGTAAAGTTGCGGGGGTGGAGCTTGAAAACAAGCTTGCAGTTGGCGGTGAAGAACTGGTGCTCAACGGTGCCGGGCTGCGCAAGAGGCTTTTTATCAAGCTTTATGTCGGCAGTCTTTACCTTGGAGCACCCAGCAGCGATGCGGCCGGTATAGTCGCTGCCGATGAATCAATGGCTATTCGGCTGAATATCTTGTCAGACCTCCTGACTCGCGACAAGATGCTGAAAGCCTTGAAATCAGGCTTCAACAAATCCACCGGTGGCAATACCGACCCTGTTCAGCCACAGATAGACCAACTGATTGGCCTGATGACAGAAAAAATTCGCCCCGGCGACAGCTACACATTTGCCTATGAACCGAACGTCGGCACTCGCATATTTCGCAATGGCGAGGAATCGGGTTTGATAGAAGGCCTTGATTTCAAACAAGCCTTGTTCGGTATCTGGTTATCTGACACACCGGTCCAGGCAAACCTGAAAAGCGCGATGCTCAAAGGCGGCTAAGCTCTTCTTGAAGGGCGTCTGCATTTCTCAGTCGAAGCAATGCCTTGCCCTGAATCGGGCAAGGCATCGCCGACACAAGCTTAGGTTCTAGCTTGCGCCCCACCACCACTTTGCAATACATCGTTCGGGAAGTCATCAACCATGATGACACGGCGCGTGGCTTCACTGGATGTAATCAACAAATCCGCTTCTTCCTGGTTAATGACATTATCGGCCGTCAACTGCTGAATCCACGTTGCATAGTCAACATTGTAAGGTTGTTTTTGCTTGCTGTTCTTGAGCTTGCGACCTGCGTCGTCAGCCGCCAGAACTGATCGTAAGGCATGTTCGACACTGCCCGTTACGTCTTCAGGATCATCACTGCGGTACACGCCTTCGGTCAGACGATCACGCGCTTCCGTATCATCAAGCAGAATTTCAGCGCAAGCTTTTGTCAGCCTGTCATTCGGTGTGCGAAAACGACGACCCAACGGGAAGACAATACCGCGCAACAACAAACCAACCGGTACATTCGGGAAGTTACGCAGAATCTGATCCAGCGCTACCTGTGTCTGAAACAAGGCCTGCCGCACCGACCATTCAAGCAATGGCTGGTCGGCAGCCGGACGACCGGTGTCCTCGAACCGCTTGAGCACGGCAGAAGCCATATACATATGCGTCAAGCCATCGGCAAATCGACCGGACAACATCTCCTTTCGTTTGAGATCACCGCCAAGAAACAACATGGCGAAATCTGCCAGGAAGGAATAGGCCGCACTCATACGTGAAAGTCGTCGATAGTATTTGGCATTGGTTCCATCCACCGGCGAATCGGCGAACGCTCCTTTGGTCAGACCATGAAACAGCGATCGCGCACCGTTCTGGATGGCATAACCTATGTGTCCCATCAAGGCTTCATCAAAACTCTCCAGTGCTTCCTGCTTGTTGGGCAAGGATGCTGAGTTGATCTCATCCATCAACCACGGATGGCAGCGGATGGCACCCTGACCAAAGATGATCAGTGAACGCGTCAGAATGTTTGCCCCTTCAACCGTAATGCCTACCGGTATGGCTTGATAGGGACGACCGAGGAAATTGCCCGGTCCCATGCAGATACCTTTACCACCCACGATATCCATGCCGTCGTTGACCACGACACGCATGTTCTCGGTGTTGTAGTACTTGAGAATGGCCGAGACAACCGAAGGTTTCTCACCTTGATCAAGCGCAGCACAAGTCAGTCGACGACCGGCATCCATGGTGTACGTCAGGCCAGCAATGCGGCCCAGCACTTCTTCGATGCCTTCAAACTTGGCAATGGGCAGATTGAACTGCTTGCGAACCCGTGCATAAGCACCCACGAATCGCGACGCTGCCTTGCCCGAAGCCACACCGTTCGATGGCAGTGAGATACCGCGACCTACCGACAGTGATTCCATCAACATCCGCCAGCCCTGCCCGACCATCGGCTGACCACCAATAATCCATTCCATTGGAATGAACACGTCGTTACCACTGTTTGGACCATTCATGAAGGCCTGATTCAGTGGAAAGTGACGGCGGCCGATATTGACTCCCGGGGTGTCGGTTGGAATCAGTGCGCAGGTAATTCCCAATTCGTCATCGTCACCGAGCAGGTGATCAGGGTCATAAGCCTTGAAGGCCAAACCGAGCAAGGTCGCAATCGGGCCAAGCGTGATATATCGTTTTTCCCACGTCACGCGTAAACCGAGCACTTCCTTGCCTTCAAATTCACCCTTGCAAACGATGCCATAGTCCGGCATGGCACCGGCATCAGAGCCGGCTTCAGGGCCGGTCAATGCGAAGCACGGAATTTCCTCACCCACAGCGAGTCGCGGCAAGTAATAGTTTTTTTGTTTCTCAGTGCCGTAGTGCAGCAATAATTCAGCTGGGCCCAGGGAATTCGGCACCATGACACTGACAGCCCCTGAGACACTGCGAGTCGCCAGCTTGGTCACGACTTCGGAGTGTGCCATTGCAGAGAAGCCAAGCCCGCCATATTCCTCGGGGATAACCATGCCCAGGAATTTTTCTTCCTTGATGTACTTCCATACCGACTCGGGCAGATTGTTCAGCTCATAAGTGATTTCCCAATCGTCCATGATCGAGCAGAGTTTATCGACCGGACCGTCGATGAAAGCCTGCTCTCTGTCAGATAAAGTGGCTTCCGGATAGCTGATCAGTTTTTGCCAGTTTGGCGCGCCTCGGAATAATTCTGCTTCCCACCAGACAGTGCCCGCATCAATCGCATCGCGCTCAGTGTCAGACATAGGTGGCAAGACCGCCTTGACGTATTTCAGCAGCGGCATGCTGACAAAGCGATGACGAAGACCTCGGACGTTGAAAATAACCGCAAGGATAATCCCGACCAGGACCAACAAACCGCCGAAAAAACCGCCAAGGAAGCCGAGCAAGTACGCAACAAACAGCACCACGCCGACCGCGCAGGTTGCAATTGGCAGGCTCGGGCGGGTTTTGGACAGCGTGAACAGCGTGCCAGCCGCTACGACCAACCAGAATAGTAAAGCCATCATGTTCTCCTCACGGGACGGTGAATCAGTTAATTTTTTTTGGCATTCTGCATGTAGATGCAGCCGATGTGCCGCTTTTGGCGCCACTCTACCGGCAGACGTGACCAGAACCTCAGTATAAAGGTCCCGAACCCCAGTGTGTCCTAATTACTCCGACGACTGTGGTCTGGATCAGAATTCCGCTATAGTCCGTCCATCTGAACGATGGATTGACTGCCCTTCCATGGACTCCATACAAGACGCCTACACCCAAATTCTGACCGAAATCGGGGAGGATCTTGAACGCGATGGATTGCGTGACACCCCGCTTCGCGCCGCGAAGGCCATGCAGTTTCTGACTCACGGTTATCAGGAGTCGCTCGAAACCGTGGTCAATGGCGCCATATTCGAGTCTGACAGCGAGGACATGGTGATCGTTCGTAATATTGAACTCTATTCCTTGTGCGAGCATCACCTGTTACCTTTTATTGGTAAATGCCACGTGGCCTATTTACCCAGTGGCAAGGTGATCGGTCTGTCCAAGATTGCACGTATCGTCGATATGTATGCCAGACGATTGCAGATTCAGGAAGCTTTGACCAAGCAAATCGCGACCGCCATTCTCGATGTCACTGATGGAATCGGTGTTGGTGTGATTATCGAATCACAACATATGTGCATGATGATGCGTGGCGTTGAGAAACAAAATTCCTCAATGACTACTTCGGCGATGCTCGGCACTTTTCGCTCCGATATCAATACCCGCAACGAATTCCTGTCGTTGATCCGGGACTAGGCTCAGGAGTGAGCGTCCAGGCCGCCGTCCTTACCGATTTCGGCGCCCTGCTGGAGCTGCCACAAGTCAGCGTATAAACCCCCTTTGAGCAGGAGTTCATCGTGCGTCCCGCGCTCGACAATCAGACCCGCATCAAGAACCAGTATTTGATCAGCATCTACCACCGTTGATAATCGGTGGGCAATGACAAGCGAAGTTGCGCGCTGAGCAACAGCGTTCATGCCTTCGAGTATGGCTTGCTCGCTACGCGTATCAAGACTTGAGGTCGCCTCGTCAAAAACGATTATTGGTGGATTTTTGATAACCACACGTGCAATGGCCATGCGCTGCTTTTCGCCACCCGATAGCTTGAGTCCCCGCTCACCGACGACAGTTTCATACCCTTGCGGCAAATTACTGATGAACGCTGATAAATTTGCCCGGCGGGCAGCTTCTTCTACCATCGCATCATCGGCATCGCGGTTCGCATAAGCCAGGTTATAACGAATGGTATCATTGAACATGACGGTATCCTGAGGCACCACACCGAGTGCCTGACGCAAGCTTGCTTGCGTACAGTCACGGACATCGACGTTATCGATACGAATCGCCCCCTGATCAACATCATAGAAGCGAAACAGTAAACGGGAAATAGTTGACTTGCCCGACCCCGAAGGCCCGACGACGGCAACCTTACTACCAGGCGCAACCTCGAAACTGATGCCTTTGAGTATGGGACGCTCGGGCAAATAGGCAAAATGCACATCGTTGAAATCGATTCGCCCTTCGTTAACCGTGAGCGTCAACGCATCAGGCTTGTCGTTGATCTCAGGTGTACGTTCAAGCAGGCGAAAAACCAGATCCATATCGGCCAGCGCATATTGCAGTCCGCGGTAGACAAACCCAAGCGCATTCAATGGCACGAACAGCTGTAGCATCATCGCGTTGATCAAGACGATGTCACCGAGCGTAATGGTTGCATCGGCGACATCACGAGCGGCGAGCATCATGATGCAAGTGACGCCAATGGACACAATCGCCGCCTGACCAAAATTGAGCGTTGACATCGTGAACTGACTCTTGACGCCAGCGTCACCCCAGTCGCTCATGTGTTTATTGTACGAGTCGACTTCAAGACGCTCATTATTAAAATATTTAACCGTCTCATAGTTGAGCAAACTATCGACAGCACGGCCATTGGACAAGGAATCCAGGCGATTCATTTCATGGCGAAACTGCATACGCCAACCAGAGAACTTCAAGGTAAACGCTATATAGATGATGACGGTCAAGGCGATGACCAGCGTATAGTGCCAGCCGTAACCACCAAGCAGAATACCCGCAACAAGCAGGAACTCAGCTATCGTTGGCACAATATTGAAGACCAACAGATTGATAATTGAACTCAAGCTGTTGGTTGCGCGTGACAAGTCCTTGGAGATTCCACCCGTACGCCGCTCAAGGTGATACGCCAGTGATAGCGCATGCAGATGTGTCAGAACACGCGTCGAGAGTTCATGCATCGCACTATAGCGCACACGTGCAAACAGGGAATCACGAAGTTCCTTGAACAGTGAGCTGGCGATTCGCAGCAAACCGTAAGCCGCCACCAAGCCAAGCGCAACCAGAAGAACATCATTATTGCCATTTGCAACGCCGTTACCGTCATCAAGCACATTGACAATGCGCTTAAGTAACAATGGTACGGCGACAATCGCAAGTTTTGCGATAAGCAGACAACCCAGCGCAATAAGTACCCGCCCACGGTACTCCCACATATACGCAGTAACTTTTTTCAGATTTTCGAAATCACGCCGATTACTGTGCGGCTTCTCGACACGGCCTTGGCCATGCATCAGGCGCTTTGTCTCTGTTCAGCAGTGTCAATAAACTCAAGCGCATCATCAACCAGTGTTATCGCAGAACTCGCCTTACTCGCCTGTTCACTCAGGTGACGGCGCCACAGGCGAGCACCCGGAACTTCCTGAAAGAGTGCAACAAGGTGTCGGCTCAAAGCACTGAGGCGCACCCCCTGCTCCATCCAGCCCTGCATGTAGTGGGCGTAGCTTCTTGCCACCAACTTCAAGTCATCCGTATCGAGGCTCGGCATGCCGTTGGTCTGGTCGTTAAATATACGGGTATCCGCCGCCCCCAGAAAAGCCGGGTGATAGTAAGCCTGGCGACCGATCATCACACCATCGACGACTTCAAGATGCTTTTTGATCGCATCCCAGTTATCGACCCCACCGTTTATGGTGATATGAAGATGCGGAAACGCTTTCTTGAGTCGGTAGACGTATTCATATCGTAGCGGAGGAACCGTACGATTCTCTCGCGGACTCAAGCCATCCAACCAGGCTTTGCGTGCATGCACGGTAAAGTGTTCGCAGCCGCCATCAGCGACCTGTCGCACAAAATCTTCGACCACTTGATAGCTATCATCACGATCAATGCCAAGACGGCATTTGACGGAGACTGGAATTGATACCGCGTCTCGCATCGTTGATACCAATGTTTTTACCAGCTCGGGTTCTGCCATCAGACAGGCACCGAATCGACCGGACTTGACGCGATCGCTCGGGCAACCGCAGTTGATATTGATTTCGTTGTATCCGTAGGCTTCGCCAATCATTGCGGCCTCAGCCATCTCCGCCGGATCGGAGCCACCAAGCTGCAGCACCAGCGGGGCATCATCAGTACCGGTCTCCAGGAGATAGTCACGATCACCATGGATGACCGCTTTGGCGGTCAGCATCTCGGTGTACAGCAAAGTATGACGCGTCAGCTGCCGGGCCAGAAAACGAAAATGCCGATCCGTCAGTTCCATCATCGGCGCGATGACAAACCTTCGGTTCAGATTGGGGACAGGGATCGCTGCGGTCACGGGGCAATGGCGGTTTTCAGATTACGGGTGGAGTGTAGCGCGACTCGGGCCTAACTGGCCTACTTAAAAATTTATGTGCATTTCCACAATAGCCAACTCGTTTCCTGAATTAACTACACGGGAGCTGAAGAAATCAATTCGTTGAATCCATCAGCTAACAATTGATGCGCTAACACCAGCGAAGTGAGCCAGTTGGAGTCAAGTCATCAATCGCGTACCGAGATCCATTGCCGCGAATCGTGAGAACGCCACATCGCATCAATGACTTCAGAGACTTCCATACCATCTCGGAACGTGGGCCAAATCGACTTTCCCGCATGAATGGCGTTCAGAAAATCCTTGGCTTCAATGATCAACTGATCCTGATACCCCGTCCCATGACCTGCGCCCAGGCAGAAGTTCACGTAATCAGGATGCGCTGGCCCAGTGAGGATCTTGCGAAATCCGCGTTCGGCCTCCGGATCCTCCATACGGTAAAGCCAAAGACAATTTTGATCTTCCTGATCAAACCGTATCGCACCTTTTGTGCCGCTGATTTCATAGGCATACCCCATCTTGCGCCCAGTCGATATGCGACTGAAATACAAATGCCCCATGACTCCTGATGCAAATCGACACAGGCAATGCGCATGATCGTCGTTAGTCACCTCTTCGCGACCCGTACCAGACTCCGACGGACGTGTGTGATGAACGGTTTCTATATCGGCATTGATGCTGGCAATCGGACCCAGCAAAGCCATCGCCCCGTTAATCATGTGCGACGACAGATCCCCCATCGTGCCATTGGCTCGACCACGGGTACGCCAATTGCCGGGAGATTTGGCATCGGCCAGAAAATCTTCTGTATGCTCGCCGCGGAACCAGGTGACGTCACCGATCTCGCCACGTGCAACAAGATCGCGAGCATATTGAGTCGCGGGAGTTCGCACGTAATTGAATCCAACCATATTGACGACACCCGCGGCTTCAGCAGCCGCGACCATGTCTCGGGCATCATCAAGTGTCGCACCCATCGGTTTTTCGCACATTACTGGTTTGCCTAGTGCGAAGGCTGCGAGCGCGATTTCCTTGTGAGTGGATTGTGGCGAGGCAATAACGATGGCGTCCACCGCCGGGTCTTCGACAAGCGTTTGCCAACGGGCCGTCGAGCGTTTGAAACCGAAAGCACTCGCCTTGGCCGCAGCCCCTGCTTCAGTTGTCGCACAAAGCATCTCGCATACCGGTTTTAAAGGCGTGTCAAACACCGCACCAACTGCATTCATGGCAACACTGTGGGCCTTGCCCATGTAGCCCGCCCCAACCACACCTATTCCGATACTTGTCATACTTGGCTTTCAGCTCGTTCTTTTTAGTGAATGCTGGCTAGTGTACCCGGCTGGATGCCTATTCCAATGCCTAGTCGCTGTCAAGCTACCGAAGTAGGCTGTCAACGTCTATCATGCGTTCAGTTATCGAGGAGAACACATCATGAAGACCCGTGCGGCCGTTGCCTTCGAAGCAGGCAAACCCCTGGAGATAGTCGAAGTCGATCTGGAAGGCCCAAAGGCGGGCGAAGTACTCGTCGAGATCAAAGCGACCGGCATTTGTCACACCGACGAATTCACCCGCTCTGGCGCTGATCCTGAAGGTGCGTTCCCGGCCATTCTGGGACACGAGGGCGCGGGCGTGGTACTTGAAGTCGGCGCTGGCGTGACCAGCGTTGCCCCGGGCGATCATGTCATTCCACTATACACACCAGAATGCCGAGAGTGCGATTACTGCCTGCATCCCAAGACCAATCTGTGTCAGAAGGTACGAGCCACACAGGGTCAAGGTCTGATGCCGGATGGCACATCCCGATTCTCATACAACGGTAAGCCCCTGCTGCACTATATGGGTTGCTCAACCTTTGCCAATCACACCGTTTTGCCGGAAATCGCTCTGGCAAAAGTCCGCAAGGATGCGCCGTTCGACAAGATCTGTTACATCGGCTGTGGCGTGACAACCGGCGTCGGCGCAGTCATGTTTACCGCCAAGGTAGAACCGAACTCAACCGCGGTTGTATTTGGACTCGGTGGTATCGGACTTAATGTTATTCAGGGGCTACGCCTCATCGGTGCAAGGCAGATTGTCGGCGTTGATCTCAATCCGGCCAAGGCTGAAATCGGCAAGAAGTTCGGCATGACCGACTTTGTCAACGCGGCTGACTTTGGCGACAAGCTTGTCGATCACCTGGTCGAGCTGACCGGTGGTGGTGCCGACTACTCGTTTGAATGTATTGGCAATGTTGATGTCATGCGAGCCGCCCTTGAATGTTGTCACAAGGGTTGGGGGGAAAGCGTCATCATCGGTGTTGCCGGCGCTGGTCAGGAAATCAAGACCCGCCCCTTCCAGTTGGTTACGGGGCGTGTATGGCGTGGTTCCGCATTTGGTGGCGCTCGGGGACGCACAGATGTGCCGAAGATCGTTGACATGTATATGGAAGGACGACTGGATATCGACAACCTGATTACCCATACCATGCCACTTGAGGACATCAACAAGGCCTTCGATCTGATGCACTCGGGTGAGAGTATTCGCAGTGTGGTTATCTACTGATCATGTCGCTCGAAACGGTTTCAAGCTGGGCAAGCTTTGGCGGCACCTTGTCGGTTCATCAACATGTAAGCGAAATCTGTCAATGCCCGATGCAATTTGCGGTGTACACACCTCCCGCCGCGAATGACGGACCCGTGCCCGTTATCTGGTTCTTGTCGGGGCTGACATGCAACTGGTCGAATGTCATGGAGAAATCCGGCTTGCAACGAGTTGCCGCCGAACTTGGTATCACGGTTGTAGCACCTGATACTAGTCCCAGAGGCGAACACGTTGCCGATGATGATGCTTATGATCTTGGTCAAGGCGCGGGGTTTTATCTCAGCGCTACCGAACAGCCATGGGCACCTCACTTTTCAATGGATCGTTACATCACCGAAGAACTTGGCGCACTGGTTTTCAACACGTTTAACGGTGACCCGGAACGTCAGGGAATAACCGGGCATTCGATGGGCGGTCATGGTGCCCTGACACTGCACTTCAAACATCCTGATCGCTACAAGTCGGTATCCGCCTTCTCGCCTATCGCGGCACCATCACAAGTGCCATGGGGACAAAAAGCCTTTACCGCGTATCTTGGTGACGAAAAACAGCAGTGGGCGCAATACGATGCAACGGAACTGGTGAGCCAGCGCAAAAGCGATGCCCATGTATTGATCGATACCGGCGACAGTGATCAGTTTCTCGAAGAACATCTTCGACCCGAGATCTTTATTGACGCCTGTAAAAAAGCCGGGCAATCACTCAACTATCGCATGCAACCGGGATACGATCATTCCTATTGGTTTGTCGCGAGCTTTATCGAGGATCACTTGCGACACCATGCTCACGCGCTAGGCTGAGAAAAGACGATGTTACCGCTCGAGGGACTGACCGTTATCGAGTTGCATGCCATCGGCCCGGTGCCATTTGCCGGCATGCAACTTGTGAAAATGGGCGCACGCGTTATCCGAGTCAGTCCGCCGATCGAACGCAACATTGGCATACAGATCGGTGCTGAAGCGGACCTGCTGAACACCGGCAAGGAGCAACGCCAGCTTGATCTGAAATCGATTGATGGCATCAAGCAATTACACGTCTTGCTTGACGATGCTGATGTACTGCTCGAAGGTTTTAGACCCGGCGTGCTGGAACGTTTGAATCTCGCCCCAGCGGCTATCACCGCCATGCACCCCAAGCTTGTGATTGGTCGCTTGTCCGGCTTCGGCAATCAGGGCGACTTGAGCAAACGCGCGGGGCACGATATCAATTACCTTGCACTGTCCGGTGTACTTGCCTCCATTGGCACACACGAGACACCTGCCATACCGCTGAATCTTGTCGGTGACTTTGGTGGTGGCGCGATGCATCTGGTCATGGGTGTGCTGGCGCAACTCGTCAAACGAGGTACCTCAGGAATCGGCGGTGTTGTCACCACCAGCATTCTTGGCGGCACCATCGGCTTGACACCAATGATCTATGGTCTGATCGCGGGCGGTCGCTGGGATCTTGCGCGCGAATCAAATCTTCTCGATGGTGCGCTACCGTTTTATCGCGTTTACGCAACCCGCGATAAACAGCATGTAGCCGTGGGCGCGCTTGAAGCGAAATTCTTTAAAGGTTTACTTGAACTGACCGGCTTGACCGATGTGATCGAAGTGGAAAAGCAGTACCAGTCAGTACACTGGCCGTCGATGACAATGGCTCTGTCACGTGCATTTGCCTTGCGTGATCGTGACAGCTGGGCGACTGATGCAGCGGCAATAGATTGTTGCGTCAGTCCGGTGCTCAATTTTACAGAAGCTGCGCACTATCCTCACAATCTTGCCAATGGCTGGTATGACAATCAGTCGTTTGCAAAACCTCTGACGCCTGTCGACTTCGACACTTGAGTTTACGAAGCGCGCCGGGTCGGCGACATTGAACACTGTCCGCGATCGGGGTTTGGCTCCACTGAACTCTTGACAATATTCTCAAGTTCATCAGCACCACCCACATGACTACCATCAACCCAGATCTGTGGCACCGTGATGGGAGTTTTAGGTCCGACAATCGGTTTTACTCTGCCCAACATCTCGTACAAAGCCCGCGGCTCCTTGACGACATCGTGGTACGTGTATTCGATGCCAGCATTATTCAGATACGCCTTGGCGCGAACACAATGCGGGCACATCTCTTTGCCAAAAATATGTGAGCCCTCACGGGTGGAGCGCTGTACATGGGCTGCGATGATTGCTTCAGTCAGCACACCACGATTGAGCGCATGTCCCTGACTGACGAGCTGCCCCTCGACCATGACGATAGGTGCGTGCCAACCACCACGGCGCAAGGGCTTCCACCAATTGGACAACCAGTCATGTGTTTCCAGCTCTACCGGGATACCGGCAAGCTCGGAATCGAAGGTATCCTTGATAACATCTACAGTCAGCGAACATTCGCCGCATGGAATATTCACCTTGAATGGGCCCCAACTACCCGCCCATCGGTACAACGTAACCTTGACAGGGGTTTGATCGCTATTCATAGGTAGATTTTTTCAATGACGAAGCTGAGTTCGAACACAAATAAACTGCCGAGTTCCGTATTTTAGCAATAAATCAACCTTGAATTCAGGTGAAGACATGCCCGATACAGCAGTCACAATCAGCAGGATTTCACCAGAATCGGCAAATAAGCTCGGCATTGAAATTGAAACCCGGCTGCGCGAAACACTGCGTAAAGCGCAAGCACAAGCGCAAAATGCGTCCGTGGTACTCGCGGCACACGACGATAACAAGCAGCTGGTCGGTGGCCTGGCGGCCCATTGCAGCTATGGCTGGTTATTGATTAAAAGCCTTTGGGTGGATGATTCACTTCGACGCAGTGGGATCGGAACCCGCCTGATGATAGAGGCTGAACACGTTGCTCGCAGCGTCAATTGCCATGGAATCTGGCTTGATACGTCGAGTGCCGGGGCCAGACGCTTTTATCTGTCACTCGGGTATCACGAGTTTGGGCGTCTCGACAATTTGCCCGGTCAGTTACCCGAGGGTCACCAACGATGGTTTTTGCGAAAATCCTGTGCACTGGCTGACAACGCTGGTTAAGCTAGGCCGATGCAAGCAATCAATTTCAGCAATAGTTACGCAGCCCTGCCAGAGGTTTTTTTCGAACGCCAGTCACCCATTGCGGTGGCCTCTCCAGCGCTGATAAGACTCAATACTTCATTGGCACAATCACTGGGTCTTGATGCCGACGCCCTCGCCTCGGAGAGCGGCATCGCCATGCTTGCAGGCAACACCGTGCCGGAAGGAGCCGAGCCGATCGCAATGGCCTACGCCGGTCATCAGTTCGGTAACTGGGTGCCACAACTCGGTGATGGCCGGGCAATTCTGCTCGGTGAGGTCATCGACATACAAGGCAATCGTCAAGATATACAGCTCAAGGGCGCCGGACGAACACCATTTTCGCGTGGTGGTGACGGACGCAATTGGCTTGGTCCTGTGTTGCGTGAATATGTCGTCAGCGAAGCGATGGCGATGTTAGGCGTACCAACAACGCGTTCCCTCGCGGCCGTCAGCACCGGTGAGTTCGTGTTTCGCGAAGCTGCCATGCCGGGTGCCATATTGACACGGGTCGCTCGAAGTCATGTTCGTGTGGGTACGTTTCAGTACTTTGCAGCGCGTAGAAATACTGACGCAATCAAGGCACTTACTGAACATGTCATAGCCCGTCACTATCCCGATGCTGCCGACTCGGACAATTCCGCTCTTGCCCTTTTGCAAAATGTGGTTATCGCTCAGGCAAAGCTCGTTGCCCACTGGCAATCGATCGGCTTCATTCATGGGGTCATGAACACCGACAATTGCTCAGTCAGTGGCGACACCATTGACTACGGCCCTTGTGCATTCATGGATACTTATGAGGCGGCAAAGGTTTTCAGCTCGATCGATCAGATGAATCGCTATGCGTACCAGAATCAACCGCGTGTTGCGCAGTGGAACGTGATGAATCTCGCACAATGTCTTCTGGAGCTACTGCATGAAGACCAGGACGCTGGAATTGAATTGGCTCAGGAGGCGATCAATTCTTTTTCAGAACACTTCATTGCTGCCTACACGAATCGCATGCGGGCAAAACTCGGCCTGCATGACGAGTTGGAGGATGATCTTGAACTGATCAACGATCTACTTGCAACCATGGAAGCCGGCAATCTGGATTTCACAATCAGTTTCAGGACTCTCGCGAATCGAAAGGAATCGGATACCGACATTTTTGCCGAGAGCGCTGCGCTAGGAGCGTGGCATTCACGTTGGCAACACCGTCTGTCGCTTGAATCACACGATGCGGCGCGCGCTCAGCAGTTGATGCGTTCCAGCAATCCTGCCATCATCCCGCGCAATCATCAGGTCGAGGCCATGATCAACGCGGCTATTGAAGGTGATTTCACACCTTTTGAAAAACTCAACAAGGCATTGGAAAACCCGTTTGATACCGAGCATGACGGCTCCGAGCTGGCGGCAGCCCCGCTTGAATCAGAGCTCGTTACGCAGACGTTTTGCGGTACGTGAATGACACTGGTTTCGCAGCGCGCACATTTGACGTTCTCAGTGAACCGTCAGACTCTCACGTAGATGCTGTGCAGCGGCTTTTGCCGCAGCGCTAGGCTTCTTGGCAACAATCATCGCCATGGCATATTCATCCAGCACCGGTAAGTCTGTTTTACCGGTTAGTTCAATAATGCCATTGACACAACAAGAGGCGGGTATAGGTGCGACCGCAAGATCTGCAAGAACAGCCGCGCGCTGACCCGAAATATGCGCGCTCATGAAAGCGATACGATAATCGACCCCCTTAGAGTGAAGGCCATCGAGTGCAGCATCGCGCCAGGAACAACCCTCCTCCCAAACGGAAATCGGTAAAGGCGTCTTTTCACAGGCGATACCATTACGCGCACCTGCCCATGTCAGTCGTTCGCGAAAAACGATTTCCATATCTGATTTAAGTTTCGTTTTTGGATTACAGGTAACCAGCGTCAAATCCAGTTCTCCCTTACGCACACGTTGTTTGAGCTGCGCAGAAGAATCAACGACAACATCGATCGTGACGCAACAATGCGTTGTAGCAAAGCGTCTTAGCACTTCCGGCAGGTAACGTTCGGCCACATCGTCAGTCGCACCCAGGCGAACAACGCCCGCGACATCCGGCATCATGAAGCGCTGCATGATTTCCTGGTTCATGTTCAAAAGACGGCGACCATGCTCGAGTAGCAATTCACCTTCTGGCGTTACGGTGACCGATCGGGAATCACGGGTGAAAACGGGTCGCCCGACCAGCTCTTCGATTTTCTTTACCTGCATCGAAACAGCGGAAGGTGTGCGGTAGACCGAGGCAGCCGCTGCCGAGAAATTGCCCGTCTCGGCGATAGCTACAAGCGTACGCAGAAGATCAAGCTCCAACAGGGGCATTTGTGCTTCCAATGCGGTTCCCATAAAACCCTCCTTTCAAATTAATTGAACGATAAGATCAAATCTATTCGTTTGATTTAATCACCATTCAGCCGCAAAGTCTACCCACGGTACCGAACTTACCGTCCAGCTATCAGGAGATTTTCATGAATGCCCAATGCCCCAGCTCCGACCAGGATTTACCCCTCATAACTGTGCAATCAGCTTGTCAACCTGCACCCTCGTGGTCACTAACGACCATAACTGCTCGGCTGAAAGACTATCTGAACACCTTACAGCGACGCCGTGAGTCTCGAGATGCATTCAAGCATCTGTTGAGTCTTGACGAAGCCCTGCTCAAGGATGTTGGCGTTACCCGCGCTGATGTTGAATGGGCGGCTCAATTGCCGCTGAGTGTTAATGCCGCGCGTGCTTTACAGGATTGTGCCGCTGCTCATAAAAAGCGTAGGGATCTTTAGTGAGTTGCCAAGTTTTAAAAGTTGGTACTTCACTTGGTAGACCGTGTAAGACATTCTCTCAAACAGACGTTTGCTTCGTCCTCACTCCGGTCGCGGTACCAAGAGCCCAGTACCTCTTGCACTTCGCTTAAGTTAAACAGTCCAGACAGCAGCTCCTCTGCCCAAACTCGTTACGCATATCAAAGTGGGATTAAATTTCTAATGTTCTCCAATTTTTTCATTTCATTTCTTTAGCTATAATGTCTCTGGACTCCGCTGTTTCTGCAGTGACTGCCTTGTGGCTAACAACATAAGGCAGTCATCGCATAATTCGTCGATCCGGACTGGCTTGATAGGCGGTATTCTACGATTTATGTATGAGACCGTCATACTTTTCACGATGGCATTCTGCCTCATCACTTCCGCAGAGGTAATCATATGAAAAACACTATGGGCCTACTGTTGGTAATGCTCATCCATGGCTCGTTCTTTCACACAGCAACAGCCGAAGACGGAAATACAGCTTTGGTACCTTTACCTTCGGTTGACGACTTTACCAGAGGCAAAGATGGCTGGGGCTTAGGACTGGGCCTAGGGATTGAATACGAATCTGCTTACGAAGGGTCCGATGAATTCGGCTTCGAAGTTGATCCTGCTGGTGCTTTACAATGGCGCAGAGGCCATAATATATTCTTCTGGGCGGGTGAGGCGCTAGGATGGCGTGGCCTTCGTTCTGGTACGTGGCTATTGGAAGCCACCCTGGCCTTCGATGAGGGCCGTGAAGAAAGTGATTCAGATGACGGACGTTTGGATGGCCTCGGAGATCAAGACGAGAGTACCGAACTAGTCTTACAAGCACGCCGTGCCTTCAATGACAATTGGCGTTATTGGCTGGATGGAAGAGTTGTAATTAGTGATAACGGAAGTCTTGGTCTTTTTGGGGCCGGTCGCCGTTTCGGCAATCAGAACAATGGAACCGGTCATGAAATTGCTATCGCATTAGTTTTTCATGATAGCGATTTTGCCAATAAAGATTTTGGTATAGATGCAGATCAGTCAGTCGAATCGGGACTGGATGAGACCAATCTTAGCGGAGGATTTCGCTCCGTTGGGTTCAACTACAACTATCGCCAGTATATAAACAAAAATTTGCAGATTTTCGGCGAGGCAGTCTATGAAGGCTATAGTAGCGACATCCAGGATAGCCCCATCACTCGCAACAACTTTGAAGCCGAAGTAGGCGTCGGAATTATTTACGTATTCTAGAACGCCTAACGAGGCTGTAGAAAAATTTCGAATATAACAATCACTTTTTATCTGTCTTGCTGGCACAAGCTGATTAACTTACTTTCTTATGTTAATGACGCGACTCAATATTCAACAAAGATCCAATCAGCATAATTGCAATCAGTCTCTTTTTTACAATCTAGTGCCATCGTCAGCCGCAGCTTGCTAAGCATATTCACCGGTACATTATTTCCCTGACAACAAATTTTCCTTCTTTTTTAAATATTCCCAAAGTAATCAGTGTTTCATTTTTTTCGAATATCCCACGCCAATTAAATCTTACATGTTCAGGATGTTTATCGGGGTAGTCAGGATCTACATGACCTTTAAGTGCACCGAGATATTCCCTGCTTTTGTAATCTCCTAGATCCTCACGGATACAATGCATCTCTTTCTTAAATCTAGTTGGTCCAAAATCATCTACTTTATCGAAATGCTTAACAAATAATTCATAGTCTCCCTCATCAGTACTCTCAGCTTGAATCATTTCATCCAAGATTTCCTCGGCGAATGCAAGTAAATCATTATCTACTTTCATATTTTTTTCTCCTTTGTTTTTCTGACAAGATCCCTATTTTTCCTGACGTCCACTTCGCGCTGTTTGCGGCGGGGGTTTGCGTGCGATGATAGCGAACTTGCAAGCTGCATACAAATCGACGCCGCGTACTGCGCCGGTTTGAAAGTGCTTGTTAGCTGCTTATCCTGACATTTTACTGAATTAATTATTGCTCCATGAATTGAACGCGATGCTCCACCTCTAACTGGGCACTTGCGGTAATATTTTTCACCCATAAAGTTGACAGATTTATTCCAACGCCGGACCTTCAACACAATAAGATCTGATATACCGTTTCTGACTGAATCAAATTCCGCCGACCTCTATCTGATCGAACAGTACCGTGTGCTATCAACTCTAGGTTAATACATATAATTCACCCGAAAACTTTCACGTTGCCTTCCGATGGCGTGACAATTCAAGATAATTGGCGATGATGATAGCCTTTACCGGTCATCACGTTTAGCACTGGAACTGATTTGAGAGTATTAATCATTGGCGGTACCGCGCTGTTGGGCCCACATCTGATTCGCGAGCTATTCGAGAATGGAATTTTCGATGTGCAAACGATGACTCGTACCGGGCAACAGGTCCTTTGCGAAAGAGCACATATTGCCGATCGGCGCGATAAGGGTTCGCTACAGGATCTGCTTCGACAAGTAAAACCCGATGTCATTGTCTATATGATTCCTTTCACGCAAGAGGACGCCGCATTGCTGACAACTGCGTTAACAACCCTCGGAATTACCATTCCAGTCATAGCACTTTCGAGCATCGATGTTTACGCGGCATACGCAAACCTCCACAGAACCGAAATCGCGTCATTACAGCAATACCCAATAACGGAAGACATGCCGCTAAGAACGCAACTTGGCCCTGAAGGATTGGCGTATGACAAGCTCTCGATTGAATTCAGTTACACCGAGCAGCTGAACAACGTTTGTATATTGCGATTGCCAGCTATCTACGGCTGGCCAGACACAACACGTGTCTCGCAATACCTGGATCGTATGCTGGACGGTGACACGGAAATAGTGATCCAGCCCGGAGAACGCGACTGGTTATTTTCACGCAGCTTTCACAAGAACGTCGCTCACGCCATTTATCTCGCGGTACAAGCGAGCCTGCCTGGTGTAAACATATTTAATGTCGCGGAGGAAGAGGCGTTCACGACTCAACAGTGGATTCAAAAAATCGCATCAGTATGCGGATGGCAGGGACAGACCGTCGCAAAAAGCACTGCCGACGAAACACTGAACTGGCAGCAGCATTTTCACGTCAGCTCCGAAAAAATTCGCCAACAGTTGGGTTATGATGAAAAATACAGTATCAACGAGGGACTGGCTGACACGATCGCTTTCCACAGCTATCAAAGAACCGGACGTACTTACAAAAAGTACTATTGATTAATTTCAAGAGTCAAGAATCCCATGGAAAAATTTGATTGGCACTGCGACAAGATCACCGATACAACACACATCGACGAAGCATACAAATCCACTCAGAATGTTCGTCGGTATTTCAAGTCGCGTTGTGGCGATCATTTCAAATTCAACCGCAGCTTTATGGCTTGGATGAAGGAGAATTCCGGCAAGACAATGGCTGAAGCGGTAGCCGAGTGGTCACGTAGCCAGCAAGGCTAAACTATTCGCGTTCGCGGCGGAGCTAACTACACGTTCAGCGCAGACTGGACAAGGCATCCG
>CALDSR010000008.1 GCA_937924505.1 uncultured Granulosicoccus sp. | reverse complement strand
GCCCGTCCCCAGCCAACCAGCGCAGTTTGACTAGGCACGCTTGCGGACAGTCGTACCCAGAAGTTCTTCGAATTCGCTAGCGATAACCGGTTTGCTACAAAAGTATCCTTGGTATTCGTCACATTTGAGGGCATTGATATGCGCCAGCTGGTGGTGTGTTTCGACGCCTTCGGCGACGACGGTCAAGCCAAGATCATGAGCAAGCGATATGACGGCCTTGACTATCGGGATCTTGTCAACAGCCGATTGGATCTCGCTTATGAATGAACGGTCTATCTTAAGCTGATGCAATGGGAAACGCTGCAGGTATCCTAGTGAGGAATAGCCGGTACCAAAATCATCGATGGAAATATTGATACCAATATTCTGTAAATTCTGCAGCTTGACGACATTACTCTCAGCATTGTCCATGATCATGTTTTCAGTCAATTCGATGATCAGTGAGTGCGCATCTAGACCACTATCTTCAATGGCGTTATGAACCGTGGAAATGAAATCCGGTTCGTACAACTGCCTGATAGACACATTAACCGCGATCTTAAAATCAGGAAAACCCGCATCCTGCCAGCGCTTGGCCTGAAAACACGACTCTCGTAATACCCACTCGCCAATCTCTACGATCGTTCCTGATTCCTCTGCCATCGGAATAAAATTGTCAGGCGATATCAGTCCATACTCTGGATGCATCCAGCGCACGAGGGCTTCAGCACCGCAAATCTGATTGGTCTTGACGTTTACCTTTGGCTGATACACCACGAAAATTTCGTCATTGTCCGTGGCCGTGTGCAATCCATTTTGGAGGCTCAGCAGCACCCGCGACTGAGCATCCATTTGCTTCGAATAAACAGCGAAGGTTTTATCTCTGAGACGCTTCGCATGCTTCATGGCCGTTTCCGCATCGTTTATCAATGATTCAACATCGACAGTGTCGTTAGTCATTATTGACACACCGATTTTCACAGACAGATGGATATTTTGATTATCGACGCGAAACGGTGCGTCAAGTGATTCGATAAAACGTGTTATGCCAAACGCCACATTATGAGTCAGCGCATCATCGGCATCAAGCGGCAACATGACGGCAAATCGGTCTCCGTCAAGCCGACCGACATACGCATTGCGATTGCTAAAATCGTCCGCCGAGTAATTCCACAACTCGCGCAAGCTGGTATCGCCAAAGACAGCCGTTAAACGATCAACAAACAGTTTCAATACCTCATCACCAGCTGCCGGGCCAAGTGAATCATTAATCGACTTGAAACTTTTGATATTGATCTGAACCATTGCCGCCGGCGGCGTATGTTCATCAACATGATCCAATCGCCGCTTCAATATGCTGGTAAAACAGCGACGGTTGGGCAACTCTGTGAGCGTGTCGACATGCGTCATACGTCGTTGCCAGGCATGTGACATCAGCGTATTCCCCATGCGTAGCGCAAGCTCGCTGGCATCAATGGGTTTGGCAAGAAAGTCGGTAGCACCGAGTTTCAAGGCCTTGTGTTTGGTCTCAGGATCATCAGCAGACGTTAGCACCAGAACCGGGAGGCTTTTGAGACTATCGTCTCGGCGTATCTCGGCGAGAATATCAAAGCCTGAAACTGTCGGCATGAAAAGATCAAGCAACAAAACATCAGGCTCTTCACGGCGCAGGATTTCCATCGCGACCCGTGAATCTGAGATCGAAACAAAGCGGGAATAGCCTTCCGCCTCGAGATGCACACAGAGCACATCCATGTTTATCTCTTCATCATCAACCATCATGATTTTCGCACGCTGCATCAAATCCCGAGCCTGATCTTGCAGGACCTCGAACTCAGCATGCTCCAACAATGATGTACCGTACGTTCTCACGATTCACCTGGTTCGGTATCAAGTACGACGACATTCATCAGGCAGGCACCTGCTCAGGTGGCTGATCCTGCCATCCCTCTATAACTCGATGCGCATAACGCCTGACTTCTGACAGCTCCATTTCAGTCCGATCTCTATCCGATGCTTTCGCCGACATCTCAAGTTTCAGGCTTCGTGCGATAAATCCATCAAATCCGACATTCCCACCCGAGCCTTTCAACCAATGAGCGATTTCGGCAATAACGGTAAAATCCTCCTCGATCATTGCCGTATCCAACGCTGATAGCTGTTCCTGAAGGCGCGGGATGAATTTTTCTACTATGGGTCGAAATTTCGGATTTCCCGCAAGCAAACTGCTTGTAATGGGTGTATCGACTGGGGAGGCCACATTGCTGAGCACGGAAGGAGAGTTCGTGATCGGCACCACGTTCCCGACATTTTCAGACTGCGAATTGCCTTCTCCACGTGTGTCGAGCATTAATCGTGGGCGAATACGTTCAATGTCGCTTATGGCTTGCATGACCGCCTGCTTGTCCTCAGCCTTCGCGGCCTCCTCCAGCGCCAATGCCGGATCGTAGATTGGAGCAAACCCGCAAGTGCCACCGGAGCCTTTGAGCCAATGACCCAGTGCAAACAGCTCTGTCCAATCTTCATTTTTCAAAGAGTCATGCATCACGACAATTTGCTGATCGAGCTTGTCGAGAAAACCCTCGATGACAACTGCAAATCTGGGGTTCGATGGCGTCAAGGTGCTGTAGATCGGTTGATCCGCAGAAGTACCGGAAAGGATTTCAGATGGCGTCGCCCATACCGGGGTCATGGCAGATTCAGAGGCGGCAAGGATTTCACCACCCAATAAACCAGACAACAGACTTGTCAACTTGTCGATATCAATCGGTTTTGTCTGGTAGTGGGAGAATCCGGCTTCGAGGATTCGCAACTCGTACCCCTTCATTGCATTTGCGGTTAATGCCACTATCGGACGTCCAAACCCGAACTTGCGCATCTCCGCGACAGCTTCATACCCATCCATGACGGGCATTTGAATATCCATCAAGACAAGATCAAACGACTTGTCCTTGACCGCATTCACTGCTTGCAAACCATCTTCGGCAAGTGTCACGGTAAGGCCAAGATCCTCGAGCAATAGTTTCAGTAGCTCACGATTCTCCAACGCATCATCGACGACCAGTAGTTCAGACGGTGGAAAATGCCAACTACTGGACTCGATGTGCTCAACCGTTTCCAGCGAGGCAAACACCTCATCTGGCGATAACATCGGTACATCATTGCAATTGCCTTGCGGAATCGTGACGAAAAACTTACTTCCCTCGCCCGGCGCACTTTGAACGAAGATGTCGCCACCCATCGCCTCAGACAGTTTCTTGGAAATCGATAAGCCCAGGCCCGTGCCGCCAAAGCGCCGAGTAATAGAGACATCAGCTTGCGTAAAGGCATCGAAGATAGTCGCCTGCTGCTGTTCGTTCATACCAATACCCGTATCGCTGACCGCAATTTCCACACTCGACTCGACTTGCCTGATCGCCAGCGTCACACCACCTTCTTCGGTGAATTTAATGGCGTTACCCACCAGATTGGTCATGATCTGACGAAGCCGCGCGGGATCGGAGACGATGGTTTCAGGCAGATCACTGTTGATTTGCATCTCGAGACCAATGGACTTCTCTTCCGCCTTGACCCTCAGAACCTTGATGACCTCGTGGGCAATTTCCGCAGGTTTTGTCGCAATTTCCTCGACTTCCATCGCACCGGATTCAACCTTGGAAAGATCGAGTAACCCATTTATGAGCTCGAGCAAGTGATTACCACTATTAGAGATCGTGTTCAGATGTTTTTGCTGTTCTTCCGGAGATTGATTAAATCCCCGCTTCAGCACTTCAGTGAAACCCAGGATCGCTGTCATAGGTGTGCGGATTTCATGACTCATGTTTGACAGAAAAGCACTCTTGGCCTGATTCGCTTCCTCCGCTACATGCATCGATTGACGAAGCAGTATTTCTTTTTCTTCCAGCAGCGTTACATCATCCATGCTGATCAACACACCACCCACTCGACCTTTAGCGCCATTGACAGGAGAGCAATTGACAATAAATTTACGGATCTCTCCGGTTGAACCCCTGAATCCGTACATTTCATGTCGGGTCGCTTCACCGGTCTTGAGTGCTTGCGTCCAGGGGTACTCGGGATTCTCATCGTCATCATGAACCCACGACAGTTGCGTCGCTTGGACCCCGATCAATTTTTCAGCTGGCTGACCCACAAGCTCAGCGAAAGCTGCATTGGCCAACACCAGATTGCCTTTACGATCAATGACGATCAGCGATTCAGCAATCGTGTCCAGCGCCGAACGCACTCGACCAGGTACTGCAGTCGACGGGTTGAGCTCTTTCAACATCTTGCCAAGATACAAATAAAATACGGGAAAGCTTACCAGCGAGATGAACATCATCAGGCTAAACGGCAATTGACGCAGCCTGTCGAGAAAATTCTTTGCTCGGTAATGCCCAAAGAAAAATCGCAACTCGCCCCATTCTCGATTACCGAGAAAAAGTGGAACACTGATCGGGGTTGCATCATCAACCAGCGCAATACCAAACAAGGCATCCGAATTACCTTGATTGCGGTGCAAAACTACAGAGTCTAATTCCGAGTTCCGTTCAACGATGAACTCAAGTGAGCTTTGCACACCTGCAAGATCGCCTCGACGCAGCAGCATCGTACTCGAAGCGGCCAGCCCTTCTGACAGCGCGACACGTCCATCGAGAATGGCGCTCTCACGATCCGGGACAAAGCCAAGCAGCATCGCCAACAGGACGATTGTCGTCATCAGCGATGACAAGCCAAACACGATATGAAAGCGTGCGTTAAAGCCTGGCAATCGCGCAAATTGAGCTTTTAACGAGGACAGCATCAAAATTTTCCATTATTCCTGCGGTTTTTCATGCACATAACCGTCCGCTTTGAACAATGCACTGCTGTCACTTATCTGCAAGTCGGCTGCTATACAGAAAATCGGCAATTCGACACAAATCTTCACCCCGGTGCACGCCTACCCATAAGCATAAGCGTGAGCCACGTCACATCTTGAACAAGCACTTAACGCAACGCTAGAGAGACGCGCATGTAATGCCGATAGGGAACTTGTAACCCGGTTCGGAAACGAATCGCATATTTCGCTACAGAGTTACTACCAGAGAAATAACGGAAACAAAACGTGGAAAGTAACCGTCCCTGTCAGGTCATCGTGGTTGACGATGAACCAGCAATCAATGACGTTCTGGAAAACATTCTGGAAGCCGCCGGAGTATCGGTACGCACAGCATCAAATGCGCAAGACGCTCTAGCGTTGTACAGCAAGCAGATGGCAGATGTCGTCATAACAGACATTCAAATGGCCGGCATGTCCGGTTTCGATTTGCTCGCTGAATTGCTGTTGCGCAACCCCAATGCCAAGGTCATCATGATGACAGGCTACGACAGCTACGATGTTGTCCGACGCGCATTGCAGGATGGCGCCTATGACTACCTGACCAAACCGCTTGAGGATCACGAACTTATTGTTGCCCGTGTCCTTCGTGCGTTCGAACATGTGAAGCTGGTTCGTGAAAACGCTAATCTGATCAAACGTCTGCAAGCCAGTCACGCCAAAATAACCGGCACCAACCGACACCTTGTCCACCTGAACAAGCGACTTCGGCATCTGGCCATTACCGACGAATTGACACAACTCTATAACCGTCGATTTATCGATAGAACCATACAGACAGAGACTGAGGAGCGCACAAGACTTGTTAACCCCCTGTCCGTGCTTTTACTTGATGTGGACCATTTCAAGGCCTTCAACGACAAGCACGGTCACGATGGCGGCGATCAGGCATTGCAGAAAGTAGCTGATATATTAAAACAATGCTCTCGTGCAGGCGACCTGATCGGTCGCTATGGCGGCGAAGAATTTATCGCCCTGTTGCCCGGTACCGCAGCAAACGAGGCGAATACACTTGCAGAAACGATTCGCAGTGAAATCAAAAAACAGACCTTCCTGTTCGAAAAACAGCCAGCTCACATCACCGTCAGTCTCGGTGTTGCCAGTACCGCCGACAGTCAAGACAGGGTATCAGGGCGTCGCTTGATTATCCAGGCAGACAAAGCCTTGTATGCGGCAAAGGATGCGGGACGTAACTGCAGTTGCCACTTCTCGGACTTGCCAGACAATCAGGACAATGTTCTCCCGTTGATCACGCCTAAAGCCGCAAACGGTTAGCTTGCGAAAAAGTCTACTGCGCAGCGTACACCGCTTGGAATCACAAGGTCAGGGTTATCCATAATCAGAAGAACCCCATAGGTTGCACTGGCAGGATCGGCCACTGCATCGATGCGTCTGACTTCAGCACTCAGTAGTTTATTTTCATAACCGGGAACATTCAGGGTGACACCGGCGTTCATGCCCGCTTCCAGACTGCCGAGATAATCAATCGGTACGATGACTTCCACATGCAAGGGATCAAGTTGCGCAATGCGATACACGGCATCGCTGTCGACATATTCACCTGCACTTTTCAGACGTTGGACGACGACACCATCAATTGTGCTTTTGATGACTCGACGGTCAAGCAAGGCCTGTGCGCGATCGACCTCAAGGTTTCTCAGTATCCCTGATTCCAGTTCCTGCCGTACTTGTAGATCAGCAATGGATGATTCAGTCTGTACCTGATCCATGGTCTGTTCCGAGATCAGCCGCTTTGCCAGTAATTCCCGATTTCTCGAAGCGGTTCGCTGACCAAATTCAGCGGTGACGGCACGGAGTTCACCGGCGGTGTTTGCACGCGCCACCTCACGTGCAATGGACAGTGAAACGCGCTCCATTTCACTTTCCAGGTGTGCCATCACAGTGCCTCTACCGACGTAATCACTACGGTCGAAAAGTGTTTCTGACAACAAACCCGGAACCGCTGACCCAACGTCAACCACGGCGCTCGGCTCGACAACACAATCCATATCCGAAAGCACTTCGCGCCCGGCTATCGATGTACCAATCAGAGGCAGTACGACAGCGCTGACAACAATAGCTCCGCAGACGGCGCCAAGTACCCTGCGTTTGCCAAACTCAACGATACCTTTAATTGTTGTGTACATTTCGTTTCCGACTCGCGTATCCGTCGATTAAACCGACAGTTGTTTGATCAGAACTTGTCTGGTTGCTCGCCACCATCGGGAACCCAGGGACTCTGGCGCATGCGTCAGGGTGATATAGGCTCGTCCGCCAATACCACGAGTTGACCGCTGTGCAGGCAGACTCAATTCCATATGAAAAACAGGCTCAAGCGTTTCTGATTTACCTTCTGATGTTGATGCAACAGCTATACCGCTACGCCCGTTGTAGGCGAGAGCCTGACTCGGCAAAGAGTGACTTCCAGACGGAATCTCGCGCAGAACCACGGCCTCAAGGCGTTTGTCGAGCTCTTCGGCCAGCCTGATTCGGGCCACAGACACGCCCTTTCGGACCTGCACTATATCGCGCTGCCGAATCACTGCCCTGACCCGAAGTTCGTCCGCACGGACGACATAAGCCAACGGAGTACCAGCCCGCACATGAGCACCTACAGAGATCTCAGCGGAAGCCAACGCCAGACGACCGCTGAGCTTCGCGCGGACCGTCAAGCCATCTTGTCGTTCATTCATCAGGCGCTTTTGTTGCCGCAACTTCTCAAGCTCACTATCAAGTGAGAGACTTTTTGACAGGTCTAGCAGTCGAGAAGCATGCCGTTCGGCTTCCAGCACCTTGATCTGTGCATCAAGGACCTCGAGTGATCGCTCAAGAGTTGAAGATTCAAGCCTGAAAAGAACATCACCTGTGTCGACCCAGGCACCAGCTTGTACCGGCGTGTCAATCAGTTCGCCGTCTTCAGCCGCGTAGATTTCTGCCTGCCCCGATACCCAGACGACACCCTCTGTACGCGTGCTCGACGGTAATGGCAAAGCGCTAATCAAGGCGACAGTCAGTAGAGCTGCGGCCGCAGTTTTGAGTGTTGCAGATCGGCGTGTGTTTTCCAGATCCGGACTATGCCGAAGATAATCAAACAATTTGAGCAAGGGCTTTATCGCAAGCTGATAGAGCGCAAAAGCACTTAGAAAAAAGCCAATCAACGGCAGGGTGTTGTAGAGGAACATGCAAATTACCGCCGTGACAAACCAACGATAAATAATGGCCAAAACACCGTATCCAGCGAACCAACGACGTTCTCGCAGTGCCGTTACCGGCGACTCGATCTGATCAATTTTGAACAAGTAATGCTTGCACAGATATTTCAGATATTGATTGGAGCGAGTCGCGAGATTGGGTATGTCGATCGCGTCCTGCAGAATGTAGTAACCATCGAAACGGAGCAATGGATTGGCGTTGAACAACAGAATCGAAACCAAGCTGATAATGATTGTAGCAAAGGCGATATCGCGGATAAGTCCAGGTTCGACGATCAACCATATCAATAACATCAATGATGCGAGCACCGCCTCAAACGCGATCCCGGCGGCACTGACAATGAGCCGCTCTCCGCGTTTGTCAAACATCCATGCATCCGTCGCATCGACGAAGGGAACCGGCATCAGAACCAGTATCGAGAAGCCCGCCTCATGGACATTCCCGCCAAAACGCTTGATGGCAAGTGCATGTGCGAGTTCATGTCCGAACTTGATGATCGGATACAACAGTAAATACATCCACCAGTGCCCCGGCGATTGTTGCACGCGGGAAAATTCAGCGCTGAGCGACGCCGCATACGCGATGGCAAGAAGCATTGACGATAAGACCAGCACAAGAAAAACGAGCAAACTGCGACGCGTCAGCAACCACTGTAGCCAAGGCAAAGCGCGTGACACCCAGGCATCTGGATTGATAATCGCAAACCGCAATGCAAGAGGATTAAACCAGCGTTCGGAACGCTTCCTGACCTTCGCCATTCTGGCGCCACTGATCAAGCGTTCAATATCGTTGGATGCGTTCAAACGAATCATCCCGGCGTTTGACAAGGTAATGACAGCACTCGCCAATGCATGCTGCTCAGCCTCAGAGGCATCCGGGATTTCGGCCTGGCAGACAGCCGCCATGGTTTGTGTCCCATCAAGCCTTTGCATGCAAGCATGCATTTGCGGATTCAAACGTACCTTGTCACCCGTCAAGGAATTTCCAGCGACATACCAAAGACTGCCCCGAATCTCGCGGGCGTTGGATTCCATCGTGTCGAGCGTTACTGGTTTAAGCTCCGCAACACGTTGCCATAATGAGATCACAGCACCCCCAGCTTCCAGGCCCACAGACGCAGACCATTGCGCAGTTTTCTGGTGTAGACATCTATCGCCGGACGCCTGCCGACATCAATCTTGGCGATGCCTTCCATACCGGGACGCAAAAATGCGGGCGGACTGGCAAGCTCGGCTTGCACGCGAAACGTACTGACACCAGCCTCGCTCTGGGCGACCGGCAACAACTCTTCAATGGTCGCATCAAGCGCTGTGCCGGGAGCCGAAGAAAGGCGTAAACCTAACGTCTGACCTGGATTAACCAACGCAACGTCATGTTCATTTACATCCAGCTCCAGGCGGTAGTCGGCCGTTCTGGCAACAATAAATAGTATTTCACCTTGTTCAACCGCTGCACCCAGGGACTGCGACAAGTCACCTTCTGTGATGACACCATCGAACGGCGCACGCAACTCGGCGCGCTGCAACTGTCGATCAACCAAGGCAATTTCCGCATCAATGCGAGCCATATCAGCACGCAAGCGTCCCAACTCGATACGATCCCTGCTGGCCAGTGCTTGCGCTTGCGCTTGCTTGTTTTGCTGCGCTTCACTCTGCCACTTGTCAGCGTTCAAACGTAAATCTCGATTATCCAAGGTCGCCAACAGCTCACCCGACTTGACCAAGTCCCCTGCACGCAGCGTGGCGGACTGAACAAATCCGTTTTGTGGCGCAACGATAAGCTGACTGTCGGCGGCGACGATTGATGCTCGGCTCGTGACCTTGGCAGTCACTGGAAAGACACAGCTCACGGCGAGCAGTGTCAAGGCGACAACTGCCAGACTTTGCCCAGTCGACAAGGCTCCACGCGACAGTGTGTGAAAAAACCGCCCGCTGCGTTGGCGAATGGTTTGTAGAAAAGACTGTTCCTGATTTACCAATAAATCAAGCGCAGCAATCGACGGCTTGACGAGCTCGGGCATCCGATCAGAAAGATCAGAGCCAGGCAATGCATCGTTTTGGTATTCCAGTAAAAACGCATAACGATGATGTTTCGCCTCGACCGAAAAACTCAACAAACGGTTACCACTGAACGTCTCGACCAGCTTTGCATGGGCCGGATGCGTCATATTTTTTTCCGTCGTGGTGTCAGTCTCGTGGACACCAATGAACTCAATCGGCACAGCGAAATCGAGCGTCTCGGAAAGCGCAGCCGTTATCAGTCGTGGCAATGAGCGTCGCTTATCAAGCTTCATCTGATCGGAAACCGCCATCAATACGGTCGAACCGGACTGGCGGATACCCAGAGATACTCGTCGCACCGGGAATTGCCCCACCAATTGATTAACCAGCGCCACGGCAACGGCGTCAGCACTCGTATCACTGAGGATCGCCCGTAGCACCGCGTCGCTCAGTACCGCAGACGAGTCTGAGGTCGGCGCCGGATCAGACAAGGCCATAGAGGCGCTTTTCCTGCGAAACGGAGATTCAACAGCCATGCAAGTGTCCGGACAGTGTTCTGACCTGCAATCTGCAACTAGCAAGCCAGTTACAATGGCGGCTCAATCCATATTTTTACCGCGCTTGATGTCCACCATGCCTTCAGACTCCGCAATCGTCCACACAGCTACCCCCGAATCGGCACGCGCCAAGCCCGCCAGCCCAGACTGGCAAGATATTGCTTTACTTGACCAGCAGTTGAGTAGTGAGGAACGCCTGATCCGGGACACAGCCCATGACTATTGCCAGAATCGGCTGTTGCCGCGCGCCGTCATGGCGAATCGGCATGAGCAGTTCGATCGCGAAATCATGAACGAATTCGGGGAACTCGGCCTGCTCGGCATGACCATTCCCGAAGAATACGATTGCGCTGGCAGCTCTTATGTCAGCTACGGACTTGTCGCCCGCGAGGTCGAGCGCGTGGATTCAGGCTATCGATCGGCCATGTCGGTGCAGTCCTCGCTCGTCATGCATCCGATTTTTGCCTATGGCAGCGACGCGCAACGTCGCCACTATCTGCCAAAACTTGCCAGCGGCGAATGGATAGGTTGTTTCGGACTGACCGAACCAGACCATGGCTCTGATCCCTCATCAATGATCACCCGGGCAACGAAAATCGATGGTGGCTACCGACTCAATGGCGCCAAAAACTGGATTACCAACTCCCCCATCGCCGACGTCTGCGTCATTTGGGCCAAGTCCGATGCGCACGATGGAAAGATCAAGGGTTTTCTGGTTGATCGTGGCACGAAAGGATTGGACACACCAAAGATCGATGGCAAGTTCTCCTTACGTGCGTCAATAACCGGCATGATCCAGTTACAGGATGTGGATATCTCGGAAGACCAACTACTGCCAAACGCACAAGGACTGGCTGGCCCCTTCGGTTGTCTTAACCGCGCACGCTATGGCATCAGTTGGGGCGCTATAGGCGCTGCAGAAGCCTGTTGGCACCAGGCTCGAAGCTATACCCTTGATCGTAAACAGTTTGGCAAACCACTTGCCGCCAATCAGTTGATTCAAAAAAAGCTGGCCGACATGCAAACGGAAATTACCCTCGGCTTGCAAGGGTCCTTGCGACTGGGTCGCCTTATGGACGAAGGCACTGCGTCGGCAGAACTGATATCACTGATGAAACGCAACAACGCCGGCAAGGCTTTGGCGATGGCGCGAGAAGCCCGCGACATGCTCGGTGGCAATGGCATTTCCGATGAGTATCATGTAATGCGTCATGTCATGAATCTGGAAGCCGTGAATACCTATGAAGGTACTCACGATATTCACGCCTTGATACTCGGACGTTGCCAGACGGGTTTGCAGGCATTCACGTAAGCAATCGGATATTCGTAATGCAAACCGTACCAACAGTCAAAAGTCATTCACTGTTAGATGAGATACGCGCGGTGGTTGGTGAGGCACATGTATTGACTGATGACGCGGTGACAAGCCGCGCATCACACTATTGGGATGCCACACCGATGGCGGCTCTCGCTATTGTGCGTCCAGCCAATACTGATGAGACGTCAGCGGTCATGCGCATCTGCCACCGTGCCGGACAGGCAGTCGTTACCCATGGTGGATTAACCGGATTGGTTGAAGGTCACACCAGTAATGATAAGGAAATCGTACTGTCAATGGAACGTCAGCGTGACATTCAGTCTATCGATGTTGATGGCAGAACGATCACTGTGCAGGCAGGTGCCGTGTTGCAATCGGTGCAAGAGGCTGCCGCGACTGCGGGTCTGCAATTTGGACTGGATCTTGGCGCACGAGGTTCGTGCACCATAGGTGGCAACATGTCAACAAATGCAGGTGGCTTGTCAGTACTACGTTACGGCATGATGCGTGAGCAGGTGCTAGGCCTTGAAGTCGTGCTGGCGGATGGCAGCATCATGTCATCGATGAACCGCATGATGAAGAACAACGCTGGGTACGATTTAAAGCAATTGTTCATCGGTAGTGAAGGCACGCTTGGCATCATCACGCGCGCGGTCTTGCGCCTGCGAGCAGCAACGCCGGCAGTCGCGACAGCACTGGTTGCGTTTGACAAGTACGATACTGTGCCGGCATTTCTGCGTCATATGGACAATTCTCTCAATGGAACGCTCGACGCCTTCGAAATCATCTGGCAATCGTTTTTCGATTTGAACACCGATACCACTATTGACGGCAATGTCAGCTCACCGTTCGATAACAACTACCCGATCTATGCCATCGTCGAATCAAAAGGCTCCGAGCTCGAGCTCATCACGACACAGTTTCAGAATGCACTTGAATCAGCATTCACGAACAAATTGATCGTGGATGCAGCAGTTCCCCAATCAGAAAAGGAACGACAGTCCATCTGGCACATACGTGAAAATGTCGATATCAGAAGACGCTTCGACCCGGTCTTTGTCTACGACATCAGCCTGCCGATAATGAGCATGCAAACCTATCTGCAGGAGGTTGAGGCAAGGCTGAATGAGCAGTGGAATGGTGTTCAATTTTATGCTTATGGTCACTTGGCCGATGGCAATCTGCATTTGGTTATTTCGCCGGCCAAGACTGCTGACTACAATCACGCACTTGGCGATGAGTGGCTCAGCCTTAGCAACAACATTGTCTATGCGCCACTCAGTGCGCTGGGCGGATCAATATCCGCCGAGCATGGCATCGGTCTTAAGAAGAAGCCTTACCTCTCATTGTCGAGAAATGCTGACGAGGTCGAGATCATGTCATCCTTGAAGCGCGCCTTGGATCCCGACAATATTCTCAATCCCGGCAAGGTCGTGTCACCGCGCTGATTCGATGCTTGAGGTTCTCGGCCTTGTTTTACCGCTATTTGGTCTTATCGCCATAGGGTATCTGGCCGCGCGCCTGGTCAAGCTGCCGATCGAAGGACTTGCCTGGCTGAATTTCTTCATCATCTATATCGCTTTGCCGGCGTTGATCTATCTATTACTCGCCCAAGCACCTTTGGACGATTTGCCCGATGCCAGTTTTCTGGTCCGCACCACGCTTGGCACCTTCATTGTGTATGTGTTGAGTTTTGCACTGGCGTACAAGTTCGGACCGGGACGCATCAAGGAAGCGACAATCATGGGATACGCCGGTGCCTATGGCAATATCGGCTACCTGGGCCCGCCACTGGCGATCGCCGCGTTTGGCCCGGAAGCGGGTATTCCGGTCGCACTGGTGTTCTGTCTGGACAACTCCCTGCACTTCACCATGGCGCCGCTGCTGATGGCGCTCGGTGACGAACGGCCCGCTTCGCCACTCAAACTGTTTGGTGAGATCATAAAAAAAATATTTTCACACCCGTTTATTCTGGCAACAATCGCCGGTATAAGCGCTGCGTTGTTTTCGTATCAGCCACCAACACCTGTCAACCAATTGTTGACCACGCTCTCAGGTGCGGCTGCGCCATGCGCCCTGTTCGCGATGGGTGTAACCGCGGCATTGCGTCCACTCAAACGCATACCGCTTGACCTGGCCTATCTGGTACCGATCAAATTGTTGATTCATCCTTTGATCGTGTATCTGTTATTACGCGGCTTACCGGGGCTCAATGATGTCTGGCTCTATTCAGCCGTGCTGCTGGCGACACTGCCAACTGCAACCAATGTGTTTGTTCTGGCCCAACAATATGGTGTTTGGGAAGAACGAGCATCAAGTGCTGTGGTTGTGTCGACGCTGTTGTCGATCGTGACAGTAACAGCTTTTTTGTATGCCGCTCAGAACGCGCTACTTTAGCGAATCGGGGACAAGCGAAGATCCAGTTGCCGAACGGCTAAAAAAAGTGCCAGCATGCTCAACAGGCAATAAACGCTCATAACGAGCAATTGGCGCTCGAAAGAAATACCAATATCGATCAACCATCCGGTCAAGCCCGGACCGAGTGCTGACGCAAAAACCATCGCAGCCGTCGTGACCGCCCTGATCGACCCCAAGTGCCGGATACCGTAAACCTCCGGCCAGATAGCGCCAAACACGGCATTGGATACACCATAAGACATGCCCAACAAGAACATGAAGGCAACCATCGTCAAACTGTGCTGACCATACGAAAGTACGAGACAACCCAGGCTCAGCGGAAACAAAAAGAACGGCAACATACGCCTTGCACTAAAGCGGTCAACAAGATGCCCTGAAATCAACCCTACGGTAACGGTGGTGATCGACATGATCGTGAATGACACAGCGATAGTCTCAGGAGCAATCGATTTCATGGCACCCAGATGCACTTGATGAAAAAAGACCGAAGTGCCAATGAATGACGGTGCAAGCACACCGCAGCAAACAATCCAGAACGGATAGTCAGACATGGCCTGTCGACGCGTCCATTGCACGCCGGTTTCCAATGAGGGCTGTTGCGACCCCGCCGGGCGTCGCGGCACCGATAAAAGCAACCACGCTAACGGCATCGCTAAAACGACTAATATGACCGCGGCAATTAGCCAGGCATTTCGCCAATGTCCGAACGCCAGCATCAGAACTACCGCGGCCGGCAAAATACCCTCACCCAATTGATGACCTGTGGTTGCCACCGATACGGCTCGTCCTCGTTCGGCTGCGTACCAGCGCCCCATCGCGGTCATCGCCACATGCGACATCATCCCCTGACCCGACAGGCGCAGCAGATAAATCGCGATCAACAGCATCGCGACCGTGCTGGCAGAGGCCATGATCAACGCGGCGAGCGCTAAAGATCCGATCACGGCGAGCGCGACAGGGGCTACGCGATAACGATCCACGACCGGCCCGATGATCACCAGAGTAGCCGCACTCGCCAAGGTTGCCAGCATGTAGATAAAACCAAAGCCACCATGGGACAGGGAAAATTCGTCACGAATCTCTCCTGCAAAGCTTGCGATGAAGAATGTCTGTCCGACACTGGAGAAAAAGGTCAACAGGGCACCCCCGGCGAGCCACCTGAGATTTTCTTTGAAAAATGTCCTGAATGTCACAAAGCGTAAATGCAGTGGAGGAAGCTAGGCCGCAGGGCTGTATGTGAGGGAAAAACACGGTATACTTGGGAGTTGCAGCAAGTAGTACATTGCAAACGCTACTAGTTTAGGGCTAATCAAGTCCTTTATCCGGTTCATATCAAGGTTTAATCGTAGAATTTGTCCACCAAGTGTGTCCATGAAGGCTTTTTTGCTGACTATTCTCCAACCCTTGGTAATGGCGTTTGTTCCATAGCAAAGGTTGAATCAGCTGGCGAATCAGTAACTGGAGTGTGGTAACCACCCTACTTTGATATGTGCTTTTTAAAGCTGAATAGCAAGAAGTAACACCTACAAAACATCCTTTAGTCCTCAGACACTGTACTTAAATAGTGTCGATTTTTTCGTTCAAGAGATTATTACGTTGAGTCAAACCGATAACGAACAGCAATTAAGAATCTGGAAAGACCTGGCCATCGGCAAGCAGGTGCTGATGAATGAAGCGGCTACTGTTTTGAAATTGAAGGACGATTTCACTGCCGAAGAACTCCGAAGTGCGCTAGAAACAGCCGTCAAACGTGCCAATGACGCTGACGCTGACATGGCCGCTTCCCGCAATCGTGCATCCGAAGAGATCGGCATCATGCAGGCGGAAGTCAAGAAAACCGAGAAATTACGTCAGGATGCTGAAAATCAGCGTGATGAAGCGGTAAAGGCCAAAGAAGCGGCCGAACAGGCACTGATCACTGGCCGAAAGGACAATGCTGATGCATTGCAGAAAGCCAAACGACAGGTGGAAGAAAAGCAGAAGGAACTCAAAGCCATCAACTCAGCGCTGGCAGATACGCCAGAAAACATCCTGAAAAAGCTCAAAACGCTGAAAAAACAAAAGCTTGACGAAGGCAATGCTCGCAAGACAGCAGAAGATGCCAATCGCAAGCTGAAAAAGGAAAACAAGACGCAAAAGGAAGAGCTGGAAACGCTTGGCGAGCTCAAAGAGCACGCGGCGAGCCTGTTGGCTTCGTATCGAGAATTGCGCGAATGGGCCGACGGCGCAGAAGAAAAAATCGAAGGCGATGATGCAGCACCCGTTGCCAACGCCAAACTCCTCGCCGATATTGAAACCACTACCGCCGGTGCGGACGTCGAAGAAGACACACGAGAAGTCGCAACAGCCTGACGCTGTTCCAGCATAAATGGCAGCGCACGGGAACCAAAGGCCCTGTGCGCAGCCAGCCAGACAGGTTCGAGCTGGCAGTAAGCCTGAAAAACCTCCTTCCCGCTGACGAGTTCACTCGATCAGCCTTACTCGGTATCATGTGGGTAAAACCCATACGGTTATGACCAAGGCTCATCCATGACTCCTGCATCCGCCAGTTCAACGGCGTCCCACACCGACAATCAATCGCTCAGCGCCACGCATCAGGATCGCCATGACCTGGCATTGGCCATGCGGCTAGCCGAACGCTACGGATTTCATGAAGGCATCTGTAATCATTTTTCTGTGCGTCTGGACACTGATGACGAACGTTTTTTGATCAACCCTTATGGGGTTCACTGGTCAGAGATTCAGGCTGATTCGCTGCTTATGATCGATGGCGACGGGACTATTCTGGAAGGTGATGGCGAAGTTGAGGATACCGCCCGGTTCATTCATGTTGCCGGGCATCGAGCCAACCCTCGCCACAAGGCCCTGTTTCATACCCATATGCCGTACGCGACGGCAATGACCATGCTGGAGGACAAGGCAGCCACCCTGACCATGGCCCATCAAACCGCCGTCCGTTTTCACGGCCGTATGACCTATGAGCGCAGTTTCGGTGGTCTTGCTCACGATGAATCAGAAGGCGAACGAATCGCCGCTAAAGCCGCCAAGGCACAGGAGATCGATGTGATCTTCCTCGCCAATCATGGCGTCGTCGTCGGTGGACCGAGCGTCGCGACGGCCTTTGACGATCTCTATTATCTCGAGCGGGCTTGTCGGCAACACGTCTTTGCGCTGCAGACCGGTGCAGCACTCAAATTGATCGACGATGAAACGGTCGCACTGACCGCAAGACAAATCATGGCGGACATGCCCGAGTTTGCCGAAAAGCATTTCCGTGCCTTGCAACGTGTGCTGGAAAACAATCCACATCACCTGTTTGTCTTCTGACAAGGCAGCTTTTGATCGTTCATGTCAGTCTATAACAATCCCGCTGCCTGGACTATTCGCTCAGCCGGTGACACGGGCTTCGTCATAGAGTTTGGTGACACGATCGACCTCGAGATCCTGAGCAAGGTTACAAACCTCGACACGGCCATTCAAAAAGCGTTTGCTGATAACCAGCTCCACGGTTTGCTTGAAACAGTACCGACCTTTCGATCACTGGCGGTGATACTGGACCCTGGCATCACCACGCCTGAGAAACTCAGTCACGAGATCGCGGCATTGGCAGTCAACGCCAACGCCAGTCACGATCAAGAAACAAGACACTGGAAGCTTCCTGTTTGCTACGGCGATGAATTTGGGCCCGATCTCCTTGAGGTTGCCAAGGCCTGTGACATGGATGAAGGGTCGGTCATCAATACCCATCTTGATAAAGTTTACGTCGTCTACATGCTGGGCTTTCAACCCGGCTATGCGTTTATGGGCGATATCAATGACGCCTTGAAATTGCCTCGTCGAAGCGAGCCGCGTTTACGTGTACCCGCGGGGAGCGTCGCCATCGCCAACCAACTAACCGGTATTTACCCGTGGGAAAGCCCGGGTGGTTGGCATGTGATCGGGCGCTGTCCAACACCGCTTTTTTCTGGGCACGAGCAGCCACCGGCGCTATTACGTGCAGGCGATAACGTCAGTTTCGATGCGATTGATATCAAGCAGTACGAGCAACTGATGGATGCCCGTGCAGCCGGTGAGATACGTTTTGACGAACTGCGTGCCGATGTTTGAAATTCTTCAGCCAGGCTTGCTGAGCACACTGCAGGATAAAGGGCGCACCGGCATGCGACACCTCGGTATACCGTGGTCTGGCGTCATGGTGCCGCCCTGGCAAATGCTGGCCAACGCGCTTGTCGGCAATGAAACCAACAATACCGTTGTCGAATGTTTCGAAGGCGGTTTTAAAGGCGTTTTCCAGCAGACAACTCGAATCGCAGTGGCGGCAGATGACAGCGCTACACTATCACTTGTCAGCAACGACACGGTGACGCCGTGTCTGCCTTTTCAAAGCTATGACGTTAGCGTTGGTACAACACTGATTATCAAAAGCACCGGAGATTTGCGTCTCGCCATTCTCGCAATGAATGGCTTGGACGCTACAAAACAACTTGGTAGCTCTGCAACGTATATCAAAGCCGGACTGGGTGGAATAAAAGGTCGCGCTCTGAAACCAGGTGACAAACTTGCCGTGTCAGACACAACAGGCCCTCTCCTTGTCGCAGACAAACTATCGATTCCCGGTCTTGCCAGCGGCGAGCTTCACGCCGTAGCCGGTCCCCAGGACCATCACTTTTCAAAACAGGGCTTGCAGGTTTTTTTCTCCGCTGAGTATGCACTGACAACAGACGCTGATCGAATGGGTTCACGTCTGCAAGGCCCCATCATCGAACATTTGAATACTGCAGCTCGCGACATCGTGTCTGATGCGATCCTGCCCGGCTCAGTTCAGGTCCCTGGCAATGGGCAACCAATCGTACTGCTTGCCGATGCCCATACCGCTGGCGGCTATCCGAAGATTGCGACCGTGGCGAGTCTGGACTTGTCAGTACTCGCATTGGCACGACCAGGCACGCTATTCAGGTTCAAGCAGGTCTCGGCGTCAGAAGCCGTACAACTGACCAGAAATTACCGGGCCGAGGTGCAAAAAGCGTTGTCTTCACTAAAAATCATAAGGCACCCAATCGATACGATGAGTTTGTTATCACACAATCTTATCGACGGCGTAACTGACGGTTCCGGCTGAACCCTACAAACGAACCCACCAACTTGACGAGGCAACATGAATCTGAATCTGAACGCTGACCTGGGTGAATCATTCGGCCCCTGGCCAATGGGTGACGATGAACGCCTGCTCGGTATCGTCAACTCAGCCAATGTCGCCTGCGGGTTTCATGCGGGTGATCCACTCGTCATGCGCGCAACGATCCAGGCGGCACAGCGCCAAGGTGTCAGTATTGGTGCTCATCCGGGATTTCCTGACCTGCAAGGTTTTGGTCGACGACAGATGCAGATGACACCCGATGAACTGCACGCGGCAGTGTTGTATCAGCTCGCCGCTCTCGGTGGCATGTGCACGGCAGCAGGGGCTCGAATGACACACGTCAAGCCGCATGGCGCACTGAATAATATGGCTTGCGAAGACGATAAGATGTCCACAACCATCTGTGAGGCGATACGAGCTTTTGACCCGGATCTGATCCTGCTTGCACCGGTTCTGTCCGAGCTGGCCCGCGCTGGTGAGTCTAGCGGACTGCGTGTCGCTCTGGAAATCTTTGCCGACCGGGCGTATACCGACGCCGGCAGCCTGGTGTCAAGGCGTGTCCCGGGAGCAGTCATCGATAGCAGTGAGGCCTGCATTACTCATGTACGCAAGATGATCGACGCGGGCGGCATCGTCTCGACATCCGGCAAGGTGCTGGCGACTCCGTTTCACAGCATCTGCGTCCATGGCGACAATGCTCACGCCGTGGATACGGCCAAAGCGCTTCTACAAGCACTGCAGGCGCAAGGACATAAGTTAACGACGCTGCCTGACATCATCGCCTAGCAAGATTATTCACGTGGTCTATTCTCTATTTCAAGTAATAATGAACTTAATAAGGAATTCGCATGAAAGCGCCTCGCATACTGACGTACTCCGTGTCCGCCATGGCACTGTTGACGCTAGTGGCCTGTGGTGATGACCCTGCCGACAAGCTCAAGGGTGCGGTTGAACCCATTGCCAACGCCGCAAGTTCCGCTGAAACCGATGTTCTGCCTGACATGACGGGCGATGACGATAGTCTATCGGCTGTTATTGGCGCCAGCGAAATACCTTACCCGGTGTACCCGAATGGTTCGAAATACCGTGTCGGTGGCGAGAATGGTTTGAAGATTGTGGTATTCCAGACCGATGATGATTTTGAACAGGTTGATCGATACTACCGTGAGGTATCGGGTCAGGTCGGCATGCCACGTCTTATCGCGATGAACGACTATGTGCGATATAGCAAGGACAATGAAGACAAGGATCCGTGGGCGACTTACCGGCCCGGTATTGTCATCCATCAATTCAATACCGATGATGAGCGTCAGGCTGTTGGTGCAAAAGGTTCTGCGCGAACCAATATCATCATGAGTTTCTGAGTCAAGCAACTCAGGCTTCAGTCAGGCTTTCTTCAAGCCTCTTCAGCAATGGGTAACTCGGCTGGCGCTTCGTCAGCCATCAAGGCTCCCAACGACAGACCGATTGCTGCAGTCACTTTCCTTAACAAGGCAATAGACATATTGCCCTGCCCGGCTTCGAGCTGGGCGAGGTAACGTTCCGAGACACCGGATGTTTCGGCCAGCCGCTTGCGAGACATGCGTTTGGCTGTGCGATGAAATCGGACCCGTTGACCAACGACCTGTAAAAACTCGTCAGTGCTGAGTGAATCGAGAGTGACGTGCGCGCTCAAAGTTTCGGAAATGGTCATGACCTTGGTTAACGTGTTAGTTGTGAAGGGCCATCACGGCTCCCTTTCCATGGGTGTAAACTACCACGTCAATGTTATGTCATCGAATGAAAGTTGGCAACAATTTACACTTAACGACGTTGAGACACATTTGTTTTTGTGCGCGGGTCAGTGCTTTGGCGCCTAAATCATAATATCAATCATCAAGGCGAGGAACTTCAAGGATTTTCGAGATAGCGCTTTGCGGCCTCGAGTTGACCCGCCTCCAGATTATTCGGCACCTCAGACTCAAAAGGACGATTTCGCCGGCGCCTGCCGCTGATGACCAGACCGGCCATGGCTCCTACAAACAGGGCGAACGGTAGAATCCACAGGACCAGCGTTTTGCTGGAAAAACGCGGTCGATACAAGACGAACTCCCCATAACGAGCAACCAGATACTCATCAATCTCAGCCTGGCTGTTGCCTGCCAGGATTTGCGAGCGAATTTCGCGACGCAGATCGCCGGCAAGATCGGCATTTGAATCAGCAAGGTTCTGGTTCTGGCATTTGAGGCAACGATACTCACGCAACAACAAATGGTAAAGCGTCGCCTGTTCAGGGGTATTGAATGTCTCTATTGTTTCAGCGGCGCGTGAATTCGTCGATGCCAACAAAACGAGCGCAGGTACAAATAAAAAAAATGTCGACAGTTTCACGCTATCAATTTTCATAACATTTTCGCCTGCAGTTCCTGGACAACCGGAATCAAGGTGTCCTGTATATCCTCACTATCAAGCGCTCCAACGTGCTTGTACCTGACACGGCCAAGGTGATCAATAACGAACGTTTCAGGAACACCGTACACACCCCAGTCGATACCGACAGAACCATCACGATCATCAAGTACCACGGCATAAGGATTGCCGAAGCGATCAAGCCAGGCTGATGCATCTGCCGGCGTGTCCTTGTAGTTGAGTCCAACAATAGGCACGTCAAAATTTTCTGACAAACCCACAAGCAGTGGGTGCTCTTGAATACAGGACACACACCAACTGGCCCAGACATTAAACACCCAAACTTTACCTGCCATTGAGTCATTCGTAAAAGGAGCATCAGATTTCGGCAACGTCGCCACACTGATAACAGGTGCCTCTTTGTCAATCAGTGGCGATGGCAGATGCGACGGGTCAAGCTGCAGGCCTCGCCACAAAAATACTGCAAGCGCAATGAACGCGACAAACGGCAGAAAAGTCAGCAGGCGCGGTTTCATTGCGAAGTTGCCGGAACTGCCGTCGCGGCGCCAGTCGCCGGTTTTTTATCATGCACTACAGCGAGCTTTCGGTAGCGGCGATCAGACGCCGCCAGTATTCCACCCAGCCCCATGAATACAGTGCCCAGCCAGATCCAGCGAATGTAAGGTTTTACCTGCAGTCGTACACTCCAGGCACCCTCACCCAGATGTTCGCCCAGAGCTATAAAAAGGTCGCGTGACATATTCCCGTCAATACCGGCTTCAGTCATGTTCTCTCGTCGCACATCGTAGACTCGCTTTTCGGCGATCACAGTACCTTGTTCTCCACCGTGCAGATCGGTGAAGCTCAGATTTGCCTGCGCGGCGCTGTAATTGGGGCCACGAACTTCTTCTACCGAATTAAAACGAAAGTTGTAGTCACCAACCTGATGTTCAACACCCGCACTCATACGAACCGTTTCTTCTTTGGTATAGATCGATGTCAGTGCGACGCCCAAGGTAAACATGGCAAGTCCTGCATGAGCAATTGACATGCCCCAGAAAGCGGCTGGCGTATGGGTGATTGACGACAAGCGAAGCCGCTTGTTACGCAAACGATAGTAGACGCCGTACAACGTCGTCAATGCAATCCACAGGGTCAGAGCGATGGAGGCCGCCGCGGTAATTTTGTAATCACTGAAACTGGCAGCCAACAAGGCACCACCAATCACACTGACGACCGCGAGCGCAACCAAGCTGTTGATTCGGCCCTTAAGCCGGTCTCGCTTCCAGTTCAACAAGGCACCGACCCCGACTGCCAACAAGATCGGCAACATCAATGGAACGAAAACCACATTGAACCATTGCTCGCCGACGGAGAGCTTGCCCAAACCTAAAGCATCGATGACCAGTGGATACATGGTGCCGATCAAGACGGCGGCGCATGCAACGACCAGTAGCAGATTGTTCAACAGCAATCCACTTTCTCGGGAAACCAATTCGTAACCTTGTGTACTGGTCAATCGATGGGCGCGACAGGCAAAGAGCAGCAAGGAACCGCCAACCACGATCAACAGAAACAACAAAATGTATAAACCCCGTGTCGGATCAGCAGCAAACGAATGAACTGACGTCAGGACACCGGAACGAACCAGAAAAGTCCCAAGCAAACTCAGCGAAAAGGCCATCACCGCCAGCAAGACAGTCCATGATTTGAATACACCGCGTTTTTCGGAAGCGGCGAGAGAATGCAGTAACGCAGTCCCGACCAACCAAGGCATGAAAGACGCATTTTCAACCGGGTCCCAGAACCACCAACCGCCCCACCCGAGTTCATAGTAGGCCCAGAAGCTTCCCAACGAAATGCCGATGGTCAAGAACATCCAGGCAATGTTTGTCCACGGGCGCATCCAGCGCAGTGTCGCAGCATCGAGCTTTCCACCGATAAGCGCTGCGATGGCAAAAGCAAAGGCGACCGAAAAACCGACGTATCCCATGTACAACATCGGCGGATGTATCGCCATGCCCGGATCCTGTAACAAGGGATTTAGTGAGGCACCATCGAGCGGCACATTCGCAAGCCGTGCGAACGGGTTGGAAGTCAAAATGACAAATAACAGAAAGCCGGTGCTGATCATTCCAAGTACCGACAGTACACGCGCCAACAATACCTCGGGTAATGAGCGGCTGAAAATAGCCACGGCGCCGATCCATAAAGCCAATATCAGACACCACAGCAGAATCGACCCCTCGTGCCCACCCCATACGCCAGAGATTCGGTAGATGAGCGGTAAGGTTGTGTTGCTGTTACTCGCAACGTAGGCCACGCTGAAATCATGACTGATAAACGCCCAGGTCAGACAGCCATAAGACAGAATCAACAGAAACATCTGTACATTCGCCGCAGGCTTAGCCAAAGCCATGAAACCGCGATGTCCAGTAAAACTACCAAGCAGTGGCAACACCGATAGAACCAGCGCCGTACTTAGCGCCAGAATCATGGCGAAATGTCCGAGTTCAGGAATCATGGATCAACCAACGTGGTGTTGCCGTAAACGGCGCTAGTACCCGGCATTTGTCCCGCTTTCTCCAAAGCCTCGGCGACTTCCGGTGGCATGTAGTTCTCGTCGTGTTTGGCCAATACTTCACTGGCGACAAAAACGCCGGACTCATCAAGTTTTCCCTGAGCGACTATCCCCTGCCCTTCGCGAAACAGATCCGGCAAGATGCCCTTGTAACTGATCGTGACAGTTTCCCGAGTATCGCTGACCTGGAATTTCACGGCAAGATCCTGTTCCCCCCGTTTGACACTGCCATCGACGACCATGCCGCCGACGCGAAAGCGCGTGCCAGGATCCACATTGCCGGCAGCAACATCAGTGGGAGAATGAAACAGCATCAGGTTCTGTCGAAAAGCATTGACACCGAATACCACCGCGAGGCTAACACCCGCAAGCATCAGTGTTACCAGAATAAGGCGTTGTCGTCGCTTCGGAGTCATCGGTTCACCTGTGATGGATCTACATCTTTAGTAGCAGTACGTTCATGCTCACGTTTCAGTTTGCGATCCCGTTCGCGAAGCGCGATCGCAAACGATTCACGCTTGACCCTTTTCTGTTCATGCGAGGACCACATCAGAATGAATCCGATTAGCAAAAAGCTCAGGCCAAATGCAGTCCATACGTAAAAGGCATATCCCCCCATGGCCAGAAATTCGCCAAGGCCGGTCATTTTTCCGCTCCAGCGAGCTCCGCTACCCAGCTGGTCCGCGCTTCGCGTTTCAGAATCAGGCTGCGCATGCGCACCATCAGATTATAAAAAAACAGGAGTTGGAAGGCCGCTACCATGATCAGCAGTGGTCTGAGCATGCTGATATGCATTGATGGCTTGTCGAATTTGGTAATGGTCGCGGGTTGGTGCAAGGTGTTCCACCACTCGACTGAATAGTGAATGATCGGGATGTTGATAACACCAACGACCGCCAGAATGGCACTGGCACGTGCGGCAGTTTGTGCAGGCTCCAGTGCACCCCGCAAGGCAATGTAGCCCAGATACAGAAACAGCAGTAGCAGTTCTGAGGTCAGACGCGCGTCCCAAACCCACCAAGTCCCCCACATCGGCTTACCCCAGAAGGAACCGGTCAGCAAGGCGATGGCCGTGAAGACAGCACCAATCGGTGCTGCCGCTTCGGCAACAATATCAGCCAATTTCAGACGCCAGATAAGAAACACGGCACTCGATACTGCCATGACCATATAGACAAACATGGACATCCAGGCACTGGGAACATGGACAAAGATAATGCGATAACTGTCGCCTTGCTCGTAGTCAGCAGGCGCAACCACCAGGCCCAAATACAAGCCAGTGACCATCAACAGCGCGCAGACAATGCCAAGCCACGGCGCCAGTCGACCGGCTAGGCGGTACATGAAGGGCGCTGAGCCGAAACGATGAATCCACTTGAACACGGGCGAATGTCTATTTATATAAGGATCTTTTTGGGACGAAATGTCTCATCGGCCTGCCGCAACACCCACGCGGAGCGCCATGGCAGCAACGAAAGGCGCCAGCGACAAGGACGCCAATAGCATAGCAGCCAACAGCGATAATTGGGCCATTGCCGACTGTCCACCGGCGGCGGCGGCGACCGCACTACTGCCGAAAATCAATACGGGAGCAGTCAGCGGCAACACCAGTAAAGACAGTAAAACGCCGCCATGGTTCACGCTGACGATTAATGCGGCGCCAATCGCGCCAAGCAGGCTCAAACAGACGGTGCCCATGGCTAGCGACACAATCAGAACCCCATAGGCCTGGCTTTCAAGTTGCAGAAACAGGCCAAGCAGCGGTGAGATCAGTACCAGCGGCAAACCACTGAGCAGCCAGTGCCCGAGCGTCTTGGCCAACGCGACAACGGACAGAGGTTGATCGGAAAGCACGTACTGTTCAAGTGTGCCATCGCGGAAATCTCGCGCAAACAAGGTATCAAGCGACAACATCATGGACAACAAGGCGCTGACCCAGAGAATACCAGGCGCGATCAGTTGCAGCGTGTTGGGGCCTGGCCCGATCCCCAGCGGAAACAAGGACACGACAATGATGAAAAAAATCAATGGGTTCAGCCATTGGCCACGTGCTCGCAAGGCAATCTTGAGTTCACGGCTGAGAACCCGAGAAAACACCGGCGCAATGCCCACTGACTCATCATCACGAACAGGTACTGTCATGTTGCCGGCTCGGACAGACTCAAAGTATCATGGCGCGGAACCTCTAGTGACATGGCCTGGTGTGTGGTAAAGACGACCGCCCCACCTTCACTGACGTGTCGCTCAATGTTTCGTTTGACCCAGGCGTGGCCTTTGGCATCAAGCGATGTCAATGGTTCATCAAGGACCCACAACAATCGCTTTTGCAAAGCCAGTCGTGCCAGCGCAACGCGACGCTGTTGACCCGCCGACAAGGCTTCACTCGGTAAGTGCATGCGATCACCAATGCCGAGCGCATCAAGCGCTTCGATAATCCGCGCATCGTCCGCGTCCAGTTCCGGGCACAAGGCAAGGAGATTTTCCAGCGGACTAAGGCTTGCACTGATACCGCTCTTGTGACCCAGGTAAAGAAGGTTTGCATGGAAATCATCTCGAACCCGCAAGATAGATTGTCCATTCCAGTAAACAGCGCCGTCATCAAGGTCACAGGCACCCACCAATGCTCGAAGCAGTGTTGTTTTGCCGCTACCGTTATCCCCCTGCACTTGCAAGGCAGTGCCGGCTTTTACATCAAAACTCAAGCTATCAAGCAGCAGCAGCTCGCCGCGCCAAACAGTAATTTCCTTCACTTCAAGCATGATCGGATTTCTCACCGAGACGCATGAAAACACCGCATGAAAAAACGCCAGCGACGCCATTACTCATTATGGCCTGATCGGCGAGGTCATAGAAGATCGCCCGACTGAGTTTGGCGCGAAGCTTGTTACGCACAACAATGTAAGGTGAGGGTTCGCCGCCCTGCTCGGCGTATTCGACAATGATCGGGTGGGTCGCATCAGCGATCACCTGGTCACCCACATTGGTTGTGAATATCAGCGTCTGATCATCTTCGGCCCCATGGCGTTCCAAACCCACCGCCATGAACGGCGCATCTTCAACGACGATGCGCAAACGTTCAAGCGGTGTCACCAGATACGTATGCCCGTCATCATCAGCGCGTAATACGGTTGAAAACAAACGAACCATTCGGGCACGACTGATACGGCTACCCTGATGAAACCAGTCACCATTGGCGGCAATCCGAATATCGATATCATCTGTGCGCGAGGGATGCCAAGTATCAACCGGAGGTAATGGCTGGTTAGTTATGGCCTCTATAATGGTTGCCAGACGACCGGTGTCAGCATTCATTCAGTGAGTTCCACAGGACGCGGCTTGCCGTTTTCATCGATCGCAACAAAAGTGAAAAGACCCTCGGTGACTTGTTCCGAATCCATCTTGTGACGCCGACGAACCCAGGTTTCGACACGGACCCTTATCGACGTATTGCCAATGCTCTCGGTTGCACAATAGCAACTGACTTCATCGCCAATGTTGACCGGCTTGTGAAACTTCATGCCGGTTACAGCCACGGTGGCAACTCTCCCCTGTGCAACAAAAAAGGCATGCGTGCCACCCGCCAGATCCATCTGGGACAAGATCCAGCCACCGAAAATGTCGCCATTTGGATTCGCGTCAGCCGGCATTGCGATGCTGCGCATCGAGGCTGGCGTTTTATCCTTGTCGATATTGGGAAGATCAGCAGTAGTCATGGGCTAGTCAGTCGTAATAAACTTAATGATATCTATTGACTGTAGTCACGTTGATCATCGATCACCACACCGTCATTCGGCAACTCGGCTACGACTTCTACAGTGCCAGACAGATTCGTCACCTGTTTGAGTGTCTTTTCCAAGGCATCCACCGGCAATGAATTTCCATCATCAGATGCAACAACCTTGAGATTCATGACATCTCGATCACCTACCCGGTCAATGACCAGACGCCAACGTTGCAACTCAGAATATGCATCAGCCAGTTTCTTCAATTGAAATGGATCGACAAACATGCCACGAATCTTCGCCCGTTGATCAGCACGTCCCATCCAGCCCTTGATACGTTTTTGGCTGCGACCACATGGGCTGGGCTCGACGATCTCGGCAGAAAGATCACCGGTGGCGAATCGGACAAGTGGAAAATCCGGGTGCAGTCGAGTCACGATCAATTCACCGACTTCTCCGGGGCTGACCGGGGTTCCTGTACCGGGAATGACAATCTCCACAATCAGGCCCTCATTAATCACCATTCCGGCGTTCAGTTCCTCATGACTTGAGGTCTCGTAAGCGATAACGCCCAAATCCGCCGTGGCATAGCACTGCATGACATCGATACCTTGACTCAGGTACTTATCACGCATAGCGGGAAACAGAGCGCCACCAGAGACCATCGCCCGTTTCAGCAATGGCAATTCGACTGAATGCTCAATGGCATGATCCAGCAAGGTTTGCAAATAATCCGGTGTACCGACATAGGCTTCTGACCCGGTGTGATGAAGCGCTTCAACCTGCGCTTCCGTATTGCCGGTACCGGCAGGAAATACGATACAACCCAATGCACGTGCACCCTCATCCAGAATGAAACCTCCCGGCGTCAGGTGATAGGAAAAAGCATTGTGAACCCGCATGCCCGACGTAAATCCTGCTGCATGTAACGCACGCGCGCACTGCCATGGATCACTCATTGTCAGTTGGGGTTCCCAGACGGGCCCCGGTGACATGAACCATCGCGAACCCGACAGCGCGGAGACATTGACGAAGCCACCAAAAGGTGGCTGTGCCTGTTGCGCCTGCATGACATCGGCCTTGCGAAGTATTGGCAGGCTAAGCAAGGATTCGTTATCGTGAATATGCACGTTCAGAACATCCGCATGATGACGAGCAAGGCCCGGACAATTGTTTCTTGCCTTCTCTAGACGGTCATTAAAACCATCAAACAATTGATTCACGCGGGCAGTCGCGTCAAGCGTGTCCTTATCGTCGAAGAAACTCATGCCAACCATCGCTTGCGGCGTTTGTAGTGTTTGACATCGCGAAAACTACGACGCCCCTCTCCACCTGTTCCCAGATAGAACTCCTTGACATCAGAATTCTCGCGCAAGGTATCACCGCTGCCGTCAAGAACAACTCGACCAGATTCGAGGATGTAGCCATAGGTGGCATAGCGGAGCGCTATATTGGTGTTCTGTTCAGCCAGTAAAAACGACACGCCTGTGTCCTTGTTCAATTGCTGAACGATTTCGAAAATCTCTTCGACCAGCTGCGGTGCTAGCCCCATGGACGGTTCGTCGAGCAGGATCATTGATGGCTTTGACATCAGGGCGCGACCGATCGCACACATCTGTTGCTCACCTCCCGAGGTGTAACCCGCCTGCGATGCACGTCGTTCCTTGAGACGCGGAAAATAATGGTAAACCATCTCCATGTCTTGCTTGATCGCCGCCTTGCCGTCTTTGCGCGTAAACGCACCTGTGAGCAGGTTTTCTTCAATACTCAGGTGACCAAAACAATGACGCCCTTCCATGACCTGGATACAGCCGCGACGCACCAGTTCATTTGGTGCCAAACCATGTACTTCCTCACCGTAGAACTCGATACTGCCTTTCGTTACCTCACCACGCTCGGCTTGTAGAAGATTGGAGATCGCTTTCAAGGTTGTTGTCTTGCCCGCACCATTGGCGCCCAGTATGGCCACGATGCCACCTTCTGGCACCGTCAGCGACACGCCCTTCAAAACCAGAATGACGTGATCATAGATAACTTCGATGTTGTTGACGCTGAGTATGGTGTTGGTATTTGTTGCGATCTGCTCTTCACTCATGTCGTGATCACGTGTTGCCCATTAAGGATTCCAAAGACAAACGGGCCGATGGTACGGCCCGTTTTATATACTTCATCATTATTTGCAATACACAGGTTTTACGCGGTTACTCAACCGCAGTTCTGCGATTGCCATTCCGGCTTGTCCGACACATAAGTTTCGGCTGCTTCTTCAAGCTTGGGCCGAACAACATCAATCATCGGTGGTATGAGATCGGTGGTGCGCTCCCAGTCGCTGCCATTCCACTGTTGGATGAATATGGAACCGCCGCCCGCGTGATCACTACAGCTACCCTTGACGCTGTCGGTAAAATTCTCAAGACCCAACTCGGTCAGCCGTTCCTGTGTCAGGTCGATCGACTCAAGGCCATCTCGCATATCGCTGCCATCAATGATTTTCTTGCCGGTTTTGGCTTGCGCTTCGCGGATGGCCTCGGCCAACACAACCGCATTGAACATACCGCGATTGTATAAAACATTACCGACATCATCCGGTGATGCAACTCGACTCAAACCCTTGTCGACAACATGCGTCAAGATGTCTTGTACCGCTTGAAAGTCCTGACCGATACCGGAGAAATTCGCCGCAAGATAGCCTTTGCCATCGGCACCTACCGATTTGAGATCGCTATGTGAGCCCGCCCACCAGTTACCGATGAAGCGATCAAGTGGAAAACGATTTTTCGCCGCTTCCTTTACTGCAGTCGGGTTCATGGCACCCCAGCCCCACATCACCATCCAATCCGGCTGTTCCTTGCGCACGTTAAGCCACTGCGCTGATTGGTTCTGCATTTCCTTGATGCCCACCGGAAACTTGACGACTTCGAAACCCATGGTTTCAGCCAGTTCGTCGAGCAAGGGAATTGGTTCTTTGCCGTAACCAATATCAAGGTAGATGTAGCCAATCTTCTTGCCCTTGATACCCCCGTTGGAATCGATGTACGTCAGGATTGACGACAGCTGACTCCAGTATGTTGTCGGATAAACAAAGGTCCATGGAAATTTTTCCCCGGCCGCTGCAGCGGACAAGCCGTAACCCATCGAAAACACCGGAATTTTGTCGACCGGTGCTTTGGGGATCAACGCAAGCGTTATACCCGTCGACAATGGGCTATAGGCAAGTGCACCCTTGTCTTTTGTCGCTTCATAGCATTCAACGCCTTTTTGTGTGTTGTAAGCCGTCTCACATTCCTCAACAACGATCTTGACCCCGTTGATGCCTCCATCACGCTCATTCAGCATGTTGAAGTAGTCGGCATAGCCATCGGCAAATGGTGTACCACCGCTCGCAAATGGGCCTGTTCGATAACTCATCGACGGCATGTACATTGTGTCTTCGGCGTAAGCTGATGACATTCCCAGGCCACTGGCAAAAACGCCAGCTGCGACGGTTAATACTAATTTTTTATACATTAGATTCACTCTCCAGTGGTTCGATCTCGTTCACTTGCCAAATCACGCTCGCATATTTCTCTTGATCGTGCAATGTTTTGTACGCATCATTCAACTCGAGGCATACGGGAAAGGCCAGGTTCTGAGCTTCTCCTTGGCGATTCCCCAGAGTCTGGCCAGCCCATGCGGTTCCACGATGAGGAAAAAGATGATCAATAAGCCAATGATGATGTTGGTGATATGTTCCGTCGTTGCCGCCATCATGTCGATCCCGAAAGTCGATGGCAGGGATCGAATCACCGCTGGCAAGGCCCAGATGAAGGCGGCACCGAGAAAACATCCGAGGATCGACCCCATTCCACCGATAATGACCATGAACAGCACCAGGAAGGAATGATTGATATCAAAGGCTTCAACCTCTGCCGATCCGAGCCAGCAAAACACCATCAGCGCCCCGGCAACACCACAGTAATAGCTGGAAAAGGCAAAGGCTGACAGCTTTGCCATCAAGGGGCGTACCCCGATCAATTCAGCCGCAATATCCATATCGCGAATCATCATCCAGCTACGCCCGATACGACCACGTAGAACATTCGCCGCAATCAAGGCAAGCACGGACACAGTAACCAGAATGACAAAATAGCGGGCAAGCGGGCTTGCTGACGGCCCGGTTATGGCGATTCCAGCGAGCATCCGCTGCGGTACTTCAATGGCACCCGAATCGTTGTAGTTGTAAAGCCACTCGATTCGGATGAAGCACCATTCGAGAAAAAACTGTGCTGCCAAAGTAGTTATGGCGAGATACAAACCCTTGATGCGCAAGCTCGGCAATCCAAAGAGCACACCCAGCAACGCGGCGAACACACCGGACAGCAAAATATGAACAAGCACATTCACGTCAGGAAATATTGTCGCCAGCTTGTAGCAGGAATAAGCACCTACTCCCATGAACGCGCCCGTTCCCAGTGATAGCTGACCGGCATAACCAGTCAATATATTCAATCCGATGGCCGCGAGGGAAAAAACCAGAAAGGGAATCATGATCGAACTGATCATGAAATTCGACGCCATTAATGGAATGACGATAAAGGCGATCACCAGAATGACGGCAAGGCCAATGCGATCCTGCACTATTGGCAACAGAGCCTGATCAGCGGCATAGCTTGTCTTGAATTGTCCAGCTTCACGATAGAACATCAAATGTACTCACTGCTATACGCGTTCAATAATGCGCTCACCAAACAAGCCTTGCGGGCGAAACAACAAAAAAATCAGTGCCAGCACATAGGCAAACCAGGCCTCGACACCGCTGCCAAAAATGCTCCCCCAGTACACTTCAAATAATTTTTCACCTATGCCGATAATCAGGCCCCCAACGATGGCGCCGGGAATAGAGGTAAATCCACCGAGTATCAATACGGCGAGCGCTTTTAACGCAATGATTTCCAGTGCGAAAGACACCTCGGATCGAGCACCCCACATGATGCCGGTGACCAGTGCCACGATACCCGAGGCAAACCAGACAATCGCCCAGATCTGATGCAAGGATATGCCGACCGACAACGCTGCCTGATGATCATCAGCTACCGCTCTGAGCGCACGGCCGATACGCGTTTTGGAAAAGAAAATACCCAAGGCTGCAACCATCAGGATCGCGATAAGCGCCGCCGCGATATCAATGTGTTGAAAAATAACAATGCCATCGAACACTTCCCAATCGGTACTGCCCGTGGGCAGTTTCAGCTCCTTCGTGATCATCGGCCTTGACTCACCACCAAACACCAGTTGACCAACCCCCTTGAGAACCAATGTCAGCCCGATGGTCGCCATCAATAGAATGGCATCGTTCTGATTGACCAGCTTGCGCAAGACAAGCTTTTCGATCGATACTGCCAACAAACCCATGACGGCAATTGTCATCAGCACCGCCGCCCAGGTCGGCACTCCCATACCATGCAAGCCGGTCAGAACCAAGGCTGCAAATACGACCATGACACCCTGTGCAAAATTGAATACGCCCGATGCTTTGTAAATAAGCACGAAGCCCAAAGCAATCAATGAATATAATATCCCTGATACAAAGCCTTCCCAGATGACCTGCAGGAGAAAATCCGGATAGTCTGTCATCTCGACAAACGGTGTAATGAATATGGACTTGAGCAATTCCATCAGTGTGACACGCCTAGATAAGCGTCGATGACATTCTGGTTAGCCTGAACTTCTTGCGGGCTGCCATCGGCAATCTTCTTACCGTAATCTAGTACAACGACACGATCTGCAAGATCCATCACGACACCCATATCGTGTTCGATTAACGCGATAGTTGTACCAAATTCTGCATTTAATTCGAGAACGAAACGGCTCATATCTTCCTTCTCTTCAAGGTTCATCCCGGCCATCGGCTCATCCAGCAGCAAAAGATCCGGTTCCATAGCCATGGCGCGACCCAGCTCGACTCGCTTTTGCAAACCGTAGGGTAATTTGCCGACTGCTTGTTTGCGAATATGCGCTATTTCGAGAAAATCGATGATTTCCTCTACCCGCTTTCGATGCTCGATTTCCTCTCGACGTGCCGGTCCAACATGGAGCATCTGCCAGAACAAACCGCGATGCATTTTTAGCGAACGACCCGACATGATGTTATCCAGCGTGCTCATCCCTTTGAACAAGGCAACGTTCTGAAATGTGCGCGCGATACCCGAGGCGGCCGCCTCATACGGCTTCATACGTCGCCGGCGCTTGCCCCGAAACGTTATGACACCCTCTTGCGGGTGATAAAAACCATTGATGACATTGAGCATGGATGTCTTGCCGGCGCCGTTGGGGCCGATTATCGCTCGGATCTCACCATCGTTTATGTCGAACGAGATATCGGTGATCGCTTTTACACCGCCAAATGACAATGACACATTCTCGACAGCAAGCAGGACTTCACGAGCATTGTTCGTACTCACGAGGCCATCCTCATCGCGGCATTCGTGTCTGGCAAGTCAAGGGTTCGAATGTTCACTGTCGCGTCGATAGTACCCTTACGACCATCTTCGAAAACAACTTCAGTAGAAACAAAGGCAGAATCCTGATCCGAATACAAAGCTTCAATCAGTACATCATATCGATCGTTAATAAATTTTCTGCGAACCTTTTGCGTACGAGTCAATTCACCATCGTCGGCATCAAGTTCCTTGTGCAAGATCAGGAAACGCCTGATTCGCGCACCGGAGACACGAGGCTCAGCAGCCAGATCGGCATTGACTTTTTCAATGTGCGACTGAACCATCGAATAAACCTCTGGATGATCAGCCAATTCCTGATAGGAGCCATACACAATGTTGTTGCGTTCCGCCCAATTTGATACTGATGTAAGGTCAATATTGATAAAAGCCGTAACAAACGCTCGATTGTCGCCAAAGGCAACAGCTTCTTTTATCGTGGGAAAGAATTTCAGTTTGTTCTCGATGTACTTCGGCGGAAACAGGCTACCGTCATCAAGTTTGCCAACATCTTTCGCGCGATCAATTATGCGCAAATGACCGCGATCGTCGATAAACCCGGCATCACCCGTGTATACCCAACCCTCTTCTGTCTTGGTAGACGCAGTCGCCTCCTCATTTCGGTAATAGCCAATGAATACACCTGGAGAACGGTAAAGCACCTCGCCAGAGTCGGCGATTTTCAGCTCGACGCCCGTTGAAGGCTTGCCCACCGTATCGGCATCGATCTCGCCGTCCGGTTGTGCTGTGATATAAACACTCGCTTCAGTCTGACCGTACAACTGTTTCAAGTTGATACCGATAGATCGGTAAAAGCGAAAGATATCCGGGCCAATGGCTTCCCCAGCCGTGTAGGCAACCCGCACTTTAGACAAACCCAAACGATTCTTCAACGGACCGTAGACGAACCATTCACCCAATCGGTAATGGCATCGTGCCACGAAGGATAAGCTTTCGCCATTCAGCACAGCTTCGCCGTGTCGCGTAGCGACTTTCAAAAAATGATCATAGAGAGCACGCTTGGGGCGACTGGCATCTTCCATGGCAACCGTAATCGCTGTCAGTACAGATTCAAATACTCTCGGTGGCGCAAAAAAATAGCTTGGTGCAATTTCCCTGCGATCGGCATTGACGGTATCCAGACTCTCGGGACAGCAAACGCAGTATCCCGCTGTTAGCGACTGCCCATAACTGAAAACATGATCACCCACCCACGCCAATGGCAGATAGGCAATGGTCTCCTCGCGATAGTCAAGCTTGTCAAAGTCATTGGCATTGATGCAAGTGATGATCAGATTGTCGTGCGAGAGCATGACGCCCTTTGGACGACCCGTCGTTCCTGATGTATAAAGTATTACGCACAGGTCATCGCCATTGATCTTGTCGATCCCTTCGCGCCAGGCGACAGCCCGATGCCGGTCACGTTCAAGTGCCCGAGCACCGAGTTCTTGCACGGCATCAATATTGAAGATGGTATCTGGGTCGTAGTCCCGCAACCCGCGCGACTCGTCATACATAAGGCTGTCGAGTTCAGGCAACTGATCCTGCACCGACAACACCTTGTCGATCTGCTCCTGATCCTGACAGATGGCAAAACGTACGCCTGCGTGTTCGAGCACGAACACCATCTCGTCAGCCACCGCATCGGCATACATCGGCACCGGTATCGCGCCGAGCGCCTGAATGGCCGCAAACGACCAGTATAGCCTCGGGCGATTGGCACCAATGATGGCGACTCGATCGCCTGGATTTACGCCAAGCTCAGCCAGCCCCAATGAAAAATGCTGGATTTCGTTGCAGACCTCGGCCCAGTTCCATTCACGCCAGATGCCGAGGTCCTTGTGACGCATGGCGACGCGACTGGAGTACTGCTCGGCATTTCCGAGCAGGTAATGCACAAGCGTCGGCAATGTCTGCATCGTGTCAATCTCCCGCGTTTAGCATGCTACGGGCTCCACCCAGATAAGGTTGCAAGGCGGCGGGTATTTCGATACTGCCGTCAGCTTGTTGATAATTTTCCATGATGGCGATCAAGGTACGACCGACCGCGAGTCCCGAACCGTTTAGCGTGTGTACGAGTTCAGTCTTGCCGCTGGCGGGATTACGAAAGCGCGCCTGCATTCGTCGCGCCTGAAAATCCGTGCAATTACTACACGACGAAATTTCGCGGTAGGTATTCTGCGCAGGCAGCCAGACTTCGATATCGTGCGTCTTGGCAGCCGCAAAGCCAATATCGCCACCACATAAAATGACAACCCGGTAAGGCAATTCAAGTTTTTTCAGAATGTTCTCGGCATGCTCCGTCATCGCATCAAGCGCGGCGAAAGATTCATCGGGATGGACGATTTGCACCATCTCGACTTTCTCGAACTGGTGCTGCCTGATCAAACCTCGCGTGTCACGCCCGTAGGATCCGGCTTCAGAGCGAAAACACGGGCTATGGCATGTGTACTTGATGGGTAGCTCGGCCGCATCAAGGATGTCGCCACGCACGGTATTGGTCACCGGCACCTCGGATGTCGGGATCAAGTAATAATCGTTACCATCGGCACCGGCTTCACGTGCGGTTTGCTCATCACCCCACACGAGGCGAAAGAGATCTTCCTCGAATTTCGGTAACTGCCCGGTTCCAGTCAATGTCTCGCGATTGACAACGTAAGGGACATTGATTTCGGTATAACCATGCTCCAAGGTATGGGTATCGAGCATGAACTGAGTAAGCGCCCGATGCAGTCGGGCCAGATCACCGCGCAAAACTGAAAAGCGCGAACCGGTCAGTTTGACGGCAGTTTCAAAATCCAGCGCGGCATCACGCGCGCCAAGCTCAACATGGTCAAGAGGCTCGTAGTTGAAATCCCGAGGTGTGCCGACCTTACGAATTTCGACGTTGTCGCTTTCGTCCTTGCCCGGTGGCACATCGTCATGCACGATGTTGGGCAACCCCAGCATGATGGCGTCGAGCAAGATTTGTACTTTTTCAAGCTCCGCCTTTGCCGCATCGAGCTGCTTGCCAAGGTCAGCGGTTTCAGCAAGCAGCGGTTCGATATCCTCCCCATTTGCTTTGGCCTGACCGATAAGTTTCGAACGTGTATTACGCGTCGCTTGCAAGTCCTCGGTTTTTTTTTGCAAATCCTTGCGCTTTGCATCAAGCGACGAGAGCTGCTCCTGATCCAGAGTGATGTTTCTGACAGCGAGTCGGGCAGCCACCTCGCTGAGTTCATTTCGCAATAATTTTGGATCTAGCATGCCGGGTTATTGATTACTCGAGAGACGGTTACGCCGTAGCCTTGGCCTTGAAACACCAGTATCTCACACGAGACGCGCAGCGGCTGCCCCAATGAACACAGCCAACAGACAAGCAAGGAGATTGAGTAAAACGTTAGCAAATGCTGACGCCAGATGACCAGCCTCGAATAGACGCATCGTCTCGACCGAAAAAGCTGAAAACGTCGTGAACGCCCCCAGAAAGCCCACCGTCAAGAAAAGCTGTAGAGATATATTGCCGAAAGAACGATGCAGGAACCAGGTGGTCAGAAACCCCGCCATAAAACTGCCGAGGACGTTCACCAGCAATGTTGCTGCGGGCAGCTTTCCCATCGACGAGGCGAGCCCCAGATTGATGGCGTAGCGAAGACAGGCACCCAAGGCGCCACCGAAAGCTACACTCAAGTAATGCACGGCTTGGCTCATCGGCACTGAGATTGCATTGGCATGCCTTGGACTCTAGCGTAAAACCTGACAATATGATTCGCACAATCAGCCTTTTAAGCCTTGTTCTTGCCGCCGGCACGGTGTTCGCTGACGGTCTGTACAAGTGGGTAGAGCCAGATGGCTCAATTACCTTTTCCCCGAATCCGCCAGCAGCGGGTATCGAGTTTGAACGCATCGGCGCCATGAAGAAATCACCAGCAAGTATCGCAAGTACATCGGCGAAGCCAGCGGTTCCTGTCAAACAGGCGAAACCCGAAAGCGCAACGCTGTCGAACGTCGCACCGGCAGACGTGTCAGTTGAAGCATCCAAGCGACTGAGCTATGCGCCGAATGCCAACAATATCAAGCAAGGGATTACCCGTGCGGAACCGAGCGTCGCTGCAGCGACTGAGAGTGCCGACACAGTTGCCGGCAACGATACGGATTCGACAACGATAACGGTGGCAGCCAGCAAGCAGAGTCGCTGTGAAGATTTGCAAAAGCGAGTCGTTTCACTTGAGCGTCGATTGAAGGTTCGCCTGTCGCCAGCCGACATGGACAATACGGTTTTGCACATGGCACGCTACCAAAAGAGCTATAACCGACATTGCCTGCGCTAGCCGAAAGCCGCTGCAGCTATTCGGGTTTCAGCGTTTGTCAGGGCAATTTGACAAGCCGCTGACGCGCTTCGGATGGTTGAAGTGTTGTTTCCCGAGACACCTCGGTAAAACCGTGCCCTTGCCGCAGACAGAAACGCAGCCACTTGTTGAGGAATCGATTTAATCGCCTTCCCTCTTCGAGATCACGGGTGCGTCGAATTTCATGCCGGCCACCCGGCAACAGTCCACTCATGACCTCACAAGTTCGCGCGTCGTGGTACAAGCGAATCTCCAGATTTGGCTCTCGAGCGTGACGCTGACCCGAAGAGAACTGGTAAGTTAGCTTGAATGTCGTTGTGTAACGGTTGTGAACAAGGTGATCAAGCACCAGCGGCATGGCATCTGTAGCGATGGAGACAAACTCCCTGTCAGCCATCGTCTTGAGCTCAGGCGCAAGTAGTCGAATCAGAACGTAGTTCTGCTCATACAGCTCCATCAGCGAGGCAAATCTGCCGCTGTTTTTCGGTTTATGAAGCAAAGTGTCGTACATCTCTCTATTATGGGTGCCGGCAGCGACGGATACAAACGAAAGATCCCAATCTTGAATAATCCGTCGGCAATCGCCATGATCAAAAGAACGTCAGCGTATACCATTGCGCCGAATCCGATATTCTGTGCCCCCGGCACTTGCGGTAACGGCCCAGATGGTGATAATGGCGCCAGTTAAACCGTAGCAGCAACACCCAAGCAGCCCTTGAGGCGCGACCGAGTAAGTAATGAGGATTAATGGCTAAAGAAGAACCCATAGAAATGGAAGGTACCGTTATTGATACCCTTCCTAACACCATGTTTCGAGTCGAACTCGAAAACGGGCATGTGGTGACAGCGCACATCTCTGGCAAGATGCGCAAGCACTACATCCGCATTCTGACCGGTGACAAAGTCACTGTACAGATGACACCCTATGACCTGTCCAAAGGTCGCATCACGTACCGTAGCCGTTAATTACTTGTGTTGAGTTCGTGATTTCGTCAAGGGCAGCCAGTCGGCCGCCCTTTGAGCATGGCATTTGATTGATCCAACGCCTCGAAGCCACTCAGGCTTTCGAGGTCGTCGCTTCCTTGTTCTCTTTGCTCTCAAAGACGAAATCGATATCGCCTTTCTCGTCGAGGATCACTCGAACCCGTCCACCTTTTGACAACTGGCCGAACAGGATCTCGTCTGCCAGTGGCTTTTTGATGTTCTCGCTGATGATACGCGCCATTGGGCGCGCACCCATTCGAGCATCAAATCCATGCTCGGCCAACCAGACCTTCGCTTCGGTACTGAAGTCAATGGATACATTTTTTTCTTCAAGCTGCGCTTCGAGTTCTATGATGAACTTGTCAACCACATTGAGAATGATGCTCTTGTCCAGAGGCTTGAACTGAATGATGGCATCGAGTCTGTTGCGGAATTCAGGGGTAAACATTTTATTCACCGCCTCCATTCCATCGGTCGCGTGATCCTGCTGAGTGAATCCCATCGTGGTTCGTGAGATGGATTCAGCACCCGCATTGGTCGTCATGACCAAAATAATATTGCGGAAATCGGCTTTACGGCCATTATTGTCAGTCAAGGTTCCGTGATCCATGACCTGCAACAGCAGGTTAAAGACATCCGGGTGTGCCTTTTCGATCTCATCCAGAAGAACGACCGCATGCGGTGACTGAATAACCGCATCAGTCAACAAGCCACCTTGATCAAAACCAACATAACCTGGGGGTGCACCGATCAAACGTGAGACCGTATGACGCTCCATGTATTCAGACATGTCAAAACGAATCAGCTCGATACCCATGATCTGGGCAAGCTGTTTGGTGACTTCAGTTTTACCGACCCCGGTTGGACCTGCAAACATGAAGCTACCAATCGGCTTGTCCTGAGGACCGAGACCAGAACGTGACATCTTGATCGCTGCTCCAAGCGTTTCGATGGCTTCATCCTGACCGAATACCAACATACCCATATCGCGGGCCAAGGTTCGAAGCTTGTCCATGTCAGTCGAGGACACACTTTTTTCCGGGATGCGCGCGATCTTGGCTACGATAGCCTCGATGTCCTTGACGTTAATCTGTTTCTTCCCTTTGGTGGCCGCGCCCTTGACACGGTGGCTTGCACCGGCTTCGTCAATAACATCGATTGCCTTGTCCGGCAAAAAACGATCATTGATATAACGACCTGACAACTCAGCGGCTGTTTTCAGCGCATTGGTCGAGTACTTGACCTCATGGAATTCTTCATAGCGCGTCTTCAAGCCCTTGAGAATCTCGAATGTCTGATCAACCGACGGTTCGACCACATCGATTTTCTGAAATCGGCGGGATAGTGCGCGATCTTTCTCGAAGATGCCTCTGTATTCCTGATAGGTGGTTGAGCCAATGCACTTGAGCTCACCGGAGGCCAACATCGGCTTGATCAGGTTGGAAGCATCCATGACACCGCCAGACGCAGCTCCAGCACCAATGATGGTGTGAATTTCGTCGATGAACAGAACCGCACCGGGCTCTTTCTTGAGCTGTGTCAGAATGCTTTTCAGGCGTTTTTCAAAATCGCCACGGTACTTCGTGCCTGCAACCAGTGCGCCTAGATCAAGTGAATAAATCACGGCTTCAGACAGGACTTCCGGTACCTCACCATCAATAATTTTCTTGGCAAGACCTTCGGCGATAGCCGTTTTACCAACGCCAGCTTCGCCCACCAACAAAGGATTGTTTTTGCGGCGTCGGCATAGAACCTGAGAGGCGCGCTCGACTTCATGATCACGACCTATCAAAGGGTCAATTTCGCCGGCCTGCGCCTTCTGATTAAGATTAGTCGCATACTTGTCCAGTGGCTTGGCATCATTTTCAGCTTCTTCGGCACCGTATTCAGCACCACCCTCTTCGGTTTCCTCTTGCTCGTCGGAAGAATTCTTGGCGATACCGTGCGAAATGTAATTGACAACATCAAGACGTGTGATGTTCTGCTTGTTCAGAAGATAAACGGTTTGCGAATCCTGCTCACCAAAGATGGCAACGAGCACATTTGCACCCGTAACTTCTTTTTTGCCTGAGCTCTGAACGTGAAACACCGCGCGCTGCAGTACACGCTGAAAACCGAGCGTCGGCTGGGTTTCACGCGTGTCATTTTCATCAAGCAACGGCGTATTTTCATCGACGAAACTGTCCAGCTCATCTCTCAAACTATCAAGATCGCCACCGCAGGCACGCAGAACCTGGGCTGCCGTCGGATTATCGATCAGCGCCAGTAGTAGATGCTCAACCGTCATGAACTCGAAGCGACGCGCTCGCGCTTCCTTGAATGCATTGTTGAGTGTAAATTCAAGCTCTTTACTTAACATTGTCGATGTTGTCCGCGTCTACCTTCGTTAGCTAGTCATTCTGTCGTTCTGGTGCTCAAGTCAACCTGTTGGCTATCATTGGCCGCTCGGTCTCAAGCTTCCTCCATCTCGCACAGCAAGGGATGTTTGCTCTCACGTGCATACTGCGTCACTTGAGCCACCTTGGTCTCTGCGATTTCCCGTGTGAAAACACCACACACACCTTTTCCTCTCTGATGTACGTGGAGCATCACGCGAGTCGCCTGCTCCTGATCCAGTTTGAAAAACACTTGCAAGACTTCCACCACAAATTCCATTGGAGTGTAATCGTCATTTAATAGGACCACTTTCCACAGTGGTGGTTTCGTTAATTTCGGTTTGGCCGTCTCAACCGCCAAGCCGCCTTCAAAATCGTTGTCTTCCTCACTCATCAACTGTGCCTACGTAGGTGACGTGCATTTCCCTGAATTGTATGGTGAATCCGGGAGACGCTGTGACAGCGAGTCTCCCGAAATCGCAATTTCCGTACCCCAAAACCGGGTCGGCAAGTGTCCCAACTTCAAATTTACCGTTTTCTTTGGCCAATCACCTGAAAATCAAGTGTAGACCCGTAAAACAGGGTTGAAGATGACGATCACATCAAACTCGGGGAAAGTCATAAAAGTTGGCGCTGGAAATCGCAACTATTCCCGTGTCACGTCATAGTGGGTACAAGGCTTGAGGATTTCCAGCCTGCAATTACAAAAGGTCGTGCCAATCGCCGGGATAAAGTGTTCGATCAGCTGTCGTCACGGTGTTCCTGACGTCTCTGGGTCGTCAGGATCGCGTTTGCGGGAGCGGAAGATCCCCTGCTAGCGGGCGCCTTTGCCAAAAAGTACGACTTCAGCGGTCTGGCACAGAATCAACATATCCAGAAAGATCGTGTGATTCTTTATGTAATACAGGTCGAATTCCTGCTTCTGCGATGAATCCTCAACCGATGCTCCATAGGGGTAACAAACCTGTGCCCAACCCGTTATTCCGGGCTTCACCGCGTGGCGCTCATGGTAATACGGGATGACCTTGGCCAGCTCGGCGACAAATTGCGGGCGCTCCGGACGAGGACCCACAAAACTCATATCACCACGCAGTACATTGAAAATCTGCGGCAATTCGTCGATGCGAGTCCGACGCATAATGCTGCCAGCTCGGGTGACACGTGAATCGTTTTTGGTAGCCCACTGCGCGACCCCCGCCTGTTCCGCGTCAACTCGCATACTGCGAAACTTGAAAACGCCAAATTTTTTACCCCGATAGCCGATGCGCTCCTGACGGTAAAGCAAAGGCGCCTGGCGCCCCTCTTCGGCCTTGATAGCCACCACCGCCAGCGCCATGAACGGCCAGGTAATACTGAGGATGAGGAGGCTGGCGAAGATGTCGAACATTCGCTTGAAGACGTCGCGTAAGATGCCCCGCTGAAAGCCGTCAGAGTAGATGAGCCAGTCTGGTCGCAGGATGTCGAGCGGTAACTTACCCTGCTCACGTTCGAAGAAGCTCAGCAAATCTATAACGTCGATTCCATGCAACTTGCAGTCAAGCAGATCGTTTAGTGGAATCCCGTTTCGCCGCTCGTCAGCTGCAACGACTATCTCGTCAACATCAGTTTCCTGGGCGATTTCCAGCAGCGTTCGGTTTCCCAAATCCAACCGTTTCTCATCATCGATAACCACCCCGACGTCTGAAGCCAGCGGCACGTACCCCACGATGCGAAAACCGCGACGATCCACCCGGCGACGCATCCGCTGCATGATCGAGGCAGCCTTTTCGCCGGCACCGAGCACCAGTACGCGGATCTTGAGTACATCCCGATCGACGTAATAGAAAAACAGCGGACGAATTGTACCGACCATAAAAAAAGCGATAACGATGGCAAGCCCGAAAACGCCACGTCCAAGGTAGAGCGCTGGTATCACGTAGTAAAGCAACGCCAGAATAGCGGCACCACTGGCAAAACCGATGACCGAGCGCAAAAAAACGCCGAGCACCCCACCGCGAAAGCGGCTTTGATAAAGCCCCATGGCCAACATGGTTATCGGCATGACGAGACCGAACAATATGGACGTAATAACCGGAGAGTTGATGCTTCCAGAGATCTGCGTCTCGTCGCCATCAAATCGTACGTAGATCGCAACATAAACCGCAGCGACACAAATACAGAATTCCAGTAGCGCCAACAGCAGAAACGGCACCCGTAAATGTATTTTGAAGAGTTTGAGAGTAGCCACTTAAATTATAAATTTTCGTCTGTGCTTGAGCTTTACAGGTTCAAGCTGACAAGTCAGAAAACCCACACTAGATTTAAGGCTATGCAATTAACGAGGCAATTTCAGACAATACCGCAAAACAATATAGAGAAAATTGACATGGTATGGCTTGCGACTCCACGAAATTTGCATAGCGTCACATCCCAGCGATTTGAATTACTGCTAGTACGATCTACGCTCGTATAATTGATGCTCGTAAATTCAAAGACTTCTTGAGGCAATCTTGCCAATTTAGTGAATTACGTCACTGTTGGGACCACATTTAACCATGTTTCAAATTCGTGCGGGCGACCAGATAGCCGTAGTTGGCCTCGGCTATGTTGGTTTGCCCCTGGCCGTGGAGTTTGGCAAATCATCGCCCACCATTGGTTTTGATATCGATGAAGCGCGAATTGACGAACTGAAGCAACAGTACGACAGGACGCGTGAAGTAACTGCGGCGGAAATGGCGACAGCCACCCGTCTGGAATTCGCATCCGATCCTCGCGAGATCGCACAGTGCAAAGTATTTATTGTCACCGTACCGACACCAATCAACCAGCATAAACAACCGGATCTGACCCCGTTGATCCGTGCTAGCGAAACAATCGGAAAAATCCTCAGTCCCGATACTGTCGTCATTTACGAATCGACCGTCTTCCCGGGCGCGACTGAAGAGGTCTGCATTCCGATCATCGAACGTGAATCAGGACTAACCTTCAACAAGGATTTCTTTGCCGGCTACAGCCCTGAGCGAATCAATCCGGGGGACAAGGAACATCGCGTCAGTACAATTATGAAAGTGACTGCAGGCTCCACGCCAGATGTTGCCAAAGAAGTCGACGCGCTTTATCAAAGAATTATCACAGCCGGCACGCACTTGGCCAGCTCTATCAAGGTAGCCGAGGCCGCAAAGGTAATCGAGAATACACAACGTGATCTGAACATAGCGCTGATCAACGAGCTTGCCTTGATTTTCGACAAGCTCGGTATCGATACGCTTGAGGTGCTCGAGGCTGCAGGCACCAAATGGAATTTTCTGAATTTTCGGCCAGGCCTTGTGGGTGGACATTGCATCAGTGTGGATCCCTACTACCTGACGCACAAGGCACAAGAGATTGGCTATTACCCGCAGGTGATCCTGGCTGGACGTCAGATCAACGATGGCATGGGTTCATTTATCGCCGAGCGTGTCGTGAAAATGCTGACCCGCCGCAAGATCCATGTCGTTGGTGCCAACATCCTGATTCTCGGCTTGGCGTTCAAGGAAAACTGCCCCGACCTGCGTAATACACGTGTCGTGGATATTATCGAAGAACTTGATCACTACCATGCCAATATTGATGTATACGACCCATGGGTTGATGCGGACGAAGCCACGCAAGAATATGGCATCACACCAATCCAGAATCCGAACAAGAATTACTATGACGCTGTAATTCTTGCTGTTGCCCATGACGATTTCGTGTCAATGGGTGCCGATGCGATTCGTGAACTCGGTAAACCGAAACACGTCCTCTACGACATCAAAAGCGTGTTGCCCAAAGACAGCGTTGATGCCCGACTCTAATGTTTAAAAACTCCTACAGATCCTACGACTCATGAAAATTCTTGTCACTGGAACCGCGGGCTTTATCGGCTCGACGCTTGCGTTAAAGTTACTGGCACGCGGTGACGAGGTCATTGGCGTGGATAACGTCAATGATTACTACGACGTGAACCTGAAACTCGCTCGCCTTGAGCGAGTTAAGGCGTTTGATGGCTTCACCGAAGTACGCGGAAATATTGAAGACCGCGACTTGATGGAAAAGACTTTTCGTGACCATCAACCACAACGAGTCGTAAATCTTGCGGCTCAAGCCGGTGTGCGATATTCGTTGGAAAACCCCTACGCCTACATCGATGCCAATATTCTTGGATTCATGAATGTTTTGGAAAACTGCAGACACAAAGGCGTCGAACATCTGGTTTATGCGTCAACGAGCTCGGTCTACGGCAATCACACCAATATGCCATTCTCCACTCACGAGTCGGTCGATCACCCCGTCAGCCTGTATGCAGCCACCAAAAAATCCAACGAATTGATGGCGCACACATATAGCCATCTGTTCGAGTTGCCAACGACCGGACTGCGGTTTTTTACGGTTTATGGCCCGTGGGGGCGTCCTGACATGGCTCTATTCCTGTTCACCAAAAACATACTTGCCGGCAAACCGATTGATGTATTCAACTATGGCAAACACAAGCGAGATTTTACGTTCGTTGAAGACATCGTCGAAGGTGTTGTTCGCACGCTGGACAAAGTCGCGACGGCCAACCCGGCATTCGATAGCGACAAGCCTGACCCTGCATCAAGTTCAGCACCTTTTTGCATCTATAACATCGGTAACAATGAGCCTGTGGATCTTGAACACTATATTCGTGTACTGGAAGGTTGCCTGAACAAGACCGCCGAAAAGAATCTGCTGCCACTGCAAGCTGGTGACGTACCAGATACCTATGCCGATGTCAGCGACCTTGTCCGAGATGTCGACTACAAACCCGACACCAGTGTTGAAGACGGTGTCGCGCGCTTTGTCGACTGGTACCGCGATTACTATCAGGTTTGAATCGCCAGAGCGCGACACCGATCTTCAATCGACTAACTTTTTTTGTAGGAATGGTGCGCGACAATTGAATTGACTGCCGCGCCTGTTTTGACGCTCTACTGACGCTTGAGGGTTCGTCTTCCCGAAAATGACCCTCCGCTGGAAGGATTTATACAATATAATACTATCCATCATTAGCATTGGCATAACGTATAGTAAGAAAGCTCATGCCCAGTAGCGACCCCAGCAATCTGAACCAACTGCGCCAGCTCAGAGCCTTTTGCCACGCGGCGCAAACCGGCAGCATTTCCAAGGCCGCGGCACGCCTCAAACTCAGCCAACCGTCAGTTTCACTGCAAATTCAAGCGCTGGAGCAAGAGCTTGACACCCTGCTTTTCGAGCGTTGCGGCCCGAAGATTCGTCTGACCCCGGCGGGTGATTTGCTGCTGGAAATGTCACAACCACTGGTTGACGGGTTTACTCGTCTGGCCGACAGCTTCGCTGCAAGACTCGGTAACGTCCACGCAGGACCACTGGATATTGCGTCCGGCGAAGCGACCTTGCTGTACATCCTGCCGGATATCATCAAAGGATTCAGAACAGATTTTCCACAGATTGATGTAAAACTGCACAATGTCACCGGTCAGGACGGAATGGCATTACTGCGGGCTGACGAGGTCGATTTTGCCGTTGGCTCCATGATCGATGTGCCTGATGACATGGTTTATCACCCGATCTATGACTTCAATCCCGCGCTCATCATGTGCAAGGGCCATCCATTGGCGCACAAGGAAAAGATCACACTTGAGGATATCAGCCCGTTTGGTCTGATCCTGCCGCCACGTCACTTGAGCACCTGGAACATGGTCGATCTGGTGTTTCAACAACACGATGTTCCTTACAATGTAGTGCTTGAAGCCGGTGGCTGGGAAGTGATCAAGCGCTATGTTGAAATAGACACAGGCATCAGCATCGTGACCAGCATCTGTTTGCGTGAGACTGACAACCTTGTGGTTAAACCGATGGAGGACTACTTCCCGACACGCAGTTATGGCGTAGTAATTCGGCGTGGGAAATTCCTTTCACCACAAGCCAAGAAATTTCTCGAGTTGATGGACGACAATTTCTTTGCCCGGCAAACCGAGCCGCCGAAAAAACTTAAAGCCATCGGCCGTCACGAAGCCTTGATAACCAACTTGTAAATCCGCGTCTCCATGACACACGTCATTGTCGGAATGTCTGGCGGGGTTGATTCCTCGGTCACCGCCCTGTTGCTGTCAAAGCAAGGCTACGATGTGTCCGGCATCTTCATGCAGAACTGGGAAGACGATGACGAAAACTGCACAGCGCGCCAGGACTACCGCGATGCGTCTGCCGTCGCTACTGCGCTCGATATTCCATTGAGTACGGTCAATTTTGCTGACGAATACTGGGAACGTGTATTTGCCCACTTTCTTGACGAATACAGTCACGGCCGCACACCCAATCCAGACATACTCTGTAACAAGGAAATAAAATTTCGCGCCTTTCTGGATCACGCGCATGCGCTAGGGGCTGATGCGATTGCCACCGGCCACTACGTGCGCAAAGGCAAACGCGAAGGGGGGGTGGACTTGCTCCGCGGCCTGGACAACAACAAGGATCAAAGTTATTTCCTGCATACACTCTCAGAAAAGCAGATTGCCCCAAGTCTGTTCCCCATTGGTGAGCTGGAAAAACCTGATGTGAGAAAGCTTGCAGCGAAGGCAGGCTTTCACTTGCATGCCAAAAAAGACAGTACCGGCATCTGTTTCATCGGTGAGCGAAAATTCAGCGAGTTTCTGGCCGAGTACTTACCCGCTCAACCAGGAGAGATAGTCACTGAAGATGGTGAGGTGATCGGATCACATAAGGGATTGATGTTCTACACGCTCGGGCAACGTCAGGGTCTCGGCATTGGTGGGCGGCAGGACTCAGATGCCTCACCCTGGTACGTGCTTGACAAGCTCCTGGTGGAAAACCGCTTGCTCGTCGGCCAAGGACACGATAATCCACGCTTGTTCAAGGACGCGCTGACCGCACACGACGTCAACTGGATTCGCGGAGCGCCGCCAGAGACGACCTTCACCTGCACCGCCAAGACCCGTTATCGCGAGCCTGACCAGCAGACCACAGTGACGGTCAACTCAGATGGCCATCTCCATGCGCACTTTGACTTACCTGTCCGAGCGATAACACCCGGACAGTCGATCGTTTTATATGATGGTGAGGTGTGTCTGGGCGGTGGGGTCATCAGTGAGTTAGTCGACTGAACTGACACAGCCGACAGAAACACTGAACCAACCCGACAACTAAACCTTCGTCGTTCCATTGATTCTCTATACTTGACTGAATGAATTCCATCGTTTCGCTCGAAAATCAGACTCTTGCACTGGCCGGCATCTTTCAGTCAGTCAATTTGTGCAAATCGCTCGCAACCACCGGCCTCTGTGATGAAAAAGAGCTCGAAGGCACCTTGCGCTCGATACTGACCTTGAACACCGACCGGGTCATTGACGCCTACGGCGGCACTGCCCGTAGTATTGAGTCAGGTCTGCGCATCCTGAAAAATCAGTTTGGCGGCAACAACGAGGCTCGCGATCTTGATATCGCTCGCTATGCTCTGTCGCTGATACAGCTAGGCAGCAATATACTCAAAGACGAAAAAACCATAGAACAGCTTCGCATCGGCATCAGCCATGCGCAGTCGCAGAGCGATAATATTCTCGACGAAGAAATGGTCAATAGCCTGGCCAATCTCTATCGCAGCAGCATCAGTCATCTGAGTCCACGCATAATGGTCAGTGGCGACCCGACCCATTTGAACGACAATGGCACCGCTTCAAACATTCGCGCAAGCCTACTCGGCGGGCTTCGTTCAGTTGTCTTGTGGCGCCAATGCGGTGGGACGCGCCCAAAACTGGTATTGAATCGGGCCGCCTATGTCAGGCATGCAGATGAGTATCTTTAAGGCACTAGAGAGTCTGGATCGCCTCGACAAACCGATCGATTTCACCACTCGTGTTGAAATAGTGTACCGAGGCACGTGTTATCGATTTGATATTGCGTGACCCAAGATCCAGTCGTGCTGAAGTCATCAGCGCCACCGATGTATTGATGCCTTGAGCGCGCAATGCCGGTGTGATCTCTTCGGCCGATGTTCCCTCCTTGACGAACGTTACGATTCCACACTTTTGCTCACCTAGATCCTTGACCGATACCGCCGGAATGTCGATAAGCTTCTGGCGTAACTCATCAGCCAGTGAAACAACACGCCTGTTGATGTTGTCGATACCCAAGGTATTCACATAGCGGAACGCTGCCGTCAGTCCGACTCGACCTGCCACATAGCTTTCCCAATTCTCGAATCGTTTGGCATCGGGTTTCAATTCGAATTCGTTGTCAGCTGTCCACGTCGCGGAGAAGAGATCAACAAATGGCGGATCAATGGTCTCCATGAATTTGCGCCGAACATACAGAAATCCCGTTCCCCGCGGACCGCGTAGAAATTTGCGACCGGTCCCTGAAAGGATGTCACATTTAAGGGCTTGTACGTCAAGCGGTATCTGCCCGACTGATTGACAGGCATCGAGAAGGTAAATCAAACCGTGTTCCTTCGCCACGCGTCCGACCGCCTCGGCCGGATTAACCAGACCACCCTGCGTCGGCACATGCGTTATGGCGATCAGTCGAGTACGCGGCGTGACCAAGGCAGGAATCGCAGCCACATCAATTTGCCCATGCTCGTCGGACGGTATCAGATCGATATGCAGATTGCGGCGCTTGGCCTGATGCAACAAGGCAAGATAGTTCGAGGCATATTCCGACTCATGCGTGAGTATGCGATCGCCGTCTTCAAGCGGTAAGCCGTAGAAAGCCATATCCCAGGCACGGGTAGCATTTTCCACATAAGCCACCTCATCGGACGACGCGTTCAGCAGTGTTGCAAGCTCTGTGTAGAATGCCTTGAGCTCACCCGCAGCGGAATCTTCAGCCTCGTAACCACCACCGGTGAGTTCAAGATCAAGATGGGTCTTGACTGCATCAAAGACTGGATGCGGCATCAGGGATGCGCCTGCATTATTGAAATGCAGAACCGATTCGCATGCGGGGGTATCGCGGCGAACCGCGTCTATATCGATCATCTGTGCCTCCTCGGTCGAGGAGGCACAGTATCACTGAGTCAGCTACGGTTGCGAACAAAAATGTGCCAACGCTGACAAATCACCGGGTACTAAGACGACAACTGAATGGTGACCGGAATATCCTTGAACTTGATCTTCGCTTCATCAGCCGATTCCTGGAACTCGGCAATTTCATTGAAGTTCAGGTAACGATAAACCTCATCGCTCATTGCGTCGAGATCCTTGACGTACTCCATATACTCTGCAGGTGTTGGCAATTTACCCAACAAGGCCGCAACCGCTGCAAGCTCGGCGGAGCTCAAATACACAAAGGCGCCCTTGCCCAATCGGTTTGGAAAGTTACGCGTCGAGGTGGAGACCACCGTTGCCCCGGGTTTTACCCTTGCCTGGTTACCCATGCATAGTGAACAACCCGGCATTTCAAGCCGCGCACCGGCCGCACCGAAAATGTTGTAGTAGCCCTCTTCCTTCAATTGATGCTCGTCCATGCGAGTTGGTGGCGCAATCCACAGAACGGTATCCACGTATTCACCGGATTTTTCAATCAGCTTTCCAGCGGCACGATAGTGTCCGATGTTGGTCATGCACGAACCAATAAAGACTTCATCAATCTTTTCGCCAGCTACTTCAGACAATGGCTTGACATCGTCCGGGTCGTTAGGGCATGCCAGCAGTGGCTCCTTGATGTCATTCAGATCAATTTCGATAACTTCAAAGTACTCCGCATCACTGTCAGCTTCAAGCAGGCTTGGGTTTTCCAACCACTCTTCGAGTTTGCGAGCGCGTCTTTCAAGCGTCCTTGCATCGTCGTAGCCCTGATCGATCATCCAGCGCAACATGGTGACATTGGACGTGATGTATTCCTTCAACGGATCGATGTCGAGCTTTATCGTGCAGCCACCAGCCGAACGCTCAGCCGTTGCATCAGCCAGTTCAAAGGCTTGTTCAAGTTTCAGATTCTTGAGACCTTCGATCTCGACAACTCGGCCAGAGAAGACATTTTTCTTGCCCTTCTTTTCAACGGTAAGCAAGCCACGCTGCAAGGCAGCATAGGGAATCGCATTGACCAGATCACGCAAGGTAATACCCGGTTGCATCTCGCCCTTGAAACGCACCAGTACCGATTCAGGCATATTCAATGGCATGACGCCGACCGCTGCGCCAAATGCAACAAGGCCGGAACCTGCCGGAAACGATATTCCCATCGGGAATCGTGTGTGTGAATCCCCACCAGTGCCGACAGTATCAGGCAGCAACATACGGTTCAGCCAAGAGTGAATGATGCCATCACCCGGTCGCAGTGACACGCCACCACGGGTTGCCATGAAGTCCGGCAAGGAGTGGTGGGTATCGACGTCGATCGGTTTCGGGTAGGCCGCGGTGTGACAGAAAGATTGCATGACCAGATCAGCTGTAAAGCCAAGGCAGGCAAGATCCTTGAGTTCATCGCGGGTCATGGGGCCGGTTGTATCCTGCGAGCCAACAGTCGTCATCTTTGGTTCGCAATACTGCCCAGGTCGAATGCCGTCAACACCACAAGCCTTGCCGACAATTTTCTGTGCCAAGGTATAGCCCTTGTCATTTGGATCGTCGGCTCCCGGTCGCATGAATACGTCACTGATTGGCAATCCCAAGGCTTCACGCGCCCGATCAGTCAAGCCACGTCCGATTATTAGCGGGATACGACCACCGGCACGCACTTCGTCGAGAATCACTTCGTTGCTGTAGTCAAACGTAGCCAGAGCTTCATCCGTACCGCCACGACAAACCTTCATCGCATGCGGATAGATATCAATCACATCACCCATCTCCATGGCGCTGACATCACACTCGATCGGTAAGGCACCGGCATCTTCGAGGGTGTTGAAAAAGATCGGTGCAATCTTGCCGCCAAGGACAAAGCCGCCGTCACGACGATTGGGGATATGCGGGATATCATTTCCCATAAGCCACAAGACCGAATTGGTCGCCGATTTACGCGAAGAACCGGTTCCGACCACATCACCGACATAGGCGACCGGATGACCCTTCTCTTTCAGCTCTTCGATGGTTTCAAGTGGTTTGGTTGTGAAGCCTTCGCGCTCAAATTTATGAAACGCTTTTGCGTGCAATGGGATATCAGGTCGTGACCAGGCATCCTGCGCCGGCGACAAGTCATCTGTGTTGGTCTCTCCCGGGACTTTAAATACGGTGACCGTGATTTTCTCTGGTACTGCATCCTTGGCGAGAAACCATTCGGCATCGGCCCAGGACTGCATGACACGTTTGGCCGCTTCATTGCCACCATTGGCCTTTTCCTGTACATCGTGAAATGCATCAAACATCAACAAGGTGTGGGACAAAGCTTTGACAGCCGTGTCGGCAAGATCCTTGTCATCAAGTGCCTCGATCATTGGCGGAATATTGTAACCCCCCAGCATGGTACCGAGTAATTCAACGGCACGTGTCTTGTCGATCAGGGGCGAGCTCACTTCGCCCTTGGCAATGGCGGCGAGGAATCCGGCTTTGACATAGGCGGCCTCGTCCACACCCGCTGGAACGCGCTCGGACAACAGCTCCAGCAATACTTCTTCTTCACCCGCAGGAGGCGACTTCAACAAATCAACCAGCTCGGCAACCTGTTTCGCCGAAAGTGGTTGCGGCACAACTCCTTGCGCTGCTCTTTCAGCGACGTGTTTGCGATAGGCTTCTAACACGAGGATATCCTCCTTACAGAATATTCAAGATAATAATCACGGGTGTGTCACCAATAGATTAGCTGGCGACACGCTTCTTGTCGGACGAGATTGGCGCAATAACACCCTCTCCGCCCTGAAATACATTGACACGCAACTGCTCAAGTTCATCGCGAAGTTCCGCGGCTCGTTCAAACTCAAGGTTTCTTGCACTATCGTACATCTGTTTTTCGAGTTCTTTCATGCGTTTTGTGGCATCGGCAACCGACAACTTCTGATACTGCGGTTCAGATTTATCCAATTTGCCCCCGCGTCGACCCTTACGCTTGCCCCGTGACGGACCACCAGCCTCCATCACATCGCTAACGGCCTTCTTGATACCGATTGGTGTAATACCGTGAAGTTCATTAAACGCTGTCTGAGTGTCGCGACGCCGAGTGGTTTCGTCAATAGCGCGTTGCATGGAACCTGTCACGTTATCAGCGTAAAGTATGGCCCGGCCATGTAGATTTCTCGCCGCCCGTCCAATGGTTTGTATCAGTGAGCGTTCCGAACGCAAGAAACCTTCCTTGTCGGCGTCGAGGATAGCCACTAAAGACACCTCCGGCATATCCAGCCCTTCACGTAAAAGGTTAATCCCCACGACCACATCAAAAATGCCAAGACGCAAATCACGGATGATTTCACTTCGCTCAACGGTATCAATATCCGAATGCAGATACCTTACCTTGACGCCGTGATCAGAAAGATAGTCTGTAAGATCTTCCGACATACGTTTGGTCAAGGTTGTGATCAGCACTCGCTCGTCACGCGCCGCACGGTCATTGATCTCAGACAGTACATCGTCAACTTGCGTACGCGCAGCTCGTATTTCCACGTGAGGATCAACCAGACCCGTTGGTCTGACAACCTGCTCGACGATCTGATCACTGTGGTTTTTTTCATAGTCGCCTGGCGTAGCGGACACGAAAATGGTTTGCGGGGCAAGCAGTTCGAACTCCTCGAATTTCAATGGTCGATTATCCAATGCGGACGGCAAGCGAAATCCAAAATTGACCAGATTCTCTTTTCTTGAGCGATCGCCTTTGAACATTGCACCGAGTTGTGGCACGGTCACATGGCTCTCGTCGATGAACAGAAGGCTGTCCGGAGGTAAATAATCAAACAGGCATGGCGGCGGCTCACCTGGCTGGCGACCGGACAGATAACGTGAGTAGTTTTCAATGCCTGAGCAATAACCGAGCTCATGAATCATCTCAAGATCAAACTGGGTTCGTTGTTGCAGTCGTTGCGCTTCAACCAGTTTGTTGGATCCTGTTAACGCTTCAAGTCTCTCACGCAGTTCGTCCTTGATCAGGGCGGTTGCATCCAGCAATCGTTGGCGCGGAGTGACATAGTGGGTTTTTGGATAGACGGTCAATCGTGGGACCCGCCGCGACACTTCCCCGGTCAGAGGATCAAAATGACTGAGGCTTTCTATTTCATCATCAAACAATTCTATGCGAATGGCCTCGCGCTCCGAGTCCGCGGGATATATATCGATAATCTCACCGCGAACTCTATAAGTACCGCGTTTGAGTTCAGTGTCATTGCGGCTGTACTGCAATTCGGCAAGACGCCTGAGCACGTCACGCTGGTTGACGGTTTCGCCACGTTTAAGATGCAAGACCATTTTATGGTACTGCTCCGGGTCACCAAGTCCGTAAATTGATGAGACGGTCGCGACAATGATTGTGTCGCGACGTTCGAAAAGCGCCTTGGTCGCCGACAGACGCATCTGTTCGATATGCTCATTGACCGATGCGTCCTTCTCGATGAAAAGATCGCTGGCCGGTACGTAGGCTTCAGGCTGGTAGTAATCGTAGTAGGAGACAAAATACTCGACCGCATTATTCGGGAAAAACTCCTTGAATTCACCGTAGAGCTGCGCCGCCAGCGTTTTGTTCGGGGCCAGCACAATGGCTGGACGCTGCTGGGACTGAACGAGATTGGCTATCGTGAACGTTTTACCCGAGCCTGTTACCCCCAGCAGGGTCTGATACGCCAACCCGTCTTCGATCCCCGCGGTCAAATCCCGGATTGCAGTCGGCTGATGCCCTGCGGGCGCGTAGCTAGTCTGCAATTCGAAAAGTTTGGTCATGCGCTCTGATCGCCGCGATTTGCCTGCTATTGTACAACGAAGCGAAGATTGACCCGAAATTTGCTAGCACCAACGTTGACCTTGAACGCAGACGGCACTACACTCTCGTCCGCTGTTCCCCGGTAGCTCAGTTGGTAGAGCAAATGACTGTTAATCATTGGGTCGCTGGTTCGAGCCCGGCCCGGGGAGCCACTTATTCGTGAAGATGCACATGCATTTTCAGGGTGTGCACAAAAAAGGCCCTCTTTTCGAGGGCCTTTTGTTTTTCCAAAAGCCTGCTTTTTCTGCTCGTCGGCTTGGTCAAGTTACTGATTGCGCTCCTTCAGCAACGACTTCAAAATATTATTGATCGCCGGTTTTTCCGCCGACAACTCGCCATTGGACCTTGCGACCTGCTCTCCGTCATCAGGTAGCGCTTCAGCCTCCCCGGGCTCTGAGGTGCCCTCACTCTGATCAACAGCATTGCCACGTTGCATGGCCTCACGCTCACGCAAATAGCGCTCGTAGTGTTCATCGTCGCCATTCAATTCAGCAGGCTGCTCGGCAGTGGCCGGCACATGACCTGGCGGATCAATCAGTATCGCAGCGCTTTCCAGTGACAATAGCGCTCCTTGATACACAGAGTCACGAATATCGCTCATATCGGTTGCTGAAAACGCGCCTTGGTTTGCGATGTCATCAAGCTCAGTAAATACCGGTAATGACTGAACCACGGATTCCACATCGATATTCTGACCGGGTTCAATGCTCGCAAGAGCACCGGGTATTGAGTCGAGAATCGTAATGACAGAAGCGATGCAATCCTGGTCGCCGGTAAAATGTAGATCGCGCGAGGGGTTAACACCATCGATCGCGTCAAGCCGCAAATCAACTGAGTGTTTCTGCACGATACTGGCGCAAGCTTGATACAACATGTCTATGCCATCAATGGCCCGGGCTACACGATCAGGGTCAGCGGCGAATACAGAAGCATCGGTCAGTCTGACTATCAAACGCGCTTCACCGGTACCCAAGGGATAACGAAAATAAGGATGATCATTCAACGCCGCCGGCTTGGCGACGCCTTCCAGTAAACCAAGCATTCCTGGCAGATGATTCGTGGCGAAAAGTAGGCGACTTTGCAGTCGGACAGATTCGGCGCGAGCGGCTTTAGGGTCCGTCTCGGGGCTAAGCAGGGTATGCCAGTATTCAGTCGTGCCAAGCTTGTCGAGGTGCAACAAAGCAACGACTCGACGTTCATCAGGTGACAGGTCATCAAAACGACCGACGATAGTCGCACCCGCATTACCGAGCCGTGCGGCAGCGGCAGTGCGTTGATCGTCTTTGGCAACCCGAAACTGATCAACCAGAGTCTTGATATCAGACCTGATGAGTGTGTCGACAATCCTGGTTACGGTCGTACGCAGTTGATCTGCGTGCATGTGGAGCTCCGGTCGAAATATACCTTAAGTACCCCTAACTATCGACCGAGTTCAATTCTGCTGAAGCCCATCGTCAAAGCCCAAGTATATTTGGTCGGGACGGAGTGATTCGAACACTCGACCCCCACAACCCCATTGTGGTGCGCTACCAGGCTGCGCCACGCCCCGTCCAAGCCGTACAGCATAACGCAATGAGACAGGAATTGGGCAGGAATCGAATGATCCTGCTGGACACTTAACTCGTGCGCAAAATGCGCAAAAGATCCTCAAGTTCCGAGCGAAGCTGACGCATCATCTGCTGCGACTGCGCATTGTCGTCCTTGACAGCATCACCGGCCAGATGCAGCCGCGCGCCACCAATGGTGTAGCCCTCCGAGTACAGGAGACTGCGGATCTGACGAATCAGCATGACATCATGACGCTGATAGTAGCGACGGTTACCACGGCGTTTAACTGGTGTCAGATCGGGGAATTCCTGCTCCCAGTATCGCAACACATGAGGCTTGACCTGACACAAGTCGCTGACCTCACCAATGGTGAAGTAACGTTTGTTCGGTATCGTTGGCAATTCGTTATTGTTGCTGATTTCCAGCATAAGCTTCTACACGCGCTTTGAGTTTTTGCCCTGGCCTGAAAGTCACTACCCGGCGAGCCGAGATGGGTATTTCCTCGCCTGTCTTTGGGTTACGACCTGGCCGTGGGCTTTTGTCTCTGAGAATGAAGTTCCCGAATCCGGACAGCTTAACATCATGACCGGACTCGAGCGCAACACGAATCTCTTCAAAGAATTGTTCGACAAATTCCTTGGCCTCTCGTTTGTTGAGACCGAGCTCGTCGAACAACATTTCTGCCATAAGAGCTTTTGTCAGCGCCATCTCACACCCTAAGTACCGCGCCGTGCTGCTTACCCAGTGCATCAACAATGGAGGTAAGCGTACGCTCGACTTCAGAGTCCTCTAGAGTGCGTGAAAAATCCTGTAAAATCAAGCCCATGGCAATACTTTTCTTGCCATCGGCAAGCTTGTCACCGAGGTACACGTCAAAAATCCGCACATCCTGCAGTACCGATGAGGCCGTCTCACGAATCGTGCTGATCAGCTCGCCGTACGTCACTGATTCATCCACGAGCAGGGCGATATCGCGGCGCGCCTGCGGAAAGCGCGACAATGCAGTGGCGCTGGGTACACTCGCATGCTGGAGAGCATCCAACGCAAGCTCAAAGACAATGGGCATTTCAGTCAAATCGAGCTCGCCAGCAAGGCTAGGACTCAAAGCACCAAGATAGCCCACCAGATTGCCGTTCACGGCAATGCCCGCCCGCTGCCCGGGATGCAACATGGCGAGATCGCTTGGGACAAACGTCACCGCGACACCGTTTGCTGACGCAATCAGTGCCTCGACATCAGCCTTAAGACTGAAGAAACTCGCCGCGGCCGTACCACTGTTCCAGTTTTCCGCCTGCTGCTGTCCATAAACCAGGCCTGCCACCATGCTTTGCTGCTGCAAGGTCGAATCAATTTGCAGATCGTCTCCCCAGTCGGCCGCTATATGTTCATCCAGCTCTGAAATGGCGACCTCTTGTGGATTCGGCAGAAATCGCAGTCCGGTTTCAAACACCTGCATCGATGCAATCTGCCGACTCTGATTGTGTTTCAGCGTCTGTAACAAGCCGCCAATCAGCGTCGTTCGCATGACCGCCAGTTCGCTGGATATCGGGTTAGCCAATGCCAGTGCCTCAAGATCGGGGCGCAATATTGACTGCGTGTCCGCGTCGACAAAACTGTAAGTCACCACTTCCTGATAACCGCGATGCATCAGTTGACGCTTGATCGCATTAACGCCAATTCGCGTCTCAGGCACGGGACGAAATTGCGGTCGATGCGCCGGGTAGGTGCGCGGCAAGGCATCAAAGCCTATAACACGTGCTACTTCTTCGACATAGTCTTCTTCAATCGCCAGATCGTAACGATAACTCGGGGGTGTAACATCCCAGCCCTTGTCAAGTCGCTCATGCTTTATACCCAGGCGGGTGAAGATGTCCTCGATGTTTCCATCGTCAGGCTCGATACCGAGCATCGCTATGATGCGTTGTCGGCGCACCGTGATAGTGGTACGTAGCGGCATGCGTGATTCAACAACATGATCAGCGACCGGGCCCGCTTTGCCGCCAGAGATGTTCTTTAACAAACCGGTAGCGTACTCAATGGCTTCGATCTGACCGTCCGGGTTTACACCTCGCTCATAACGATGTGATGAGTCCGTATGGCAGCCGTAATGACGTGGTTTGCCAATAATGAGTTCAGGCAGAAAAAGCGCGCACTCAAAAAATACATGTTTGGTGTTCTCGTCGACACCCGTATCTTGGCCACCCATTATTCCTGCAATACTCACCGGACCACGGTCGTCGGCGATGACGGTGGTATCAGCGTTAAGCGCAACATCTCGACCATCAAGTAATGTCACCCTCTCGCCGGTTTTTGCCAGCCGAACCTGAATGGGACCTTGCAACTTGTCAAGATCAAAGGCATGCATGGGTTGCCCCAATTCAAGCATTACATAATTAGTGATATCGACAGCCGGATTGATCGATCGAACGCCACTTCGACGCAAACGTTCTACCATCCAGCTGGGCGAACTGGCCTGCATGTCGACATCTCGAATCACTCTGGATGCAAAGCGTACACAGGCGGATGCATCGTCAACCAGTACCGGCCAGATCTCTTCATGTTGAGACGCGATCGGGTTTATCTCACGTAGTTGCAACGGTAAATTGTTCTTGGCCGATATCTCTCGGGCAATACCTCGAATGCTCAGACAATCGCCCCGATCAGGTGTCAGATCAATATCGATGATGGAATCATCAAGTTCCAGATAAGCTGTCAAGGCGGTGCCGATGGGCGCATTGGCTGGCAATTCAAGAATACCGTCCGATTCTTCAGACAACTTGAGCTCGGCCCCGGAACACAGCATGCCGCGAGACTCGACGCCGCGAAGTTTTGATTTTCGAATCTTGGTGCCATCGGGAAGTCTCCCTCCCACATTGGCCAACGCGGTCAACATGCCTTCATGCACATTAGGTGCACCGCACACGACTTGCACCAGTTCACTCTCGCCGTTGTCGACCTCACAGACACGCAAGCGATCGGCATCGGGATGCTGCCTGGCGCTAACCACCCTTGCAACCACGATATCCTTGAACCCCGGCATCGCTGACTCAACGTTATCAACCTCAAGGCCGAGGAAGGTTAATTGGTCAGTCAGGGTATTCGTGTCAATCGGCGGATTGACCCACTCGCGTAACCATCGTTCACTGAATTTCATCGTCTATTCCTGTCTTGCTATCAGTGGAACTGCGCCAGAAAGCGCAAGTCGTTCTCGAAAAATTGACGCAAGTCGGTCACTCCATAACGCAACATGGCAAGACGTTCGACGCCTAAGCCAAACGCGTACCCTGAAAACTCTTCGGTATCGATACCAACAGACTGAAACACCTTCGGGTGCACCAGGCCTGAACCCAGCACCTCAAGCCACGGCCCTTTGTTGATACGAATATCAACTTCAGCCGACGGTTCAGTAAATGGAAAGTAAGAGGGGCGAAAACGAATCTCGCAATCGTCCTGATCAAAAAATGTGGTCAGAAAACCTTCCAGATGACCCATCAGATCGGACATCGAGACTTGACGATCGACAAGCAAGCCCTCGATCTGGTGAAACATCGGCGAGTGAGTCTGATCTGAATCACAGCGATAAACACGCCCAGGCGCAATGATACGTACGGGTGGTTGATACTTCTCCATGTAGCGAACCTGTACGGTAGACGTATGCGTTCGCAGCAGACGATTCACATCAAAATAGAAGGTATCGTGCATCGCTCTTGCCGGATGATGCGCCGGAATGTTGAGTGCCTCGAAGTTGTGATAGTCATCTTCGATTTCCGGGCCGAGCGCAACATCGAAGCCAAGCTGTTGAAACAGAGCACTGATACGCTCGATCGTCAATGTGATTGGATGCAAACCGCCGCGCGGTGTACCTGCACCGGGTAAGGTAATATCAAGGGCATCCTGACTGAGCTTCGCGGCAAGCGCGGCATCATCGAGAACAACTCGGCGCTCATCTATCAAGCCTTGTACAACAAGCTTTGCCTGATTGACCGCCTGTCCCGCTGCAGGCTTCTCGGCCGCCGGCAACTGACCGATCGATTTAAGCACACCAGTCAAGCGGCCTTTCTTGCCAAGCAACTCCACACGCACCGCCTCGAGGGCATCAAGTGAATTGGCCTCGGCGACAATATCGCTGGCATCGCTAATCAAACTTTCAAGATCGAGTGACATGTGATGTCTTCCCGTAATCCATGGTTGGTTGAATTTCTGTCTAAATCATCGGTGGCCATAAAATCCTGGCCATAAAAAAGGGAATACCGAACGTGTCGGTACTCCCTGTGTCGATAAAGCGTTGATACGCAGCTGGCGAAAATGCCAGATGCGTTCGGTCAAGCAGTATTAAGCCTGTGGCAGGCTCGCCGGCAAGCTTGCCTTCGCCTTATCGACGATGGCGCTAAACGCGGGTGCATCTGCAATGGCAAGATCCGCCAACATCTTTCTATCGATGTCGATCTCGGCGATCTTCAATCCTTGCATCAGGCGGCTGTAAGTAATACCGTTTTCTCTCGCTGCCGCATTTATACGCGCAATCCAGAGGCGACGAAAAACGCGCTTCTTGGCTTTTCGGTCGCGGTAGGCATACTGCCCGGCTTTGGTGACCGCCTGTTTGGCAACGCGAAATACCCGACTACGCGCACCGCGGTAGCCTTTCGCCTGCTTCAGGACTTTCTTGTGGCTGGCGCGGGCCGTGACCCCTCGTTTTACTCTTGGCATGGTTGGCTCCGGCTCCTAGCGATTATTCGGCAACATGCGTTTGATCAGGACCACATCGTTCTCATGGACCATATCGTTACCTCGAAGGTGACGCTTACGCTTGGTGCTTTTCTTGGTCAGGATATGCCGCATGTGCGAGCTCTTGCGCTTGTAACCGCCAGACCCCGTACGTTTGAAGCGCTTGGCCGCCCCGGAGACGGATTTCTGCTTGTTGGACACTGTTGGACTCCATTGTTAGGAGGGCAAGCCCTCACGAGTGTAAAACCGGTGACGTCGTAGTGTCGGTACGTCACTCGGTTGTCGATAATACGTTTGTCGATATTGATCTTTCATAATCGTCGAGCACTGGCTTCAACGATTGTCACTGCGCACTGATTTACTGCTTCTTGCGTGGCGCCATGACCATCACCATCTGACGCCCTTCCAGTTTTGGAAACTGCTCAACCGTGCCGAGTTCGGACAAATCCTCCTCAACTCTTTTAAGCAACTGCGCCCCAAGTTCCCGATGAGCCATTTCCCGCCCTCGGAATCTCAGCGTGATTTTCGTCTTGTCGCCATTTTCCAGAAACCTCACAAGGTTTCGGAGTTTGACCTGGTAATCCCCATCTTCAGTGCCCGGCCGAAATTTTATTTCCTTCAGCTGAGCGGTCTTCTGTTTCTTCTTGCCGGCATTCTGTTTCTTGTTCGCCTCGAACTTGAACCGGCCATGGTCCATGATTTTGCAAACCGGTGGCGACACGTTCGGTGAAATTTCAACCAGATCCAGCCCCGCCTCGACCGCTGTTGCCAGCGCTCTTTCAATCGGCACGACACCAATCTGCTCACCTTCCGCCGAAATCAGACGCACTTCTGTGACATCGATTTCTTCGTTCTTGCGGTTGACCTTTTTCGCAGAGATAGGTCAGCCCTCCACTGTCGCGTCTGCTGCACTGCGCAGCGCGACCTCGTTCTTTAACATCAAATTCAAGTCTTCCAGTTTAATGACGCCGAGATCCTTGCCATCACGAGTACGAACTGCCAATGAGCCACTTTCGACCTCTCGATCGCCCGCGACCAGCAAATAAGGCACACGCTGCAAGGTCCATTCACGGATCTTGAAGCCAATCTTCTCGTTCCGCAAATCTGTCTCGACACGTAACCCGCTATTTTGCAACACTTTCGCCGCTTCCACAACGAAAGATGACTGCTTATCCGTGATATTCATGATAACCACTTGTGTCGGAGCAAGCCATAATGGCAGCTTGCCCGCAAAATTCTCGATCAGAATCCCGATAAACCGCTCAAAAGAGCCCAATATCGCCCGATGCAGCATGACGGGAACCTGACGCTCACCGCTCTCGTCGACGAAACTGGCGTCGAGACGGCCCGGCATCGAGAAATCCACCTGCATCGTGCCGCATTGCCAGACTCGTCCAATACAGTCTTTCAAGGAAAATTCTATTTTCGGCCCGTAAAAAGCGCCCTCACCCGGCAGCTCTTCCCAAGGCAGCCCCTTGGCGTCCAGCGCATCAGCCAGCGCCTTTTCTGACTTGTCCCAGGCTTCATCGCTGCCTACCCGATTGGGTGGACGCGTCGACAAGCGGTAGATCACCTCAGTGAAGCCGAAATCGTCATAGACCTTGTGCAGAAAATCGATGAACCGAGCCACCTCTTCCTGTATCTGGGTTTCGGTACAGAAAATGTGCCCATCATCCTGAGTAAAAGCTCGTACCCGCATGATGCCGTGCAGGGCTCCTGACATCTCGTTACGGTGGCAGGAGCCAAACTCGGCAAGACGCATTGGCAGATCCCGATAACTTTTCAGCCCTTGATTGAACACCTGCACATGGCAGGGGCAATTCATCGGTTTGACAGCGTACTGACGATCATCAGTTTTTACGGTAAACATGTCATCGCCAAATTTGTCGGCGTGACCACTACGCTCCCACAGAGAGAAATCCACCACCTGCGGCGTCTTGATTTCCTCATAGCCCTCATCGAGTTGCGCCGAACGCATGTAACTTTCGACGGCTCGGTAAATTGCCCAGCCTTTCGGGTGCCAGAACACCATTCCCGGCGCTTCGTCCTGCAGATGAAAGAGATCGAGCTGCTTGCCAATCCGGCGATGGTCTCGTTTCTCGGCCTCTGCCAGATTGTGCAGATAGGTCTTGAGTTCTTTGGGTTGCGCAAACGCAGTTCCGTAGATACGCTGCAACATGACGTTGTTTGAATCCCCACGCCAGTAAGCCCCCGCAAGCTTGGTCAGCTTGAAGGCCTTCAAATGCCTCGTATTCGGCACATGCGGGCCACGACAAAGATCGGTGAAATCGCCCTGCTGGTAAAGCGACAGCGTTTCATCGGACGGAATATCGGCAATAATTTCAGCCTTGTAGTCCTCACCGAGCGCTTTGAAAAAGCTGACCGCCTCGTCGCGCGGCAAGGTGGAACGCTCCAGCGGAATCGCCTGCTCGACCAGTTCCGCCATGCGTGCTTCGATGAGCGTCAGATCTTCCGGCGTAAAGGCTCGTTCGAAAGCGAAGTCATAAAAAAAGCCTTCCTCGATCACCGGCCCAATCGTGACTTGCGCAGTCGGAAACAGTTGCTTCACCGCTTGCGCCAGCAAATGCGCCGTTGAGTGGCGCAGCAATGGCAAGGCTTCGTCGCTCTTGCTCGTCACCACAGCCAGAGTGGCATCGTCGGACATCGTGTGGCTGGCGTCGACCAAGGTGCCGTCGACGACACCGGCGAGTGTCGCTTTGGCGAGGCCCGGGCCAATATCGGCCGCGACATCGAGCACGGAAACAGGATTGGGATATTGACGGCTGGAGCCGTCCGGCAAAGTAATCGTTGGCATTGTTCTCGATCTCAGTGGTGACCCCTACGCCAGGCCACATGTAAATTGTCAGTGGTGACCGCTACGCGAGGCCACTTGGATCTATTGAAGAAGTCCTGAAGTTTAAACCGTATTGAAGCAACGACCGGACCGAAACCACTACCAAGCTCATGCCGGAAGTCTATTGCGATGAAATTGTAGACGATTGTTGACCGCAGGCGCATGCTTCCTTACACTTGTCGCCAACGGCAGGCGCGTAGCTCAGTTGGTTAGAGCATCACCTTGACATGGTGGGGGTCGTTGGTTCGAATCCAATCGCGCCTACCAATTTCTCTTACTTGAATTTCCTGAACTCCAGGCAGCCAGCGTGTCCCTCTCCGAATTGACTGCAGTTTCACCTGTGGATGGTCGCTATGCCGCCCGCACAGTCGCCTTGCGCGATTGTTTCAGCGAATATGCCCTGATCCGCGAACGGGTACGGGTGGAGATCCACTGGCTACTCGCCCTTGCCGACGAAGCCGGCATTCCCGAACTCACGATCGAGGATACAGCGGCGCGCAACGGCCTTGTCGAATTGGGTAAAACGTTCTCAATAGAGGACGCAGCGCGGATCAAGGAAATCGAGGCGACCACCAACCACGACGTCAAGGCGGTCGAATATTTCATCAAGGAGCGATTGACGGCCTGGCCTGCCCTTGATGCCCAGAATGAGTTTGTGCACTTTGCCTGCACCTCGGAAGACATCAACAATCTCAGTTATGCCTGCATGCTGTCGCGTTATCGCGCTGAGGTCCTGTTGCCATCCACCGAGCGAGTGATCGAAACACTGACATCCTTTGCGCATGAACATGCGGCCGTTCCGATGCTCAGCCGAACACATGGCCAGACGGCCAGCCCAACGACACTCGGCAAGGAATTCGCCAACGTCGTTTATCGATTACAGCGACAACAAAATGCTATCCGCAAAATACCGATGCTCGGCAAGATCAATGGCGCGGTTGGTAATTACAACGCACATGTTTCAGCCTACCCTGATCTTGACTGGCCAGATTTTTCCGCGCGCTTTGTGAGCAGTCTTGGTCTGACATTCAATCCCTACACCACACAGATTGAGCCTCACGATTGCGTGGCTGAACTGTTCGATGCTGTCGCCAGATTCAATGTGACATTGATTGACCTGTGTCGCGACGTGTGGGGCTATATCTCGCTGGGTTACCTGAGCCAGAAAACCATTGCAGGTGAAGTCGGTTCGTCGACAATGCCACACAAGGTCAACCCGATTGATTTTGAAAATGCCGAAGGCAATCTTGGCCTGGCCAATGCAGTATTCGATCATTTAAGTCGCAAACTGCCTGTTTCTCGCTGGCAACGCGATCTGACTGATTCAACCGCTTTACGCAATCTCGGTGTCGGAGCCGCGTACACGGAAATTGCCCTGGCATCGCTTGGCAAAGGCCTCGGCAAACTGGGTGTCAACAAGACGGCCTTGTCACACGACCTTGAAAATGCCTGGGAAGTTCTCGCCGAACCCATACAGACTGTCATGCGCAAGCATGCCGTGCCGAATGCCTACGAAGCGCTCAAGTCACTGACCCGCGGGCAAGGTATTACCCGCGAAGCGCTCAAGGATTTTATTGCAACACTCGACATACCTAACGCCGACAAAGAACGACTGGCCGCGTTGACACCAGAAACCTATGTCGGCCTGGCAACACGCCTGACACTAAATCTTGACAAGCACTTGTCAAACGACATCTGAACGTTGAATCCAGCATGTTGGACCTGCCATCAAGCTGTGTATTTCCCAATAGTCTTGACGCCGCTGTTTTCTTGCAAAAATACTGGCAACAGTCCCCGCTTCTGATGCCGCAGGCATTCCCTGATTTCGAAACACCACTACCGGCTGACGAACTGGCTGGTTTGTCATTGGAGCCTGGCACAACACCACGCCTGATCAGCAAAGATAAAGCAGGAGAATTCCGACTCGAATACGGACCGTTTGAAGAAAATCGATTCTCGACTCTCGGCACGCGTGACTGGTCACTACTGGTCACTGACGTTGAAAAGCATCTGCCTGAGTTGCGCAGCATATTGTTAGCGTTCGCCTTCCTGCCAAGTTGGCGAATTGATGATGTAATGGTGAGTTATGCGCCCGATGGTGCGTCGGTAGGCGCTCATGTAGATGACTACGATGTCTTTCTCTTACAAGCAAGTGGCAAGCGTCGCTGGTTGATCGAAGACGATGTGCGTGATCATAAACAAAGCACGCAAGGTGACCTGCGCCTGGTTGAGGACTTCTCACCATCACAGGATCTGACCCTGTCACCAGGCGACATGTTGTACTTGCCACCGGGCATTGCACATCACGGTATAGCCGTCGGTGACAATTGCACCACGTGGTCGATAGGCTTTCGCGCACCAGCCAAAGATGAACTGGTACTAAGACTCTCAGAGATCATAGCCCAGCGAATTACGGCAGCCGGTAATCGTAATGTCGAGCGTTATCGTGATCCGCCCTTGTCACCAGCGACCAGCGGCGAGATCGATGATGCGGCGATCAGTCAATTCAAGTCGCTATGGGACAGCGCGGTAAATTTTTCAGACAAAGAATTCGCCAATCTTGTTGCTACCTTATTAACGCAAGACGGCAGTATAAATCGACACGAACAAACCGCTGATCAATCCGGCGAATCGCGCGCTGGCTGCCAACTCGAGCGACACCCTTTTTCGGAGCTTGTCTGGCACGGCGACGGTGACCCGGTAAGGCTCTATGCCGACGGCGAAACTTATAAGTGCTCTCGTTCACTGGCAATAAAACTGTGTGGAATGCAATCGCCGACGCTAACCAACAGACCTGATCCAGAAAATAAAAATGACTGTAACGTGGTGCAGCAGCTACTGGCAGCAGGCGTTTTGATGTAGTCGGTTTTCGCTTTCAGCAATCCTAAACATCGACGTGCTGACGCCACTTCCCTTCACGAAATGCTAACAGGGCTTTACGTGCAGTACCGTCGTTAACACCTTCCCCATTATGTCTGAAACCATTTGTCAGAAATTTATGGAAACCCTCAAGGTTTTCAGCGCTACTTTGTTTCGACCGGTAAAAACCCATTGACCAACCATCGAAGTCCCTTTGCCTGGACTCACCTTTGAACAGGATGCGCGTTTCAGTATGGCGAGTGTCAACACCTATCTTCTGGTAAATTTTTTCAACCTGTTCTTTCGGACCTTCAAGCGCTTGAATAAATGAACCCTCGTGGTACAGCAACATCCCGGATACATTTACCTTTTCGTTGTTTGAACGTGCCTTGATCAAGAGTTCCTCCAACTCTTCTTCCGTGAACTCGTGGTTGGCGGCGCTAATATAAAGAAGTTGGAAGGTAGGCTCGGCTTCCGGCTTATCCATCGTTTCCGCGGCTAGCGTCATGTCTGTTCTCACAAGGAAGGTATCCGTGCATTGGATAACGACTGTTCGAATAGCAAATTTATATATCAGAGCAACTTGAGTGGCGTGTTACGGTTATTTGTGTAGATTGCGCATCATCGCAGTGCCAACACAATAACAATTGCCTCACCGATGACCGTGCCAACAGCAACCCTCTTGCACTGATTTTCCGAATATCCAACGAATTTGAAGAACCCTGAGACGCCTAAAATACGGAATCAATCATCGAAAAATTCAGCATGTTCCTCACGTATGGCATCAATAGTGGCATCCAGTCGAGCCAGATGAAGCATGCCAGATTTTGCCGCACCATCTTCATCATTTTCCGAGATCAGTTGAGCTATCCGACTATGATCATCCAGCAACTGCTCCAGGCGTTCGTCACGTGCCAGGCTTAATACACATAGTCGATCAACCTTGGCTTTTTCCCGTGCAATTACATCGGCGGCAAATTCAGTTTCCGCGACCGTGCAGATTGATTGATGAAACTCGTAGTCCAATAAGCGAAAACGGTCATAGCTGTTCTCTTTTACTGCGGTTTCTTGCTCCGCGAGCTGAGACTGCAGCAAATCCCTTCCGGCCTGTGTACAGCGGCGCGCAGCACAGCGCAGTACTTCGGCTTCAACTGCAGCCCGAACAAATCTGGCTGTCGTTATCGCAGTCGAAGAAAACCGCTTGACCTCGGTCGCTTTTTGCGGTCGGATCAATAACAAATCACGATTTTCCAGCCGACCAAATGCATCACGGACCGGTTGACGAGAGATTCCGAACAGCCCCGCGATTTCGGCTTCCGAAATCTTGGTACCCGGTAGCAACCGCATAGAGGTTATTTCGTCATAGAGATAGTCGAACACCGTATCAACACCGGTGCGACGCTCACGTATTTTCAGACTTCGCGCCATGGCTCAACGTTCCCTTAAATCATGAACAGACACAAACAAAAAATCAAGCATTACATTGCTCACCAACGAGGTACCTTTCGAACGTAGTCAGGTATATATTTGAGCATTTCGTCAGTGTCGTCACGATCACTGACCATCGCTACCTTATACAGATCGTGAAGCTCGGCAACCGCTTCCTCGTCCAGCTCAACGCCCAAACCTGGCCCTTCAGGCACTTGCAATGTTCCGTCGCTAAACGTCGGTCGTCCACTTTTGATTATTTCCTTGGTCGACCATGGATAGTGTGTATCACAGTCATAGGTAAGGTTGGGCGTAGCCGCAGCTACATGGCACATGGCCGCAAGCGAAATGCCCAAATGCGAATTGGAGTGCATTGAAACGCCAAGATTTGCCGCTCGACAGATTTCACCGAGATGAACAGCGCCAGTCGCGCCACGCCAGTAATGATGATCAGAAAGAACGATCTGTACAGCATCCTGTTTTACTGCCTCGATAACTTCCTCAAACTCCACAACGACGAGATTGGTTGCCAGCGGCATGTCAATCTGCGCCGAAAGCTCAGCCATCGCATCCATACCCCGGCATGGATCTTCAAGATATTCAAGCACTCCGTCCAATTGACTCACGACTTTTCGCGCGGTAGGCACAGTCCACGCACCCATAGGATCAATCCGCAATCCATGGCTGGGGAACACCTCGCGCAGTTTGAGTATGGTTTCAACCTCAAGCTCCGGTTCCAGCACCCCGCCTTTGAGTTTCCAGGATTTGAATCCATATTGTGCAAAGAACTCCTTGGCCTGCGCAACCAAGGTGTCAGGTGTCATCACTTCACCCATGATATCGGGGCCAAACGTCAGATCTTGTTTCTCAAACTTGTAAAAAAGATAGCCGCCAAATGGTATCGTCTTGCGAACGGCGCCACCCAGTAGATCATAGAGTGGTCGACCAAGCTCTTTACCACGAATATCGAGCAAGGCAATTTCGTAAGCACTGTAGACAACATCAACGACCTTGTGATCAGCCAATGCAGTTGGCGCGTTAACACCACCACCTTCAGGCAAAGCATCTTCAACACGTTTTCGAAGGTCCCGAAGATCGTAAGGATCAAGACCCTCAAGTGTCGGTGCCACCGTCTGCAAGCCAGTCAAGGTTCTGGTAGCGCCATAGGCCTCGCCCAAGCCGGTCAGACCATTGTCGGTTTTTACCTGAATGATTGCCCTGAGAAACACTGACGGATGCACGCCTTTGGTGTTAGCCAAAGGGACGTCCGGTACTGCTATGGGGGTTACTTTTACGTCAATTATTTTCATGGCGCAGACAGTACTCAGACCGTGAACAATTTCATTTGCACGACAAGATATACTAGTATACCATCCGTTAAAACTAAGCCAAAAACTAGTGACATAGCTGTGGTCTCGGAATCTACCGACACGCGATAGATCGCGGTGAGTCGATGACCAAAGCACTTGCAGGAGCTGTAATACCCAGCTCATACCCCGGTTTTTTTCGGAGAGAACATGCCTGGTGTCAAGCTCGAGAGTATCGTGAAAGCTTATGGCGACCTGGTTGTCGTTCACGGAATCGATCTCGAGATCAAAGAAAAGGAATTCGTCGTGCTCGTTGGCCCATCGGGATGCGGAAAGTCCACCACCCTGCGAATGATTGCAGGCTTGGAGGAAATATCATCAGGCAACATCAATATTGATGATCGCGTCGTCAACCGCGTCGCACCCAAAGATCGCGACGTGGCAATGGTATTTCAGAACTACGCGCTTTATCCCCATCTCAATGTGTTTGAAAACATCGCCTTCGGACTGCGTATTCGCAAGGAATCGAAAGAGCACATCGCCAGCACCGTGAAAGACGTCAGTGAAATTCTGGGCCTGACACCTTATCTGGATCGCCGACCGGCAGAATTGTCTGGAGGTCAACGTCAACGGGTTGCCATGGGTCGGGCCATTGTGCGACATCCGAAGGTTTTTCTGTTTGACGAGCCATTGTCCAATCTGGATGCCAAGTTGCGAACGCAAATGCGAGCTGAGATCAAACGGCTGCATAAACGGCTTGATGTCACATCCATTTACGTCACGCATGATCAAGTTGAAGCGATGACACTAGCCGATCGAATCGTGGTCATGAACGATGGAAACATCGAGCAAATTGGATCGCCAATGGAGCTCTTCATGAACCCGGCAAACACATTCGTCGCGAGCTTTATAGGTTCGCCACCAATGAATCAGCTACAAGGGCAAATCGCAATCTCGTCTAATCGTTGCCAGGCAACGGTAGGCGATGTCGTCTTTGACTTGCCTGACACGGAGGATGCCAAAGACGGCCATGCCGTCGTTGTCGGTATCCGACCGGAACACCTGTCGCTGGATGCAGCTGATGGATCATCCGTAATTCCGATCAATCTGGAGTTGGTTGAGCCCCTTGGATCAGAGGCTTTGCTGCACGCCACCATTGGTGAGCAAAGCGTGATAATCAAGACCGAGACCCATGGTGATATTGATCACCTGTCGAGGGTCACACAAGTTTACGCACCCAGGAACCTGGTTAAAATATTTGATGCGCAAACCGGCCTGGCTATAGCAGGACTTGACGACTAGTGAACGTCGATCCTGGCAAAAATCGAAACAGCCCTTTGTTACCCGATCGGTCGCTCAAACACCGATTAAGCTGGTTTGCCGATCATGTCAGGAACGAGTGGCAAATTTACCTGATGCTGCTACCCGCCATCGTCTGGTTTGTAATTTTTTTGTACAAGCCGATGTACGGATTGCAGATAGCCTTCAAAGATTACTCGATATTTCGTGGCGTTGCTGCAAGCCCGTGGATAGGACTTGAACATTTCGAAACGCTATTTTCCAACGATCAGTTCATTAGGGCTGTTTGGAACACTGTAAAGATCAGTGCTCTCAATTTGCTCTTCGGGTTCCCGGCACCCATTATTCTGGCCCTGATGTTCAATGAAATTCTTCACACGACATACAAAAGAACAGCTCAAACGATTGTTTACTTGCCACACTTTATTTCGACAGTTGTCATCGCCGGTATCGTCATCACGGCATTTTCGCCGACGGCCGGTATTGTCAATCTTATTCTGAGTTGGTTCGACATTGATTCCATTTACTTTCTCACCAGACCAGAATGGTTTCGCCCGATATTCGTTGGCACAGGAATTTGGCAGGAAGCAGGTTTCGGCTCAATCGTCTTTCTCGCAGCGATAGCCGGGGTCAGTCCATCTCTCTACGAAAGTGCGGTTGTAGACGGCGCCAGCCGCTGGCAAATGATGTGGAAAATAACCATCCCGTCAATCATGCCAACCATCATTATTATGCTGATCATTCGCATTGGCAATATCATGGAAGTATCCTTCGAATTGATCATATTGTTGTATCAACCGGCGACCTACTCCACCGCTGATGTCGTCAACACCTTTATATATAGACAAGGCTTGCAAGGTGGACAGTACGATCTGGCCGCGGCGGCAGGGCTTTTCAATGCAGTCATAGCGTTTGTATTGGTGGTCGCCGCAAATTCATTGTCACGGCGCTACTCGCGCACTTCACTGTGGTGAGAACACAATGGCAATGAACATGAATCTCTACTCACGCGGCGACAAAATTTTCGCCATCGCCACGGCAGTTCTGGTAGGCCTGTTCACGGTTGCCACGCTATACCCTTTTATCTACATTGCGGCAGTCTCGTTCAGTTCAGGCTTTGCCGCGGCTGCGGGTAAGGTGGTGATTACCCCCATAGATGCAACATTGGCCGCTTATAAGTATGTGTTGACCCATCCGAAATTCTGGATCTCATACGGCAATACCTTCATCTACACCATTGGCGGCACTCTGATGAGTCTGGCTCTCATCATTCCCGCAGCCTATGCTTTGTCCAGGCCGCAGCTTATCGGCCGGCGATTCTGGAACCTGTTCGTGGCGTTCACGATGTGGTTCAACGCAGGCCTAATCCCGTTTTTTTTGAACATGCGTGATCTGAACTTACTCGATAGTTACTTCGGTATCATCATCGCCTTCGCGATCAACGCGTTTAATCTTATTCTTCTCAGAAATTTTTTCGAGGCGATACCTCGAAGTTTTGAAGAAGCCGCTCGTATGGATGGTGCGAATGATTTTCAGATTCTCTGGAAAGTCTATTTGCCATTGTCAAAGCCAGCTATCGCAACGATCACCTTATTTTGCATCGTATCGCGATGGAATGGATTCTTCTGGGCAATGGTGTTATTGCAAAGCCAGGACAAAATCCCGTTGCAGGTATTTCTGCGTCATACGATTGCCAATTTATCTGACAATCAGGAATTTACCGCAACGCTAATCGATCAACCGTATAGCGTTGAAACTGTTACCGGGGCAATCATCGTTTGCGCAATCATCCCGGTTCTAATTATTTATCCGTTTATCCAGAAATATTTTGAGAAGGGCATCCTCCTTGGCGGTGTCAAAGAGTAGCCCCCGTTAAACCACGCAGGAGAAATGTATGAGAATGCGTACGTTAGTACTATCAGCGTTTGCGACCACAGTCATGTCCCCGGTAGCCATCGCTGAAGATAGTTACAAGATTGTGGACAAACCTCTGGAGTTGTCGATCCAGATGAACCATGCACGCTATCCCCTTTACAAAGAGGATTGGCCTGTTGAGCAGGAAGCACGGGCATTGACCAATATCCATCTCGTGGATGTGACCGTCGGCGCGAATATGCGCACCGATGAGAATACCGGCAAGACCGAAGCACTCAACCTGATGCTTGCCGGTGGCAAGATTCCCGATATCGTCGGTTCCAGCCGCATCAAGGATTTTGTCAATCAATATGGGCCTGAAGGTGCATTCTTACCCCTGAACGATTTGATTGAGGAACATGCGCCGAACCTGAAGAAATTCTTCGACGAGAAACCGCATATCAAATCGGCGATATCAGCCGCTGATGGCAATATGTACTACATCCCCTACCTTCCTGATGGAAAGTACGGACGCGCTTACTTTATTCGCTACGACTGGCTCGATGCACTTGGGCTTGATGTGCCAGAAACAGTTGACGAATTCGAAGCGGCTTTGCGAGCGTTCAAAACTCAGGATCCCAATGGTAATGGTGAGGCCGACGAAGTACCCTATTTCGCTCGTCAATGGCCAGAGCTGATTCGCCTCGTGACCTTATGGGATGGTCGTTCTTCTGGGTCTGATACTTACCACGACTTTTTTGTCGACAACGGTGAGATCAAACATCCCTATGCTGGCGAAGGTTATCGGGAAGGCATCAAGAATCTCGCACGCTGGTATGCAGATGGTCTGATTGATGCGGAAGTTTTTACCCGCGGCAGTTCATCACGTGAGTATCTACTGTCCGAGAACCTGGGTGGCGCAACGCACGACTGGTTTGCCTCCACGTCCGGTTACAATCGATTGTCCTCCCAGATCGACAATTTCTCATTCAAGGCTTTTGCCCCACCTGCGTCCATATCGGGCAAGCGAATCGAGGAGCATCGTCGTATTCCGATCAAGCCTGACGGCTGGGCCATTGGTGGAACGAACAAACACCCCATCGAGACCATCAAGTATTTTGATTTCTGGTTCACCGAAAAAGGCCGACGCTTGGCCAACTTCGGCGCTGAGGGTATTCAGTACGACATGGTCGATGGCAAGCCGGTTTTTAAAGAATCGGTACTCAACAGCGACGAACCTGTCAATTCGCAGCTCTGGGCGGTTGGCTCTCAACTTCAGGCTCGTGGTTTCTTTCAGGACTATAACTACGAAAAACAATGGTCAAACGAGTTTGCGCTCGAAGGTATTGCACTTTACGACGAAGGCGATTACCTGATTGATCAGTTCCTCGGTGTTGCGTTCAATGTTGACGAACAGAAGGTCTATGACCGTCACTGGGCTTCGGTTCGTGACTACATGCTGGAACGTCAGCAGACTTGGGTTCTGGGCAACGGCGATGTTGAAGCTGAGTGGGATGACTACATCGCGCAGCTCGACAAGTTGGGTCTGAACAAGGTGCTTGAGGTGATGAACTCTGCTTACGAGCGACAATACTCAAACTAGTCGGCGACAAAACCGTGGGCGGCAATTTCTGCCGCCCATACAGCTTTCCAGACGAGCAGATAAACAAACCGACTGCTCCACAAAAACCCTCAGACATATAATTTTTGTATGGCCAGCAACAAACAACCCAGCACAAGCCTGCCATTACTTGACGAACCCGTTCCGGGTCGGCTGACCATTCAGTATACCCCCGTTGAAAGTACCAGGATCACTGAAAACCCACCACGATTTACCTGGCTGCCAACGATTGAAGACGGTGCCAGTTACGTTGTGCGTGTATCGCAAGACACAAAATACCAAGAGGGTAAAACCACACTTTTCGAGGGAATCAAACTAAATTTTTTCACACCTGATAGTCAGCTACCGGCTGGCAATTACGTGTGGTCATATGCAATCTGGTCACCAGATACAAATGCGCCTGCCAGCCGCTGGAGCTCCGATCGACATTTTACGATAACCCCGAATTTACCCGCAACACCTCTGCCTGGACGCAAGGGGCGCTACGAAAAATCAGACAAGACACACCCGCGTCTATGGATGAATAAAAAACGCGTTGTCGCTTTTAAGCAAGCGCTTGCGAAAGATAAAACGCATTGCACATGGAATGTCTTTTACGACAAGTCAGTACTACCCTGGATGGATCGTGAGGTGATGAAGGAGCCAGCCGGTTACCCGAATCACAAACGAGTGGCGTCTGTATGGCGTCAAACTTATATTGACTGTCAGGAACTGATTTACGCCATACGGCACCTGGCGGTGGGCGGCGTTGTAACTGACGATGAAAAGTTGTTGGGCCGTGCCAAGGAGTGGTTGTTGGAAGCCGCCACATGGAACCCGGCCGGTACAACGTCTCGCAGCTACACCGATGAATGGGCCTTTCGTGTCAACGGTGCACTGGCATGGGGGTATGATTGGCTATATGATGAACTGACATCCGCCGAGCGTGATCAGGTGCGAACCGCATTACTGTTGCGCACACGCGAAACAGCCGATCATATAATCCGGCACGCCAATATTCAACTATTCCCATTCGACAGTCATGCTGTTCGCGCCGTATCGGCCGTGTTGATTCCAGCGGCCATCGCCCTTCTCGACGACGAGCCAGAAGCCGAAGACTGGCTGCACTACGCCATTGAATTTTTATCCACCGTTTATTCACCTTGGGGTGATGCCGAAGGAGGATGGGCGGAAGGACCACACTACTGGATGACAGGTATGGCCTACCTGATTGATGCGGTTAATTTACTGAAAAGCTACACCGGTATCGATCTTTATCAGCGTCCTTTTTTTCAACGTACTGGCGACTTCCCGTTGTTTACCAAAGCCCCGAACACTCGCCGGGCAACCTTCGGTGATGACAGCACCATGGGCGACCTACCCTCGTTGAAAATTGGCTATAACTTGCGCCAGTTTGCTGGGGTAACGGGCAATGGCGCTTATCAGTGGTACTACGACGAAATCAAACGCAATGATCCCGGGACCGAAATGGCGTTTTACAATTATGGATGGTGGGATCTGAATTTCGACGAACTGGCTTATCGAACCGACTTTCCAATTGTCGCGGCCAAGGCACCGACTGCTAACGACACCTTGCGCTGGTTCAAAGGTGTTGGCTGGGCAGCTATTCAAACCGATATGGCGGACCCTGACCATCATATTCAGTTTGTCATGAAATCATCAAAGTTTGGCTCGATCAGTCATAGCCATGGAGACCAGAACGCATTTTGTCTTGCAGGCTTTGGTGAAGATCTGGCCATTCAATCGGGTTACTACGTTGCCTTTAACAGCACGATGCACCAGAACTGGCGACGACAGACACGTTCCAAGAACGCCATTTTGATTGACGGAAAAGGTCAGTATGCCGCAAAAGACAAAGCACGTGCGATGCGATCATCAGGGGAAATCGTTATCGCAGAACAACGTGAGGATCACATCTTTATTCAAGGCGATGCAACTGCGGCCTATCAATCCCTCACCCCGGAGGTGACAAGCGTCTTGCGAGATGTCTATTTCGTCAACAACAGTTACTTCGTCATTGTCGATGCCATTGATGCAGATACAGCCGTGTCAATAGACTGGTTACTGCACGTCAATTCACCCATGAATCTAGGCGCAACGACATTTCGATATACTGGAGAGAGAGCAGGATTCTACGGACAAATTCTGTGGTCAGAAGCGGGCGCGGCTGATTTATCACAATTTACAGAATTCCCAGATGTTGATCCCGTTGACTATGAAGGCCTGCCCGTAAGCACTTGTCTGACTGCCCGATTTCCGAAAGCCGTTCGTCATCGTATCGCAACACTACTTGTCCCCTACCCGTTGGCAGCACCACGCCGCATTTTCAGCTTTCTTGATGATCAAGGCTATGACTGCGATCTGTATTTCACCGACTCGGAAGATCGCAGCTTTAAAATTGTTGTACCCAAAACTTTTGACGTCGGCACTTAGACGTCGTTTTTTGCAGTTAAAAATAAATCCAAGGATATTACCTATGAGTTTGAAAGATATGAGCGCAATTGTCACTGGCGCTGGTCGCGATATTGGTCGTGCCTGCGCGCTAAGACTGGCAGCAGAAGGTGCCAATGTTGCGCTGAGCTACCACTCGAGTAGCGAGGGTGCAGATAGTGCGGTAGCTGAAATAAAAAAAATGGGTGGCAATGCAATTGCCGTGAAAGCTGATCTCAATAATCCAGCTGAAGTTGAGTCATTAGTCGAGAGCACGGTAGATGCATTCGATAGAGTAGACATCCTCGTCAACAATACCGGAGGCCTGGTAGCACGAAAAACAATCCCGGAAATGACTCTGGAGCATTGGAACCATGTCATGTCCCTGAACACAACCAGCACCTTTCTGATGATCAAGGCCTGTTTACCTCACATGAAAAAAGGTTCGATCATTAATCTGGCATCTCAGGCAGGCCGTGATGGTGGTGGACCTGGCTCTATTGCCTATGCTGCATCCAAGGGTGCCGTCATGACCATGACCAGAGGAATGGCCAAGGAATTGGGGCCCGACATCAGAGTTAACGCAATCTGCCCGGGGATGGTCGATACTGATTTTCACAATGTATTTACCAAACCCGAAGTGCGAACACACGTAGCCAATGCATCACCGGTAAAACGTGAAGGCGTACCCAAAGACATTGCCAATCTGGTTTACTTCCTGGCCAGTGACCAATCGGAATTCATCACCGGTGCCAACTACGATATCAATGGTGGAATGGTATTCAGTTAATTTGACCGGCGTGTCCTGGTTCGCGACACTCAACGAAAAGGAAATCCATAACGAGCCAGGCACGCATTGGTTTTCTACACACGATTTTGTCTCATGATCAGAGAAAATCGTCACGACGTGGCGTAAAGCTGTCTATCAAGGTACCGGGCTCCAGACAGACGCAACCGTGAACCGCATTGCTCGGAATGACGAAACTGTCCCCCGAGCTTACTTCGAATTTTTCACCGTCAATGGAGAATTCGAAACGTCCGGATCGAACAAAGGTAGATTGTATGTGCGGATGATTGTGCAGTTTTCCTTCAGCCCCCTGATCGCTGAAATTGAACGCCACTACCATAAGATCAGGATGATCTGCAAGCACCTGCCGGGTTACACCTGGATCGGCATCGACTACTGGATATTCGCTCATTTGTACCTTGGACAGAGACTGGACGGAACAAAACTGTAACATTTTGAAGACGTAACATTCAGTCGATTTCAATCCTCGACCATCAATTTTGTAGATTTATTGCAATGATAAATCTCGACCTCGGCTTCCGAAGCACTGGCAGCGCCAGTGCTCCTGAGCGGTAGAATCAAGGCACGCAGTGACAGCTTTACGATGTCTCCCCACACCAACTAATCTGAGAATTGGCAGGACGGCGTCATAGCGTGCAAGCAGATCAATCTGTTGATGTGTTGACTGAGACAGCGTAATTTATACTGCCACTGACAATCCTGACCGCGACCGACCATCGTCCACTGCTCATCGCAGTCGCCGAAAGCGAACCGGCGCCAATGCCCAATAAATTGCTGTCAACCTGATTGTTGTTTTCGTCGCGCAAGAACAATCTGACTTCAGCTAGAGGATCATCCCATTCGACGTCTGCGCTGATCAGCTCTCCCGCGATTACATCAAATCTAAACACTTGCCATCGGCCTGCTACATCCGAGCCATTTGAATTAAACAAATAGTCAGGCCCGGGCTCAAAACTGCTTGTCGTGTTAACTACGATATCGTAGTCAGTCGCACCACTACGGATTTGTACTGCGATAGACCAACGACCTGAAGTTTCAGCGACTGTTGAGAGTAATGCTGGTGATCCACCACTGATGTATCTAGCCACACCGGTATTGCTTTCATCGCGCAGGAATACGCGAACATCAGCGTCGGGGTTTACCCAATTAACCTCGGCGTTTACTTGCTCACCAGCATTAACATTTAAGTTAAATACCTGCCATCTACCTTGAGTATCAGTGCCACTTGAACTAAAGCGAAATTCTTCTCCCGTTGTTGGAGGCGGTTCGGGGGTTTCAGATGTAAATGCAAGCAGTGTGTTATTCCAATCGCGACCGTCAACAGCTGGTCCGCTAATTAGCTGGGTAGAGCCTGCCAACACAGCGGCACCATCTATAGTTGCACGATAGAGGTTGCCATCAACAAGCGCAAAATATAAAGAACCATCAATCACATCCATACCGCTAACGCTACCCCAGGCTATGTCGCCCTGCTCGTCAGCGACGTATTCTCTCTCACCAAAAAAAGCATGATCGGGCGTGAAGTGGCGATAGAATAAACGGCTATCACCTAGCTTTGTGTAATATACGCGGCTAAAGGCAGGCTCAAAAAACATGCCGCCCACGCTGGATAATTGCCATTCAGCACTGGTTAGGCCACGTAAATCTGCCTGCTCAGCAGAGCCGATGCCATCGGTTGATATCGAACTTACCCACAGAATTCCAGTGTTATCGGCGCGGTAGAGTTGCCCACCGACCGCCATGCCGCCGCGCGAATCCGACCAACCAGAACTCGACACCTGCATGGGTGTACCCAGGCCAACGCCATCATAAGAGAGGCTGTCAAGTGCATCGCCATTGGCGGTAAGAATCGTAGCCGGCAGGTTTGGCGCTTGCGGCCGCTCGATCACGTTGCTGGTAATAGGCAGGAACTTGAGCTTAGCGTGCTCGGTTCCGTTTAAAAAGTCTGTGTCGTCACCGATATAAAGCCCTTCGTCTTCGGCGATCAGTGCAAACGTGCCACGCCCACGCGGGCTTCGATCAGCGCGCCACTTCAGCAACGTAAGGCCATTAAGTGGGTCCAGAGCGGCCAAACCGCGACGTTGTATTGCACCTGGGCCTTGAACACCTCCATTCATGGAAACGCTGTTGTTCAGCAGGCGAAAATGTCCACCTGTATAAACCGCATGATCCGTTGCTACAACATCGTAGACCGAATCGGTAGCGAAATTCGCCCAAGTAGGCTGCACATTGGAGTTGGACAAATCAGTGAGTTCAAACCGAGTAATACCATCACAGGCTGGATTATCTCGAATGATATGGCCGGTTGTACCAACGACCACATACTCGTTATCGGGTGATATGTCGATTCCGCGAATATATTGCGGAAAAAGCCTGTGGGCAGGACACCGAGTATAAAAAACGTCTGTATTCCAATCGGAGACACGAGCCTGGCCTGACAATTCGATTACCGCCAGGCGCGTGCGACTCAAACCATCAATTCCCGTAAAATTGCCTGCCATGACCAAGAGTCTTCCGTCAGTGGTCACATCGATATCATCGACACCTTGAGTTGACGCACCGTTCGTGTTGACAATTGGGCCCTCGAAGTCGAGGTTCAGGTTTGGGCTGACTGCGCCAGTTTCGACATCAATAGCGGCGAGGTTTTCTACAGGCGTACCACTAATGGATTCAAAGTTGCCACCAATATACAGCGTGTTACCCAAGCGAACCAGTGTTGAAACCGACTTGTTGGGCCGAGCACTGAAACCAGTTACCCGATCACCGTTTACATCGATCTTGACCAATCCGCGACGGCCGCCTTCGCCGTTAATGATTCCGAAGGTTCCGGCTGCAAAAACGCCATTACCATCGCCAATAATCTCCAAGGCCAGCACGCGCTTGTCCAATATCGGGTCGAAGCTGCGAATAATATTGCCGGTGGACTTGCTATAGGCAAAAAGGTGCGGTTGATCAATGATCTCTCCATCAAGCGGCTCCTGTATTTGCGTAAAGTTACCGCCTACGTAAACCGTATCACCATCGATTGCTATGGCTTCAACCCGCCCATCAATTACACCCGGGGTGTTGAAAGAGGCAAATTCAGATATGAGACCAGAGTGTGTAGCGCCAATGTCCGCCACTGCAACATTACCTGGTGCAAAAGTGCTGAACACATAAATTACAGCGCCCAAAATAGCATGCTGTCTGTATTTACTCGTACTCGTCTCAGATACAGCTGCTCGCTGCCTGTCCGCCATTTTTACTCGAATATTCAATGAGAATGACATGGCTTTTCTTATCATTTTTTTTATCACGATCATTCTACTTTTGTTGAATTCAACATCTCTAAGGCGTTACACCAAGGCTGATTAGTGTTACGACACCGGAACCGGAATACCATCGCGCTGCTGGATGCTCGGTAGAAAAGCGATCTATTTGAACAGATTCAGGTAGGCGATTCTGTTAACTGCTTCCAATTTTTATCTGATAGGCTTCACAGAAACATCTTCTTATAAAACCGCATCAAGCCGGGAATATCAGGCTGAAACGCGTGCTCTGCCATACCTCGCATACTGGCCCACTAGATTACGGATGAACTAAAGCCCTGGATAACGCTCATCGGCGAGCTGTTTTTTGTTTTACAAGCTTCTGAAAAATCTGATCTTCTGGCGATAGCATTCTGAAAAGGTCGCCGCCGAGAAATATTTAGGACACGATTTACAGTGAAAACACTGTATATTTTTTGCGAATCAGATCGGCGGAAGAAGTGGCCGTTACGCACGACGGTGCCACGGCAGTTGGGGCATTCAGGGCAAATTCCGTGTGTTCCTGTGGTTCGAATTATGGCTTACACACTACTACAAAACCCTATCAGTGGCGTTGTAGGCCAGTACTAAGCATTAGCCAGCGGAATGCCAATGATACGGCGGTTTTTTTCAGCAACGGTTTTTTGCTTACGTACCTCCCATATGGTAGATGCGGAAAATTATTTTTATATCTACTCTCAAATCTGAGCAATATCCGTAAATTCATCTTGGAAATAACGCAATTAAAAGGCGCGACAGACCGCTTCAACTAATTGGTCCTCTGGTCTGGGCATTCAGACTTACATACTGGCATTTAGTTGAGTGCAATTCGGTTGTTTGAATGTCAACAGTGCGAAGTACTTTCCGTGCAACGTGTTGGTAGCTTCTTTGATGGCGGTCAGCCTTACTAGTTGAATTCAATTTTTCTTCGGTGCTCTTTCAGGGTAGTTGATTGCTCATACGTCTCTTCAGGTAAGTGAAACGGTGTGTCTACAGTCGGCAAAATTATCACCATTTACATAACCACTTTCACCTCAGGAGGTGATCGATAAGAGTTCATGCAAACCTACAAAGATAGATAACTAGTGCTCGATAGTTTACTCATAAATTCAATTTACATTTCGTGAGATATAAACATGTTTAGAATTTCATCCATTGGGGCATCCTGCTTCATTTCACTAACCATCGCTGCCGCGACTACCACGCATGCAGCGTCTGAACGAATGACGATCAATTACAAAGGCACCGGAATAGCAGTACCTGCCGTTGTTCCTGATACGCTTGGCGTAGGCCCCAATGCGAACGGATTGATAGATGCCAATTGTTTTGAAGCAGATATATTTGATCTAAAGAGCGGCGCGTTGTTGGGGACCGCTGAAGACTGTCTTAGCGAGATTGCTGTCGGTCCAGATACCGATAGTGGCAGTGGAGTACAGTTGGTCGGAACGACTGTGTTCAATTTGCACGACGGTCGACTCGTTGTGCAAGGTTTGACCAGTGTACAAGCGGTGAATTGGCCTACCGAAAACAGCGACGTTGTCTTTACCCACATAACGGGTGCCAACTCACCGAACGATGCTGTATTGCTCGGCGAAGGCAGGTTCAGCAGTACGGGTGCCTATGCCAATGCGTCAGCCCGAGTGAGATTATCCGGGCAAGTTGATCTGAGTCAGCTTGCGGATGGGCAAATTACGTTCGATTGTATTTTTGTTGTTGATGTTGACACCAATGTGAATAGTCTGACAGGCCGACGTTACGACGCGTCTCAAGGTGAAATTTTCTGGGCGCGAAATTCTGCCTTTCACGAGTATGCGATATATCGCGACGGGGAGTTGGTCGCCACCAACGATGGCACCAGTTATTACGACCCATTCCTGGAAAGTGGCGTGAGCTACCATTATGAAGTCGAAGCCATCACAGAAGACGGTCGAGTCGATATTGGCGGCATCACTATTCCGCCTGCGGTGGGAGCTGGCATCAATTAAGGAACCACTAGGTTGTTTCGAGTTGTCTCTCACTCCATAGAGTGCGGTCAATGCTGGCAAGTTAACTATCCTGGCCTGAATGATTACGAACTAAAACGAACGAAGGTCTTGTTTGTGTTGAAAAATGCGTTATCACACGCAAATTCCATCCAAAACAAGGCCTTCATGGACAAAGGTACCCGCTATCAGCGTGTTTTGTTTGCAGAGCCGCTCGACAAGCCCGCTAGCGTCGACTTTGAATCAGGCTAGACTTTCGATTGATGCACAAATAGCCGGTGGAAGCCGATTTATCAGTGCGACCACACGCGTCACGAACACGTCGATGCGAGCTTGATTTACCCAGACTATGACTGAATCTGATGCACCCCAAACGCTATCGCCGATGCATTTGGATCAAAATGTCCCGCCGCCTGCTCGTTTGACGTTACCCACTCGCCAGATAATTGTTGAATCTGATGAAATATGCAGGTACAACTGGATTTCCAGGCAAGCACATGTGCCTGGTAAATTCTAACTAATAATTACAGAGGGATTTAACAACCGGAGGGTAATGTGACCAAGTTTAAGTGGAATATAATTGCAGCTTTTGTCGCCGGGCTGACGGTGTCAGCACCGGCTACGGCTAATTTAGGCGTTTTCGCCACGTCCGGGAAAACAATGGGTGATCACACCTATATTGAACAGGGCGGGCAGAAAGCCGAAAATATCAAAAAGATTTTGCAGAATATCGTGATGCCAGCAGGCTTTTCGATCGAGCTCTACGCCATTGTGCCGGATGCCCGAGATATGGCCATGGCACCTCAGGGCACAGCGCTGTTTGTCGGCACTCGTAAGGACAAGGTGTGGGTTGTATCTGATCGTGATCGAGATGGCGTTGCGGATGAGGTCAAGGATTTTGCTCCGTCACTGACATTCGATGTGCCCAATGGTGTGCAATTTTCGAAAGATGGTTTTTTGTTTGTCGCAGAACGCAATCAGGTCAGGATGTTTCCTGCCGCTGAATTTTTCTTTGAAGGCCCCGATGTTGTGGCTGTCGATATTGTCCCGAAAGGCGAGCTGATTCCTGTGGACGAAGAGAGTTACAACCACACGGCGCGTGTTGTTGATATTGGCCCTGACAATAAACTGTACATCTCACTCGGTCAGCCGTTCAACGTAGCGCCCCCTGAAAAAGCGGATATCTACAAAAAATGGGG
>CALDSR010000007.1 GCA_937924505.1 uncultured Granulosicoccus sp. | reverse complement strand
GACAGCGATACTTCCCACGACACCAGATTGTCATCCGCCACGGAACCCGTGACTATTACCGCATCGGCAAGAAGCTCTGTGCCTTCGTCAGGCGTCGCAATCGACACGACCGGGAATGTTGTGTCATCAGGAACCGTCGGCTCTGGCACAACATAACTGACGTTAAGCGTGATTGATTCGGACGCATCGCTGACCAGAATCTTCACGGTATAAGTGCCGGGGCTTGTCGGTGCGACAAAGTTGATCTGATAGGAACCGTCGGCTGTAACCGTCTCACCATTGATTACGGCTGAGATTGCTATGTCGCCAGCTCCACCGCTGGGAGTGACAGTAATCGCGACCGGCTGACCTGCAACGATTGGATCGGGCGACACTTCAGCACTGGCAATCAGGGAATCACCCGCCGCTCGGACATCGATCGTCCAGTCTTGGGTGACTTGCGAATTGCCATCGTCGACAGCAACGCTGACCGATGTAACCGCAACGCTATCCGGCAACCAACTGATGACACCGTCGGGACTGATGGTCATGCCAGCCGGCGAAGTGATTAGCGAGTACGTTAGGTCACTACCTTCAGGATCTGTTGCGCTCACTGTATAGGTGTAAGCAGTATCCACCCGACCAAACATGCCTGGCGAGCTGGTGATGACAGGTGCCTGGTTTGCATTGGCCGCTACCGACCACGATTGTGTCAGCGTGAACTGGCCATCCGAAACTGTAGCTGAAAAATCCTCGATGCCAACAGCTGTTGGCAACCAGGTGACTATTCCGTTCGTGTCTATTGATGATCCGTCGGGACCAGTGACTAAAGCATAGATCAGTGAGTTTCCGTCAGGATCTGTAGCGATGATTGGGTAGGAATATGATTCTCCAACCAAGGCGGCAAGACCTGGGCTACTGACAATTTCCGGTGGCTGATTGTTTGAACCATTGTTTGGTAACACATTGATGCCCCACCCTTGAGTCAGCGTCGCATCGCCATCGCGAATCAGAATTTCGACGGCGATCACTCCAGAGGCGGATGGCGTCCATGTCACAAGGCCATCAGAATCAACCGCCATACCATCAGGTCCAGCAACCAACGCGAATTCAAATTCAGTTGAATCAACATCATCGAGGATCACTTGATATTCATATCGACCGCCACCGAGCATGATCTCCTGACTTGGTTCACTCAGTAATGCGGGCGGATCATTAACCGGGGCATTCGCTAGAAATTTGGAACCATCATTTTTCGAAGTGATATCCGACTGACCTTCATCTCTGTTCTGGGTTAACCAAATCACACCCGCCGATACATCAAAGCCTCAAGCACATGCACCGACTCCACGTGCTCACATTGACCCAGATCAGCAACCGTACGAGCAACACTGACCATGCGATGCTCTGCTCTGCGTGTCAATTTCAATTCGCGCACCGCTGACTTGATCGTCTCTCGCGCTGCTTCATCCAACAAGCATGCATCAAGCAACTCGCTTGGGGTATCAAGCTTATTCACCTTGGACTGTCGTGACCGTTGCAAGCGACGACATGCGACTACACGAGCACGGACATCATCACTGGCCTCCTCTTCACAAGATTGTTGGCCCGCGATACTCAAACCATACTCATCATCACTCCGATCTTCACGCAGCAGAGATACATGAAGATCAATCCGATCTAAAAAAGGCCCTGACAATCTCCCCTGGTAACGTGCAATCGCATCCGGTGAACAACGACAGGCCTGATCGGGATCGGTCAAATACCCACAAGGACAGGGATTCATAGCCGCAATCAGTTGAAAGCGTGAAGGAAACGTCGCCTGACGTGCCGCGCGAGATACATTGATAACACCGGTTTCCATCGGCTCTCGCAATACATCGAGCACATGCCGATCAAACTCCGCTATCTCGTCAAGAAACAACACCCCGTTGTGAGCCAGTGAGATTTCACCCGGCATGGGAATATTGCCGCCCCCAACCAATGCGACTGCGGACGCGCTATGGTGCGGCGATCTGAACGGCCGCATACCCCAATGGGTTTCGTCGAACCCACCGAAGCTGATGGAATTGATTGCAGCGGTTTCCATCGACTCTTGTTCGGTCATCGGCGGCTGAATACCCGGCAAACGTCTGGCCAACATCGATTTGCCGGTACCTGGAGGCCCTGTCATCAACAGGTTATGTCCACCGGCCGCGGCTATCTCAAGTGCGCGACGGGCACTGGCCTGACCTTTTACATCTTTTAAATCCGGCAGCTTATGGATGGAGCTGGGTTCCACCGTTGAAGTCTTGGCAAGTTTCAGTGTGCCATGACGCAACTGATCGACCAGCACATCAAGCCTGTCTGCGGAAAATACACAAGACCGTGCACAGCGTAATGCTTCCGCAGCGTTGATAGCGGGTATCAGCAAAGCCTTGTCCGTGTCAGCGTAAGCATGACTCGTCGGAAGTATCCCTGGCACGGATCGAATATCGCCTGTCAGCCCAAGCTCACCCAAGACCACAAGATTTTTTAACGTATTTTGTTCAAGCTGATCTGTTGCCAGAAGAATACCCAAGGCGATAGCCAGGTCAAACCGCCCGCCTCTTTTGGGCAAATCAGCGGGGGCAAGGTTGACCACGATACGTGACTGTGGGTAATTGAGCCCAATCGACTTTATCGCAGCTTTTACCCGATCCTTCGATTCACGCACGGCTGATTGCGGAAGACCGACGATCGACATGCCGGGCAAACCACCGGCAAGATGAATTTCAATAGTGACTGGAAGGGCCTGAATACCGGACAAGGTACAGGAATACACGGTGGCATAAGGCATAGGAACCTCCTTGTTCCGCTGTAATCATTTATTGCTCAGGCTATCGCCGCTGATACAAACGTGCAACACACTACCGCGTGATCACAGGCGTACTACCAGGATATATATCCAGTGTGCTTGCGTCACTCAGGCCTGCCTTGAATGGCAATTGCAGAAAATACCTTACGGGTAAATCGCGTTAGTCATTTACCCGCACAATTTATGCAGTTTTAGAGTGCAAGTAAAACACGCAAGCAATACACCCCATTAATTCTTGCGAGATCGGACGCAGCACTACACACCCGGCGACAACTCATTACCCGATTCAAGTGCCGAAACCCGAGCCTCCAGCGCTTCAAGCCGCTCTCGCGTCTTTTGCAATACGGCCATCTGCACATCAAATTCTTCTCGGGTGACCAGGTCCAGATTGCCGAGCGCCTGTTGCATGGCCGACTTGGCATTGCGTTCAAAGTCGTTTTTCATATCGCTGACACCCGGTGGCAGAAGCTTTCCCATCGTGTTGGCCAGATCATCAAAAACACGTGCATCGATCATGATTGTGTCATCCAGTTCATTAACGTTTATCAGTGCACCGCAATAGTGCCCTTTTACTTCAAGGCGCTCCCTTATGGTGCGCAACTAGTCCTTCAGTTTACCAACAAAAACGATAAGGCATTGTTTTAACTTCATATTTTTGATCGGCATACATAGTGCCATGTCAACTGCATCCAACATAAATCAGGAGATAAAATGAAACTCGTTACGGCAATCATCAAGCCGTTCAAGCTTGAGGATGTGCGTGAAGCACTATCCACGCTCGGTGTACAAGGCATGACAGTCACCGAGGTAAAAGGGTTTGGCCGACAGAAAGGCCACACAGAACTCTACCGCGGCGCGGAATACGTCGTTGATTTCATCCCCAAGACCAAGCTGGAAATCGGTATCGACGACAACCAGCTCGATACGGTTATCGAAGCCATTTCAAACGCGGCAGGCTCAGGAAAAATAGGTGATGGAAAGATCTTTGTTACCAACCTTGAGCAGGCCGTTCGTATTCGTACCAGCGAAACCGGTCCGGTGGCTCTGTAAACAGCGCGCCAATAACTACCTATAAAAAATTAACGAGAGAAAACTGATGGAACAACTTGCTGAATTAAGTTACGCACTGGATACCTTTTATTTTCTGGTATCCGGTGCATTGGTCATGTGGATGGCAGCAGGCTTTGCCATGCTTGAGGCCGGTCTTGTGCGGGGCAAGAACACCGCTGAAATCCTGACCAAAAATATTGCGCTGTATGCTGTCGCTTGTGTCATGTTCATGCTGGTCGGTTACAACCTGATGTATCCAGGCTCACCGGTCAGCGCTTATATCCCGGGGCTTGATTTCTTCCTCGGTGGAGACAACGACACGGCGAGCGTTATCGCTGGTGGCGATGATGCCCCTTACTACTCCTCACGTTCAGACTTCTTTTTCCAGGTTGTCTTTGTTGCAGCCGGCATGTCGATCGTCTCAGGTGCTGTCGCTGAACGCATGAAGCTTTGGTCCTTCCTGATGTTCGCCGTTGTCTTCACCGCATTCATCTACCCGGTGCAGGGCTACTGGAAATGGGGTGGTGGTTGGTTGGATGCTGCGGGCTTCAACGACTTTGCAGGCTCAGGTGTAGTCCATATGTGTGGCGCGAGTGCAGCGCTCGCGGGCGTACTGCTTCTCGGTGCCAGGAAGGGCAAGTACGGGGCTAATGGTCAGTTATCACCAATCCCCGGCGCCAACTTGCCACTTGCCACGATTGGTACTTTTATCCTATGGATGGGCTGGTTCGGCTTTAATGGCGGATCGCAATTGGCTGTCTCAAACGTTGAGAACGCGAATGCCGTTGCTGCCATCTTCGTCAATACCAACATGGCCGCTGCGGGCGGTGTTGTGGCGGCCCTGCTGACAGTAAGAGCCTTGTGGGGCAAAGCTGATCTGACCATGGCACTTAACGGCGCTTTGGCGGGTCTCGTTGCCATCACCGCAGAACCACTGACACCTTCACCTTTGGCAGCCACCTTGATCGGTGCGGCCGGTGGTGTCCTGGTCGTGTTCTCGATTACAACTCTCGACAAGCTCCGCATTGATGATCCAGTCGGCGCGATTTCCGTTCATGGTGTTGTCGGTGCATTTGGCTTGATCGCTGTGCCATTTACCAACCCTGATGCTAATTTCGGTGCGCAGTTACTCGGCCTCGGTGCCATTTTTATCTGGACGTTCAGCTTGAGCTTCATCCTCTGGTTCATCCTGAAGGTAACAGTCGGTATTCGTGTCAGCGAAGAAGAAGAGTATGAAGGCGTGGATATCTCAGAGTGTGGTCTGGAAGCGTATCCGGAATTCGGGTCCCGTTCGTAATCCATATCGTGTCGAGTATGTGTCAGTAAACGTGTCAACTAAAAAATATACGTTTACCTGTTTGTACATCTAAAACACAGCCAAGCACGATGGCGAGTAAGACTAAAACACAGGGCCGCGATCAACGCGGCCCTTTGCGGAAACGTTCGAAGGGATCAAAATGCAGGAAAGGAATCTGCAACGGTACATTCGAATACTTGAAAAAGGTCACGAAAACCATCCCGGCGATAAACCCGCCGATATGCGCCCCAAAGGCTACCCCACCTCCTTCTGAATCTCCTGCTGTCACGGAACTGATCAGTTGCATCAAAAACCAGATGACCAGCACCAGCATTGCAGGCACTCGTACCGTCTTGATGATGAAGAAGATCGGAATCAGGATAAGTACCCGCGCTTGCGGGTAAAGCAGTAAATAAGCGCCCAGCACACCAGAGATTGCACCACTGGCACCAATCATCGGAATTTGCGAGTTCATGTCCGGCAAGGCATGAGACAAGGCGGCAACGACTCCAGTGAGTAGATAAAAGCATATGAATTTCACATGCCCCATGGCCGCTTCAATATTGTTTCCAAACACCCACAAGTACAACATATTACCGGCAAGGTGCATAAAGCCACCGTGCAAGAACATCGACGTAAATATCGTTGCGTGCGCCGGTACCCGCACAAACTCACTGGCAAGTTCGGCATGACCAAAAAAGGCCGCTGGGATCATCCCGTAGCTGTACACCATGTCCAGCTGCCCGGCATCACCTTGCAGAAACTGATAAGCGAATATACCGATGCAACTGGCAATCAGTGCATAGGTGACGTACGGGACAACCGGTGTCGGGTTGTCATCATGAATGGGAAACATGACCTTCGCTCAACTAGTTCGGCTGAACAACATAAGGCCGGGCGGCCTTCTCGCTACGCGTAAAGACAGGCTTTTCATCACTTGATAGTTTATTGCTGTACCTGTAACCCAGTTCCTTGAAGCTTTTAATGTCATCAGTAGTCTTTGCACGGCTCTCGACGAGATAACGCGCCATGGATCCGCGTGCTTTTTTTGCAAAAAAACTGATCACTTTGTAATTACCGTTCTTCTCGTCATGAAAGACCGGTGATACAAGTGGAGCCGCCAGGACCTTTGGTTTGATTGATTTAAAGTATTCGTTAGAAGCCAGATTGACAAGCAATGGATTTTTAAAACGCGCCAGTTCCCCATTGAGGTGATCAGTCAGTGTCGTTCCCCAGAACGAGTAAAGATCGCTGCCATGTTGCGTTTTCAACCGCGTTCCCATCTCGAGTCGATAGGCCTGCATCAGGTCATAGGGCCTCAGCACACCATAAAGCCCCGACAGGATCCGCAGATGTTTCTGCGCATGATCAAGATCCTTTTTAGCCATTGTGTCTACATCGAATCCGGTGTAGACGTCACCACGGAATGCTTGAATTGCCGGGCGAGCATTACTGTTGGTAAACGGTGGATGCCAATTTTCAAATCGCTCTACATTGAGTGTTGCCAACTTCTCACTCAGGTTCATGAGTGTACCGAGCCGCTTCGATCGATATTTTTTCAATGTCTCGACAAGCTTGCCCGACTCGTCCATGAATTGCGGCTGCGTTGGACGCGAGACACGCGAAGGGGCCTCCATATCAAGTGTTTTGGCAGGAGATAAAAGAATCAACATGGTTTAACCTATTATCTGGATCAGGTCGAGCACCCATAGCGCCGCCTTGCGAAGACCATCAAAAATGGGCAAGCCAGCAAAGCTCAAGAGTATCAGGCCCATGAAGGCGTAGGTACCATACTGAGCATTCAGCTGCTGATATTTGATAGACAACTTGCTAGACAGCAGATACGGCAGGATATAATGCCCATCAAGTGGCCCAAGCGGTATCAGGTTGAACAGCATTAATAGAACATTGATAAAGCAGAAGTAGAAAAAGAATGTCTGAGCCGCAGGTGTTCCGGCAAACTCAAAGCCCATCTTTAGCGAGAACGCATAAAAGTTGATCGCCAGAAATGCCAGAATCAGATTCGCAGCCGGACCGGCCGCCGCTATAACAAGCGTCGCCCAAGGTGAATTGAAAAACCGAGGATTGGTTGGTACTGGTTTCGCCCAGCCAAATCCCGCGATCACAATCATCAGTAACCCGATTGGATCGATATGCGCAATCGGGTTGAGTGTCAGGCGTCCTTGCTGCTCAGCGGTGCGATCACCGAAACGCTTTGCAGACAATGCGTGACCATATTCATGACATGACAGTGAAATGATGATCGTGAACAGTAGCAACGCAAAGGTTTGATACTGGCCGCTTTCCAACAGTCCAATCATCTAGGATTCCTTTTGGAATTCAGCATGAATTTCAACAAAGACTTCATCAGCTATCAATCCTCCGAATGCATCGACACCATAGTCCGACCGCAAAAAAGAGCCAGTCGCCGCGAAGCCTAACGTATATTTACCGGTCAGGAGATTATCTGCCCCACCCTTGAACACCGCATCGAGCGTCAACGCCCTTGTCACACCGTGCAAGGTAAAATCACCGGTGATTGCAATGCCATTGCCGCCGGTCGGCACAACCTCGGTGGTGAGAAAACTGGTCTCGGGATACCGAGCAACATCGAACCAGTCAGATCCAAGCAGTCGCTTTTCCAGTGAGGGATTGTTCATGTCAAGGCTTGCCATATCGATGATGCCTTCCAGACGCATGGCGGCGAGATTACCCGGGTCGAAATCAAGAGATGCTTGCGACTGATTGAAGCGCCCCACCACCGTTGACAAGCCGAGGTGTTCTATCTTGAAGTGAATGTAGACATGCTCCGGGTCAAGGCGATACTCACCCGGGCGTAACTCAAGGACTTTCTGGGTAAAGTTCGGACGGACCAGGCTGGCGCAGGCGCCGAGTGCCACGAGCACCATCAAACCACATACCATGCGCGTCATGGTCGACAGGAAATCTGGCTTCATTGATAGTTTCTCCGATGTTGATATGCCCGGAACCAAGGCCGTAACGTCGTCAGCGCTATGTTTGCCGCCGAGTTGTACATTTGACGTCCATGACCACAGAACCACAGGACAACTCAGCATCCAGAATGATCAGAAAACGCATAAATGAACGACACACCAGTGTTGACCCCGATCAGCCGCAGCACGAAGAGCGCACCGCCACCGGCCGGCGCAATGAACTGATCGAAACGAGCGAATCGACAAAGGAATGGGGTATTGAGGCAGGTCCACAGGACGAGCACGGGCTCCTGTCGTGTAACGGGTCACATTCTACACAGTTACACTGACCTCCATGCAGAATCTACCCGTGGTTTAATGCTCGACACGCGAACCATGTCTGGTGGTGAGGGGCAAATCGGCGCTAAACTCGGGCTCTTATGCAACGTACAAATTTCAAACACCCATTCAGCCCTGTGGATAGCTGCAGATCGCTGCTGCTCTCACTCCTGCTTGTGGCCTTGTTCAGCATTCGCGCCATGGCTGCCGAGGCGCTGACAGAACTACCCGTCAATATCCAGGAAGGCATCAAGACCGTGTGCCTGCCGGTCCAATATCAGCAGGGGGCAATTGCTTACTCCGAATGCATCGACAACGAGGTGATTGCGTATACCGGCGGGAAGACCAGCTCGCCAGATGCCCATTTATCCTTTGATGACAAATACGCCGTTCAGCAAGCCTGCTCCAGCGCCGGTGAAAAAACATCATCGACCTACCAGATTTGCCTACGCCAGCAAGTTGCAGAATTAAATGCGTTACCCGTACCAGTCATCGATGACCTCAGTGACGACGAACAGTACGCCTTGCAACAAACCTGTTTCGAGGCTCAGTCTCGACTGGGTGCGGGCCCATATCGGCATTGCATCAATCGAGCATTGACTGAACTTCGCCGACTGCCGGCCGCCAACTTCACTGGCCTGTCGCAGGTCGCGCAAAACGGTATTCAGCTTCGCTGCTCGGCCAATCATCAAGACGTTGTGGATTATCGCAAGTGTCTGATTGAAGCGGTCGGCGGTGTTACCGCACCGTCAACAACTGCTGCACGCACCATTACCCGGCAGCAACGCGCAGCTGTCACACGTGCCAGCAAGGCCGCCAACGAATCTGTTCCGACAACTCCGACCAGTACGTCTGCCAGTTCTATCGCGCCCGCTGAAGAAAATTTTTCGACAACCGTCGCCACCAGCACGAACACAGCAAGTACGAGCCATTCAAACACCCCGACCAAGACGCTTACCAACGTCGATCTGGCCGCTGCCCGACCGGTTCAGAACACAACAGGACTATCGGACAATCAATCGGTTGCGCAGACAGTCAACTCAAATGCAGCTTCGACTAAAACCACCGTCGTGAACGAATCGGACTCAGACGCCGACGGAAGTAACGACGATGCCACTGCAAATGATTCTGTTGCTGATAACGAGGTAGTGCCTGTCGAGGATACGCCACCGCTTGATTTTCGTGACAGAGCGGTTGAAGCCTGGATACAGTTAAAGTCGACTGTACTCGCACTTGAGGGCATCAACCGCATGCTCTTGCTTTGCGCACTTGCTCTGCCCGTACTATTGATGTTTGCCTGGGGGTTTACGCGGCGGCGACGCACGCGCAACACGCGCCCCCTCTCCCAGCGCCATAACACCGACCTGCTCAATCGAGTCCATCCGGACTTCAATACTGATGAGCAAGAAGAACTTAAACACCGCCTCGATGCGGAAGCCGAAGAGTTCTTTGGAATCATCGACGATGCGGACGACACATACGACGATTACCAGGCTGCGTCGAGTGAAAGCAACCGTGGCGCGGCGCCCCATGATCGAAACAGCAATTTTCCGGACACAAGGGCAGTGACCGAGCCGTTCGAATCAACGCAGCAGGAACCATCAATGCAGAAACTCGAAGACTCAACCGTTCACCCACATCCTGCAAGCCCGTCAGAACCACCAGCAGCAACTCGCATTGCAACCAAACCGGAAATTGCAGCCGCAGCAGCGATTCAAAAAGGGCTGTCTGATCATGCTGATGATCCATCCTTGTCAAAAGCTGCTGATCGCGGCGCGTTTGCCACGTGGCTGGCCTCGGCAGATCCAGATGATCAACTGTCTTACGCCATCGAGTTTTTGATCTATTGGATTGCGTATGGCGACGAGCGCTATGACCCAGCCCTGAAGGAGGTGCTGTTTCAACTACAGGAACCCGATGATCGCGACTTGATAAAGCGTTGGGTTCTCAAACACGATGTTATTGCCTTTCGGGATACGATAAGTTGGCTGCAGAACAATTCTGACTCGACACAACGACGACAGATTATTGATCTGCTCATGGTGGTACTGATCAACGAAGGCGCATTGACTCCCGTGCAGAATACGATACTGCGATTTCTTGGCGATGCTTTCGGCATTGGCAATGCAGGCCTGGATGCTCAATACCGAGAAGCCTTTGGCTCGGCGATGGCGCCATTGCCCCGAGCCGACAAGCCAAAGTGGTGGCAACGACAACCCGCGACGGCCAGCCTGCGTTGGGACGCTCGCGCGGTGGCTAACGAATCCCTCGATTTGCAATATCGGGTTAGGCTTGGGCTCGAATTGGACGGACCGGTCGACGAGGAAGCTGTTGTCAAAGGGTTTCGTCGTGCAGCAAGGCGTTGCCATCCCGAACGTTTTGACACCTTGACCGAACGTGAACGTGAGCTTGCAGAAATGCAATTCGAAAAATTTGAAGACGCCCGAGACTATCTTCTCGGTGTAAACGCAATGAATGACTGAGGCAAACACGCGATGAAAAATTATTATGCGCGTTTTGGACTGTCGGTGGACGCCGACGCAAGCGAGATCGAACACACACTGTCCGCAGCGCACCATGATGAAACGGCGGACATGCTCAGCGTGACCGAGAGCCAGAGCGTTCTGATGGACCCGTTAACACACACCCACTACAACCGACTGCATCTACAGTATCAAGCCATGGCGGCGGCGGTTGGTTGCCTGTCCCATGACGATGCCCGGAACACGCACCGTTGGCCGGAACGCTTTGTTGAATATCCAGTGGATGACGATACGTTAGAAAATCTTTGACGCTTCAATTATCAAACGGAATCGGTTCATGCTGAAGACACATGGTTTGAAGAGACTTCAATGTCTTGCGAGAGCCGAGCAGTGAAAATGAGATCTTTCGGTCCTCGGCGAAAGCAACCCGAGCAACATCACCAATCTCGATTTGTATGCGCAATGTCTCGCGTTCACGTTCGTCACCATTGAAGGTCCAGACCACGCCTTGGTCAGCATCAACGATCAACGGAAAATTGACATCGACCCCATCGATCTGAACATCAAGCCGTTCGCCATCAGCAAATACCGGGATTTCACCTGTATCCATCGGGACTTCAGAACGGCCAGCCAAAGTGCCGATACTGGATGACTCGGCGCTGTTTGCGTCACTCGCCGAAGCCAGCTCAAGGCCGTCGTCATCCGGCACCAGCAGCGCAATCACGGGGCTGCACGAAAATCGCGGGCTGAAGCTGACCTTGAGCAACATTCCCGGTCGATTGATGGCCTCGGTAGTACCCTGATATTCCGTTAGAACTGAACCATCACGGACGGTTTTCTGATCCTTAAGGCCCGTCCAGCTGAGAAATTGTGCCTGTTCGAGTGGCGTCACCTTCGCTGAGGCCATTTCCGCCATCGCTGCGCTTCCCAATGCCAAGCACAGACTCAGATTTACCCACGAATGCCTAAACCTACCCATTTACAAATAACCCTTAAGCGTCCGATGCACAGTCTATAGCTTACGCCCGAAACTCGCCATTGAGACTGACATTCGAAATCCCGACTAACCTAAAGTCTTAATTTACATACTTAATAGCATCGAGGCACTCATTTTGCTACCCAGTTCTCACTTATCAAAGAATTCCTGGATTTACCCCAATGAACCTCGTCATCTTCAAGTACTGCCTGCCGTTATTGCTCAGCTACATCCTTTTCATGGGTATTTCAGGGCGCCTCAACCCATTTCGCAAACCCGTAGCACTGGCTGAGCGTCCAGCCTGGTTACTCGGTGTCTGGACCGCTTTGTCAGTATGTCTCGTCCTCGGCGTAGGCCTGCATATGGCTTACGGCATGACACTCGAAGGCGCCAGAACCTTGTTCAAGCCTAGCGTGCTTTTGCTCGGTGGTCTTTTAATCCCCGGGTTTATCGGCTATTTCCTGTACCGTCGATCCGTTGAAAATGAACTAGATCAGGCTGCCCGTCTGTCCATGGCAGACAACATTGACACCTGCCTGAACGATGATCTCGTTATGGAACTCGACGACGAAGTCATTGAAGATATATTCGTCGAAGATGATTTCACCGAAGAAGATATTGAAGCCGCGATCGACGCAACGGTACAGGAAACCGCCAGCGAAACGCTCGATATCAATGAAACTGCGAAGATCGAAGTAGCAACATTCGACAATTCGAAACTACAGTACACCGCCCCCATCACCCCAGTTGATACGGTTGAGGCAGTCGGAGTGGAAAAAACTCAGCAGCCATCAGTTTCTCAGCAAGCACTTGAGGATGAGCGTGCACTGCGTGAAGAAGCCGAAAAGCATTTGGTGATCATACGCAAGGCCATGTCACGTCTCGACGCGGAAAGCAGAGATTTCGAGACCAGCAAGGCCGATGCGATCATCAAGCTGGAAGAGGAGCTTGAAACACGCATCAAGCAGATGTCAGCAGCCGAGAGTCGCGCAACTCGCGAAGAACAACGTCGAATAAGTGCAGACGAGCAGATCGTGGAGCTGAAAAAGAATCTGGTCAAGGCAAAGCAGGAGCTAAGATTGAGCACAACTGCACGCGCCAAGGCACTTGGGACGGCAAACAAATCAGTCGCCTTTGCACGCCAGTCCATTCAAAAACGCCAGCAACTTGAAGACAATGTCACCCGTCTCGAATCTCAAGTGGTGCACCTGCAAAAAAGTCTGAAATCAACACGAGATGCACTGCAGAAACGCCAGGCAACTGTTTCCAGTTTGATCAAGGCGCTTGAGACTGAAAAGCTTCGCAGTCGCACCAATATGTCAAAGGTGGCCAAGCAAATGGTCTTGAAGGATCGTCAGCGGCGAGCTCACAAAAGCCGCGAAACAGTCGCCCGAAATGTCGAGGAAAAACTGACCTCGAGGCTTGTTAAAAAAGTCGCCAAAGCACGACCTCTGGCGTCTGACAGCTAAACCAAACTAAAAATTATAGTGGGCACTGCCAGGGACGGCCTTGTCTGATTGGTTAAAATCATCGGCGATAACTGCATTCGGCACCTCATCGTCATGACGAGGTTGATCCGAATACCGCATGCCATCATACGATTGTCTGGCCCTTTTCTGCATACCCAACATACAAAAAACCGCTAATAGGTACACGCTCAGGAAAGCCACCAAAACGGGCACACCTTGCATGGCTAGCAATGTTACAACCCCCGCAAAAACAAGCGTACAACTCGCGATGATTCCCATGACTTGATAAGGATTCATGAGATCACTCAACTTATAGGTTTTCCCCGAATATACTCGCGACCTCGTAACATGGCAATAGCGAAAATTGCTGGTTTTCTGACGCTCCTACCTACCAATAAGGTGTTGCGCCACTCGACTATCCAAATTGTTAGCATCGGGCAAGATACAGCCTGTTATCCATCTGGCATTTTTTCATTTTCAGTTCAGATTCGCACCGTCAACCCAGGATCAGGTTCAGAAGCACCGGGTTTATATAACGCTTTTCCTTGCCAGCCCTGCCCTCTTTCAACAATCCCGCGTCGACCAATCTTTGCATCCAAGCAGTTGCGGTCTGGCGTCTCGAGATACCTGCATCAGCGAGATCACTGATACCAAAACTCGGGGTCCCACATAAACGAACCAATTCTGCTGAAGGCGGCTTGGGTAGCAGTTCCGGTAATTTCGCAAAAAGTAAATCCAGATGCTCCTGCCAGGCCACCATCACCCGAGTCGCATAAACGGCCGACGTTTCAATCTCCAGAAGAAAGTGACGAAGCCAGTTATCACGCATGCCATGGCTGATGGCACCATCGAGGTGCTGCCAATAATTGTCCGAGTTTCTAGCAAATGTATGAGTCAAAGGCAGCACAGGGGCCGATACCAAGCCTTCCTCAACCAGTAACAGCGATGTCAGCAATTGGCCGGTCGCGGTGTTCGCATGCGTAAACGGTTGCAAGGCAATCCATTGACCGTGTGCAGCACCCGCGATCAGCAAAGAATCCAGCGATCCAGCATCCTGCCTGACAAAATTCTGCCAATTTTCCAGCAGCATTTGCAGGTGCTCTGCTCCAGCCGGCGGCGATTTGACGATTCGCTTAGCTGCCGGACCTGACTCACCACGCCGGACGGTCGCTGTTTTGGCCGACACACCACTTGCTAGCTCCAAGGCCAGAACACTGCCAACCGGCTCAGTCACAAGCCGTGATGCTGCATTTTTTGTTTGCGTCACATACCGCGCAAGCGCTTCCGGTCTATGGGTCTCTGGCGAGGCCAATAGCTCTCGGAGACTGCACAGAGTCCCATCAAGTTGTAAGGCGGCGGCGGCATTCAACCATGTAAATGTATCGCAGGCGGCGGCAGAGACAGGCGATTGACGACAGCATTGCTCGAAAGCCCCTAGCGCGCGATGCGCTGGCAAACATGCACGCAACAACTCCACCGTCTCAAAACTGGCTACCGACGGTAATCGCGGTAATCGAGCCGGCCTCTTGGCGAAGTCAGACGCGTCTTTCGGTGAGGTTCTGGGCGACATGCATTTCGATCAAGCCTGCTTGTACCTATGGTAGCTCACTGCGAAGAACGAGGCATGATCCTGAGGCCAGGAATCGTGAAACCTACATGTCCGTACAGGTAATTTGCCAGCGGTTCGTTGCCAAAGAAATCGTAGACATCCGTCACCGTGACGCAAATAGCGCCCCAATGTCGACTATCAATGGTGTCAGGATCGTCAATACGGGTAGCTACATAGCCCGTCGTCGTTTCATAAAGACGAAACTGGCGACGAATGGATCCATCATGATTCAGCGCAGCTACCGACGCCAGACACATTCCTTCAAATTCATGCGACTGTTTGGCCGATAGTCTGACTTTATGTTTCATTCAGAGCGGCCAATTCAAGTCAGCGATCAAATAGATAGTCAAGCGAGTAGCCGCTGATAGGTGTCCATGTCCATATTGCTGCCACAAGCAATCAGTGCAACACGTTTGTTAGCAAGGCGTGTTGCCAATGGTCGATTCAAGGCAGCCAGAGCAGCGGCACAGGCGGGCTCGACAGCGAGCTTCATGTCGTTGAACATCTGGCACATTGCGGCTCGCAGCTCATCGTCACTGACCTGCACCAATTCATCGACATGATCACGCACATTCGCAAACGTCAGAGGTGCATGCATGGGTGCGCCAAGACTATCTGCGATCGTGTCGACCATAACCTGATCCATAGGCGCACCTTGGGCGACACTCTGTTGCATACCACACGCGCCAACAGGCTCTACGCCAAATACCGCACACTTGGGCTGTAACTGCTTGACTGCCGCCGCGACACCTGCGATCAAGCCGCCACCACCAACCGGCACGATAACGGCATCAAGCGATTCGATATCGTTACATAACTCAAGACCAACACCCGCAGTTCCAGCAATGGTGTGCTCACTTTCAAAAGGATGAACAAGGGGACGCCCCTCGTCGGCCTGCAAAGTTTTGACAATCGACAAGAGATCAGCAATGGTTTCGCCAAAGACCACTTCAGCGCCATAGTGCTGGCAACGCTCGACTCGAAAAGGATTCGCACTTCGGGGCATGACAACCTTGGCACTGACGCCCAGAGCTCGCGCAGCATAAGCAGTTGCGATGGCATGGTTACCCGCTGAAAAAGCAGTCACACCCGGATGTTCTGAGATATCAGATGCGCTTGAGTTTTCGAGCAACTGCTGAACATTGTTGATCGCGCCACGGGCCTTGAAGCTTCCAGTACGCTGCAGGAGTTCCAATTTTACAAACAACTCACAGCTGTCCGGCCGCAATTCGGGGATGACTGGCCAGGTAACTGTCGGCGTACGCAGCACAAAAGGTGACACTTTGTCAGCGACCGAGCGTACCGTATCGAGCGAAGGCTCAATGACCGATGACGTCGAATCATGGGTATGCATCAGACTCACCACGCTATCACTAAACGAGAACCATGACTCAGTTTACCTTGCAGCACTAGTGATGCGGTGAAAAGTAATAACACCTGATCCCGTGCATAACCGAATTGCAGCTTGTTCACGTGTTCCCATGGGTCTAATCTGTCCACTTGCAACGTACAAGCAGACCAAGCGCTGAGACTTTTCGCGCAAGAAACCATTGACCATGAAAAAACGCATTGCCGTAGCTGTTCTGGGATTGATCGTAATTATTGCCGGCCTGGCGTTCGTCAAGTTCGATCAGATCGTGAGCATGATAGAAGCCGGTGCATCGATGAGTCCACCAGCAACTGCGATTACTGCGGTTGACGTGCAAGCGGTCAGCTGGGAGACCAGCCTGCAAACCATCGGCACTCTCGAAGCTGCACAAGGTGTTGTGATCACCGCTGACCTTCCAGGAAGAGTGACCGGCTTATTCTTCGATGGTGGTGAACGAGTGACACAAGGAGACCTGCTGGTAGAGCAGGATGTCAGCACTGAAAGTGCGCAACTGAGCGCCGCCGAATCTGATCTGGTACTCGCTCAAAACAATCTCGATCGAGTGGCTCGCCTGTTTCGCAGCAAAGTCGTATCGCGTTCAGAGCTTGACGCTGCGCGCTCACAGGCCAGTTTGGCAGAAGCTCAGGTTGACAACATCTCCTCCAGCCTCGACAAAAAGCAGATCAGCGCACCGTTTGACGGACGTCTGGGGTTACGCCTGGTCGATATCGGACAGGATTTGTCTCAAGGTGTCCCGATCGTGTCATTGCAGGCCTTTGATCCGATGCGCGTCAATTTCTCTCTGCCACAAAAGGCCCTGGCAACAGTCAGCTCAGGCCTTCAGGTACGCGTGACAACCAGCGCTGTTCCGGACACCGTCTTCAGCGGCAAGATCACCGCCATCGATACCGAAATCAATACGAGCACCCGTACCGTTCGCGCACAGGCAACCTTGGATACGAAGGCTGACAAGGGCGATTCCAGCGAGGGTGGCTTACCTGATCTACTTCCGGGCATGTTCGCCAATGTGGAAGTTGTTTTGCCAATCGAACGGAAACTGCTGATGATTCCATTGACCGCAGTGAGTTTCGCAACCTATGGCGATTCAGTCTTCATTCTCGAAGAGAATGATCAGTCGCAACTCATTGCTCGACAACAATTCGTGCAACTCGGTGAACGCAGAGGCGACTTCGTCGAAGTTACCAAAGGACTTGAAGCGTCACAAACGATCGCCAATGATGGTGTATTCAAATTGCGCACCGGGGCACCAGTGGTGATCAACGACGGTGGCACTGAAGCTGAAATTGCGCCGCAGCCTGACAACGCCTGAGGCGGATATGCACTTTACCGACATCTTTGTAAAACGCCCGGTACTGGCAATCGTCGTCAGCCTGTTGATATTGATTGCCGGCATTCAGGCAGTTACAAGTCTCAGTGTCAGACAATATCCAAGAAACGACAACGCCGTGGTGACAATAACGACGGCGTATATTGGCGCCAGTGCGGAGCTCGTTCGAGGTTTTATCACCACGCCACTCGAACGTGCCGTTTCCGGCGCTGACGGTGTGGACTATGTATCTTCATCAAGCACACAAGGCATATCAACTGTTAGTGTACGTCTTGAATTGAACTACGACCCGATCAAAGCCCTGTCGGAGATCAATTCCAAAGTGACACAGGTGCGCGGGGACTTGCCGCCAGAAGCCGAAGTGCCTGTCATCAATGTGGAGTCAGCCGACAGTACCGTTGCCTCGGCATATCTCAGTTTTACCTCGGACATTCTTGAACCCAATCAAGTTACCGACTTCCTGACTCGCGTGGTGCAACCACGACTGGCCGCACAAGATGGTGTGCAACGAGCTGAGGTACTTGGCGGGCGAAACTTCGCCATGCGTATCTGGCTGGACAGCAGTCTGCTCGCAGCTCACAACATCACACCGCTGCAAGTGCGAACTGCACTGGCATCAAACAACTATCTGGCCGCCCTGGGCAAGACAAAGGGTGCGCTGGTTGAAATTAACCTTGCCGCAAACACCGATATCTCGACGGTTGAGGATTTTGAAAATCTGGTACTCAGAGCAAGCGACGATGCAGTCATACGTCTCAAGGATGTCGCGACTGTCGAGCTCGGCGCGGATGCGACTGATGTAGAAGTACGCTATAGCGGTGATGAAGCAATATTCATGGGTATCTGGCCGCTTCCCAACGCCAATACCCTTGATGTCATACAAGGTGTCAGAAATGAGCTGGATGCCATCAAGAGCTCACTGCCTTCAGGCATGACTGCTACGGTCGCCTACGATGCCACACAATATATCGAGAGTTCGATTCGCGAAGTCATCACGACGCTGATCGAAACATTGCTTATTGTCATGTTGGTGATCTTCCTGTTTCTTGGCTCCATGCGATCCGTCATCGTACCGATCATGGCGATTCCAATCTCTTTGATCGGGGCGGTCTTCCTGATGCAAATGTTCGGCTTTAGCGTGAACCTCTTGACGTTGTTAGCCGTTGTATTGTCAGTAGGTCTGGTCGTTGACGATGCCATTGTTGTCGTCGAGAACGTCGAGCGGCATATCAGCGAAGGCAAGAGCCGCTTTGATGCCGCGATTTTGGGTGCGCGAGAATTAGTGGGGCCAGTCATTGCGATGACAGCAACACTGGTCGCCGTTTATTTGCCGATCGGGCTTCAAGGCGGCCTGACCGGTTCACTGTTCCGTGAGTTTGCCTTCACATTGGCAGGCGCCGTCACAATCTCAGGTATCGTTGCGCTGACACTATCACCCATGATGTCGGCAAGCTTGTTGCGCGAAGGTGATTCCGAAAGTGGCTTTGCCAAAATCGTCAACCGCTTGTTCACCCGCTTGCGCACTCGTTACATCAATATGCTGAACGGCACTTTGAAGGCACGCCCTGCGGTTTACATCGTATGGATCGTCATCAGCTTGTTGTGCATTCCGATGTTCATCATGTCGTCAAAGGAATTGGCGCCCACTGAAGACCAAGGCATCATATTCGGCATTGTCGACGGATCAGGTAACGCGACGATCGAAAGCGCCAGTCGCTATGCCGCACAAGCGGATGAAGCGTTCAGAAGTGTCGATGAAACCGAGTTTACTTTCCAGTTGACCTTTCCGTCATCCGGCTTTGGCGGCATGGTGCTGAAAGATTGGGATGAACGCGACCGCACTGTATTCGACGTAAAACCCGAAATTGCACAAAAGCTAAACAACATCAGCGGCATCAATATGTTCCCGGTAACACCACCAGCATTGCCTGGCGGTGGTCAGTTCCCGGTAGAGTTTGTATTAGCCTCAACGGCAGAACCTGAAGAGATTCTTGGCTTCGCCCAGCAGATTCAATTTGCTGCCATCAAGTCGGGCCTGTTTGCCTTCCCACCCATTATCGATACCAAAATTGACAAGGCGCAAAGCAAACTCGTCTTTGATCGCGAGCGAGTCGCTGATCTCGGCTTGACCATGCAGCAGGTCGGCGCAGATGTCGGCACCTTGCTCGGTGGTGGCTATGTCAATCGCTTCAATATCGAAGGCAGAAGTTACCGTGTTATTCCACAGGCTTTACGGGCCGAGCGGCTGAACCCTGATCAGCTGAAAAACCTGTATGTATCTGGCCCCAATGGCACGTTGGTTCAGCTGGGTTCATTGGCAAGCATAGAAAACAGTACGGTTCCACGTTCTTTGAACCGCTTTCAGCAACTTAACGCTGTGAAGCTTAGTGGGGTCACGATCAGTACTCTGGATAAAGCGCTGACATTTCTGGAAGATACTGCAGCCGAGATTCTCCCGCCCGGCTATTCAGTGGACTACACAGGAGAGTCGCGCCAACTACGTCTGGAAGGTAACAAATTTCTGCCCGCTTTCATGCTCGCGGTTGTGCTGATTTACCTGACCCTGGCGGCACAGTTCAATAGCTTTCGTGATCCCTTTGTCATTCTGGCAGGTTCGGTACCACTGGCAATGTTTGGCGCCTTGATCTTTACCTTTATGAAAATGCCCAATCCGCAAATGCCGTATTGGACAAACAGCTTTACGACAACCTTGAACATCTACTCACAAGTTGGACTGGTCACCTTGATTGGTCTCGTGGCTAAAAACGGCATTCTCGTTGTGGAGTTCGCCAAGCAAATGCAACAACTTGGGCTTAGCAAACTGGCTGCTATCAAGGCTGCATCCACCACTCGTTTTCGTCCCATTTTAATGACCACGGTTGCAACCGTTGCTGGTCACTTCCCACTCGTATTGGTCAGTGGCCCCGGGGCTGAAGCGCGAAACTCGATCGGGCTCGTATTGGTCGGTGGCATGGCTATCGGAACCTTGTTTACCTTGTTCGTCATTCCTTCGATATACATGTTGATCGCCAGAGACCTTGGCGGCGAGCTTGAATCCTTACCTGACGATAAGCTATCCGGAGGCAGCACAACCAAACATCACTCGAACCATAAAACGGATTTGCAGAATCCGGAGAGCGCTGCAACGCGTCAACTGGACAATATTCCAACGCTCCGCACGACGCGTTAAGTGCCTGTAGTGCCAACCGTTTTCAAAGTGCGGTAACCGAAGTAGATCCGGTTGATTGTTGTGATAACACATATCGCTGCGAAACCATAGGCGAGTATCGGGAACGAGTCGGGGAACAGGCACATCAGTACGAAGCACATAATGGTTTCAGTGCCTTCGGCAAGACCGTTGAGGTAGTACAAGCCTTTGTAGGAAAAATCAGGATGACTGATGGCGTGCTTGTCCGCTTGCGAGGCAAAGGCCAGAAAGCTTGCCCCAGTACCAACAAAGCTTGCCACCAGTACTGCCGCAGGCAGCGCGTTGACTGCCGGGTTGCATAGCGCAAAACCGACCGGTATCAGCGCGTAGATGACAAAGTCCAGTGTGATATCCAGAAAGGCACCGGCATCAGTCCCTTCGGACAAGCGAGCAAGCTCGCCGTCAATACCGTCAGCCAGTCGGTTGATCACAAAAAATATCAGCGCGAGATCATTGCGTTCAAACGCCAGACACAGAAACGATGCGATACCACAGGCGAACCCCGCAAACGTCAGCTGGTCTGCCGTGTATCCCAGGCGATGCACACGCACAGCTATGCGCCGAAGTGGCGGTTTGATAATCGGGATGATATGACGATCGAGCATGCTGACTTGACGAGGACGAATAGAGTAAGTTGATAGCTTAGGCGTTCTGGCAGAATCCGATGGCCGCAGGGGGCACAGGTTCCCGATTCTCGGGGCCCCTGAAACCTTCAACTCGATGCTCTGTCCGAATATTCGTGAGCATGGTTCCTGCATGGAATCGGGCTGCTAGAATCTGATTTTACCCAAAACCTGAGGTGATTTCCCGATGGTGTTTCGATCCGTACTTCTCGCTGCCGCAATGGCTGTCTCAACCATGCCTGCCGAGGCGGAAACCACCGTCAGCTGGTCCATGGCTGAATTTGGCGAGCCCTTATACAAAGACGGCATCGAACACTGGCCCTATGTGAATCCCGAGGCTCCAAAAGGCGGTTCTATCGTGCTGGGCGCTTTTGGCACATTCGACAGCCTCAACAGCTATATTCTCAAAGGCAATACGCCTCGATCGATCGGTCGCGCCTTGGACACCTTGATGGTCGCTTCCGCCGATGAGCTTTCTGCGGTCTATGGACTGATCGCGGAGTCCGTCGAGTATCCAGATGACAAAAGCTGGATCATTTTCAACCTTCGTCCTGAGGCCAGATTCAATGATGGCACTCCTATCACGGCGAAAGATTTCGAATTCAGCTTTCAGACAATCCGTGCTCACGGCCGCCCGTTTCTGAAATCGTTTTACGACGAAGTCGACAATGTCGAAGTCGTCGGTGATCATCAATTGAAGTTTACCTTCACCACTCGTGACAATATGAAGCCATTGCTGAAGGTTGCGGGTATCAGTCCGCTTTCACATGAGTACTGGAAAGACAAGGACATTTCAAAAACCTTCCTGACACCACAACCGAGCAGTGGCTCGTACTACATCAGTGACGTTGACGCCGGTCGATCAATCACCTATGAACGCGTCAAGGACTACTGGGGTGCTGACCTTGAGGTAAACAAAGGGCTCTCCAACATCGATACCATTCGTTATGACTACTATCGTGATCTTGAAGTTATGGTCGAAGCCTTCAAGGCAGGCGATATCGATTTCCGTATCGAGAACAGTTCCAAGCGCTGGGCGACGGCTTACAATACTGATGAAGTAAAGAATGGCGACATCAAATTCTTTACACCGCCGGAAACAACACCTCGGGGCACTCAGGCCTTTTTCTTCAATTCGCGACGGGCGCCGTTTGATGATGTGAATGTGCGAAAAGCCTTCGACTTGCTGTATGACTTCGAAACCATCAAGCGTACCATTCTCTATAACCAGTATGACCGTATCAATAGCTACTTCCCAAATTCAGACTACGGCGTAAGTGGCCCACCAACTGCCGAAGAAATTGCGATTCTTGAACCTTTTCGTGATCAGTTGCCAGCGGAAGTGTTCACCGAAACCTATATTGGCCCCGTAACAGATGGTAGCGGCCGGAACCGCAAACAGTTGCGTGAAGCTCTGGCGCTTTTCAATAAGGCGGGATGGAAACTGGAGAGCGGCAAACTCATGAAAAATGGCCAGCAAATGAAAGTCGAGTACTTGTTGGCACAAGCTGACGGTCAGCGGGTGGCTGCCCCTTTTGTGCAAAATCTGAAAAAAGCCGGCGTCGATGCAAGTATGCGGGTTGTGGACAGTGCGCAATATCAAGTTCGGCTCGATGATTTTGATTTTGATCTAATCACTGTATTCCTTAACTTCTTCCCACCACCGGGCCCCGAGTTACGCTCTTACTTTGGCAGCGTGGCTGCCGATGAACGCGGAACGGGCAACTATGCCGGCATCAAGAACCCAGTGGTTGACGCACTGATCGAGGATATCGTCAATGCAAAATCTCTCGAAAGCTTACAGACCACAAGCCGTGCGCTCGACCGGGTTTTACTATGGAATAAGTACACAATACCGCAGTTCTACAATAGCCAGCACCGCACCGCACACTGGAATCGCTTCGGCATGCCTGACACTTTGCCCCAATACGTGAGCTTCATCGGCTCAGGCTTTCCGACCGGCTGGTGGATAGACCAGGAACTTGACAGCAAGCTTGATCTGGAGCGTTGAACAAGTTGATTGCACAAACTCGAACCGCTGACTGACCCATAAGGGTCCCTGAATGCTCGCTTATATTCTTCGACGACTGTTGTTGATTGTGCCCACTTTGCTGGGCATCATGGTGATCAACTTCACCGTTGTCCAGTTCGCGCCAGGCGGACCTGTGGAACAGGTACTCGCCGAACTTCGTGGCAACGCAACTGATGCGACTGCCGCTTTCGCAGGACAAGCAGGTGATGTGCAGGGGGCCGGCACCGCACAATCGGGCGGCGACAGTCGTTATCGCGGCGCACAAGGGCTCGACCCCGCCATCATCGCCGATATTGAAAAGCAGTTCGGCTTCGACAAGCCGGTACATATTCGCTTTTTCAATATGTTGTGGGACTATGCCAGGTTCGATTTTGGCACTAGTTACTTCCGCGATGAAAAAGTAATTGACCTGTTTATCGACAAACTACCGGTGTCGATAAGCCTCGGGTTATGGACCATGTTGCTTGTCTATGCCATCTCCATCCCTTTGGGCATTCGCAAGGCCGTCAAGGATGGATCATCCTTTGACGTCTGGAGTAGCGGTGCCATCGTACTGGGCTATGCGATTCCGGGATTCTTGTTTGCCATTCTGCTGATTGTGTTATTTGCCGGTGGTCGCTACTTTGACTGGTTTCCGCTTCGCGGTCTAAGCTCACAAGGTTCTGAAGATTGGAGTATCGCTGCACGTATAGCGGACTATTTCTGGCATATCACCCTGCCCGTTACAGCGATGGTGATCAGTGGTTTCGCCAGCCTCACCATGCTGACCAAGAATTCCTTTCTTGATCAGATCAACATGCAGTACGTGCAGACAGCACGCGCGAAAGGGTTGACCGAAAGACAAGTCTTGTATGGTCACGTCTTTCGCAATGCGATGCTGATCATTATTGCAGGCTTTCCAAGTGCTTTTATCGGCGTGCTGTTTACAGGTTCGGTGCTGATCGAGGTGATTTTTTCATTGGATGGTCTCGGCTTGCTCGGCTGGGAAGCTGTGATCAATCGCGACTACCCAGTGATGTTTGGCACCCTGTATATCTTTACATTGATTGGCCTGATCCTGCAATTGATTGGTGATGTGATGTATCACGTGATTGATCCACGCATTGACTTTGACAGCCGGGATTTCTGATGCAACTGTCCGAGCTTAATCAAAGAAGACTGGCGAACTTCAAGGCCAATCGGCGCGGCTTCTGGGCATTCTGGATATTCAGCATTCTATTTGTACTATCTCTTGGTAGCGAACTGATCGCCAACGACCAACCCATTGCCGTGCAATACGATGGAGCTTGGTACTTTCCTGTTTTCAAAACGTATTCTGAAACAACGTTTGGTGGTGATCTTGAATTCGATGCTGACTACACCGACCCATATCTGACCGATTTGATAAACGAGAAGGGCAAGATTATTTGGCCTTTGATTCCGTTTTCTCATCAAACTATTGACTTCAACATGAGCACTTCACCACCGAGCGCACCGTCAGCACGACACTGGCTCGGTACTGACGATCAAGGTCGTGATGTGTTGGCCCGAGTAATTTACGGTTTTCGTATATCAGTTCTGTTTGGCTTGGCGTTGACACTGTTCAGCACGGTCATTGGGGTAGCTGCAGGGGCGGTACAAGGGTATTTTGGCGGCATGCTTGATCTGATCGCACAACGTTTTATAGAAATCTGGCAAGGACTCCCCGTATTGTTTCTACTGATTATCATGGCGAGCGTCATCGAGCCAGGATTTTTCTCCCTGCTTATTCTCATGACATTGTTCAGTTGGACAGCACTCGTGGGTGTAGTGCGTGCCGAGTTCCTTCGCGCACGAAACTTTGAATATGTCAGAGCCGCTAAAGCGCTCGGGGTACGCGATACCGCAATCATGGTGCGCCACACCTTGCCCAATGCAATGGTCGCAACAGTAACCTTCCTCCCGTTCATTCTCAGCGGCTCAGTCACTACCTTGACTGGTCTGGATTTTCTTGGCCTCGGACTGCCGCCAGGGTCAGCATCACTGGGCGAGATGCTCAAGCAAGGTCGAGACAATCTGCATGCACCCTGGCTTGGCCTGACAGCTTTCATCGTGCTGGCGCTGATGTTGAGCCTTTTGGTATTTATCGGCGAGGCGATACGTGATGCTCTTGATCCTCGCAAAACTTTCAGTGCATTGGGAGAATGAACTCGAACATCCACACAAGCAGCTCACCAAACCGGACGCCCGTCAGCGAGCCTGGCGATAAGCTGCTGGAGGTTCGTGATCTTTGCGTATCTTTTGGTCATGGTGAACGACAAGTACAAGCGGTCAAGCATGTCTCCTTGTCCATCAAACGCGGTGAGACAGTCGCACTGGTTGGCGAGAGCGGTTCGGGAAAATCCGTCACCGCACTGTCCATCATGCAGCTTCTGCCCTATCCGTACGCGCATCACCCTTCCGGTAGTATTCAATATGAAGGGCAAGAGCTCGTCGGTGCCGGGCCGTCGATAATGCGTGCCGTACGAGGCAATGACATCAGCGTGATATTTCAGGAGCCGATGACATCCTTGAACCCACTGCACACTATAGAGAAGCAGTTAGCTGAGTCACTGAAACTACACACGACCCTGCAAGGTAACGCTGCAAGGGAACGCATCCTTGAATTGCTTGACCTTGTCGGTATACGCAACGCAGAATCACGTTTGAATGCCTACCCGCACGAACTCTCTGGCGGACAACGGCAACGCGTAATGATTGCCATGGCGCTGGCAAACGAGCCCGACCTGTTGATTGCGGATGAACCGACCACCGCTCTTGACGTGACCATACAAGCTCAGATTCTGGCCTTGCTGAAGGATCTGCAATCACGCTTGGGCATGGCGCTGCTATTGATCACACATGATTTAGGTATCGTGCGCAAGATGGCAGATCATATACATGTCATGAACGGCGGCGAAGTGGTTGAACACAATGACGCTTCATCATTGTTCAGCAATCCTAGCCATGACTATACACGCCAACTCCTGAGCGCCGAACCCGGCGTGCTATCACCACGTGATATGACTGAACCACCAACGGTCATTGAAGCGCGGGACATTCACGTACGCTTTCCAATCAAGGGCGGCTTGTTCGGTCGTGTCAGGAGCTACGTGCATGCTTGTGATGGCATTAGTTTGTCAGTCAAGGCAGGACGCACGGTCGGCGTCGTAGGTGAATCCGGATCAGGCAAAACCACGCTGGGACTGGCACTACTCAAACTGATTCCCAGCGAAGGTGAAATATTCTTTCAGGGCAATCCCATTCACCAACGCAAGGTTTCAGAGCTTCGAAGCATGCGCAAGCATATGCAAATCGTGTTTCAAGACCCGTTCGGAAGTCTGAGCCCTCGCATGACAGTTCTCAACATCATCGAAGAGGGCTTGAAAGTCCATCAACCAGAATTGTCCGCTGATGAGCGTGAAGCACTGGTTGCACAATCTCTTGTTGAAGTGGATTTACCGGCTGACATTCTGAATCGGTTCCCACATGAATTTTCTGGTGGACAACGACAACGCATAGCCATAGCTCGTGCCATGGTATTAAAGCCTGAGTTGGTGATACTTGATGAACCCACATCTGCGCTGGACATGTCAGTGCAATCACAGATCGTTGATTTGTTACTTGATTTGCAGCAACGTCATCAGCTGGCTTATCTTTTCATCAGCCATGACCTGAAGGTCATTCGCGCCCTGAGTGACGAAATAATGGTCATGCAACAGGGCAAGATTGTCGAATATGGCAAAGCGAAACAGGTTCTTGAAGCACCGCGAGAGACCTATACGCAAGAATTGATGGCTGCAGCTTTCGAATTTTCGACCTGACATCACGCAGCCTGTCACCGCCACACTGGCAATATTCGATATGCTGTCTGGATGGATGACAAGAAGCTGTGTATCCGTCTGGCAACAGCGGACGATCTGCATAATATAAAAACGTGTGCGCAACAAGCTTATGCAAAATACCTGGAAAGAATGGACCGCACTCCTGCCCCTATGGTTGCGAACTTCGCCCGTCAGATCGCTCTCGAACAGGTATTTGTAGCCATTACAGGATCGTTGTTCTCGGGGTTTGTTGTCTTTTATAAAGCGTCCGGCCACCTGCATCTGGAAAATATTGCCGTCATGCCAGAATCTTCTGGAACAGGAATTGGCAGACGACTGATTAAATTTGTGGAGCGCTCGGCTCATGAAGCAGGAATCAATGCTGTTGAGCTTTACACCAACGAAGTCATGACCGAGAACATCGCCATTTACGCCAGACTGGGCTATGTCGAAACCGAACGTAAACGTGAAGATGGCTTTAACCGGGTGTATTTCCGCAAGTCACTTTGAGATTTTATAAGAACAGCATTTTGTACCGCTTAAACTGTGCGGCTTTGGATGGGCGACTTTATATTTGCAACTTTATTACCCGTAAGGCTTGAATACTGACGCGCAATCTCGACATCGCAATGCTGCGTTGTTATTCCAGTACCGGGCGGAATTTGGCCGCTTCAAACAGATTTGGCAGTGCCATTTTCAATTGTGGCTCTAGAACTGCAACTCAGGTGGCAAGCTTGGGAAGTCCAGTTTTCGCGGACTGCCGTCAAGTGGAAAATCAGGCCACCGTGATGGACTCACTTCGCGACGCCAGTCGATATTGATGCGCTCACGAATTCCATCGGCAAAACCGGATTGCGAATAGGCAGCCCCGCGCTGATATTCACTTGCCATAAACAACAGGGCTGCAACACCGACCATTCCGGCGATAACGGCCATTCCAATTTTGACAATACTGTACGGCCGTTCGCCGCGGACCTTGCCCGTACGTCCATTAACAACAAATCGGTAAGTCTTGTCGCGAAACTGAAAACCCGCTGTCCACAGCGGTAACAGCACGTGCTTGAACGTCGTATCACTATGCTCGGTTCTCAGTGATGAGATTCGTTGCTTGTCGCCACCAATCGCACGACGAACATCTTTTTTGATAATCGTATCCATCGTGCTCTGAGCAACGTTAAATCCTTCGTCCAGATCGACCTGATATACCTCGCTTGAAAAACCTGCAAGAAATTCTTCCGTGTAGGGCTCAAGGTTCTCCAGATCCCACGGGGCGAGCCAGTCGGTTATTTTACGTGGCAGAGTCCGGGTTGCGCCGACCAGCACATCATCGAAGTGTCGACTCGTACGCCCACTTACCCGTCGCCAACGAGTCTTCGGCACTTGCCGGGTTCGCGTAACCCGCTTGCCATTGATCGTGGCGGTATATCGCTGTGTGACGTAATAAATATCACCACGCTCACCACGATAGGCGGTTGCTGTATCGCTGTCGTAAGTCCAGAACGGAATGTAAACACCATTGAGTGTCGTATCGCCACGTGCATATTTTTTTAATGCACTTGGTGCAAACCAACGCTTGTTCAACCAGCGCTGATATGACTCTCGAGCTTGATCGGATGTGATGGCAAAAGGCAGCAAGCCTTTCGGCTTTATCGGCTTTGCCGCACTGGTACCCGTGACGACATTGGTGCTGCAAAACGGGCACTCACCTGAATGAATATGTGCATCAAGCGCAAATTGCGCTGCGCAATTCGGGCAATTGATAACCTGACTTTCAGGAGACACGGCATTGGACGTCTGCAACTGTCTCAACGCCGCGTGCAGATCCAGCTCTTCAATACGCTCCAGACTATGTGCTATCTGATTGGCGTGCCCACAGTATTCACATTCCAGCGAGCGCGTTCCAATCGCGTAGTTCAGTATTGCCCCGCACTGTGCGCACGGGAATCGTTTCTCTGTTAACGCTCGGGTGGTTGCTTCACCAATCTCGCGAGCGGAAGATTCTTCAGGCCATCGGTATTTCTCCGTTGCCGGAGATTCAAACTGTGCCTTTTCAATTCCTTGTTGCAAGCGATCTTGCAAACGCTTGTGCAAACCGGACGCCGTTGCATCCGGAAATGCCTCGATATCAAAAGAATCCCAACGCTTGCTCACGTGTGTCCGTCGTCTTGCTCAATGTACGGCGGGTATAGGCTGTCAATACCCTCTTTGTTGGTCACGGCTTTCAGCCCGCAGGGATCGGTGGCGGAGCTTTGGCCGATGAAGTTAGTACTGTCTTCAATGCGTCGACGTTTTTTGCTGGCGTCCAATCGCTCATGTCGGCAGACCATACCAAGGTATCACTGGTCAAAGCACCAGTGCCAACTTGCTGGCGCAGGGCGTCCATTGTAAACGGACCCCTGGCTTCTCCATTCACTGCGATATGGAAAGTAGCAGTATCGCTTGGTAATGGGGGCGGAGCGCTATTGCCATGCCCAAGACTGTCGTTCATTCGGTTCGCCATCGCCAATCCAACGCCCATGCCAATACCATCAGATGCGCCACCGCCGGGGTTAGCAGCCGCCGCTTCCATGGCGCTACCCGTCTGGTACTGAAGGTAACGATCAAGGTTGCCGGTCATCCCCATGCTCGTTCGTTTGTCGAGCGCCTCTGATACAGCAGGAGGTAAAGAAATGTTTTCCACCAGAATGCGCGTCAGCTCAAGGCCATATTCACCAAATTCCGGGGCTATTCGCCGAGTCAGGAATTCACCAAGCTGATCATAATTGGCAGCCATGTCCAGCACCGGAATGTTCGACCCACCGATTATCGTCGCGAAGCGAGAGGTGATCAGATTGCGTAACTGACCGCTTATCTCTTCAGTGGTAAAGACGCCTTCGGTACCGACAATCTCACGAATGAATTTAAGCGAATCGGTGATGCGCACACCATAGGTACCAAACGCACGTATACGCAGGCCACCAAACTCACTGTCGCGTAGCATCAGCGGATGCTTGGTACCCCACTTCAAATCGGTGAAACGTCTTGCATTACAGAAGTACACCTCTGCCTTGAACGGGCTTTCAAAACCGTGATGCCAGTTCTGCAGCGTGGTCAGGATCGGCAGGTTTTTTGTTTCCAGCTCGTAGGTACCCGGGCCGAGTACATCGGCAACTTCACCTTCGTTAACGAAGACAGCAAACTGTGATTCGCGAACAATCAGCTTGGCGCCGTATTTGATCTCGTTGCCATAGCGCTCGAAGCGATACACCATCGTGTTACTGGAATCATCAGTCCAATCGATGACATCTATAAATTCATGAAACAGACGACTGAAAAGACCCATTGACCTAGGCTCCTGCCGTTGATGGCGCGCCAGCTCGTGCAGAGGCCGCTTTGAGTGTTTCTTTCAATTCCGCTTCCATGGTCTCAAGTTGCTGCTCGGCCTCGACACGACGACGCTTGCCTTCATCAGCAATCTGCAGACTCTCTTCAACCGTTGCAATCAGATTTTCATTGGCTCGGCGCACGGCATTGACATCAAAGACACCACGTTCGAGCTCTTCGCGTACGGTACGGTTGGCCGTACGAAGATTTTCAGCGTTTTTCTCAAGCAAATCATTGGTCAAATCACTTGCCGCTTTGACACTTTTAGCGGCTTCCGCGGAACGAAAGATCGTGACGGCTTGAGCCAATTGCTGACGCCACAACGGCACCGTATTGACGAGCGTGGAGTTGATCTTGTTGACAAGACCTTTATCGTTTTCCTGAATAAGGCGAATACTTGGTAAACCCTGCATGGCCACCTGACGTGTGAGCTTGAGATCATGAACACGCCTTTCAAGATCATCACGACCCGCTCGCATATCACGCAGCTGCTGAGCGTGCAAAACTTCGTCGGTAGTTTCTGCGTCCTTTTCAGCTGTCGGAATCATTTCCTCATCGATGTACTTGAGTTTCTGTTCTCCAGCGAGAATGTAGGTCTCAAGATTATGAAAGTAGTCAAGGTTCGCGCTGTAGAGTTTGTCGAGACTGGTAATGTCGCGCAACAACTGCGTCTTGTGCCCTTCCAGATCGTCGGTGATGGTGTCGACTTGTCGACGCACACCTTCGTACTGCTGAATGAACTTGGCAACTGGCGTGATACCACCAAACAACTTCCTGAACAGACGAGCAAAGAAGCCCGGACGCTTGTTCGGGTCAAAATCTTCAACCTCAAAACCGCGCAAAGCCGTGACCATATTGTTCAGCGAGCTGCCAGCGGCGCCAAGGTCCTTGTTTCGCACACCATCGAGCATATTGTCCGAGATCGTCGTCAATTCTTGCTGAGCCTTGCTGCCAAAGAAGATGATCGAATTACTGTCACTTAGATTGATCTCCTGCATCAGCCTGTCAATACGGGCCTTTTCGGATGGATCAACTTTTTCATAAGGCACCAGATCGTGCTTGAGATCAGGTAAGAGTTCTGTGCCTGTCAGCAATTCCACATCGTTCGCGACTTTAGTGGTTGTTTCGCTCATTCGGTTCTCCTTGAATAATCTGTTGAAAAGGGCATGCTCACGTCACGCCTTCTTTTTCGAGCTGCAGTTGCAACACTTCGATATTGACGTCGAGATCAGAAAGATTGTTCTCTCGAAGCTTTGCTTGTTGTTCGGCAATGACGGTTTCAATCGTCGTCAACACGCGTCGAAAATTGTCTTCCAGTTCATGTGATCCGCCATTCTTGTGTGTTCTTGCGTAGCCTTCGGTGACTTGCTGCGCGCCGTCGAGATATACCTTGAGAAATTTACGGGCGCGACGGGCATCGACCGGGTCCTCCTCAATAGTCGTGAGAATGTCCCGCGCCTCCTTGACGATACGGCGCAGTCGATCCTTGAATTCTCGGTTGTTGATATCACGGCTGGCTTTTTCTATGCCTTCGATGCGCTCTTCTGCTTCATCAAGAAGATCAACCAACTCTTCGGTAGTAATTCCGACAGCGGCTATGTCCGGGTTTTTATGCGCGGAGTCGAAGTCGTAATAGAGATAACTTCCAAGCAGCACTGCACAGCCAAAGAGAATGCTGTCAAACAGACCGTGCTTTTCTGGGACACCAATCCAGGCAAGCACAAACATGCCGATAGCAAGAATTAGCGCACCGATAAAACGATACCGTACCGTGCTGGCGCGGCGCCGCAACTTACGGCGCTTCGTTTCGTTATCGAGGCGAATGCCTTTTCTGATGAGAGTGGCGGCGGCCATCGCGGCGGCAAAGGCAAATACGCGCGCAAGCGCGACAACCGTGTCACCACCGCTGAGTGCACTGAAAATCGCCGGCAATAACGGCAGCGGCAGGAAATACAGCAGCAAGCCGCGCCACAGGACGGGCTTTTTTGCTTCCGGATCGTAACGCGTAACAGCAGCCATGGTCAGCCCAGAAACGCCTGACAGGACAGCAAACCGACCGTCGCGAGAATGATGAAAAACCCGATGACTCTTTGCAAGGGTTTGGGCATGTTATTGATTCCAAGCGGTGTTCATTACAAACGGTGGAGTCGGAAGACCCGCTCTTCAAGCGAATCCAAGCCTCTTTTACCAAGATTACCGACGTATTCCGGCCCACTGTAATGCGCAAGCTCCTGTATGTCGAAATTCTCGGTGAAAAGTTTTGTGACCATTGCCGCAGACACCGGGAAGGGCGGGCCCTGCATCTTCGAAGCATCATAATCTATGACGAGCATCAGGCTAATACTGCCAGCAGGCAAAATTGCAGCGAGGTGCTGCGCATATCGTGGCCTGAGATCGTCATTCATGGCGATTAGCGAGGCGCGATCGTAGACAGCTGAAACATCACGACAGTGCTCCGCGGTGAGCGCGAAAAAATCGCCTGCCAGAAGCTTGATTCCTGCGGCCTTGCCAACACCCGTGAATACCTCAAAAGGACTGTCCGTGCGGCGCTCGAACGGGAGATCATTTTCGCTGAAAAAGCTCTCGATCGCCTTTTGACTGAGTTCAATGCCAGTGACCTTGTAGCCTTGCGCGTGCAACCACAACATATCGAGCGACTTGCCACACAGAGGTACAAAGACCTCCGCGCTCTGCGCGATCTCCGCTCCCGGCCACCACTGCTTCAGGTGTTTGTTCGTGCGCGCCTGATGAAAGCCGATACTGTCGGCTTCCCACTTCTCATGCCAGAAATCTGCTTCCAACTAGGATTCTTCCTTCGCGAACGGCGTCCATGCTCGCCAGCCCTTCAACATCGGGAAGTACAAGCCAACGCGCACGGGACGGTCATCAATACGGCGAATAATATCAGCATAACGGTCCAGCTGATCCCGATATCTCTCCTGCTCCTGATCCAAAAAGGCCTCAAGCTGCCCACCCCTATGATCCCCCGTCTTGAAATCAATAATCCAACGGACCCCCTCCTCATCAACGAACGTCCGGTCGATTACCACCTTTTGGACACCCACATCTGTGGGTGTGGTGATGGCCCACTCGGACCGGGCCTCTTTGTGGGTGTCCAAAATCCACCGGCCTCGCTCATCAGCCAGGGCGTTCTCAAGGCCAAGCAGCACTTTTTCCTTGGCGGTCGCCAGCTCCGCGTTTGGGACACCCAAATTTCGGAGCTGGCGTTCAACGATGGGCTCCATTTCCGCCGACGTGAGGTCGCTTATGTTTGTGGGTGTCCCAGACGTGTCGAACGCGAGCCGTTGCAGCTGCACGTGCAATACGGTGCCAACGTCACGCGCGGTGCTGCCGGCCCACAAAAACTCGATTGGCGTCGGCTCAGCGAGCTTCTGTTTCTGCTCCTCAGGCCAATGGAAACACGGCAGCTCGGGCATTTGCCAGTCCTCTGACACGCGCTTTAGTTCAGGCGGCGGGACCGGTGGCTCCTCGGGATTGTGGGTGTCCAAAAAGAGATCATCCGTCTCGGGTTGGTCGTCCGAGATGTGGGTGTCCAGTATCTCGGCGCACAGGGGCTCGGCCAGATGCCAGATCGGGTATAGCAGGGACGCCTTTATGGGTGTCCCTAACTCGCCGCTGGCGCGGGTTTTGGAGGGTGCTATCAGGTGGAGTTGGGATTTGGCGCGGGTGCAGGCGACGTAGAGGAGTCGGAGTTTTTCTTGGTCGTCGGCGCGGGCTCGGGCGGCTCGCACGAGACGGTTCAGGCGGCCTCGGCGCGTTGTCGGCAGGCCGGGCTCTTCGAAGGGTGCGAGCAACAGGCGCGGCGCGCCGCCGACAGTGCTTTCAAACCAGTTCAACAGTTGCGTGCCATCGGCACGTGGCTGTCGGTCGAGAGCGGGCAGGATCACCGTATCGAATTCGAGGCCCTTGGCTTTGTGCAAGGTCATGATCTGTATTTGGCGGCCAGCCTCATCCGCCGGGTTGGCAAACAGATTCGCCATCGCAGACTGTAGCTGACTCTGCTCCCACAAACGACCATCCGCTTCCAGTAGCCGCAACATCGCCAGGCATCGATCTGCAGCCTCGACATCAACCGCGTCCTGACAGGCGGCTGGCCCACCGAGCTTAAGCCAGCATGATTCCACCCAGGGCATCAGTGCCGCCCGTGGAGCGCGTTTGACTGCAGGCTCCATGACCGACAGGAATCGCGCAACCCGCTGTTGCCCATCCTCACTCATCTGCTTGACTCGTTCCGCATCACGCAGCGCTTCGATCACTGACACATCACGCTCAAGCTCATGCATCAGCACCGCCATATCTTTTAGCGTCAGGCCGGTGCCGGGTGCGCGCAACAACGACAGCCAGTGCAAACGATCATGGGGATAGCGTAAGGCCAAAACCAACGATATCAGATCACGAACAACCAACCTTTCGCCAACAAGGTCCATATCGATAGACTGATACTTCAATGAGCGGGCTTGCAGCGACTTGAAAATCTCGATCGCATGCGACTTCGAACGAACCAGAATGGCAACGATGTGCTCGCTATCTTTAGCGGTGGCTCTCGCAGCAATGTCAGCCACAAGGTTCGCTTCGTCTTCCCGAGAGGCATTACAAAAAGGATGCACAGTGACACTACCCGACCCGCCCAGATGCGCATTCGATGGTGAATACGGTACTGCACCTGATTCACTGTTCCATTGATCCGGAAAGACGCTGGCAAATGTGTCATTGACCCAGGACACCACATCTGGCGCTGCCCGAAAATTCACGGAAAGGACGAGCGTCTCGAGTTGGATCGGCCCGAGGCCCTGTTGCTGCGCGTCAAAGAACACAGCGACATCGGCATCACGAAACCGATAGATGGATTGCATCGGATCACCAACCGCAAAGAAAGTCCGCCCTTCATCAGGTGCCCACTCCGCAACAAGCTTTCGGAACAGCTCGAACTGTGACTGCGAGGTATCCTGAAATTCATCAATCAAAATATGCTTCAGGGTTAGATCCATCGCCAAAGCGAGATCCGTGGGCGAGTCATCTGGCCCAAGCGCTCGTATGGCTCGCGCACCCATTTCCGGAAAATCAACCACTCGCCGCTCGGCAAACATCAGTTGTAACTCCGCAAGGAGTGCCGGCATCTGCGCCGTCAACGCGCGGAGCAATTCCCACTGCTCCGGCTTGTACCGCGGGTCAGGCAAGTTGCGCACTTCAACAAGCGCTTCATGAAATTCAGGATGCTCCCCCAAGGAAGCAAGAAGCTAGGTCATGGCGGCTTTGTGTTGATCAAGCTCCTCAGGCGTCACCCCAAGTTTCTTCGCCTCTGATTTTGCTGGAAAGCCAATCGTCTTCGTGACCTGTTTTCGCCAGGTCTTGTTCGTTGTCAGCAATGCTTCTCCGATGCTCTGCCACAAGGCCAGATCATCCACATCAGCTCTTGGTAGCTCCTGCATGTCTTGCCACAGCTGATGCTCTTCCTTCAGTTCACTGATGTCACCTTCATTCATGACCAACAGAAGATCGGCAGCCATACACAGACGTCGTGGCAATGTGTTCAACTGAATCGGCAAGTGCGCGTAAAGCACGTCAAGCCTTGACTCAATCAATTCACCCAACATGCTTTCCAGCGCTTCGCGCATGTGCTCAGGTTCAAACATAAATTCAGAGAGATGACGTATCCATTGATCTCGATTCGCCAGCAAGTTGGCCAATAACTGTCGAGCTAGCTCAAGACGATTACCCAGATGTAGAAGAATGTCTTTCAATTCATCAAGATTATTTTCAATGAAGCGCTCCGCAACATCTCGGTAAAGTCCACTCGCATCTTCGATCAATCCGGTTGGCGCACCAAGTGCCGAGACAACCGGCATCCGATAGGCAAGTTGCGACGACAATGAATCAATGGTGCGCAAATTCAAGCGTTGCGGATTGCGAATCAGTTGCCAATCACGCGCGCTGTCGCGGTCCAGCACGTTTAATGCGAGATCGATCCCTTCTTTCTCATAGTCGTTTTCAGGCTCTACCCCCCGCGCTGCCTTGATCAAGGAATCCACGACTCGTTGGCGCATTTCACTGGCAGCCTTGCGGGTAAACGTGATCGCCAGGATTTCTTCAGGTTCATCTACCGTCGTCAACAAGGTCAGAATTCGTCGGGTCAACAATTCAGTCTTGCCAGACCCCGCTGGTGCCTGAACGATGAATGAACGCGTCGGGTCCAACGCTTGTGCGCGTATCGCTGCATCAACAGGTGCGCTCATGTCATCGACTCCTGAGCGTGAGCACCTTCGTCGGCAAGCGCTTCCGATGCAACATCAATTCTGCACAAGGGCTTCAGATCACAGTAATCGCAGGCGTTTTTCATCGGCTGAACGACCGCAAGTCCATCGCGAACTTCCCTGGCAACAATATCCAATGACGTTTGCCAATGCTTGCGCCAAGCGGGCCAGTCACTGATATCACTACCTTTGACACTGACCGATACCTTCGGCAATTTACTGTCGTCCTCGGCAATTCCCTTGAACCCATAGTTGTGACGGACAACCTGGGCAAAGCTCGCTCCGCGAATGGATTCATCTGTCAATACATACAAGGGCAACTGTGGATTCTCAATTCGATCATTACCCCAAGGTAGCGCCGTGTTGCCCGCGCCCGTCTTGTAGTCGATAACGACACGTGAACCGTTTATCTCATCGATGCGGTCGAGCGTTACATTCATTGTCACGCCACCGTGTTCGATTTCCATTTCCAACTCGGTTTCAAGAACAGTAAAGGGCTCTCGCTTCGACTCAGTAAGCGTCAACCATTCCAGAATCAAACGCTTGAGCCTGGGTTTTTCCAGCTCGGCCATCGGACCGTTTATCTGCTCAGCTGCAATAGACTCATCAATCGCCTTAGTAATTGCAACATCGCACTCAACCTCATCCATGGCAAGTAATCGCTCCTGACTACGCACGTCAGTCCAGAAAATTTCCATGGCCTTGTGCAAGAGATTGCCATGCTGACGTGGGTCGAGACCAAGACCGGCTTCTTCAAGCGGCCGAATAGCCAGACGATGTCTTGCGAAAGCACGAAACGGGCACTTGGCCTGATCCTGAAACAGGCTGGCACCACCACGCGCTTTGGAGCCTCGGGGTAATGCAGGGCCAAAAAAATCTTCTATACGTACCACCTGTGCAGAATGCCGAATGATGTCCACAAGATTCATGTCATCGACAGCACCCAACGGTTCATCGACACTATCAACTTTCATGGCATTATCGCCAGGCAACAACGCCGGCACCAAGTCCTTGCCGTCTCGCTGCGCGGCACAACTGACCGTCACGATTGCCGCACTTGCACACCACAAGCGATATTCATCCTCCGCCAAGGCAAGCCTTGAAGCAGCACTGGCTTCCGGAATTCCACAGGCCTTTTGCGCAGCGATAGATAGAAACGGACTCGGATTGCCAGAGGGTGGCCATTGATCGGCATCAAGCCCAGCGACCCACAGGGCGTCGAACCTAATACCATGGCTTTCCAGACGCCCCATGATCTGAATGGGAACACTGTCTGGCGTCTCCGCCTGAAATACGCGGTTTCGCGATAAGTCCCGAAGCTCATCAAGCGCCTGCTTTGATGACAAAAGTTGCCCTTCATCAATCAGCTGCAGCTCATCGAGGCATTCATTAAACGCCATGATCGCTTGGTGCTCTTCACTCCCGTAGGAATTTCCCGGCCAGCCGAGCTCATTCAACAAACGACTGAATCGTCGTGCCCATTCAGTCGACGATGCATGCTTCAAGCGAAGCTTTTTCAAGGCATCACGAAACGCTCGGCCAAGATCAGACCCGGCGGGTATCTGTTTCAGCAATTCATCTGCCCCGAGACGGCGGACCCGTCGCTCGCGCAGCTTGCGATCGAGTTTTTCACGTAGTGCCGCTTCTGACTTGGCGCCGACCAGATAGGGACTCATCAACAAGGCAGACACATCACGCGCCGGAATTTCATCGATCACGATTGTGATCATCATCAAGGCTGTTCTGACTGCGGACTGGTCGCTGAGCGGGGTACCGAGAGATACGTCATACGGCCTACCCGTCAATGCGATTTCCCGAGGCGATAATCCAGGAAAGAATACAGAGTCAAATGCACGAGTCACTTCACCACGAAGCTTTGCGAGCTCAGGGATGACCACGCCGAGCGACTGCTGCATGTCGTCAGAAAGCCTCGCCTTGACCGCACGCGCAATGCCAAACAATTCGTCGGAGTCATCGATATATTGAAGACTTTCAGGAACTACCGGAGTACCCAATGGTACGGATTCAACTAGCACGCCAACAGCGCGCAAGGTGTCAATCAACAGCTGTTGCTGGGGCGTGGTACGAAGGAAACCAGCCAGCCAGAGTTCAGAGGGCAGACATTCAACTAGATGTCCTTGGTGTAGCAATTCGACAATATGATCAGCAAGCATCGAGTCGTCCAGAAGCGATGTGTCTGTGCAAATGTCCACATAGGCCTGACGCCAACGCTGCCAAGCAAATTGATCATCAGATAGATACTGATCCTCATCATTTTTGCAATGCCAAGCGTTTGACAACTGCCAAGCTTGTTCGGCGGCTACAGCTGCGGCAGCCGGATCAAGCAGCTGCAAACGCTTATCAGCTTCGATTGCTCGGCGCCAATGACGATGCCGTAAAAGCTCAGGCAACCTAACATGTGTCGAAACGCCTTGCGCCAACGCTTCATCATGCAGCTGATGTAACCAGGCACGTATCGGTAGAATCGATGGTGTCTCCCACCATGGCTCATCACGCGACGATTGTGCGATTTGAAAGCGCCTGTTGAAGTGTCTTGCCAATCGTTGATTCACTGACAACAGCACAGCACCTCCTGCGACTGACTGAACCCAGTTTTCCAATGCCTCAGCTCCCGCCAACAAACTCATACGAGGCGCAATGTTACACTCGTTACACCCTCTGAAGCAGTTCATTATCCTTCAGATAACTGCGCTGCAATCACCGACAGCAACAACCCGTTCAACGACATTACGTTCAACGATTCGACTACGGAAGCCACATCGATATGTTTGAGTGGATAACAAGCCCCGAAGCCTGGGTTGCCTTGGCAACCTTGACCGCCCTTGAAATCGTCCTCGGGATTGACAACATCATCTTCATTTCTATTCTCGTCGGCAAGCTGCCAGAGGAGCAGCGCGACCGCGCGCGCCAGCTAGGCCTATGGCTTGCCATGCTGGCGCGCCTCGGCCTGCTGTTCTCCATAGCCTGGGTCATGGGCCTCGTAGAACCTTGGTTCACGATATTTGGCGAGGAGATCTCGGGACGCGACATCATCCTGATCGGTGGGGGGCTATTTCTGCTGACAAAATCGACTCGGGAAATCCATTCCAGCCTGGAAATTCATGACGAGACCTCGCAATCCGGGCCAGCTTCCACCTTTGCTGGTGTTTTGGTACAAATCGCGCTACTGGATATCGTGTTTTCGTTCGACTCGGTCATCACGGCCGTGGGTCTGGTCGATGAGTTGCCGGTTATGGTCATTGCGATCGTATTGGCGGTTCTGGTAATGCTTTTGGCTTCCAAAGCCATTGGCGAATACGTGGACAAAAATCCAACGATCAAGATCCTCGCGCTATCCTTCCTGATCATGGTGGGATTGACGCTCGTAGTCGAGGGATTCGATGTTCATGTACCTAAAGGCTACATCTATTTTGCGATGGCCTTTTCAGTCATCGTCGAGCTCATCAATATTCGCATGCGAAAGAGCAAGGAGATGATCGGACTGAACAAGAATCTCCCTGGCGAGAAATTGAAACAGCAAAATTAATTGAAGCATCAACCGGACTCTGGACGCAGATTCATATGAGCAACAAACCCATACTCGTAACTGGCGGCGCGGGCTACATAGGCAGCCATGTTGTTAAATTACTCGGAGAGCGCGGTGAAAACGTTGTTGTTCTCGACGACCTGTCCACCGGCAATGCAGAAGCGGTACTGCATGGCGAACTGGTTGTAGGCAAAACCGGCGACATTGATTTCGTCAGCCAATTACTCAAAGACAAGGGTATTGATACAGTCATGCATTTCGCAGCGCACACCATTGTGCCTGAGAGTGTTGAAAATCCGCTCAAGTACTATGCAAACAATACCTGCAGTACGCGCAATCTGTTGCAAGCCTGCCAGGACAACAGCATCAAGCATTTCATTTTTTCATCGACTGCCGCCACCTACGGGATTCCGGAAAATAGCGATGATGGTTGCAGCGAAACCACGGCGACATCTCCGATCAATCCCTATGGCATGTCCAAACTCATGTCCGAAGCCATGCTCAGCGACTTGAGTTTTGCAACAGATATGAGTCATGTGATTTTGCGCTACTTCAATGTGGCAGGCTCAGATCCAGACGGCAGAATTGGCCAGTCAACCAAAAACGCAACCCTGTTGGTTAAAGTTGCCGCAGAGGTTGCCATCGGCAAGCGTGAACAGCTTCAGGTATTCGGCACCGATTTTCCAACACCGGATGGCACCGGTATTCGCGACTATATTCATGTCACCGATCTCGCCAGCGCTCACCTGTCCGCATTGGACTATTTACGCACAGGCGGTGTTTCAACCTTGATGAACTGCGGCTACGGCAAAGGGTTCAGTGTCCGCGAGGTGATCGATGCGATAGAAAAGGCTCACGGCTCGAAACTAAAGGTCATCGACCAGCCGCGGCGTGCGGGCGATCCACCGGCTCTTATCGCCAATGTCGAAAAAATTCACGCGACGCTTGACTGGAAACCTGCGCATGACTCAATCGACGACATTGTCGAAACCTCATTGCAGTGGGAACGTATATTGATGGAACGCGAGCACAACCAAAAAGCCTGAATACAAGGCCTTGAAGCGCTTACAAGGTGTAATCGAGCTGTAACTGACCCGCACTGGCAAGACGTTCGACAAGTACATCAGATATATACCGGTAATAGTGCAAATGTACCTTCGGTGGTAATTCACTCAAGGCATCAGCTGATAGCTCTAGTGCATTGACGGCGGTCAGGGCGCGCATCTGGCGTGCCTCTGGCGCGCCATTGATGAATCCCAACTCACCCACACACTCCCCTTCGCCATAAACCGAAATCAAATCGCCGTTCTCTTCGACGCGTACCAGGCCATCGGTGAGTATCAACAAGCGACGGTCAACACTCCCTGCAGTGACGAGTAATTCACCGGGTATAAAACTTTGCACCTTGACGAGTTCAAGCAATTGCGCGATCTCGACATCAGAAAAAGTCGAGAAAAAGACTTGAGACTTGAGCTCGCGAATGAATCGCTGCTGCGCAGGCGGACGTTCCTCTACGATGCGAAACTGTGTGATGAAAGGCTCAATGGCTGCAGCCATTTCTCGACCATTCTGATATCGATTGCGGGGATTCTTCTCAAGAGCCTTAGCCAGCACTTCAGATAACTCAGGTGGTAAATCCGGTCGAATATCGTGCAAACGCGGAGCCTCCTGATGAACCACCGTACGAAAAAGATCCTTGACCTTGCGCGCCTTGAACAACTGGCGCCCCGTAAGCAGTTCGAATAAAACCGTAGCCAGGGAATAGAAATCACTTGCGGCATCGAGATCGCGCCCAAGAATTTGTTCCGGTGACATGTAGTTAGGCGTGCCCAACGTTGGGCCTTTCTTCTCAAGCGCAGCATCGTCGCGCAAACCAACCGCTATGCCGAAGTCCAGAAGTTTCACCGCACCGTTGTTCGCCAACATGATGTTAGCTGGCTTGATATCCCGATGCAGAATGCCTTGTGCATGGGAATAATCAAGCGCGAGACAACAGTCGACAACAACGCTCAAGGCACGATGCACAGGGAGTCGCGCCTTACCTTTGCCGTATTCTTTGAGTGACACACCTTCGATCACTTCCATGACCAGATAATTCAGCTCCTCGAATTGCCCCGCGTCATATACCGTAACGATATTGCCGTGTGTAAGCTTGCCCGCAGCAATGATTTCGGTCTGATAGGCACGTTGTGCACCGGGGACTTTCCCAGTCGATACATGCGGCTCGCCAATGGGTGACAACTTGATGGCTACTTCACGTCCAAGCAGATTATCCAGCGCCTGGTGTACTACCCCGCACGTTCCCGATCCGATTCGTCGACCGATGGAATAGCGATCGATCTGATCGGGTACCGCGATGTCCAACGGCTTGAGTTTGGCTGGAGCAACTTTGTCTTGTGTACCGCTCTGCGCAATGTGGCGAGCACCCTGACCGTTGCCGACCAGAGATTGAGGAGGCTTGGTCACAGCACCAGCGTCCCGACTGCTATCCGGCTTGCGGCTCGGGTGCGCCTTTGCAGTCAGACTCTCCGTCACCCGGGCAGGCGCGTCGGCTGGTCGTGAAGACTCTCGACGAGTACCCGTCGAACCACGAGTTCGATATTGGGACAGGACAGACACGTTGAGTTACTGGGCCTGAATAAAGGGATAAGTTCTACATAATAGCATTCTCAGGCGATACACCACCATAAGCACTCAAGCGATTGAATAACAGACAATTGTTCTGCCGGAGCGATATTTAGTCCGAGAGTGGTGAACAAAGCCCCGAGCACAAACGTCAACAACATGACGTATGAGTACGCGATCAGAATGCTGACCGGCATCCCGACCTCGAAGGTATGGCGAACGATATGCCCCAACAATGCGATCGTCCATACCATCAGCACGAAATTGGCGATATCAAACAGGGTGCGTGACTCGGCAGGTACTGTCGCCGGATCAAATCCGGCAGAGAAGCTCAGGTAGATAGGCATGGCCGCGAGATTGACGAACATGGATGCACCGCAGAACGCCGCATACGCTTGCGCAAAACGTTCAGCTCGGCCGAACCATTTGAGTGCGGTGTGTATCAGCACACCAAGCAAGACTAGATCGACCACCGCAGTCAAGACCGCCGTTTGCATACCGGTAAGACTGACTAACGCCAGCACATAGGTGACGAAGGCACATACAAAACCGATGCGTAGCGGCAGGATACCCGCCGGCACATCCTGCGGCTTGCCCATCAGGAACGCGATATTGAAAAATTGTCTGAAGAGCTCGACCACGCCCTCGTCCATGCAAAATGCCAGCACTGATGGTATCACCGGCGCCGCAGTGTATGATTCAGCGCATCGAATCGAACACCTGTACACCCGAGCGCAGAACATCCATGTACCAGGCCGGCAAAGCCAATCAGCTTAACGAACGTTTTCGCGGCTACCTGCCCGTCGTCGTTGACGTGGAAACCGGAGGCTTCAATGAGCAAACCGATGCCTTGTTGGAAATAGCCGCCGTCATCATCGACTACGACGAGGCAGGCGATTTGCATCCGGTTGCCAGCTACTCGACTCACGTCACGGCGTTTGAAGGCAGTAACATCGAGCCGAAATCCCTCGAGATCAATGGCATTGATCCGGATCACCCATTGCGGGCAGCGCGCGCCGAACGCGAAGCGCTGGCACATATATTAACGCCGATAAGAAAGGCGGTTTCCGACGCAAATTGCACGCGTGCCATCCTGGTTGGACACAATGCTTTCTTTGATTTGAAATTCCTGAACGCAGCGGTCGAGCGAACCCGGATCAAGAAGAACCCCTTCCACCCATTCAGCTGCTTTGACACTGTCTCTCTGTGTGGACTGGCCTACGGGCAAACCGTTTTGGCGAGAGCGGCAGACGCCGCAGGTATGGAATGGGACACGAATGAAGCACACTCAGCAATCTATGACACGCGCAAGACCGCAGATCTGTTTTGCAGTGTAATCAATCGCTGGGAGCAACTACACCGGGATCAGAATAGTTAAGCTCTGCCACGACATTTGCTGTCGTGGCAGAGGTAGTGCCGAACCGAATCGAACGCTGAGTGCAGGCGCTCAGGATTCACGGACAGAGTGCTCTACTACCGGGCGGCCTTGTCGATCATCTTTTGCAACTCACCACTTTCGGCAAGCTCGATGGCGATGTCACATCCGCCGACCAGTTCACCCTCAATATACAACTGCGGGAACGTTGGCCAGTCAGAGACCGAGGGCAAGGTTTCCCGTACTGCCTGATCGGCGATAACATTAACGAAGGCAAATTCCTTGTTGCACTTCTTCAAGGCTTCAACCGTTCGCATTGAAAATCCACACATCGGTAACTGCGGCGTACCCTTCATGTAAAGAATGACGGGGTTTTCCTGGATCTGCTGCGTGATGCGCTCACGCACATCATCACTCTGAGCGCTCACTAAGCACCACCTGCAGCTGCAAAACGCTCTGACGTCTTCGCCCAGTCAACGACTTCGAGCCATCCATCGATGTAGTCAGGACGCTTGTTCTGATACTTCAGGTAATAAGCGTGTTCCCAGACGTCCAGCGCCAGAATGGGCGTGCCTTGCATATCGGCAACCGGCATCAGCGGGTTGTCCTGATTCGGTGTTGATGTGACGGCAAGCTTGCCATCTTTGATCACCAACCAGGCAAAACCAGACCCGAAACGGGTAATACCAGCTTGCTTCAATCCGGCTTTCAGTTCATCCATGGAACCAAACGCGCCGTCGATTGCGGCACTCAGCGCTGCACTGGGCGCACTGCCTCCATCGCACATGGAATTCCAGTATAAAATGTGATTGTAATAACCACCACCGTTGTTGCGAATCGCCGGCGAGGTGCTGGCATCAACGGTTGCCATCACTTCCTCAAGCGACTTGTCCGCCAGCGGCGAATCCGCGACCGCACCCGTGAAATTATTGAAATAGGTACGGTGATGTCGATCGTAGTGGATTTCCATGGTCTGGGCATCCACGTGTGGCTCAAGCGCCGTAAAGTCGTAAGGTAAATCGGGAAATTCAAAAGCCATGAGAGCTCCTTATTGTGAATTTGAATCAGGCAGACAGCTACGCCGATAAGTAATGGTCGCACCGACGATGAACGCTTGGCAAGGCCTAAGGATACCCCGTCAGTGCAACTTGTACGTATTTCCCGACAGAATCGATACTTGGCGCCACCGCATCCTTGTAATAGTATCGACGGCTTTCCCTGATACAAGGCACCTTCCATGGCTTCTTTGATGGCCGCCTACGGCAGACTACCCGTTACCATGCAACATGGCAGTGGGGTGCGGCTATGGGACGACGCTGGCCGCGAATACATCGACGCCCTGACTGGAATTGCCGTATGCGCCCTGGGTCACGCCGATCCCGCGATAGCCGAGGCCATTGCTGCCCAGTCCAAAGAGTTACTGCATGTGAGCAATCTTTACCACATTCCTCAGCAGGAGGCACTTGGAGAGGCGCTGTGCACTCTTGCCGGAATGGACAAGGCCTTTTTCTGCAACTCGGGCGCCGAGGCCAATGAAGCCTGTCTGAAAATCGCCCGCCTGCATGGCCACCAGCAAGGCATCAAGACCCCGACGATCATCGTGACCGACACAGCGTTTCACGGCCGTACGCTGGCAACGATCGCAGCGACTGGCAATGAAAAAATTCAGGCAGGCTTTGGCCCACTGACACCAGGCTATGTCATTGTGCCGTTTGATGATGTCGCCGCAATCAGGCGAGTCGCCAAGGAACGCGATGATATCGTCGCAATCCTGGTCGAACCCATTCAGGGAGAAGGCGGTATCAATGTCCCTGCCGATGATTATCTGACCCATCTACGCGACATCTGCAACCAGCAAAACTGGCTACTAATGGTTGATGAAATCCAATCTGGGATGGGACGCACCGGAAAATGGTTTGCCCATCAGCATGCTGGCATCAAACCCGATGTCATGTCGCTCGCCAAAGCCTTGGGCAATGGCATTCCCATTGGCGCCTGCCTTGCCACCGGTGCCGCCGCCGAACTGATTCAGCCCGGATCACATGGCACAACCTTTGGCGGGAACCCGATCTGCTGCAAGGTTGCGCTGACAGTCGTTAATGAAATCAAGCGTCGCGATCTGGTAACGCGGGCCGGCGTTCTCGGTGAACGCATGCTTAATGGTTTCAGGGACGCTTTGCATAATCAGCCCGGTGTGAGAGACATTCGCGGTCGCGGCATGATGATCGGAATCGAGCTGGATGCGAGCTGCACCGAACTCGTTGGGAAGGCACTTGATGCCGGACTCCTGATCAACGTCACTGCCGGTAATGTCGTGCGTTTGCTACCCCCTTATATCCTGACCGATGAGGAGGCCGATGAAGTGGTGCGACGCGTTACTGATCTGATCACCGATTTTTACGCGGAAAAAGAATTGGCCACAACAACATCCGGCGCGAGTGCTTGAACATGCGTCACTTTTTATCAGAACTCGATCTGTCGGCTGCCGAATTCCGCGCCGTCATCAAACGCGGCGGAGAATTCCGCAAGGCCTGGAAAGCGGGACAACACGATGCACTGTTTCCCCGCCATGTACTCGGCATGATCTTCGCGAAATCATCCACCCGCACGCGCGTGTCGTTTGAAGCGGGCATGGCGCAACTTGGCGGCCATGCCATCTATTTGTCACCCAATGACACTCAATTGGGTCGTGGTGAACCGATGGAAGACACCGCCCGGGTACTGTCACAGATGGTTGACATCGTCATGGTGCGGACCCCTGCACACAGTGAACTCGAGCTTTTCAGTCAATACAGTTCGGTGCCGGTGATCAATGCACTGACCGATCTCCTGCATCCGTGCCAACTGCTGGCTGACATGCAAACCTGGTTTGATCATCGCGGCGATATTTCAGGCAGGACTGTCGCCTGGATTGGCGATGGCAACAATATGTGCAACTCCTACATCAATACGGCGAGGCTGCTGGATTTCAAACTCAATATCGCTGCGCCTTCGGCCTATCTGCCAGATGCGGACATCATGCAGGCAGGCGAATCACATATCACCCTGTACGACAATGCGGAAGATGCCTGCGCCAAGGCAGACCTGATCGTCACGGATGTGTGGGCAAGCATGGGACAGGAAGAAGAACAAAAAGACCGAGAAAAAGCATTTGCGGGGTACGCAGTGAATAACCAGCTGATGCGCGCCGCCAACAAGGATGCACTGTTTATGCATTGCCTGCCGGCACATCGCGGTGAAGAGGTTTCCGCCGACGTCATCGATGGGCCGCAGAGCGTCGTCTGGGAGGAGGCTGGCAACCGTCTGCACGCGCAAAAAGCGCTGATGGAATTCCTCCTGAACAAAGCCAAACAGGCCTGAATTCCAGGCAACGCCTCGATCCCAGTGCCAAATCAGTATTCCTGACAAATTGGCTCAGGCTTGACAATGCAGGCCAATCTACCTTGGCCTGCGCTTTGCTTGATATTAAGCATCCTTTTTTGCCGGAGGCTTATACATGCGCGAATTTCTAGAATGGCGCTGGTCTGCTCTGACGAAGAGTCAGGCCTTTGCGCTGCACCTCACCCTGAGTCTGTTGATTTTTTCGTCACTGATATATGTGATGGCTCTCTACTGGTTTCCCGGTGAGCTGTTTTTTCTCGACGGCGGCTGGCAAGGTCTGAAGCTGGTTGCAATGGTTGACCTTGTACTAGGGCCCCTTCTGACACTTGCACTTTACAAGCCCGGCAAGAAAGGCCTTGCGTTCGACATGTCGATGATTGCCGCATTTCAGATAGCCGCGCTCGCCTATGGTTTTTACACGACCCATCACGTGCGAACCGTCGGCATTGTCTATGCCGATGGCAAGTTCACAACCCTGTCAAACAACGCCAAGCTAGAGGCAGATGAGAAACTCCTGAAGCTCGAAAAGCAACCGCAGGAACTGCCGAAAGTCGGCATGCTGAATCCTCCCATGGTGCTGTCGCCTGCTCTCGAAGGTGGGTTCGGAAAATACCTGGAGGATCTATTCAATGGTTACCCAGAGTTGCACGAACGCAGTGACCGATTTGTCGCGATTACGGAAAATCAGGATGAGCTCAGAGAGAATGCCTTATCCGATGAAGAGCTGCGCAAGGATGGCTTACTGGACATCGTAGAAACCGCGATGGCCAAACTGGATTTCGATGGGGATGTAGACAACACCATTGAAGTCCACCGTTTCGATGCGGCCTTTGCCAGTGGTGTGGTGCTGTACGACTCCAACAACAACCGTATTCTGGATTACATCAAAAGGCCCAAGCCCAAGTCAGATATATCACTTGACACGGAGCATACCGTAGCGGACACCGAGGATGCTGGTAATTGAGAGCGTTGCTGTAATTACTTGCTATTCGCCAGGTCACGCACTTCAGATGGCGGTGTATAGGTAATAGAAAACAGGATGGCATTGCTGTCCGCCGACTCCACATCCAAACGCGATTTCTGACGGCGGTAGCGATAGGAGGCTGCCACCGCCCAATTACGTGAATACTGCCAGTCGACGCGCGGTTCAAAGCTGATAAAACGCCGGGAAAATTGATCAGTCTCTATAGCGCCGAGTCGATCTGGTTCAAAGGCTCGACCACGTAACGATACATTCAATCGTGGGTTGATGATTCGATTTACCTGCCCCGTCAGTTCGAGCGTCTCAACCTGTGTGCCCGAACTACTTGGTTCAACGTCAATTCTGAGAACCGACTCGTAGCGTGTTCGCCCAGCATCGTAGCGTATACCCAGACTGCCAAGAAAACCGGTGCTGTCCGTAACCAGACCATCCAGCAGCTCCTGCGGTATTTCTTCTCCGGGACGATCTTCGGGACGCAGGGTGTCGGAAAGGTCTGACGAATTGTTGAAAATGCCCGCTGCAGTTGTCAATTGCAACAGCGGCGTCAGGAAGCGTTCATAGCCAATGGTGATTGATTGCGTTTCGGATATCGAATCACGTCGTGGCCGGCGACGAATCTCGCGCTCACTCGGGTCTTCGATCAGATCTTCAAAAGGAATGATGGCGAAAGGATCGGGCTCGACGTCGGCTTCAAATCGACTGAACGCGACCGCCGCAGACACCGTCGTGATTCGCGACAATTTGTATTTGAGTTCGAAATCAACTCGGCCCTCAATAAAGTCATCGAGCTCTCCCGAGGGGGTAAATCGATCACCCACATCAGCAAGCGTCACTTCGTCGAAAGATAGCACCGGACCAATCGGGTCACCGTTCTCATCGCGCGGCAAGCTGTCGATAAATTGCCGAAAGATTGCATCCTGCGGATCGGGCAGATCGTGTTCGACGTTGGTCGCGGTTAAACGAGAGTTGAATCGAAGACGTCGGGAGATATCATATTCAAAGTATGGCTGCAGCGTGAACTCTCGACGATTGACGTTATTCGATTGAGATACCGTCAGGGCTGTGTCCAAAGGAAACGCCGTTTCGTCCGTGAGATCCGAAACGATGTCGCGACTTGGCGTATCCTGCTTGAACCCGAAACTAAAGCCGTAGCGAGATCTGGCACTTACAAGTTTCGCGTCAAAGCCGAGAAGCTGATTGGAATCGAGGCCATCATTGCGATTTGCATCCCCGGCAATCAATAACCCATCAACACGGGCCAGACCGCGGAACGAGGCCGCTGCAGATTCACGACTGAGAATGAGTTGACCTATGCCGCGCGTCGCGCTCAGATTACTGCCGCCAATCGTGTCGAGGAAAAAATTATCATCAAACCGTTGCCCAAGCGTTACAGACGGCTCGAACACCCAGACATCAGCTTGCAAGGGACCAGCGAATGTAGCGGATACCAATAGTGCGGCACACGCCGCTCGCGTCGAGGCATGCATGGCTTACGGAACCAGTACGACGTCACCACTTTGCAAGATGATGTTCTGATCCAGATTGCGCCCTCGCGACACGGATCGAAAATCGAATTTGTAAGTCACTTCGCGCCCATCCTGACGTCGCAGGATTTGTATGCTGCGGGTGTTCGCATAGGGCGTAAATCCACCAGACAGCGTCAGGGCCTGAACTACATCAACATAACGACCCAGCGTAAACTGACCAGGCTCTTCGACTTCGCCGAGAACGAAGATTGTGTATCCCGAGACCTTCTCGATCGAAACCGTTACCTCGGCATCCGGCACATAGCGTTGCAGACGCGAGCGAATTTCATCCTGCACTTCAATGGGGGTGCGTCCCGAGACTTGCAGGTCACCTGCCAGTGGAAACGAAATACCACCGTCCGGGCGAACCAGCACCTCGCGATCCAGATCCTCTTCCTTCCAGACCGAGATGTGTAATACGTCCTCTGGCCCGATTCGATATTCAAGGCCGACGCCGGTTTGCTGGGCTTGTAGCGTGGAAGCTGACAAGCCTGCCAGGACAAGACAGAAAATAGCGACATACCGAGACAGCACTGATTGCCGTGACGGGGTAATCGTTGACCGCATTTGAGGGCTCCGGAAGTTGGCAGTGCCTTGATTATCAGACACTTGCCGAATGTTCTCCAGTCGGAGTATAGCGGATAGTTATTCGATAGTTGCAGTAACCGAGTCAATCACTTCGTCACGCCGCTCGGTACTGTCGTACATCGTGCGAAACATGTCGACTTGGTCAACTTCATCCGAAACTGTGAATAAATCGAGCAGGTGGCCAAAACCGATTGGCTGGTAGCGTAATTCCGCGAGTACGGTGTAAGGGCCAGCAGTCGTCGTGTCGACGCGGTATGTGACGGTATCAAATCCGGAGTTGAAGTCGTCATCAGCCGCCGCCGCGCCAAATACACCGAAGCTCGGAGGCAGATTCGGATCGTTGTTGACAACATTTTTGTCAAAGCCGTGCGGTGGAATCCGGTTGTCCTTGCCATAGCCACTCCCTCTCAGCAAGGAATGTGCACGTTCAAATGATTCGTTGACGGGAACCGACTGGTAAACCTGGACCTGAGTCGGTGATGTAATGACGTCATGGTGCATCTCCCATTGTGTCGGATCCGAGTCCTCTGCAACCCCTACGATACTGCCATCGGGGCGGATTGCGCCGCTTTCGAATACCTGACGACCCGACCCATCGAGCACCTGTACATGAAGGTATACACGTCGGGAGTGATAACCCGTGGGTAGTTTATGCCCCGTATTGTTTTCCACCTGAACATCAAAACTGAGCTGATTGCCTTCAGCCTGTATCGCAGCAATAGTGAGATCGGCTGATGTTTTCAGAAATTCCTGATTGCGCGCAATGGATTCCTCGAACTCTTCATCGGTAACGTTTGGCGGCACGCCTAACTCATCACGAAAGTTCATCAGCATATCTTGCATGACGGTATTTGCGCCAAGGAAGGTATGTTCGGAAAAATCGGGGCGTTTTACGGCACCACGTTCGGAAATGAATACGTCTTCATCAAGTGTTGGCATATGACAGCTTTGACAATTCGCCTCGCGAGGACCACCCACGGCGTATTCACTGTTCAACCATTCAAGGTGATTAGCCTGCTCGGAGAAATGGGCGACACCTTCGATCGGAACGCCTTGTTCATCAACCGGCTCAACATTCAAGTTATGACAGGTAGCGCAGGTTTCAGAAGTGCTGATGTGCGTACTGAAAATTGGTGTGAAGTCAGCTTGCTGAACCATATAGCCGAGCGGGTTAGGGTTGGTATAGGGCCCATACGCCGGACGATCCTGAAGAACACCTGTGGGTGAACCCGCGATGATGTAGCCACCAGAAAAGCTCTCTTCAGTGCCAAGGTTACCTGCCTCGATCTGGTGACATAAGGAGCAACTGACACCATCCATCGCGTGGTTAAAGAGTTCATCACTCGCATCCATTCCTAAAATACCTTTGACCAAGTCGCCATCGGCTTCAGAGCCCTGATCAAAAACATGCAGGGCCTGACCGGTTTTCTTCGCAAAATCATTGGCCATTGGTGCATGGCAAACGGTACAGGTATCGTTGATCTCTTCTTCGAGCATCGGAAACTCATGAAGCTCAGCGGCAACCACTGCGTGCCAATAAGGGTCACGGGTGGAATTGGCCATCATGCTGGTCTCCCAAGCCTCACCAAATGACACATTCCGCAAGACATCTTTATCTTCTGTGGGGACGGTTATCGTCTCGTCGTTGTGACAAAGGCTACATTCGGCACTACCCGAAAAGTGTTCGCTGGTAAAGGAAGCATCGGCAACCGGTAGTGATGGCAGCAATCCACGACTCGCTGGCAAGCTCGGTGGAACAAACTCCACATCGCCCGGCGCTTCGCCACCGCCACCGCTTCCGCCACAGGCACTGAGCAACCCCGCGGCAAACAACACCATGGCAATACTTTTTGGTCCCAACTGGCATGTCGTACGCATCGATTTCGACATACCAACTCCAATGCTTTTTGTCATCACAAAAGTAATCACCACTTTCATTGCACGTGTGACGATCGAACGGACAGAACCCGCCAACTGTCTTCCTGCTGTAGGTAACGGCCTGAAGCAGGCTCTGGTTTAGTTCGGATTGTCGACCAGTTCACCGCGTGTCGAAATCGAAAAGCGAGGCGATTGTAAATACATGAACTTACTGGGTTTTTGTGACACCTTCCTCATATGTTCGAATTTCTAAAGCCAATAGATCGACGTGACAAATCGAATCGTCGATCTCATGGAGGTATAATTCGTTGATGAAAAACACTCCGTACCGAAAATATTTGCGAAGACAGGTTCTATGGGTTTTGGCTTTTTGCAGCTCATTGATTCTGCCTGCCGATACCTTTGCGAACGATAATGCAACGACCGGCGCTGATCCTGACGGAGCCCTTGATCGCATCTATCCACAATTGCAACGAGTACCGCAGCCGGTAAACCGTCCTGACAATAGCCGCATTACTCGACTTCCCCCGGCAATCTCGAACGCGCAAATCAACAGCGGACAGGGACAGGGACAAGCAAACGCCCCGTTCAATCTTGCGCAAATACGCGGTGAAGTACAACGCGAGCAAGCAGCGCTCGAAGAGCTAAACCGCAACGCACTTCAGACTCACGCACAAGATGGTGAGCGGGCAGCTCAGGTTGCACTGGGCGTTGATTTCGCCAAAGAGGCAACGCAACTTGGCTTCGCACCAGCAGCCGCAAATGATGCGCTGAGCGATGCGATACGTTGGTATTCACTGGCAGCGCGGCGCGGCTTTCCAGGTGCACCTTCACTTGATCAATCAGGTGTTCGATTTTTTCCGATCAGAGTAGTACGCGAAGCCCGCAACTGAATTCACAGGACGACTCAGGGCGCGGAGCCGAACTCAGACCGCCAGCTTGGCAAAGTATCGCTCTCGTCAGCAGTTGCTTCATAGATCGCGCGGGCGATTGCCCTTGTCAGACAGATTGACGCGGCATGACCCAACAACATGGCATCAGCCACGGGATCACCAAGACTCCGCTCACCTGTTGACAGGGAAAATATCAGGTCACCATCATAAGCCGTATGCGCGGGGACCAGCGCGCGCGCCAGACCATCTTGGGCCGCGACGGCAAAGCGTTTCAACCGCGCCTTGTTCAGTTTCACATCGGTGGCGACAATCGCTATTGTCGTATTCATTGGTGCACCCGGGCTCGGCCTACCAGAGGCCGGGCCACTGGATTCGCCGCGCCGCCGCGCCAGTTCTTCAAACGCTTTGACCTTGCGGTTCTGCGGTACCGCTAATGGCATTGCCGGTGCTGCAACACCGAGACCGCCAAATTCATTGTCCACTTCAAAAGGCGCTGCCCAGAAATGACCTGTTCCAGGAATCACTGCACTACCATGTGGGTTAGCCGCCACAAGCGCGCCCACCGTACTGCCATCGGGTAAAACCAGGGACGCAGAACCCAGACCACCTTTGTAATCTGCCGTAGTCGCACCATAACCCGCACCGACTGATCCAAGGTCAAAGTCGCTGGACGCAGCATCCAGTGCCGACGCGCCGAGTGTGCGATACAAATCACCGTTTGCAGTGACCTTCCCACCATTGAGAAAATCGAACAGGATGGCCGCCGGCACAATCGGAATGTTCACATTGCCCACGGGGAAGCCTCTGCCCTGCCCGCCCAACTCATTTGCCACCGCAGAGGCAGCTTCAAGCCCAAAGGCTGAACCACCTGACAAAACCAGCGCATCAACACGCTCGACCAGTTTGTCAGTTCCGAGGCAATCCGTTTCGCGCGTCCCTGGTGCCCCACCCATGACATCGACTGCAGCAGTAAAGGGTTGGGAAGATGTCAATACGGTGGTGCCGGTCTTGGCCTTTTGATCATGCGCGTTACCCACTATCAGACCATCAACGTCGGTAATGAGATTTCGCTCACCGACAGCAAAGCGGGCAGGTTCTGATTCAGATGTAGTGACCACTGTCTACCTCCATCGCCACGCCCGTGACCATTAAGGCCTCAACGGAACACAGATAACGAGCGGCGCAAGCTCTACTGCCATGGCTTCTGTTGCGGCAATCATCCATCCCGCTTGTTCATTGTACCGACTCAGGCGTGGACTTGGGTCACCACCGGCTGTTGATGCCACATCAACGGCACAGGGAAGGCCGCGCTGATTACTCGCATGACAAGACTTGGCAAGCCATTCATCAGCGGCCCGATTCGCAGCCGCTTGGTTGATATCCGCCATAACAACGCTTGCGCCTACAAGTAGAAACTTTTGCGTGATTCCTGTATCGAGGCCTGATACGGCCCCGGTGACAATCGCGCGCTTGGCCTGCAACCGTCCTACAGTTTTATCCATGTCGCACTGCGACTGTTTTCAAGGTAGAGAAACCATAAAGAGCTTCGAAGCCTTTTTCCCGACCGTGACCTGATTTGCCGACACCACCAAAAGGCAATTCGACGCCGCCACCCGCACCATAATTGTTGATGAACACCTGACCCGCACGCAAGGCTCGTGACAGGCGCAGTTGTCGACCACCATCGTTAGTCCAGACAGCAGCGACCAAACCGTAATCCGTACCGTTGGCGATGGCAATAGCCTCATCCTCCGTGTCAAAAGGAATCACAAGCTGGACAGGACCAAAGATTTCTTCCTGCGCCAATTTGTGCTGCGGGGGTACGTCGGTAAACAAGGTGGGCAGGACATAATGACCTGCCTCGCTGGCATCCTGACTGAGCGATCCTTGTGCGGCCAGGGTCAAGTCTGCTCCTTCGGCAAGATAGCCATCGACGATAGATTTCTGTCGAGCCGAGATCAAAGGCCCAACATTCAGATCTGCCTCAGCCGGACCCACAACAAGCGAGGCATACCGTTCACTGATGCGCGTGACCAGCTCATCATGAATGCTGCGTTGTACCACCAGGCGTGATGCCGCCGAGCAAGTCTGACCTGCGTTCTGGATAGCGGCGTTGACCAGAAAGGGCAAAGCCGCCTCGATATCAGCATCATCAAAGACAAGCTGTGCAGACTTGCCACCCAATTCAAGGGTCACCGGCACAACGTTTTCAGCAGCCGACTGCTGTACAAGTCGACCCGTATTCAATGATCCGGTAAACGATACATGCTGCACGCCTGCATGAGCGCTCAATGCAGCACCAGCCTCGCTTCCAAGACCAGGCACCACATTTATTGATCCATCCGGAAACCCCGCTCGCCGGGCTAGCTCAGCAAACACCAAGGCTGTCAGACAAGCTTCCTCCGCCGGCTTCAAGACGCAAGCATTGCCCATGGCCAGGGACGCTCCCACTGAGCGTCCAATAATCTGCATCGGGTAATTCCACGGCACGATATGACCCGTAACGCCATGAGGTTCACGCAAGGTATAGACCGTGTAGCCATCAAGATAAGGCAAGGTCTCGCCATGCACCTTGTCGGCAGCCCCTGCGTAGTATTCACAGTATCGCGCCAATGCAATCGCATCGTTTCTGGCCTGTGTCAACGGCTTGCCCACATCGCGTGCCTCCAGCAAAGCGAGCGACTCGACGTGCTCGAGTACAAGCGTCCCGAGTTTCATCAAGCAGCGACCTCTCTCGAGTGCTGCCATACGCCCCCACTCACCATCAAACGCTGCCTGTGCCGCCTTGACCGCAAGATCAATATCCGCCGCCTTACCACGTGCAATGTGGCACAAGGGTTTGCCATCGGAAGGATTGTCTAGCGTCAAGGTCTGCTTCTCGACGCCAGCCTGCCAGACGCCATTAATAAAACAATGTTCCGAACTGATTGAAAAGTCAGACAGTGGATTCATGATGTTTGATCTCGTTGCGGCAACACAGGTACTGCGGCTATCAGTTCCCGAGTGTATTCATGTTGTGGCTGATTGAACACTTTTTCGGTTCTACCACTTTCGACAATTTTGCCGTGCCGCATGACCAAAACCCGGTCCGTAACATTACGCACGACAGACAGGTCATGCGAAATGAACAAGTAGCTTAAACCATGCTCATCACCAAGACGTGCCAGTAGCTCAAGAACCTGGGCACGAACAGACACATCAAGCGCTGAAACGGCTTCGTCGAGAATGATCAGCTCGGGTCGGGTGATCAATGCACGTGCGATGGCGATTCGCTGCCGCTGGCCGCCAGAGAATTCATGGATGAACTTGTCGGCGTCGGAGCTCATCAGACCGACGCTCTCGAGTGTGGCGTTGACGAGGCTGTCAGTTTCGGCACGGCCCGGTTTATCAGGCAGAATATGCAAGGGTTCTGCGACCAACCGACTTACCCGATGACGCGGATTGAACGAGCCGTAAGGGTCCTGAAATACCACCTGCATATATTGACGTGCGTCGCGCAAATCATCTGGCTTGCCAAGATCCTTACCGTGCAGCTTGACCTGACCGGCGCTGATTTTCTGCAGCCCCAACAAGGCGCGCGCCAACGTCGACTTGCCACAACCACTTTCACCAACCAAGCCAACACTTTCACCAGCATGGATATCGAAACTAACTTCATCTACAGCGTGGAAATAACGTTGTGGTGAAAAAAAACTGCGCTTGCTAATCGGGTACCTGCACACAAGACGATCAACCGACAGTAAGAGGGCGTTAGTTTGCTGATCGACATCTTCAACGATTTCTGTTTGTGCGGATCTGCCTGACTCGGGAACAAAAGACGATGCCTTGAACAAGGTCTGTGTATACGAATGATTCCGCTCGCTGAAGACCTGGTTCGTCGCTCCAGAATCGACAACTTCACCATTGCGCATGATCACCACGTCATCAGCCATATTGGCAACAACGGCAAGATCATGTGTAATCAGAATCAATGCAAGTTCCTCACTGGCTTTCAAGGAATTCAAAAGATCCAGAATGCCGGCTTGCGTGGTGACATCCAGTGCGGTTGTCGGTTCGTCCGCAATCAGCAACTTCGGTTTACAGGCAATAGCAATGGCAATAACCACGCGTTGCCGTTGCCCACCTGACAACTCGTGCGGGTAACGCGTCAAGGGATACTGCGATACTGGAAGACCAACACGTTCAAGGGTCGATTCAGCGATCCGTCTGGCTTCATCCCGCGACACGTTTCGATGCAAAAGTACACTTTCCGCGATCTGATCACCTATCGTATGAACCGGATTAAGTGCGGTCATGGGCTCCTGAAATACCATGCCAATGTCGCTGCCACGAAGTTCGCACAGCATCGTCTCATCGAGTTGGGTCAAGTCCACACCGTCGAAATGTATGGTCCCTTGACACTCCGCACCGTTGGGCAATAACTGCATGATCGACAGGGCTGTCATCGACTTACCAGAACCACTCTCCCCAATGATGCCGAGCGTACGTCCCTGTGCCACGGACAAACTCACGTCAGTCAATATATTCGTACCGTGGATGGAGAGATTCAGATCCCGCACTTCAAGCAGAGGTTTATTACTCATGTGCATGGTCGACTTGATAGTGGCCTGGCTCATCGTTGCCGGCGAACACGCGGATCAAGCCAATCGCGCAGTCCATCACCGAGCAGATTCAACCCTAGAACTGTCAGGATAATTGCGCAGCCCGGGATCAACGCTAGATGTGGCGCCAAGGTAATCAGGGTCTGGCTGTCCGCCAGCATACGCCCCCAACTTGGCGTCGGCGGTTGAGCACCCAGCCCAACATAGGAAAGACCAGCTTCAGCCAGAATTCCCAATGAAAACTGTATGGTTCCCTGGACGATCAATAAATTGAGAATGTTTGGCAGAATGTGTTCAACCGAAATACGCATTGCGTTCTTGCCTGCAACCCGTGCAGCCAATACAAATTCACGTGTCCACAGTGACAAGGCCGCACCTCGCGTAAGCCGTGCAAAGACCGGTATATTGAATATGCCAATGGCAATGATGGCGTTTACCGCACCCGGACCAAACACCGCAGTAATCAGGATGGCGATCAACAAGGCCGGAAAGGCAAAAACAAGATCGTTACCACGCATGATGATCTCGTCAAGCACACTGCCGTGCCGGGATGCCGCAGCCAGTCCGAGCGGCACACCAAAGCCCATGCCGATAACGACAGCCACCAAGGCCACGGCAATGGAGGTACGCGCACCCACCATCAGCATAGACAGAATATCGCGGCCAAAGTGATCGGTTCCGAGCCAGTGCTCGCCACTGGGCGTTTGCATCTTGTTTCGTATGTCGAGAGATTCGACATCAAACGGCGTCCAGAAAAAACTCACACCCGCCAGTGCAATCACCAACAGAACAAGCACTGAACCTGCAATGAGATTACCGACTTTCATCAACGGCTATGACGCAGTCGTGGGTCGACCCAAGCGTAAGCTATATCGACAAGGAAGGTCACCATGACAACAGCAAACACCAATAACATGACAACACTTTCAACGACGATCAAGTCTCGTTGCGCGATACTCTGAAAAACCAGTCGCCCCAAGCCGGGAAGAAAAAACACGTTCTCTATGATTATGGCCCCGGCAAGTAAAAACGAAAACTGAAGGCCTATGATGGTCAATACCGGAATCATCGCGTTACGCAGCGCATGGCGCCATAGCGCTTGACGTCGTGTCAGGCCTTTCGCACGCGCCGTACGCATGAAGTCCTCCGACAATACATCAAGCAAAGCTGAGCGCATGACCCGAGCCAGTATGGCCGCCTGCGGAAGTGCCAGCGCAATCGCTGGCAAGGTCAAAGATTTGATCGACAGTAAAAAACCTTGGTCCCAGCCAGCAAACCCACCCGCTGAAAACCACGGCAACTTGATGGCAAACAACAACACCAGAAGCATCGCAAACCAGAAATTGGGAATGGCAATACCGAGCTGCGTAAAGCCCATGATCGTCGTATCCTGCCAACGGCCACGCCGATTGGCCGCGATGATGCCCGCCGGAAAAGCTATCAGGGTTGATAGCAACAACGCATAAAGGGCGAGTGGCAAGGAAATCCACAAGCGATCACGGACCATGTCAACAACGGGCGTCTTGTAGGTATATGAGGTCCCAAAATCACCGCGCACAAGACCGGTGATCCAATCGAAATACCGGGCAATACGTGACTGATCAAGTCCCAGCTCGGCGCGCAAGGCGGCAACGGTATCCGGCGCTGCGTTCAATCCCAGCATATAGGCAGCTGGATCACCCGGTACTATTTCGATACTTATAAAAATAACCAGGCTCGCTACCGCCAGGGTCAGTAGCAGCGAGCCAGATCGACGCAGGAGATAACGCAGCATCTAGCGCACGTCGGGCATCTTGAACGTCAGAAGTTTAATGCTTTAAATCCTGTAACTACTCTTCCCAATAAACGGCGGTGAGATCATTGGCCTGCGTCGGTTGATTTTCCCACAAGCCCTTGAGCTTGATATTGGCAACACCGGTTTTCGCAAGTTGAAACAGATAACCGTTTACATAATCTTCAGAGATGATCTTCTGCGCGTCCTGCAACAATGCGGTGCGTTTGGCCTGATCCGATTCTGCATTGAAAGTTTCTATCAGTGTTGCCATCGCGGGATTATCGTATTGAAAGTAGTAATCCGGATTCGCATAAATACCGATATCCATTGGCTCGGTATGCGAGACAATGGTCAGGTTGAAATCCTTGCCTTTAAATACTTGCTCCAGCCATTGTGCCCATTCGAGGTTTTCGATCTCGGTATCAATACCAACATCTCGCAATTGCGCGGCGATAATCTCTCCACCACGGCGCGCATACGCCGGCGGTGGCAATTTCAGGGATACCGTCAGACCGTTTTCGTACCCAGCCTCTTTCAACAAAGCCTTGGCCATCTCAGGATCAAAGTTTGAATTAGCCGTCATATCCACATAGGCAGGATGATGCGGTGCGAAGTGCGCGCCTATCGGTGTGCCGTAACCGAACATGGCACCATCGATGATTTCTTCACGATTGATGGCATGCGCCAATGCCTTGCGCACCCGAACATCATCGAACGGCGGCTTTGCGTTGTTTGTCGACAGAATGGTTTCACCTTCGCTGGAACCAAGCACTACCGAGTAACGCGGATCGGCATCGAGCTGCGGAAGATTCTCTGGTGCCGGGTAGGCTGGAAACGCATCAAGATCACCGGCCATGATGGCCGCAAAGGCAGCAGTTGGCTCACTGATGAATTTGAAGGTCGCCTTTTCAAGTTTGGCCGGCTCCCCCCAGTAATCATCATTGCGTACCAGTTCAATACGATCACCCTGCACCCAGTTATCGAACCTGAAAGGTCCGGTGCCGACCGGATTGGTCGCTGCCGTCTCGATAGACTCTTCAGCCACGATCACCGCATCACCCCAGGCAAGATTGAATAGCAAGTTGCCGTCTGATTGTTTGAGATTGATCGCAATCGATGTTGGGTCAAGGACCTCTATATTGTCGATGTTGGCAAATAATTGTTTCTGCGCATTCGTGGAATCATCCGCCATTGCACGTTCGAGCGAGAACTTCACATCGTCGGCATTCATATCCGTACCGTCGTGGAATTTCACGCCGCTATTCAAGGTAAATACATAACGTTTGCTGTCTTCGTCTATTTCCCATGACGATGCAAGCGCAGGTGCCACACTGCCATCTTTCAGAAAACGAGTGAGCCCTTCAAACACATTGGCATAGACCACTTCATCAATGGCACCAGCAGCGCCACCTGTCGGGTCAAGATTGGGTGGCTCCAGCTGCATGCCGATCGTGACATCACTA
>CALDSR010000006.1 GCA_937924505.1 uncultured Granulosicoccus sp. | reverse complement strand
TGAACGACAGTATTTCCATAGCATCCAAGATGGTCCGCCCTGTGCTGATCCGTGATAATGAATAAGAAGTTCGGTTGCTTGCTCATACGTCGACTTGCATTTTTTTGTTGACTGAAGTGCCAGCGCTTCGCTTGTCGAAATAGATCAACGCGATACCAATCGCAATAGCCGGCACATGCACTATTGGATTGATAGCCAGTGCTGCAAACGCTGCGATGAAACGCAGAAACGTTTCTGGCAAGGATAGTTTTCGACGATCAAATCTCGACAAGGCTGACGAGAACAGCCAAATGCAGAACAATGTGCGAAGAACGATCCAGACAAATGCCCACAGGTTGAATTGTTCAACAATCAGAATTGTCGGGTAGAACGCGAATACAAACGGGATGATGAACTTTGCCATGCCGAGACGAAACGACATGAATGCTGTCATGAGAGGGTTGGAACCGGCAATTGGCGCAGCGGCATAGGCGGCAATTGCCACAGGAGGCGTCAGCGAGGAGGCGACGCCATAGTAAAAAACAAACATATGGGCCGTTAGCATCGATACACCAAGGGCTTGAATCGCTGGCCCCATCACGAGAATGATGATCAGATAAGCGGGCAGGGTTGGCATACCCATACCCAGAACCAGTGCCCCTGCCATGGCAACCAACAGGGCAGAAAACAGGCTTTCACCACGAATTTCACCGATCACATTGGCGAGCTTCAAACCCAATCCGGTTGAGTCAAGAGAACCGACCAGAATACCGATGGCGGCGATTGCAATCAGAAGCTTCGCCCCTGATTCCGAGCCTTTTAAAAATGATCGCCAAACGCGTTGCGGGTCCTTTCGGACTTCCGGATTGATCAAACAAAGCCCGAGCAACACGACAACGGCGTAAAAGCCCGCAGCCGACGTCGACAATCCAAAGAGCAGAGAGCCAATGACCGTGACGATCGGCGCGATAAACAGAACGGAGTTGATCAGGTCTACCCGCGTAATTTTATCGTCTAGCGTCAATGCCTGTACTTCTATGCCTTGGCGTCTGGATTCGAAGGTAACTGCTGAAAACAGGCTGAAGTAATAGAACAGAGCGGGACAAAGGGCGGCGACGATGATGTTCAAATAACCTGCGCCTGTCAGATCTGCCATGACGAGCGCCGCTGCGCCCATGATTGGCGGCATGATTTGTCCACCTGAGGATGCGGTGGCTTCAATGCCGGCCGCAAAGGTTGGTGAGAAGCCACGCTTCTTGATCATCGGGATTGTGAATGTCCCGGTTCCGACAATATTGGCAACCGTAGATCCTGACATGGTGCCAAACAACGATGAGGCCAGAATGGCTGCGTGTGCTGGACCTCCACGCGTGCGACGTGTCGCCAAAAAGGCAAACTTCAGCAAGGTATCACCGGCACCTGTTCCTTCAAGCAGTACGCCGAAAATAATAAAGATGAAAACGGTGCTCAGAACAATGTTGGTTATGGAACCAAACACACCCTTGTTGGTGTTATACCAAAGGGCTTCAGCCACTTCCTTGATACTGAAACCTGTGTGGGTGAGTATGCCGGGCAAGTCTTGACCGAACAGCAAATAAAGCACGCCGAACAAGCCGACGCCGAACAAACCCCAACCCCATATGCGTCGACATAATTCCAGAAACACGACGAGTCCTGCGAATGCGGGCCAGGCGTCACGTATTGTGATGTCATAGAGCGCAGTTTCCATCGCGTTCTGGACAAAATAAAACGACCAGATCGCCCACAGGCCTGCGACAAGCAGACCCAGATCGACAGCCAGGTGGGCTCGAGATGCGAACGCAGTTTGTTTAGTTGGTATTGCCACTGCCCGATGACGGGAAACAGCGACGGCGACCAGCAGAGACAGTGCAAAACCGGCGGCTCGATGCAGCTTGGGATCGATAAGCCCGATTCCAGAGCTGTACAGTGCGATGGCGCCCAGTGAAAAACAGGCCAGAACCGACACACCCGCAAACACTGCTGCGGGTGTGTTGATTGTACGAGAAAGTGCGGACACCGTTGTCTTGACTGGTCTTTAAACCACTACACGATGCGGAGAATCTATGATGCTAAGGGCGAATTGACTCGGGGATAGTGATACCGGCTTCTTCGTAGTAGCGTGCAGCGCCCGGATGCAAGGGGACATTGACCGATGTAAATGCGGTTTCAGGTGTGACTGCTTTAAGGAAGAAGGCAGTGGCGTGTACTTCGTTCAGGTTGTCCCAAAACGCCTTTGTTGCTGCGTAAACGACATCGTCGGAAACCCCCGCATGCGTGCCGACAAACTGGGTAAATCCCAATGCGGTTATCTCTGATTGGTTTAACTGGCCCTTGTAAAGAGCCCCATCAAACTGAAGCATGCCGCGTCCTGGCCGGCCAAATAATTTCTGCATGGCTTCACTGGCAACGGCATCATCAGGAATTGACAGGATGCGGAATTCACCCGACAAGCCATAACGTTCTATGTTGGCAGAACCGACTTCTGCAGGTCGCACCATCATGTCGATCTTGCCATCAGCAAGCGCTGTATAGCCTTCGCCCCAACTAAGGCGTACTGCTTTGTAGTCTGTGCCGGCTTCATAGCCAGTGATGATCTTGATCAGTGCCTCCGAAGTTGCCGATGCTGAACCAGCAGGCGGTCCGGTAAATACCGTTTTGCCCTTGATGTCTTGCCAATCCTCGATGCCTGATCCCGATAGGGTAACGGGATGGTAGGCCCCCGCCTTGAAGCCAACGATGGCGCGAAGGTTTTTGGCCAGCTCGCCAGCACCCTCGACGTTTTCGTACATGCGTTTCTGGCCTGCCATCAATCCAACCAGTGACGGTACGCTTGAGAAAAAATCGATTTCGCCTTTCGCCCCTTTCAGCATGGACTTTGTCAGTGTCTGTCCGGCGTTGACCTGAATGTTGACGTCGGCTTTTCCTGCCTGGTTGGCAAAGGCGACAAACATGGTGTGTACGGGATCGCCGACTCCGGCGGTCTCACCCTTATGGATTTCAGCGCCAGCCAAGGTAGACAGTGACAGCGCGCCTACCGACACACAGGCCGTTAAAGCCAGCTTACGAAAAGTGTTCAAAATACCCTCCAGACGACGAGTTGATGTGAATTCAGCCTAGGCTAGCAAAATTGAACTGATCAAGGATAATAAAACAATTGCCCTTATACATAAGATTTTGTTATGAATCTGGATCCCAAGCATTTGGCACAACTGTCCGTCATCGTCGAAGCGGGCTCCTTTCAGGGGGCTGCAGACCGTTTAGGGTTGACGCAACCGGCATTGAGTCGAAATATGCGTATTCTGGAGCAGCGGTTGGGCTCGCCCTTGTTTCAGCGTGATGGCAGACGTTCGGTCCCCAATACGCTCGGTCGACGGTTGGCCCGTAATGGACTTGCGATCAGAGTGGCGGGTGAGCAGGCAAGCGTTGTGGCGAATCAATCCTCGCTCGGGGCTATGGGTGAGCTCAGGGTGGGTGCCCCGCCGATTGTTGCCGGGCGATTTCTAACGGATGCACTGTCAGCGTTTATCAGACGCAATCCCCATTGCAGTGTGGAACTCCGGACAGGGTTGGTTCATGAGCTGCGGGCCATGCTTGAGCGCGGACAGATCGACTTTATCATTGGTCCACAGGGTGTTGCCGAGACAGCTGATTCCCTGCAGTTTGAACACCTGATTGATGACCGCGTTGGTGTCTTGTGTCGAGTCGGGCACAAGCTTGCAGGTCGGGACGGCATCATGACCAGTGATCTGGAAGCACAAGCGTGGCTATCTCACTCCAGAGGTAGCTTGCTTCGTCAGCAAACTGAGGCGGCGTTGGCGGCATCCGGTGTAATGAATATACAAGTTGCCGTAGAAACGGACTCTATTCGATCCGCTCTGGAAATCGTTGCTAACACCGATTTGATAACCACCATGCCGCGTGCGACAACGGCGCCTTACCTTGAAAAAAACCTGGTCTTTCTAAATTTTGACTCTCCTCACTTTCAACGTCCACTCGGAACAATAAGAAGAAGGAACACGCTGAAGAATAGAGTCGAGCAACAGTTTCTTAAATATCTGATTCCGGTTGTTGCTTCGGTAAAGTGACGGTTTGTTGAGGCTTGGCGATTACAAAAAAACTGACAGGCAACTTGAAATACTCCCTCCCCATCAACATGCAGCGTATGGTCATTCACGAGGGTTGCGATGCGACATCGTATCAGTTGACCAGGCGAACGAGCTTGTCGAGATTTTCGCCTATATCACCGGTTATCTTGAGTGCTGCCATATCATCAGCGCGTGTCTTGCCATGGTTGACGATAACAATGGGTTGTCCGTTGCCGGCTGCAGCGCGACAAAAACGAAACCCTGAAAAAACCATCAGTGAGGATCCGGCGACCAGCAATGCGTCAGCCTGAGAAAGTTCGTGCAGTGCTGATGTGACGATGTGTTTGTCGACGTTTTCGCCAAAGAACACGACATCGGGTTTGAGCATGCCATGACATCGCTGGCAGGCAGGCACCGAGACGCTATCAAGCTGATCCAGTTCCAGGTCGGCGTCGCCATCGGGTGCATGAGCCGCAGACAAGTTTGATATCCAGGGGTTAGCGGCAAGCAGTCGTTGCTGAAAGTCATTGCGTGACTCGCGGGACTTGCAGTCCAGGCAACTGACAGTGCTCAATACACCGTGTAGATCGATGACATTGCTATGTCCTGCTTGTTGATGTAACTCATCGACATTTTGTGTCACGAGTGTTTTGGCAAAGCCCAGTTTCTGCAATTGCGCCAGTGCGTGATGTGCGGCAGCCGGTTTGGCGGCGCTGAAACTCGGCCAACCGACGGCACTTCTTGCCCAGTAGCGTTTTCGAGCAAGCGTGTCATTGATAAACGTTTGCCCGGTTATCGGTTGCGGACGCTTCCACTGACCATTCTTGTCGCGATAGTCACCCAACCCGGCCGCGGTACTGCAGCCTGCGCCAGTCAGTATGAACAGCCGTGGGCAATCCATGATGAAACGATGTAGTTCGTTGACCGTTGATTGATTTTTTATCGTTGTCATGTTGTCGATGCCAACTTAGTTCCCCGTGTTCGGGGTAATTTCGTCAGGTGCTTCAAGGACACCATCGATATCAAAGGGAATTCGTTTTGGCCAGTTGGCGAGCTTTACAAAGCCTGTGACTGTATATCCAGTTGCTGTCTTGCCTTGTGCCAGCTGTTTTACGTACCCGAACACGAACTTGAACAGACGCCTGCTGGACACACTGATATCCAACAGAGCTTCACCGCTTGCTGGAACAGTCACCGCTTGATCCGATGAACCTTTGGCGAGTTCATCACCTTCGACATTGACCGAAAACGAAAGCCATTGCAACGGCAAGTCGAAGCTGTTCGGATTCTCCACCTTGAGTCGCAGGTTCACCTCCTGATCGCGCAAGGTAAATTTGCCAAGACGTATCCGATCGACGCTGACTTCGGGGGGTAGGGGGTCATACAGTGGCAGCGAGCTACAAGCGCTGAGTGCAAGGGACAACAAAAGTCCCAAGCAAGGAAGCGTTGCAGAAAACCGGCTCACATGCATCATGATCCGTCGCCGTGCATGGCTTGCATGATGGCGATTGCCGCAGGTCCGGCGGTTTCCGTGCGCAAGGTGCGCGGCCCCATCCGGCAGGCTATGGCACCGGCCTTGATCATGTTCTCCACTTCGTCGTTGTCAAACCCGCTCTCTGGTCCAATCGCGATTGATACCTGCTGCATGGTCTCGAGCCCACCCAATGAATTTGTTGCAGTGGGATGCAAGACGACGCAGGGTGATGCCGACGGGCCAGCGTCAACATCGTCAATCCAGGCAGATAATGGGCGGGCAGGGTGTAAATCGGGAACCCGTGCGCGGCCACTTTGTTCTGCCGCGCTGAGCATGATCTTGTACCAATGCTCCTGTTTGCGACTGACCCGTTTGCTATCACCGGGCTTTTGCGCGTGACGGCTATAGACGGGTTGAATGGCAGTGGCACCAAGTTCGACGGCTTGCCGTATGGACTGATCCATACGTTCGCCACGAGACACGGCCTGGACCAAGGTTATGGCAAGCGGCGGTTCTGTGAGATTTCTTGACCGTGACTCGACAGTGATAACGGCCCGTTTGGCAGTGCTGCCGTTGCCGAGGACTGCCGAATAGTTGAATCCGTCTCCGTTGAACAGTTCAAGTTGATCACCGGGGCTTGCGCGCAACACGGTCAGAAGATGATGGCTGGCAGACTTGTCAAGTTGCAGTTCACTATCAACATTGATTTCGCCTGCCTGATGAAAGCGAAAATGCCGCGCTTTACGAGTCATGACTTAAGCCTATCGTCGTTTCAATGCAAGCAAGCCTGTGCGGGCTGATTGGTCGAGCTTGTCGAAGGAGGTGGTCTTGGCACTGTTGGCCAGTCGTTGCAAGCAATGCTTGAATTCCGTTGTGGCTTGTTCCTCGTCGAGTTCGAGCCCATCCGGCAAGTAACTGCGGCTGGCAAGGCGCGTCAGATAAGCATAGTGCTTTGTGTCACGAAAGCGTTCAAGCAAGCGTGCCGTGGTCACGCCGGGATCCGCATCGCAATAAGCAATCAGTCGTGTGAGAACATCGGCGCCGGGTACGTTTGCGTCGAACTCGAGTTGATCAAGTGGTATCGATCCAAGCAGATGGGGGTACTGCAAACATAAAAGTACCGTGCGACTCATCGGCGTCAGCGTAGTCGATTGTGATTGCGTGGCCTGCTTGTCAGGCTTGACAGGAGCTGCAGCTGAGCCGCTTCCCATGGATACTCCTATCAGGGCTTCAAGCCTGCGCAAGGCAAGTTGTTTGTAAACACTGCGCGGAATGGTGTTGACCATCGGCTTGGCCTTGTCGGCCAGCTGCGCCTTGCCGCCGATACTGCGCATGTCGATATCACTTGATAAATGATCATAGAGATAATCGATGATTGGAATACGGGTGGCCATCAGATCATTGAACGCTGCTGTGCCGCCTGCCTTGACGATCGAGTCCGGGTCTTCACCATCAGGTAAAAACAGGAAGTGGGCATCGCGTCCGTCCTGTAGCGCTGGCAAGGTTGCTGTCAATGCCCGCCAGGCAGCAGAGCGTCCGGCCTTGTCACCGTCAAAACAGAAGACGATGTTGGGTACGGTCCTGAACAGCGTTTCGCTGTGTTGCTGATTTGCAGCCGTGCCGAGCGTTGCTACCGCATTCGTGATGCCATGTTGTGCCAGAGCGACGACATCCATGTAGCCCTCTACGACGATGACATGGCTGGCATCCTGTGCACTGCGTCGAGCTTCATACAGACCATAAAGCTCACTGCCTTTGTGAAAAAGCGGAGTCTCTGGTGAGTTCAGATACTTGGGTTCTTCATTGCCAAGTACCCGTCCACCAAAGCCGATGACGCGCCCACGTCGATCACGAATCGGGAACATGATGCGATGTCGAAAGCGTTGGTAGGGTCGTTTGCCCTTGTCACCCTGGATCAGCATGCCGGTTTTCAGCAAAGCGGCTTCCTCATTCGGAAAAGCTTTCTGTAAGGCATCCCAGCCATCGGGCACATAACCGATGGCAAATTCGCGGGCGATCTCACCGGAAAGACCGCGTGCCTTGAGATAGTCTATGGCTTCGGGCGATTTGCGGAGTTCCGCTTGATAGAAAGCCGCAACCGACTCCATCAAGGTATATAGCGGTTTGCTGTCATTGCGCTGTTGGGCTGCTTGTTCATCACGCGGTACTTCCATGCCGACCATGTCAGCCAAGGTTTCGATGGCATCGACAAAGTGCATATTGTCGTATTCCATCAAAAAACCAATAGCATTGCCGTTCGCGCTGCAACCAAAGCAGTGATAGAACTGTTTGGTCTGGCTGACGGTGAACGACGGGGTTTTTTCGTTGTGAAAGGGACAGCAGGCTGAATAGTTGGCGCCACTCTTTTTTAGCGTGACGCGTAGATCGATGACCTCAACGATATCGACGCGGGCAAGCAACTCATCAATAAAATGTTGAGGTATTTGCCCGGCCATCGATTATCAGGCTGCGCGTCCGAGCGTTGACAGTAGCTCGCCCAGTTCTGCTGCCTTCGGTTTCACCATCCAGAAGCGTGATGCCATGCTGTAGTAGTCGTCGACCATCTGTTGACCCAGCGAGCTTCCCGTTTCACGAACGTGATCTTCGATCAACAGTTGCAGATAGTTGCGATAACGCTCCATGGATTCGGCGTGGAGGCGATGAATATCGATAAGCTCGTGGTTGTAGCGATCAACAAACACATTTTGTTGATCAAAGACAAAGGCAAGTCCGCCGGTCATACCAGCGCCAAAGTTCACGCCCGTTTCCCCGAGTACCACGACACAGCCACCGGTCATGTATTCGCAACCGTGGTCACCAATGCCCTCGACCACAGCAACGGCGCCACTGTTTCTGACTGCAAAGCGTTCGCCGCCGAGTCCTGCGGCGTAAAAGCTGCCCCCGGTTGCACCATACAGGCAGGTATTGCCAACGATCGTTGATTTGCGCCCGGTGTAGCGAGCGTCAACTGGCGGTCGGATAACGATCTTGCCGCCAGCCATGCCTTTGCCCACGTAGTCGTTGGCATCGCCGTCGAGATGCAGGTTCAGGCCACCTGCGTTCCACACGCCGAAAGACTGACCCGCTGTGCCCGTGCAATAAATATTGATCGGGTTGTCATCCATGCCGCCGCTGCCATGCTGTCGGGCGATCTCACCAGAGAGCCGTGCGCCGATCGAGCGATTGACATTCTTGATGTCGTAGTGAAAATCGCCGCCAGCCGATTTTCGAATGGCTGATTTGCAGTCACTTAACATTTGCTCGGCCAGCAGGCCTTTGTCGTGCGGTTCATTACGTTCGACCTGGCAGAAACGTGGTGCGTCATCCGGCACATCGCCAGTGGCCAGCAGCGGTGAAAGGTCAAGGCGAGTTTGACGATCAGTTTGTCCTGTGACAGGTGTCAGGAATTCCGAACGACCAATAATTTCCTCAAGGCTACGCACACCAAGGCTTGCCAGATGGTGTCTGACATCTTCGGCGACAAAGCGCATGTAATGCATGACCTTTTCAACGTTGCCATTGAAATGCTTCATACGCAGCACCTTGTGCTGAGTTGCAACGCCGGTTGCGCAGTTGTTCAGGTGACAGATACGCAGATACTTGCAACCCATTGCGATCATCGGTCCGGTACCAAAACCAAAACTCTCAGCGCCCATGATGGCCGCCTTGATCACGTCAAGGCCAGTCTTCAAGCCACCATCGGTTTGTACCCGAACCTTGGCACGAAGACCATTGGCCCGCAGTACCTGATGCGTTTCGGACATGCCGAGTTCCCACGGTGAGCCTGCATACTTGACACTGGTCAACGGTGAGGCGCCGGTACCACCGTCATAACCTGAGATGGTAATAAGATCGGCATAGGCTTTTGCAACGCCTGCGGCAATGGTTCCCACCCCGGCTTCAGCAACCAGTTTGACCGACACCAGTGCCTCGGGATTCACTTGCTTGAGATCAAAGATCAGCTGGGCAAGATCTTCGATCGAGTAGATATCGTGATGCGGTGGAGGTGAAATCAATGCAACGCCCGGGTTGCTGTAACGCAAACGCGCGATCATCTCGTTGACCTTGTGGCCGGGCAACTGCCCACCTTCCCCCGGCTTGGCACCTTGTGCGATCTTGATCTGCAGGACTTCAGCATTCACCAGGTAGTGAGGTGTCACACCAAAACGTCCCGACGCGATCTGCTTGATCTTGGACATCTTGTCAGTGCCATAGCGTGCCTCGTCCTCACCACCTTCGCCAGAGTTTGATCGCCCGCCGAGACGATTCATGGCCTGGGCAAGTGTTTCGTGGGCTTCGGGCGACAGTGCGCCGAGTGACATGCCGGCTGAATCAAACCGGCGGATGATCGATTCGGTGGATTCAACCTGATCGATGGGAATCGGATCACCCTTGGGTGTCAATTCAAGCAGATCGCGCAGCATGGCCGGGCGTCTGCCGTCGACTGTCTTTGCATAGACCGCGTAATCATCATATTCACCACTGGTCACGGCCGCTTGCAACTGGTTGACGACATCCGGGTTATAGGCGTGGAATTCACCGCCGTGAATATATTTGAGTAGTCCGCCCTGACTGGTTTCGACCTGCGGATCGAAGGCCGCTGTTGCCAAGGTCTTCAAATCGAGTTCAATATCCGAAAAATCGATCCCCTCGATACGACTGGTGGTACCGACAAAGCAGCGATCAACGACATTCGAATGCAGACCGACAATTTCATAAAGTTGCGCTGCACGGTAACTGGAGATTGTTGAAATACCCATCTTCGACAGAATTTTCATCAAGCCTTTATTAATGCCTTTGCGGTAATTCTGTTCCAGCTGAGGAATATCATCGCTGTCGATTTCGCGGCTGCGCACCATTGCCTGAATCGATTCATACGCAAGATACGGGTAGATGCAGGTGGCGCCATAACCGACCAGTACCGCGACCTGATGCGAATCACGGGCGGTGCCTGTTTCGATAACCAGATTGGCATCGGGTCGACAACCCGCTTTGATCAGACCGTGATGCACGGAGCCGGTGACCAGCAATGCATGTATCGGCAACAAACCGGTAGCGATATCGCGATCGGTCAGCACAATGACCACCTTGTGTTCTTCGATAACGGCTTTGACAGCCTCATTGGTAATGCGATCGATCGCTTGTTCGAGTGATTCAGCGGCCGGGTCGTATTGCAAACTCAATCGGGCATTGGCGTAGCCGGGTTCATCATCCATCGCGAGCAAGGTATCGAATTTCTCACGTGACAACACCGGTGAACGCACCAGCAGGCGATTGGCATGGTGATGAGTTTCGCGAAACAGATTCTTCTCGCGACCCAAACAGGTCTCGAGCGACATGACAATGGTTTCGCGCAAGGGATCGATCGGTGGGTTGGTCACTTGCGCAAACTGTTGACGGAAGTTGTCATACAGTGGGCGCACGTGTTCAGACATGACAGGGAATGGCGTATCGTCGCCCATCGATCCGATTGCTTCTTGCGCGCCTTCGGCCAGCACACGCAGGACCTGATCGCGCTCTTCGAAGGTGACATTGAAGAGCTTTTCATAGATGGCCAGCTGGTCGTCATTCATCGCAGGTGCGGTTTGTGGAAGATCCCGCAGGCGTGAACGCAAATGTCGCTTGTTTTTCTGCAACCATTTGGCATAGGGTTGACGATGCTTGAGCGTGTCGCTGATGTCCTGTGGTGTCAACAAACGTCCGGATTGTGTATCGACGGCCATCATTTCACCGGGTTTCAGGCGACCTTTGACGGTAATATCACTTGGCGCGTAGTCGTACACGCCGACTTCGGAAGCAAGCGTGATATGGCGATCCTTGCTGATGACGTAACGCGCGGGTCGCAGGCCATTACGATCGAGCACACAGGCCGCATAGCGACCATCAGATAACACAACGCCAGCCGGTCCATCCCAGGGTTCCATGTGCATGGAGTTGTATTCAAGGAAGGCGCGTAGATCCGAATCGAGCTCCCAGGTGTTCTGCCAGGCTGGAGGCATCAACATGCGCATGGCGCGAAAAACATCGATGCCGCCTGACATCAACACTTCAAGCATATTGTCCAGCGCCATGGAGTCCGATCCGTCCTGGCTGATCAGTGGCACCAGCTCGCTCAGTTCAGGTAGAACATCTGAACGCAGTTTGCTGGCTCGTGCATTGGCCCAGCTTCGGTTTCCGGCAATGGTGTTGATCTCGCCATTGTGGGCCAGATAGCGAAACGGTTGCGCGAGTCGCCACTGCGGTAGTGTGTTGGTCGAGAAACGTTGATGAAAAACGGCAATGGATGATTCAAGCAGATCGTCTTCGAGATCCTTGTAGAAGCTGGCCAGGTACTCCGGCATAACAAGTCCCTTGTACAAAATGACATCACTTGACAGCGAGCACACGTAAAATTCATCGTCTTTACCGGTCAAGGCAATTTCAGTGCGACGTCTTGCTACAAACAGATGACGGTTGAACTCCGCTGAATCCATCTCTTCGTCAGGGCTGACAAAGATTTGTTCGATGCGCGGCACACTGCTCTTTGCTTCATCGCCACAGGCAGAAACATCAACCGGTACTTCGCGCCAACCATTGAATTTCAAACCGCGGGCATTCAATTCATTTTCAAGTTGTGTGCGGGCCGCGTCTGCTTTGTCTTTGTCGTGGTTGAGAAAGACCAGACCGGTGGCGAATTCGCCAGACAAGGATATGCCTGCTTCTGCTGCGGCACTGCGCAGGAAGGCGTCGGGTTTGCGCAACAACAGGCCGCAGCCATCACCGGTTTTGCCGTCAGCGCCAATCGCGCCACGATGGGTCATGCGACCGAGAGCGGTAATGGCTGTTTCCACCAGCCAGTGGCTGGCACGCCCGTCCATTTGCGCGATCAGGCCGAAACCGCAATTATCGCGTTCGAAGTTGGGCTGGTACAGGCCGTGTTCGGCCAGATTTTCCAAGAAATTCATATATGACAACAGTATCTGGTGAGTTTCACCGCCTCGTTGTTCAGAGGCGGACCCACCATTATACCGAGTCCGGATCAGCCCTGAAACTGGGCCCTGAAACCCACTAGTTCTGGTCTTTCAGGGCCCTTTGGATGCGGCTGATGGCGCGAATCCACGGTTGATTGGTCAGCGCTGCGGGAGGTAGGCGCTCAACTGCAGCGCGCGCCGCATCGATGCTTGGGTACAGCCCATGGACGAGGGCGTACCAGGTGGTGCCGTCGCGATTGAAGGAAAATACCGAATTGGGTGGGTCGAGCGGGTTTTGCCGCAGGAAATTCTCAACCACGTCGCGGTCTGTGGACGCGCTCATCTGGACGGTATACAGCGAGGCGTCTTGAGTCAGAATCCAGTTCGGCGACTCGAGAACAGCATTGCCGCTTGCCGAGTCATCAGGCTCTGCAGGTTCCGCAATCGCATCGCTATCCCCGTTATTGGCCGCACGGTCAGTCCGGTTGGAATCGGTCGATTGTTCTGCATTTTGTGTGCTGCTTGATGCTGTCCCGGTTCCTGCGGTACTTTCGTTGCTGTCGCCGCCTGCGGCTGCGTTGCGATCAGTGTCGCTTTCGCTGGCAGTGTTTGGCTCTGAGCCACTGGCAGAGGTGGGTTCCGCGGCGTTATCCGTAGCGCTGCCGGCGTTGTCGCTGCGCGCGGATGACGACGCAGTTCCGCTGTCGTTTGCAGCATCATTGCCGGTGGCATCACTGTCATTGCCTGGCGTGGCGGTCGCCGCGACGTTGGTGTTATTGTCAGTGGATACCTCTGATGAGCCCACTGTTCCAGTCGCACTGCTGCCGATCGCTGGGTCTTTTGCCTCATTAACCAAGCTGATCTTGTTGGCATCCGCATCAATTTTACGCTGCTCCACAACCCGGTAGCGATTGTCGTCGACCTTGTCGTCCGGGTTTTTGAACAACACGAGCCCCCCGATAATCAAGAGGCCGGCCAGAGCACCGAGAAGCAGCTTGCCGCTCTTGCCAGCCATGATGCCGCCGCTGGTGGACAGTAATTCTGGCGGTATCGCATCCACGTAAGCGCCGTGGCGTTCATTGAGCAGGTTGGCAGCTGCAGCGTGTAGTCCGCTGGGCAATCCCTCGCTCTGTTCCACCATGGTTGATACTTCGCGGTCGTTGAAGGGAAATTCTTCAAAATACCCGGCCTGATTCAGGCGAAAATCCAGATAGCTATTGGCGCGATCCGGGTCCAGATGATCGATCGTCAAGCTCGAGTAGGGCAGATCTGCTCCCTCGGGCAGGAGGTTGGGGATGTGGTTTTCAAAGTCGCTGGGTGCGGCGAGTGCGATACGCAGCAAGGTCTCGTCCTGACTGTTGATGTAGAGCATGCCTGAGAGCAAGCGGGTGAGCTCAGACTCACCGACAAGGTCTGCATCATCCAGCACGATGGCGCTGAGCGTGTTGCTGGTGACCATCGATTGCAGGCAGGGAATCAGCTGATCGAGCATCGATTTCAGATCAGCGGCGGGCTTTTGCTTGAATGCTTCCAGCATGCCGGCGAACAGATTCATGGTGCTGAATCGCTGGCTTCCCTTGACGGAAAAGCACTGGATACGCATACCACTGTTCGCGCCGAGTTGGCTGAGCAGCGTCGATTTGCCGGCACCCTCTTCGCCAAGAATCAGCAGTAGGTCGTCGCCATTGATCAAGGCCTGCTTGATATCGCTCAGCTGTTCCGCAGTAGTGTCATCGCTGAAGGTGTCACCGTCGGCCGCAGTTGCGGTAAACGGTTGCTGACGTAACTGCAACGCGGAAAGGGTCGCATCTGACAGCAAACCGCCGTGGTCGACATCCAAGGCATCAAAAGACGACATCGGCGCTCTGTGGGCAACGGGTGAGGTGCGAATATTACTATATCCGTCTCATGGATACCGCTTAATGACGTTGGTGTTTTTCAGCTTGCGGAAAAGTTCTTGAGCGTGGCGTGTAGTGTGGCCTCTTCAAAGTCCGCGATTACATGAGACCGCCCAATGGCGTCAAGGACAATAAACCGCAATTGCCCGTCTGAGACTTTCTTGTCCCTGGACATGAACGCCAGGAAACGTTCCGGCGATATATCCTTCGGTGGCGAAACGGGCAAACCTGCACGCTCAAGAAGTGTTATTCCTCGCTGTTGGGTTGCTGCCGGAATCAGGCCGAGACGGTTGGAGAAATCGAGTGCCATGGCAATGCCGGCGCTGACCGCTTCGCCGTGCAACCAGACACCGTAGCCCAGGGACGCCTCAATGGCGTGTCCAAAAGTGTGGCCCAGGTTCAACAGGGCACGAATGCCATGTTCCCGCTCGTCCGCTTCGACGATGCGAGCCTTGATTTCGCAGGAACGTCTGACTGCCTCGCCAGTTGCCGCGACGTCGCGGGCGAGCAAGGCATCGATATTGGTTTCGAGCCAGGAGAAAAAATCGGCATCGATAATAAAGCCGTACTTGATGACTTCGGCGAGCCCGGCCTTCAGTTCGCGATCGTTCAGGGTCGACAATGTGTCCATGTCAGCAATTACGGCCACCGGCTGGTGGAAAGCACCGATCATGTTTTTACCGAGCGCATGATTGACCGCTGTCTTGCCACCGACGGATGAATCAACCTGGGCAAGCAGGGTGGTAGGCACCTGGATGAAATCAACACCACGCTGATAACTTGCTGCGGCATAACCGGCCATGTCGCCGATAACCCCGCCACCCAAGGCGATAAGGGTTGCGCCTCGATCAAAGCCTTCAGAAAGCAGGGCGGCATAGATAGCGTCGAGGGTCGCCAGCGACTTGTGCGATTCACCATCGGGCAAGATGACGCTTGATGCTGGCGTATTGCCAAGCGCTGTGAGAGTCGCGTCAAGATACAAGGGGGCGATCGTTTCGTTGGTCACCACCATGGCCTTATGGTGGACATATTGGTTCAACATGCCTTGCTTTGTCAGCAGGCCGCTGCCGATGTGAATCGGGTAACTGCGTTGACCCAGATCAATATTAAGAGTGTGCATAGGAGGGTGGGTTAGCGGTCGATCACGTCGTTGCTTCGGAGATGCTTGATAATGCGGGTGACGACATGATACATGCGTCGTGAGTCGGTCGATATCTCGACATCAGCAACACTCTTGTACAGCGGCGCCCGTTCGTCCATCAGTGTCCGTAAGATGGCTTTCGGATCGTCAGCCTTGAGTAGCGGGCGTTTTGTATCCGAACCGACGCGGCGCATCTGCTCGTCCAAATCGACCGAGAGCAGTATTACGTACCCGCGACTTTTCAGGCGATCACGGCTGGATTCTCGCAGTATGGATCCACCGCCGGTGGCCAGTACCAGCTTCTGTCGGGCTGAGAGCTCGTCGAGCATGCGCTCCTCGCGCTCACGAAAGCCGATCTCGCCCTCGTAATCGAAGATGGTAGGGATATCGACACCACAACGAGCTTCGATTTCGCGATCGCTGTCGAGAAAGTCGTAGCCAATCTTCTTGGCCAGCGCTCGACCGACGGTGCTTTTGCCAGAGCCCATCGGACCGATAAGGAAGATGCTGCTCATCGCATGTCAAGGATAGTAGATCGATGTCGGGTGTGGCTAATGATACCGAAGCGGGCAGGGTGTGCAAATTCTCCCGCTCGATTGAGAGCTGAACGGGCAAAAAAAAGCCCGCCTCAAGAGAGGCGGGCTTCTGTTCGGTGTGTTTCGTGAAACTACATCGATCTTTTAGTAGTCCAGAGAAACGTTCTCTTTGATGATCTTTGGTGTGACGAAGACCAACAATTCAGATTTGTCGTCAGTGCCATTGTTGCGTTGGAACAGCTTGCCGATCAAAGGCAGGTGACCGAAGAAGGGCACCAAGGTGACACTCTGAATCTTTGTCTGCTCATAGACGCCGCCGAGCACAACTGTTTCGCCATTGTCGACCAGTACCTGCGTGCTGACTTCGCGAGTATCGATGCTCGGTATGCCGCTGAAGATCTGTCCAACTGTGTCTTTGTTCACTTGCAGATCCATGACAATGCGATCGTCAGGTGTGATCTGCGGTGTAACCGTCAGGCCAAGTACTGCCTTTCGAAAAGACACCGCTGTGGCACCGCTCGAAGAAGCTTCAAGAAACGGTATCTCAACACCTTGTTCGATATAGGCTTCGTGCTGGTTAGCAGTGATGACGCGTGGGCTTGAGATGACTTCACCATTACCTTCTGCCTGCATCGCGGAGAGTTCCAGTTCAAGCAATGTACCGAACGGGAGCTTGGCGAGTGCGATACCGAGGGTTCCTGCGTTACCAGCTGCTGCCAGATTGACGTTGAATCGTCCGGCCTCTACACCGTCTCCATTGATCAGGTCTGATATACCTTGAGCATTGCCAGAGAACGCAAACCCTTCGCCTTCGCCGCCCGGGTTATCACTGTTAACCGTATTGCGGTTCAAACCCCAGCGAACACCAATGTCTCTGTTAAAGTTGTCTGAAGCAATAACAATTCGAGATTCGATCAGTACCTGACGAATGGGCACGTCAAGGCGATGGACCAGCGCACGAATATCGCTAAGCTGATCGACTGTGTCGTTGATCAAGAGTGTGTTGGTTCGATCGTCAACCGAAACACTGCCTCGATCCGACAGCATGCCGCCTTCGTCACTTTGCAGCAACGCCGCCAGTTCTGACGCTTTTGCGTAGTTGGCCTGAAAGTACTCTGTACGTAACGGAGCCAGCTCGGTCTTCTGCTTCATGCCTTCGAGCTCAATTCGCTCGCGGTTGGCAATTTCTTCAGCCGGTGCAATCATGATCACGTTGCCCGCCTGACGTTTGCCAAGGGCCTTGGTTTGCAGAATAATGTCGAGCGCCTGGTCCCAAGGTACATTCTTCAGTCGTAGTGTCAGTTTGCCCTGCACCGAGTCACTGACAACGATGTTGAGGTCTGTAAAGTCAGCGAGGAGCTGCAATACCGAGCGTACTTCAATATCCTGGAAGTTCAGAGATAGCTTTTCACCAATGTAACCGAACTTCGCCTTGCGATTAGCTTCGATGTCTTCCTTGCTCATTGGCTTCAATTCAACGGTGAACATATTGTCCGACTGATAAGCCAGTTGCTCGAATTCCTGTGTAGCAGGTTGAATGATTACCTTGGTGCCACGCTTGTTGGAGATGGCATCAATGAACTGCACCGGTGTACCGAAGTCCATAACGTCAAGGCGACGCTGTAGTTTTGCTGCGAGCTGCGTATCAGGGAAGTCGACGATAACGCGTCCACCTTCCTGGCGCATGTCGGTAACAATGTTCGCTGAGGACAGATCGAAAATGATTCGCCCTTCGCCCATTGGGCCGCGTCGGAAATCAAGACCGTCGATAGAGTCGACGCGTTCTACGACCGGGCCGCTGAAGTTTTCGTTGCTGTCGCTAGCTACCAGAATCGATTCACCTGCCGCTGGCTGTGATCCATCAGCGTCACTGTCCAGTGTAACCAGAAGCTGATTGCCCTTGATGGAAGTCTGATAAGGTGACATTGAAGTCAGATTGATAACAACACGTGTACGACCACCGGCTTCGACCGTCGTGACGTTTTGTAACATGCCAGAAGCGATGCGCAAATTGCGCTCGTCCAGGTCATTGCTGGTGTCGGCAAGATCCAGTGCGATACGCGCTGGGTTGTCGATGGTAAACGCCTTGGGGGCAGAAGCAGGGCCAGACAAAGTCAAGGCTAATTGCTGCTTGTTCCCCGGCAGGGTTACGTGGCTGATATCAATCAAAGAGTTGGACGCGGCCTGCAGTTGCTGGGTTGCCAGGGCGGCGCCAGCTAGCAGGGCGAGGCTCATTGCTCGAATGATGTTGCGTGTATTGATCCGGCTGAGTCGGAGCGTATGTTCGCGGGCTTGCATTTTAAATTTATCTCCGTAGTAATCTATTCTTCGGCCATCGCGAGCTGTGCTTCGCGATTGACCCAGCCACTGAGACCGTCGGGAACAAGTTCGACAATATCAATTTTGCTTTCTGAAACCGTTACGATCTTTCCGTGGTTCTGACCAGCGTAATTGCCAGGTTGAACTCGGTGGATCGTGCCATCAGGATCGCGTACCAATCCCCAGGTCTGTGATTGCTGTTGCAATAAGCCGACCATTTTCAATGCATCCACTGGATAACTTTCCAATGGTTCTTTGCGACGTGCTGCCTCTGGCCTTGGACCTGAGTAAGCTTCCTCTTCTATGCTCGCGACCGGTGATGCGCTCAGATCGGTTTGTGGTCTGAACGGATCGCGAATATCGGTCGCGTCATATGAAAACGTCTGGTAAGGAGGGAATTCCGGAATCGGATCCACCTTGCCATGGTGTTTTTGTTTCGTTTCGCTAATGAATTGCTCGAGGTCTGTCATGTCTCCGCCACATGCAGTCAGCAGTGACAGGCAACCGAGCAACGGTAAGAGTTTCAACCGGTACATGGCTTATTCATCCTCCTCGAGATAGCGATAAGTCGTAGCCACCAAATTCATTTTCAGTTTGCTGGCGATATTTTTTTCAGCGCTGGCCAAATCGGTTTGTTTGATGTCAATACTGCTTAGGGTCACTATGCGAGGTAGGGCCGCAAGACCGCTGATAAACTGACCAAACTGGTGGTATTGACCGGTGACGCTGATGCGAATCGGATATTCTGCGTAGAACTCACGCGGAATTTCTGTTTCCGGTTTGAAAAATTTGACTTCCAGGCCGCTGGCAACACTTGTCTGTGACAGGTCAACGAGGAGACTTTCAATGTCTGTTTTGTTCGGCAGTTGACGAAGCATGACATTGAACGTCTTTTTCATTTCTTCAAGCTGCTCGACGTATGCGGTACGGTTAGCGGCTTTGGCTTGTTCGTGATCAAACTTCGCACGAAGGTCTATTTCCTTTGCCTCAACTACTTTCAATTCGTCAAACTGCGGGCGAACCATAAAATGAGCCATGGCTCCGAGTACGGCAGCACATCCCAGGATTATGCAAAAGCCGCGTAGCGCAACAGGTGCGGTACCGATGCGTTTGAAATCCTCGCCATCGATTTTCTGCAGCTCTGCGATCGTGTCACTAAACGCCATCGTCAAGCTCCTCCGCTTCAGTTTTGGGACGGTCCTGGATGACACTCAACTTGAAGTTGGAGATGACATCGTCCGTGTTGGATTCGATCACGTCGAGTCGCGGTTGCTTGAAGTAATCGCTACGGTCCATGCGGCGCATCAAGGCAGAAACACGTGCGTTTGATTCGGCACGCCCTTCCATGACCAGCTGCGTCGCGCCTTCCTGCTTCATTGCTGTCAGGAAGATGCCATCGGGCAAACGCTTGGCGATCTCGTCAAACGTATGAACGATTTGAGGACGTTGGCCTTGAAGCTGCTGGATGATCTCCATGCGAGCCAGAAGGTTGTTCTTGGTATCTTCGAGTTCGCGGATTTCCTTCAGCTCTTCCTGAAGTTGGGCAATCTCGGTGTTCAGACGTGAGTTTCTTTGCGCCTGAAAGTCAACCTTGTCTTCGGCGTACTTGTAACCCGCGAAGCCTACGCCGGCAGCCACTGCCATGCATACCCCGAGGAGAATACCGAACTCGGTATTCTTTTCGCGACGATAGGTCTCGCGCCACGGTAATAGATTGATTCTTGTCATTACGCTGCTCCTCGCATGGCGAGGCCACAGGCGATCATCATCGCCGGGCCATCATCCTTGAGACGTTGCGCGGGTACATCTGATCCGACGCTCATCTCGGCAAAAGGATCGGCAAGTACGGTTGGTGTACCAATACGTTGCTCGATCAGTTCGTCAACCCCTTCGATGCCGGTACTTCCACCAGCAAGCACGATGTGATCAACGTAGTCATTTTTGTCTGCAGAGAAGAAAAACTGCAGGAAGCGATTTGCTTGTTGAACCATCAGATCGCGAAAAGGTGCGAGCACTTCAGGTTCATAGTTGTCGGGAAGACCGCCAACGCGCTTGACGCGACCTGCATCTTCATAGGACAGGCCGTAGCGGCGCATGATTTCTTCTGTAAGCTGCTTGCCGCCAAAGGGCTGCTCACGTGTATATATAAGTGACTGATCGCGCAGTACACATAGGCTGGTCATGCTGGCGCCAACGTCGAGGATTGCAACCGTCTGGTCCATGCCCTCGTTGGGAATCTGGTGTTTGATCAGTTGAAACGCACCTTCCATCGTGTAGGGCTCGACATCCACAATCTTGACATCCAGTCCACCGATCTCGGCTGCTGCGGTACGATCTTCAACGTTCTCACTTCGAGACGCTGCGAGTAGCACATCGACCATGCCATTGGCTTCTTCTGAAGGCCCCATGACGTCGAAGTCGAGATTGACCTCTTCGAGTGCGTAAGGAATGTACTGGTCGGCTTCAAGCTGGATCTGCGCATCCATCTCGTGATCTTTCAGGTCATCAGGCATCTGAATGACCTTGGTGATCACCATCGCGCTGGGTACCGCTACCGCGCAGGCTTTGGTTCGCGTGCCGGAACGCTTGATTGCCCGCCGGATGGCATCGCCAACCGCCTCGACGTCTTGCAGGTTCTTTTCGTTAACCGCGTTTGCCGGCAAAGGTTCGACGGTGTAACTAACCACCTTGTGACCCTTTTTCGTCGGCTTGAGCTCCAGTAGCTTTACCGACGTCGCCGTAATGTCCAGGCCAACGAGGCCTGCGTTTCTGGATGAGAATTTGAGTGCCATGTCAGGTTTAGCGCCCATACCGTGATATTCCTTTAGCGCCAGTCGAGAGTTTCTCGACCAGAAATACGGTGTGGATCACATTCCTCCGTTGGATGCTGGTTAGTACGCTTATCTAAATGACCACTCCACCGAACAAATTTCGGTTGAGTTGCCGGTGGCAGAAAACTGGCGGTCCTGTTACGTCCTTGTTAGCTAGGTCATGAGGCACACAAGTTTTCAGGTTGTTTGCGGGTTGGTTCGATATAATTCGTTGATCCGACAAGCTTAATTGGCAGATCAATGCCTCATTCGTCATCCCGAAAACGCCGGCGTAGACACGCTCCAGACCACCGTAGTGGCCGGAGAAAGTCAGGCTGGCTTGGCTTTGTATTCAAATGGCTTGCCATATCGGGCATTTGTGCCGGATTATTAGTGGCAATCGGTGTGGGGTATCTCTACTACAAGATCGAGCCCGAGTTACCCGATGTCGAACAACTGCGTGAAGTTCAGCTGCAGATACCGTTGAGAATTTACACCGCTGATGGCGATCTGATTGCCGAGTATGGTGAGAAGCGACGTGAGCCTGTTCAAATATCCGAAGTGCCGGATAGTCTCAAAAATGCAATCATCGCCGCCGAAGACAAACGCTTTTATGATCACCCCGGTGTCGATTATCAAGGTTTGATTCGGGCGGCTGTCAGTGTCGCCAAGTCGGGGGGGCGTCGTTCGCAGGGCGGCAGTACCATCACGATGCAGGTGGCACGTAATTTTTTCTTGACGCGTGAGAAAACTTATATAAGAAAAATCCGCGAGATATTTTTGTCGTTCAAGATCGAGCATCTACTTGAAAAAGACGAAATACTTGAGCTGTATGTCAACAAAATTTATCTTGGCAATCGCTCCTATGGTTTCGCTGCGGCCTCCAAGGTCTATTACGGCAAAAAAATCTCCGATTTGAACCTCGTCGAATCAGCCATGTTGGCCGGGCTCCCAAAAGCACCGTCGCGCTACAACCCTGTCGTCAATCCAGAACGTGCCCTGATACGACGTGACTACGTACTTGGCCGCATGCATGCGCTCGGGATGATCGACACGCCAACTCATGAAGCGGCAAAGGCGCAACCGGTTAGCGCCAGCTTGCATTATTCGCGACCGGAAGCCGAAGCCAACTATGTCGGTGAAATGGCTCGCTCACGCATGGAGCAGTTGTTCGGTGAGAACTGGGCAACCGCAGGCTACAACGTATTTACAACGATCAAGAGTGACAACCAGAACGCAGCCAATCTGGCATTGCGCGATGCCTTGTATGATTACGAACGGCGTCATGGGTATACGGGTCCGATAACCCGGCTCGACACAGACGTGCTCGTCGATGGCGAGTCCTTGAGGTTGGCCTTGAAGGAACTGCCAAATCCGGTAGACACATTACCAGCGGCTGTATTAGCGGTGGAGAACAATGTGGCAACCGTGATTACCGAAAAAGGCATTGAGTACAATTTGCCGTTCGAAGATGTCGAGTGGGCACGCAATCGCATCGAAATCGACAAAAAGGGCGATGAACTGACTGATGTCTCTGACGCATTGGCAGTTGGTGATGTCATCACCTTGCAGATCCGACCCGATGGATCTGCTCGTTTTGTTCAGCTGCCATCTGTCGAAGCGGCATTTGTCTCGATCGAACCCACGACTGGCTCGATTACATCACTCGTGGGTGGTTATGATTTCTTTCGCAGTAAATTTAACCGAGTTACGCAAGCTCGGCGTCAGCCCGGTTCGACGTTCAAACCCTTCATCTATTCCGCGGCCCTGGCTGCGGGGGATACCGCCGCTACCATTTATAATGATGCTCCGGTCGTTTTCCACGATGACGCATTGGAAGGTGAATGGCGTCCACAAAACTACAGCGGTCGATTTTTTGGCCCGACACGTTTACGTGAAGCCCTGGTCAAGTCCAGAAATCTGGTATCGATACGCGTCCTGCGTGAAATTGGTACCGAATACGCCATCGACTATGCCAAACGTTTTGGGTTCGCCGAAGAGAACATGCCGCCAGATTTGTCCTTGGCGCTTGGCAGTGCGGTCGTAACACCGATGGAAATGGCCAGTGCCTTTGCCATTTTTGCCAATGGTGGTTATCGCGTACAGCCTCATTTCATTGATCGCGTTGAAGGTCCGCGCGGTGAGATCATCTACAGCACGCCAAAAGTGGTGCTATGCGATGACTGTGATCCATTGGGTGAAAATCCGCTAACGGCCGAAATGCAAGCGGAAGTTAACGTTGATAACGCGGGTGCGAACACCTCGGCAACTGTTGATACCACTGCAAGCGGCGCAAGTGATGAGCTTGCCGAGGTACTGATAGATGCCGTTGATGCACCCAGAGTAATCGACCCGCGCAACGCCTACATCATGAACAGCATGATGCGTGAAGTGGTTCGCCGTGGTACCGCTCGTCGTGCCGGTGAAGCTTTGCAGCGTAACGATCTGGCTGGCAAGACGGGCACGACGAACAACCAGCTTGATGCCTGGTTCGTCGGGCATAACCCGACGGTCGTGGCGGCGGCATGGATCGGATCCGATGGCCTGGATCCGCTGGGCAGAAGAGAGGCGGGAGGAATCGCCGCCTTGCCGATGTGGACGAGCTATATGGCAGCCACAGTCAGCGGTACACCCGAGGTTGAATACGTGGAGCCAGAGGGTATCGAAACGTTACGCATCGATCGCAAGAGTGGTCTTCCCGGCGATACCGAGAATTCAGTATTGGAGATGTTTTTCGCTGAAAATAAGCCGAAAGGAGACAAAACGGTCACCGTGACGTCAACGCGGAGCTCTGGAAATAGCGCTGGCAAGCCGCCTGCGGTAAAAACCAGGAAAGACCGCAAGAAAGAAGTCGAACAACTGTTCTAAGCCCGCGTTTGCGGGTGGTTCTGGCGGCTCTGGGTGGTGCGCTGACATCGGTGCCCTGACATCGGTGCGCTGTCGTTGTGAGCCTGCCGTGATCCTGATATGCTGTATGAATATCCAGTTATTCGGGTTGAGCGATGCACAACACCCCCCGGGCAAGACGTGGTCGAGGTGCCATCAGTAATCGTAGTGGGCGATTTGAATCGTTACAGCGTATCGATATCATCGATGGTTGGAATACTGATATTGCCGATGAGTCCGCGTCTCGGACCTTATGGCGAGAAGACCGTGCCAAGACTGTCATTACCCGTAATCAATCGCCCGATATTCATTTCGACCGATCAATCAACCCGTACAGGGGCTGTGAACATGGCTGCGTCTATTGTTTTGCGCGGCCCTCGCATACGTTCCTCGGGCATTCTGCGGGTCTGGATTTCGAACGCTTGTTATATGCCAAAAGTGAGGCTGCGACCTTGTTACGTCAAGAGCTTGCCAAGCGCTCTTATCAGTGTGAACCCATTGCCATTGGCGTTAATACTGATGCCTATCAACCGCTTGAACGTAAACTTTGCCTGACGCGGCAAATTCTCGAAGTGCTGCTCGAATGTCGTCATCCGATCTATCTGATCACCAAATCGTCATTGATTGAACGTGACGTGGATCTATTACAGGAATTTGCAAAGCTCAATCTTCTGACTGCGGCTGTGTCTTTGACAACACTCGACACCAAGCTTGCTCAACTGCTCGAGCCACGAGCCACAGCTCCACATCGCAGGCTACGTACCATCCAAGCCTTGGCTGACGCGGGGATCCCGGTAAGAGTGTCAATGTCGCCGATTATTCCGGCGCTCAATGAACCGGAAATCGAGTGCGTCATGCAGGCATCAGCTGAGCACGGGGCCACCATGGCAACCTGCCTGTTACTCCGATTGCCCCATGAACTTGCCGTGCTTTTTCCAGAATGGCTGAAAGAGCATTTTCCAATGCGCTGCGACCGTGTGCTTAAAGCCATTCGCATGCTGCGCGGAGACAAGAAACAGGGGAATCATTTGAACGATAGTGGTTTCGGTCAGCGTTTTGTCGGCGTAGGCCCGCGAGCTGAGCTTATACAGCAGCGCTTTGAGCTCGCCTGTAAGCGCTACGGTCTAGCAGCCAATCGCGAACACAATCAATTGAATACGCAATTGTTTCGCGCGCCTGCGCCGGAAAATTCTGACCGGCAGCAAGATTTGTTTGCTGCAATTTAAAGAAGTGGTAGCGGTGTGCAGTAAGAACCGTGTGTTGTATCAGTGGGGCGAAAGAAGAGCCAAGGGTTCGAACTGGAGTTTTCTCAGATCTTCTGTCGATGTCACGATTTCCACGTTTGCACCGCGCTGCTTGGCAGCAGCAAGCATGGTCAGCACCTTCGGCCTGAGTTCAGTATGAATCGCCCACATCATTTCAAACAAGGCTTTGGTCGGAGGTGGTGATTGCATGCCACCCGGAGGATGCTTCTGCGTGCCGGCTTTCCAGGCTATTTGTCTTTCAGCAGCAATCGCAAAGTGCAGCCAGACCGGCAGATCAACAAATACAATGTGAGTGGCGCGATCAAATCTTGGCTGAATGGAGTCGGGGATACCAAATCCATCGATAATCCATTGCTCGTTTTTGATCAGTTCATCATGTTGGGTGATGAAGGCTTCATCCGATACGCTCTGCCAGTTCTCTTTCCAGAGATAGCGGTCCATCTCATGTAAGGGGATATCGGCTTTCGACGCCAAGGCGCGAGACAAAATGGATTTGCCACCGCCTGCATTGCCGATGATCGAACATCTGATGGGATTGCTCATAAGAATCAGGCTACTCGACTGTTGGTTTGGCTTGATACCTAGCCAAAAGATATTGTTTGATTTATTAATAGGTCTAGCATGATTGATAGTAACTCCTAGTAGGCTTACGCGAGTTTTTTGGAGCTGTGAGCGAGTGGTCAGAATATTGAGCTACTCGCATTGGGAGTTGTTTAATTGTCTGGCTACAAAACCCTGTTGGGTTGCCTGATCTTTGTTGTGCTGTGGAGTTCAGGCTGGATTGGATCAAAATACGGACAGGCCTACGCGGGTACGTTTACCTTGCTTGCCTATCGTTATGTGGTAGTCGTGCTGGCGTTGTTGGCCTTTGTGTCGGTCACCCAATCCTGGCGTTCAATGTCTCGTTCGCAGATTTATTTACATGTATGCGTTGGGGTGTTGTCGCATGCTGTCTACCTTGGCGCTGGAAACAGTGCGTTTGAGTTCGGTGTCTCGGCAGGTCTGGTGGCCTTTATCACCGCATTGCAACCCATGATTACCGCGACCTTGTCCCCCGCCATAGCCGGCGAAAAAATCAGTTACCGGCAATGGTCAGGTCTGGCCTTGGGGTTAGCATCGATCATGCTGGTGGTGTCTGACCGTATCGCACTCGGTGGTTCGGTCCTGGGGTATTCGCTGCCCTTCATTGCAATTCTGGCGATCAGCGTGGCGAGCCTTCTTGATCGGCGTATCTCATTGGCTGGCAAGGCTGACAAACGCGAGCAGTCCCCGCTGTCGTTGATAGCGTTGATTCACAGTAGCAGTGCGCTACTTGTCATCGCTGTTGCCGCGGCAGTTTTCGAAGGGTTTGAATCTCGATGGGGTAGTGAGCTTGTTTTTTCGATTCTTTGGCTCGCGTTTATCGTGTCGTTGGGTGCCTACGGGATGATGTTCTTTATGCTCAGGGTGCTGTCCGCCGTCAAGGTCGCAAGCCTTGTGTATCTTTCGCCACCGGTCACGATGCTTGTCGCCTATTTTGCTTTTGGTGAGCGTTTGTCTGTTATCGATGTTCTAGGGTTGTTTTTTGCAGCCTTGGGTGTGTGGCTCGTGCTGTCCAGGCATAGCCAGTCGATCGGGGGCACTAATCAAGAGCACGCGCAAGCTCATGGCCGGGATACACGCCATGGGGCCGTGTTGGTCGCTGCACAAGGTTTGTTGTCGAATGCCGATGCTGCGGAATCGTTAAGTCACGGTTACTCACTTGATATCGATCTGGGTGAGCCCCTGATGTCAGCATTTGAATTTCCTGGCGTGCGAGGGCGGCGAATATCGAGCGTTACGTCTGCGACCATTCAACAAGCTGCCGCACTTGATGAGCTCATCTATTTTCGCAAGCGGCAGATATACCGATTGAATCAGCTTGTCTTTAATTTACAGGATAGTAAAGACAAGATAGATGCGCTCCTTCGTCAAGAATCGGGGACTGAATCTGTGTTCTACGATTCGGCGCTGGACGAGATTGAGCTTAAGCGCGCGTGCAATAGCTTGCGAGATCTCATTGAACAACGTTCTGCAGGGGATGTTGTTGATCAGCCAGTGCCGATGTTCTCCGCTGAGCACAGTCAGCGAGTCAGCTGATCAGCTCAGCGAGCGCTTGATAAGCTCTGGCCTGCGCTGCGTGTGCGCACCGCTTCGACCATTATCTTCAAGTGCTCAGGATTTACATGCTGATGAATGCCATGTCCAAGATTGAATACATGTCCAGGCCCTTTCCCGTAACTGTCGAGCACGCGTTGCACTTCCATTTCGATGGTTTCGGCTGAGCCATACAATACGGATGGGTCCAGATTACCTTGCAAGGCAACGCGGTCGCCCGTACGCTGGCGCGCATCGGCCAGATTCATGGTCCAGTCAACACCCAGGCCATCGCACCCGGTGTCAGCCATCAGATCCAGCCATTGTCCGCCGTTCTTGGTGAACAGCACGACAGGTACCTTGCGCCCGTCGGCTTTTCGGGTGAGGCCATCAACGATCATTTGCATGTATTGCAAAGAGAACGTCTGATAATTGGCTGGAGACAGGACGCCGCCCCACGTGTCGAATATCATCAAAGACTGAGCGCCGGCTTCGACTTGCGCATTCAAGTACAGGATGACTGATTGTGCCGTGCGTTTGAGTAACTCATGCAAGCTGTCGGGATCACTGTACAGCATGCCTTTGACCTTGGCGAAGTCTTTACTGCCACCACCCTCGATCATATAAGTGGCCAGTGTCCACGGGCTGCCGGAAAAACCGATCAGTGGCACGCGACCGTCGAGCTCTTTTCTGATAAGACTTACTGCATCGGTGACATACCGTAATTTGTCGGCGGGATCAGGAATGGGCAAGGCTTCTACATCAGCACGGGTTCTGACTGGCTTGGAAAACTTCGGGCCTTCCCCGGCTGCGAAGTACAAACCGAGACCCATTGCATCGGGGATGGTCAAGATGTCGGAGAACAGTATGGCCGCATCGAGGTTGAAGCGATCAATCGGTTGCAAGGTCACTTCACAGGCAAGCTCGGGTGTGCTGCACAGAGTCATGAAGTCGCCCGCTTGTGCGCGCACTTTTAAATACTCAGGAAGGTAACGCCCCGCCTGGCGCATAACCCACACCGGCGTGCGTGGAGTTTCTTCGCGATTGAGCGCGCGAAGGTAAATATCATTCTTGAGTGGTGTTGCCATATTGCTGAGGATCAAACCTGAGCGGATGATTGCGACAGACGACTGGTCGTGCTGGGCGAGTGTGTTGCCGTTTCGCTTTTCAAGTAATTGATGATGCCTGTTGCTGCGTTTCTGCCCTCGAACACGGCTGTCACGACGAGATCCGAACCGCGCACCATATCGCCTCCAGCGAAGATGCGTGGGTTACTGGTCTGGTGCATGAAGCCTGATTGTTCCGGTGCGACGACGCGCCCACGATCATCAGTGTCGATATCGAATTCTTTGAACCAGGTGGCCGGATTAGGGCGAAAACCAAAGGCGATCAGCACGGCATCTGCGGGAATGACTTCTTCGGTACCTGGCATTTCTTCGGGCATGCGCCGTCCGCGCGAATCTGGCTTGCCGAGCTTGGTGGTTATCACCTTGACACCGGTGACCACAGCATTGTCGTCGGCGATAATTTCTACCGGCTGGCGATTCCACAAGAAGTTCACGCCTTCTTCCTTGGCGTTTTTGACTTCCTTGCGTGAACCCGGCATGTTCTTTTCGTCGCGCCGATACGCGCAGCTAACGGACACGGCACCTTGGCGAATCGCCGTACGGTTACAGTCCATCGCTGTGTCGCCACCGCCGAGAATCACCACACGCTTGTCTTTCATATCGACAAAGTTGGTCTCATCCTTGTCCCAACCGTATTGGTAGTTCACGTTGGAGATGAGGTAGGGCAGCGCTTCGTGAACGCCGGTCAGTTCTTCACCCGGAAAACCGCCGCGCATTGACGTGTAGGTGCCCATGCCGAGGAAAACGGCGTCGTACTCGTCGAGTAGATGCTGGAATGGAATGTCCTTGCCAATCTCGGTGTTCAAGCGAAACTCGATACCCATGCCTTCCATGATCTCGCGACGGGTGAAGATAACTTCCTTTTCGAGTTTGAACGGTGGAATACCGTAAGTCAGCAAACCACCTATCTCGCTGTACTTGTCATAGACCACGGCATCAACGCCCTTGCGTACCAAGACATCCGCACAGGCGAGGCCGGCCGGGCCTGCACCGACGATGGCTACGCGACGACCGGTTTTGACGACATTGGACATGTCCGGTCGCCAACCTTGTTTCAAGGCTTCGTCGGTGATGTATTTCTCGATGGAGCCGATGGTTACTGCGCCAAAACCGTCATTCAAGGTGCATGCACCTTCACAGAGTCGGTCCTGCGGGCAAACGCGTCCACACATTTCAGGCAGCGAGTTGGTGCGGTGCGACATTTCGGCCGCTTCCAGTAGATTGCCTTCTGCGATCAGTTTCAACCAGTTCGGGATGTAGTTGTGAACCGGGCACTTCCATTCACAGTAAGGATTGCCGCAGCTCAGGCATCGACCTGCCTGACGTGCTGCTTTTTCCGGGTTGAACTGCCCGTAGATTTCCTTGAAGTGCTTGATGCGCACAGGCGCCTTAAGCTTCTTTGGATCCTTGCGCGGGGCATCGAGAAATTGAAAGGTAAGGTCGCTCATTGTGTCGCTTTGTGGTTAGCCCAGACGTTCCTTGATGAGCTTGCTGACGGCAGCCATGTCAGCTCTGCCTTGTAAAGCCGGCTTGACTATACCCATGACCTTGCCCATGTCCTTGACAGAAGCGGCATCGGTGGTGGCGATTGCATCGCCGACTATTTTGTCGATCTCGCTCTGATCGAGCGCCTCGGGAAGATAGGCTTGAATGATGATCGATTCCGCTTGCTCGACGGTAACGAGGTCGTCGCGGCCGGCTTTTTCATACTGCGCGATGGACTCACGACGCTGCTTCATCAATTTGTCGAGAATGGCCATGGTCTGCGCTTCATCAACGTCGATGCGCTCGTCCACTTCCTTCTGTTTGATTGCAGCACTGATGAGGCGCAAGGTGCCCAAACGCGACTTGTCGCCGGCTTTCATGGCTGCCTTGATATCAGCGAGTATTTGTTCTTTGGTCGTGCTCATGGCATGGGCTCATCAACTTGTATCCGACGACGATGGTCCTAGCGTATTCAAGAGCATCAGTCATCGGGAGACGGGTATCGCCCGTTTACACACAAAAGCTGACAGCAGTCAGCTTTTATTTGATCCTGAAGTCCGTACAGAAGAAATCAGTACAGACGGACGCGTCTTGATGTTTCTTTGGATAATTTCTTTTGGTGACGCTTGACGGCGGCAGCTGCCTTACGCTTGCGTTCGGTAGTGGGCTTCTCGTAAAACTCGCGTCGACGGGTTTCGGTAAGCACACCGGCCTTCTCGCAGGATCGCTTGAAGCGGCGGAGAGCCATTTCAAATGGCTCGTTCTCTTTGACTCGTACTGATGGCATTCGGTAAATTTCTCGGGCTAGAGCGCGGAAAGCTCTCTAGTATAGCGGGATTCGTTCCACAAACTCAACTGTCGCTGAGGTGTTTATCCAATGATCGTGCTTGGTATCGAGTCTTCCTGTGATGAAACGGGCCTGGCGCTTTACTGCACCGAGCGTGGATTGTTGGCGCACAGGCTCTTCAGCCAGGTTGATTTGCACGCGCTTTATGGTGGTGTTGTCCCGGAATTGGCCTCACGGGATCACGTCAAACGACTTGTGCCACTGACTCGAGAGGTACTGGGTGCAGCCAATATTGACCGGCAGGCGATTGATGCGGTGGCTTACACGGCGGGTCCCGGACTGGCCGGTGCCCTGTTGACCGGTGCCCTGATGGCCCGCTCGCTCGCCTGGTCGCTCGGCTGTCCCGCGTTGGCAGTACACCATATGGAGGGGCATTTGCTGTCACCAATGCTGGAACCGGATCCGCCATCGTTTCCGTTTGTCTGTCTGCTGGTCTCAGGTGGCCATACTCAGCTGGTTGATGTGCAGGGTCTCGGTGACTATCAGCTCATGGGCGACTCGATCGATGATGCCGCCGGTGAGGCGTTTGACAAGACGGCAAAAATGATGGGATTACCGTATCCCGGTGGGGTTGCGCTTGCGGCACTCGCCCTTGAGGGTGATGATTCGGTCATTCCGTTGCCGAGGCCGATGCTGGATCGGCCGGGGCTGGATTTCAGCTTCAGTGGTTTGAAAACGGCCGCGATCACTCGCTACAAGGCCGGCATGAGCGATATCGTTTGTGACGCAGAAAAGGCCCGGTTCCGAGCCAATCTGGCGGCGAGCTTTGAGGCCGCTGTGGTTGATGTCCTGATCGCCAAGAGCGCTCGAGCGCTTGATCAGACCGGGCATTCCAGTCTGGTCATATCTGGCGGTGTCAGTGCCAATACGCGTTTGCGGCAGGCCATGGATATCTTGGGTATCGAACAAGGCAAGCAGATCTATTACCCCGCGCTGGAATTCTGTACCGACAATGGGGCGATGATCGCGCTGGCTGGAGCTCGTCGTCTTGAACGGGGACAATCAACGGGGCTGGATGTGACGGTTCGGCCGCGCTGGCCGATTGAAGAGATCGCCTAGCGTCTGTTGTCGCTTGCATTTGGCATCGCTAGCGTTTGAGGTTGCTAGCGCTTGCCGATTTCGGGCTCGGTGCCGTCGAGCAGCCGTCGAATGTTTTGCCGATGGGTATAAAAGAGAAACGCGCCAATCAGCGCAAACGCCACTGCATACACTTGCGCGCCATCTGTGAGCAGATAAACCGGCACCAACACGAAGGTCACGAGGGCCGCCAGTGACGATTTTCGGAAGGTCAGACTGACTGCCAGCCAGGTCAGCAGGGCGAGTGCACCCGCAGCCGGGTGCAAGCCAAACAGCACGCCCAATGCCGTCGCCACGCCTTTGCCGCCGCGAAAACCGAAGAACACGGGATAGAGGTGGCCGAGAAAGGCGGCTATGCCGACCAGGGCTACCGTGGGTGGGTGGGAGCTGATCAAGGAGGCAATCACCACCGGCAAAAAACCCTTTAGCGCATCACCTAGTAACGTCAGGGCCGCCGGGAGTTTTCCGCCCAGACGTAACACGTTTGTTGCACCCGGATTACCTGATCCGGAGCTGCGAGGGTCGCCAAGCCCCATCGCACGGCAAACGATGATGGCTGTCGACAAAGAGCCAGCGAGGTAGGCGAGGCCTGTCAGCAGCAGGGCAGGAAGGGCGAGATTGGCAGCAAACACGATTGAGCTCAGCGTACACTTGTGGGTGTTCAGATTTGTTCACTATATAGAATAGAACCTCCTACGGGCACGATGTCTCTTACACAACCCAGTTCGATCCGTCAGGTGCGGCGCCAATTTCTGAAACGTTGCGACGATTTCGGTCAGCATGCGGCGGTCCACGAATCTCTCAGCGAGCAGCTGCTGGCGCGTCTGGACGTACTGGCCATGACGCCGCAACGCATTCTCGATCTGGGTTGCCGCAATGGTTATCAAATGGCGGCATTGCGGGAGCGTTTCCCCGATGCACTGGTGCTTGGCGCAGATCCAGCGCCGGGAAAAGCGCAGGAGTTGCCGTCCAGCTGGCCTGCCTGGTTGCGGCGCCGCCGCACAAAACATGCTGCCATGGTCGCCTGTGATCCGCATCATTTGCCGTTTCCTGATCAGTATTTTGATCTTGTCGTGTCCAACCTGCTGCTGCCGTTCTGCCACGCTCCACATGCAGTTTTCGCGGAATCGGCGAGAGTATTGAAGCCTGGTGGTGCCTTTTTCTTCACCAGCGTAGGGCCTGATACCTTGCTCGAGTACCGCAGTGTCTGGGCGGATATTGATGCCCATATGCACGTATTCGGCCTGATAGACATGCATGATCTCGGTGATGCCATGCTGCGCTCCGGATTTGCGGCACCTGTGCTGGATCGCGAGAATATAACGGTGGATTACCCCTCTATCGATGCCTTGCAAGATGAGTTGTTTAATGTTGGATCAGCTAACATTGCAGAAGGTCGTCGGCGTGGTCTGATGGCACCATCGGTGCGTACCTGTCTAAGGTTGAATGCAGATCAGATGGCGCGGTTTCCCGTGACGCTGGAATTGGTGCAGGGCCATGGGTGGAAAGGCGAGTTGCAGTCTGATCGATTTGAGAGCGACAGGAATAACAGCACTGACGAATACCGTATATCCGTAGAGAGCTTGCGCGCGACGCGTAAACGTAAATAAACGCCAGGTCATCATTCTTTAGACATGATCACTATTCAGGACAATCGAGAACGTATCGCCGCCGCCGTTGCAGAGGACGGTGTGGTTCCTGAATTCACGACCCGTTTTATCGTGCAAGCCAATCAATCAATGAGTTGGCGGGCGAATCTTTACCTCGCTGCCAGTCTGGGCGTCATTGTGCTGGGTGTCGCAATTGCTCTGGCGACCTATGGTCTGTGGTTGGTCTTGCCCTTTGCGGGTGCGGAGGTGGTACTGATCATCGTCTGTCTCTACCTGACGTTGAAGCGTCTGTCGCGTAAGGAAGTAATCACCTTAAAATCGGATGCTATCAAGCTCGAGTGGGGCTACAATACCCCGGATATATCGATAGAATTACCGCGCCAGTGGAGCCGCCTCAAATACCACTGTCCGGAGAGCAAGTTTGAGGTGGGCGAATTAAGCCTGGGCGCACATGGGAAATCCTATGCGCTGGGCACCTGTCTGAATCGGGATGAAAAGCGAGCCCTGTTCGACGCGCTGAATGCAGCGCTGTCGCAGCAACGCGCGGCGGGCAATTACCCAGGGTAATTGGTCGAGTCGCGTGGCCCGTTTGTCGATATCGGTCAACAACGCTTTATACAAGTATTTTTGGAGAGTGAAGTATGTCGTCTAACCTGACACGTTGGGCGTTTCTGTCGATCGGTCTGCTGCTATCTGGTGGCGCATTGGCTGATTGGGGAGCGTTGAACATGACCCGCGGGGTCACCGAGGTGAGTGCGGAGGTCTATGACCTGCATATGCGCATCTTTTATATTTGCTGCGTGATCGGGGCACTGGTATTTGCCGTGATGATCTATTCCATGTTCGCGCATCGGAAATCAAAAGGCGTCAAGCCGGCGACCTTTCACGAGAGCACGACGGTTGAAGTCCTCTGGACAGTTGTGCCGTTGGTCATCCTGATCGTCATGGCAATACCGGCGGCAAAGGTACTGATCAAAATGGAAGACTTCAGCGACTCTGAAATGTCCATCAAGGTCACCGGTTATCAGTGGCGCTGGCACTACGACTACCTGGATGAGGAAGGTCTGGCGTTCTACAGCCAGTTGGCGGCGGAGCACAACAAGGCGCGGCAAATGGGTAGTGAGGTGGATATCGCTTCGGCTTTCCCCAGTGGCGATTTCAACGGTGACGAAGACGTCTACCTGCGAGAAGTTGACAACCCGCTCGTCGTGCCGGTTGGCAAGAAGATTCGCTTCCTGCACACCGCTGGTGATGTCATTCATTCATGGTGGGTCGAAGATCTCGCGGTCAAAAAAGATTCCATCCCGGGATTCATCAACGAGAACTGGGCGCGTATCGAAGAGCCGGGTATCTATCGCGGCAAGTGTGCCGAGCTGTGTGGTCGCGATCATGGCTTCATGCCCATTGTCGTAGAAGCTAAATCACAAGAGGACTACGACGCCTGGGTCGTCGAGAAAAAACTCGAACTCGCAGCAATCGACAAGGACAGTGATCGACAATGGGCGCACCAGGAACTCATGACGGCTGGTGCACAGGTGTATCAGAACAATTGCATGAGCTGTCATCAGGCTGAAGGTCAGGGCATCCCGGGTATGTTTCCAGCTATCGCTGGCAGCGATGTGGTCATCGGTGATATCGATACACACGTCAAGACGGTCATGGACGGTGTCGAGGGTACGATGATGACAAAGTTCAGCCACGTACTGAGCGATGCAGACATCGCTGCAGTCATTACCTATCAACGCAATGCGTTTGGCAACGGGACCGGTGACACTTTGCAACCTGTGCATATCAAATCCTTGCGTGCGGCTGCGAGCGCTGACGACAATGTCGCGACTCTGCCGTTAACCAACAAAAACCAGGGAGTCAACTGATGTCAGATGTCACACATCATGGCGCGAACGAACACCACGACCACGGTGATGATCACGATCATCACGGTCCTGCGCCGGGCCTTATGCGTTGGGTAACGACGACCAACCATAAAGATATCGGTACGCTGTATTTGTGGTTCTCCTTGCTGATGTTTTTCATCGGCGGCGGTATGGCGCTGATCATTCGAGCCGAGTTGTTCCAACCGGGTATACAGATCGTTGACCCGATGTTTTTCAATGCCATGACCACCATGCACGCGATCGTCATGATCTTTGGCGTGGTCATGCCGGCCTTTGTGGGGCTTGCCAACTGGATGATTCCGATGATGATCGGCGCGCCAGACATGGCCTTGCCACGACTGAACAACTGGTCGTTCTGGATCATGCCTTTTGCCTTCACCATCATGCTGTCTACCTTGTTCATGGACAGTGGCGGTCCTGCCGGTGGCTGGACGCTGTATCCACCGTTGGTACTGCAGATGGGTGACAGTTTTGCTTTTGTCATCTTCGCCATTCACTTCATGGGCATTTCTTCGGTCATGGGATCGATCAACATCGTCGCCACGATCTTCAACATGCGCCCACCCGGCATGACATTCATGAAGATGCCGATGTTTGTGTGGACCTGGCTGATCACGGCGTACCTTCTGATCGCAACCATTCCGGTCTTTGCCGGGGCTGTCACGATGCTACTGACTGATCGTTACTTCGGCACCAGCTTTTTCAGTGCGGCCGGTGGTGGTGATCCGGTCATGTTCCAGCATATATTCTGGTTCTTCGGACACCCAGAGGTCTATATCCTGATTCTGCCAGCTTTTGGTATCGTCTCTTCGATCATCCCGACCTTCGCGCGCAAGCCGCTGTTTGGCTATGACTCGATGGTTTATGCCACCGCCTCCATCGCCTTTCTGTCGTTCATTGTTTGGGCACACCACATGTTCACGACCGGTATGCCGCTCGCGGGAGAGTTGTTCTTCATGTTCTCGACCATGATGATCTCGGTCCCCACGGGTGTGAAGGTCTTCAATTGGGTCGCCACCATGTGGCGCGGTGCCATGACTTTCGAAACACCGATGCTGTTTGCGATTGGTTTTGTCATCATGTTTACCATCGGTGGCCTGTCAGGTCTGATGCTTGCGATCACACCGGCGGATATTCAGTATCACGACACCTATTTCGTGGTTGCTCACTTCCACTATGTTCTGGTGCCTGGTGCCATTTATTCACTGATGGCGGCAACTTATTACTGGTTGCCGAAATGGACCGGCAACATGTATGACGAAAAGCTCGGCAAGATGCACTTCTGGATCTCAACCGTGTTCGTCAACGTCTTGTTCTTCCCAATGCACTTTGTTGGCCTCGCAGGTATGCCGCGACGCATCCCTGACTACAGTCTGCAGTTTGCCGACTGGAACATGATTGCCACAATCGGTGCCTTTGGATTTGGATTCAGCCAGCTGATGTTTGTCTACATTATCGTCAAGAGTATTCGTGGTGGTGAAAAAGCGACCGACGAAGTTTGGGAAGGTGCGCGTGGTCTGGAATGGACTGTGCCGTCACCTGCGCCGTATCACACGTTTGAAACGGCTCCTGAAATTTCAGCTGCAACCATTACCCGCTAGTCGAGTTGTTCGGTGAAAATCACTACAGCAGGTACAGTCATGAATAGCGAGCAGTCGGGTGACACGTCTTCCGACGAGGCAGTGAGCAAAGGCGACGAGCGCAGTTTTTTACAGCGCTATCGTCTGCCTTTGTTCCTTGCCGTTGTCGCGGTTTGTCTGTACGCAGGCAGCATCTTGTACATTCTTTATGGTCGAGGTCAGGTCTGATGGCCACTACTCGTTCGCACAAGCGGGTTGCGCTTCAGTCGCTTGCCGCTGCCGTGTTCATGTTCGGCTTTGGCTACGCGATGGTGCCGATCTACGACATCATCTGTGACATTACCGGCCTTAATGGCAAGACCGGACGCGTCAGCGCGGCGGTTGCGATCGAGCAAGAGCGCGATGCCAAACAGGAACGTGAGGTCACCGTTGAATTTGTGGCCAGTATCAATGCTGCCGGGGCGTGGAAATTTGCACCGACCGTGAAAACCATGAAGGTCACGCCAGGCAAGATGTATAGCGCCAGCTACTACGCTGAAAACCTGAGTGACAAACACGTTGTCGGGCAGGCAACGCCGAGTGTGACACCGTTCGCAGCGGCGAAATACTTCAACAAGACCGAATGCTTTTGTTTTACCAGGCAGGCATTTGAGCCAAACGGGTCACGCGATATGCCGCTGACCTTCATCATTGATCCGGATTTGCCGATCAATGTAGACCGGGTGACGTTGTCCTACACGTTTTTCAACTCAGCCGATCAAAGCTAATGATTCATCACTCTCTTGACCCGGTATCTTGCCGGAAAGGAAATCTCCATGAGTAGCGCATCTGGCGGTTACTACATTCCGCACGCGGCAAAATGGCCGATTGTTGGTTCGATCGGACTGTTTGTTTTTTTCTATGGCTTTGGTAACTGGCTGAACGATCGTCCCGGTGGCCAGCTCATGTTCTATATCGGTGCGGCGATTCTCATCTTCATGATGTTTGGCTGGTTCGGTACGGTCATCAAGGAATCCGAGTCCGGAACTTATAGTCCGCAAGTGGATATGTCCTTCCGCATGTGCATGATGTGGTTCATCTTTTCGGAAGTCATGTTTTTTGCGGCCTTTTTTGGCGCTTTGTTTTATGCCCGTTCATTTTCCGGTCCCTGGTTGGGAGGAGATGGTGGTGGTGGTGCGGCAATGACCAATGCGGTGCTGTACAGTGGGCACGACTACGTCTGGCCGAGTAATGGCCCGGAGCTGGTCGGCGGTGACTTTACCCAGATGGGCTGGTTTGGTCTGCCCTTGATCAACACACTACTACTACTGACCAGTGGCCTGACGTGTACCTTTGCGCATCATGCTATTCGGGAAGGCAAGCGCCAGCCGTTCATCTTGTGGTTGCTCGCAACCGTGACCCTCGGCTTTATCTTTGTGGGTCTGCAGGCGCTGGAATACTATGAAGCCTATGCACATCTGAACCTGAAGATGACCAGCGGAATCTATGGTTCCACCTTCTTCATGTTGACAGGCTTTCACGGTTTTCATGTGACGATGGGCGCAATCATGCTGTTGGTGGTCATGCTGCGTGCCACGGCCAAACACTTTACTGAGAAAAATCATTTCGCCTTTGAAGCAGCTGCCTGGTACTGGCACTTTGTTGATGTGGTCTGGCTGGGTCTCTTTATCTTTGTCTACTTGCTGTAGATATCGATTTGCCTGACACTGCAACGTCTGCCGAAAGACGCACAACGATTCGTTCGCTGTGCGTCTTTTGTGGTTCCAGCCCTGGCAAACTTCGTGACTATGCTGATGCAAGTCATGAACTGGCTGATGCACTGGTTGCTGCGGACATCACGCTTGTCTACGGCGGCGCACATGTCGGCATCATGGGTTCACTGGCTGATCGCGTGTTGGCCGGTGGTGGCAAGGTGATTGGTGTTATTCCGGAGTCGTTGGTCGAATTCGAGGTTGCCCACGACGGACTGAGCGAGCTTCTGGTTGTGCCTGACATGCACGTGCGAAAAGCGACCATGGCGGACAAGAGTGATGCCTTTGTTGCATTACCCGGTGGTCTTGGAACGTTCGAAGAACTCTTTGAGGTTCTAACTTGGGCGCAACTGGGTTTTCATAAAAAACCGTGTGGCTTGCTTAATATCATGGGCTTTTATGATGGTCTGCTGACGTTTCTGGCACATGCCTGTGATCAAGGGTTCATGAAGCCCGCACATCGAGATCTGGTTATGGCGGAGACGTCTGCGACGAACTTACTCGAACGTTTCGCGGACTACACACCAACCGCTGCCATGACCAAACTGGATGTCGAGCGCTAAGTGTGGTGTCGCGCCGCGCTGATTCGGCCGGCTACTCGCTGGTACGCTCAAGCGGAGACTGACCGGATAAAGGGCTTGGGTTCAATTCGATAATGCCGAGCAGGCCGGCGACAACGATGATGAGGATGGCGAGAATCGACAAGCCAATGCGTAAGGAAAGCGCATTGACGGTGCGATTGGTCTGTCCCTTGTCCTTGACCAGAAAATACAATCCTGAAAACAGGCTGATGACAACAAAGGCCAGCAACAGGAGCACAATGAATTTGATGAATAGCATGTTGACAGGGTACCACTGTGTGGCTGGAGCCGCGCTCGCACCCATTCTTGCCCGGCGTGCAGCACGACGATCATGCGTTTAGGGTCACGACAATTTTCTCCGCCGTGGTGGGCTTGGCTCGTGTTTATCGTTATCGCCGTCATCATGCTGATGCTGGGGCGGTGGCAACTTGATCGGGCGTCAGAAAAGGTTCGTATGAGTGAGGCAGCTGATGCTGCCAGACGTGCACCTGCTCAGATGATTACTGCGATCAACGATGTGGACGCTGCTGCCAGCGCCTACACCCGCGTTCAAATCAATGGACAGTGGTTAGCTGATCGGCAGTTTTTATGGGATAACCGCACCCACAAAGGGCGCGCCGGTTTTGAAGTGATTACGCCAATGCGAACAAGCGATGGCTTGTTGGTTCTGATCAATCGTGGCTGGCTGCCGTTAGGCGCGAGCCGGGCCGAGTTGCCGGATGTGTCAATACCGTCTGAATTTGTAGATTCTGTCCAGACTGTCACCGGCTATTTTACCCGCCCGTCCAAAGGCTTTGCCAGCGGGGAAGCGAGCCCGCGCGATGCCGATTGGCCAAAGCTTCTACAGTTCTATGATTACCCGCTTATCGAGGACTTCCTGTCCGCCACCGTTGTGCATGGGGTGGTTCAGGTACTGGAACTGGATGGCGCTGATGCTGTGGATGCAACGTTGCCTGGGGCGGTTGATTCAAGCAACTCCGCTGGTCTCTGGTTTACGGGTAACTGGCAAGCCGATGCGTCCGGGCCGGCAAAACATTACAGTTACGCGTTTCAATGGTTCGCGATGGCGACAGCGCTTGCCGTGATCTTTGTCCTGGTAAACCTAAAACGGGCGGTTGATGCGTAAAATGCAAATATGAGTATGTCCAAGAATCCAGAGTTCGGTACCCAACCGCCCGGTGAAATCGAGATAGATCCGGCCAAACGCCGGCGTTCCCGAATGACGCTGATCGGCATTCTGCTGGTATTTGCCATTCCACTGGGATTGGCCAGTATCTGGTTGCACATGGTGCGCTCGAGCGGCGGTGAGCTTGGTGATACCTCGCGCGGTGAATTGATCAGGCCTGCCGTGCCGTTGGAGGCGTTTGCGTTAAACACCGCAGAAGGTGCGTTTGAACTTGAGACCGTACAGGGGATATGGACACTCATGTATCTGCCGGAAGGCGAATGCGCAGACATCTGCCAACAAAATTTGTATCACATGCGTCAAGTGCGACTGGCGCTGAACCATCGCATGGATCGCGTGCAACGGGCTGTGCTGATGCGTTCGGAAGGTCAATTATCAACGCGTCTGATTGACGAACATCCGGGGTTGCTGGTCGCCAGTGGTTCCGCGTCCGAGCTGCAGAATCTGATTGATCAGGTGAGGAATGCCCAAGCCGACATGCCTGTTATGAGCGATGCGATATACCTGATCGATCCGTTTGGCAATCTGATGATGCGTTTTTCGCCAGAGCTTTCGCCAAAGTCGATGCTCAAGGATGTCAAGCATCTGTTGAAAGTGTCGCGTATAGGCTGATGGAGTTCCGTTGATGAAACCAGACACGGCGGCCAATCCAATCAGTGGCGTCATGCATCACTCCGTTCAGCACTGGCGTGATTATCTGGAAATTACCAAACCCAAGGTTGTGCTGTTACTTGTGTTTACTGCGCTTGTTGGTATGGCATTGGCCGTGCCTGCCTGGCTGCCGCTGCAGGAGAGTGTGTTTGGTCTCATTGGAATCGGTATGGCATCGAGTTCTGCTGCGGCGATCAATCATGTCATTGATCAGAAAAGCGATGCGATCATGAAACGCACGGCGAACCGACCCCTGCCACAGGGTGCATTGAGTACCCGGCAATGCCTGGTATTCGCGTTCACACTGGGTGGGCTTGCGATGTTGATTCTGGTTGCCTTGGTCAATGTGCTGACCGCGGTCCTGACGTTCTTTTCCTTGATCGGGTACGCGGTAATTTATACCGTGTACCTCAAGCGTGCGACGCCGCAGAACATTGTCATCGGTGGCGCCGCCGGGGCGATGCCGCCGGTATTAGGCTGGGCCGCTGTCACCAATGAGGTCACTGCTGGTGCCTTGCTGTTGTTTCTGATCGTGTTTATATGGACGCCACCACATTTCTGGGCACTGGCAATTCATCGACGCGATGATTACGCCAAGGTTGATATACCGATGTTACCCGTCACCCATGGCGTTGCCTTCACGCGTGTACAAATCATGCTGTACACAATTCTGTTATTCATCATTTCCATATTCCCTTATCTGATTCAGATGAGCGGTCTGTTGTATCTTGTCGGCGCTGTCGTTTTGGGAATTCGGTTCCTGTACCACGCGTGGAAGCTTTTTGACGATACGGCTGAACGCCAGCCGATGCGTACCTTCGTCTTTTCCATCAACTATCTGATGTGGTTGTTTGGCATCATGCTGGTCGATCATTATTTGCCGCTGGTACCGTTTCTGCGCGGATAGAGTCAAGAACTCCGCGCAAAGGCACTCGCGGACCGAGCGTGTTTGCGGAACCAGAAGCTGCAAATTAACGGATGAACTCCGGACGCTGCCAAACGCGAACCCAGTCAATTTCGAACGGCACAAAAAAGTCCTCGTCGGCAGGATCTGGACGCGGTGTCCACACACTACCCATGACCAGATACATGGTGATATACATGGCCTGGCGGGATACCTCCGGGCCACTCAGTCGCAGGATTTCCACATCATCGATGTACCAGACGACAAGCTCTGGGTCCCACAGCACGCTGAACACGTGGAAGTCTTCGTCGTAGGGCACGCCCTCATTTTTTTCAAACATCGTCGGGCTGGAACGTGTCGTTATGCCATCGCGTTCATCGCGATAGTGATAGGTCTGATAGGTGACATCTGAAAATTCTCCGAGAAATTCGACGATATCAATTTCCGGTGCATTCAGTGCTGCCCATTGATGAAACAAAAAGAAGGTTGATAATTTGCCCGTGCCCTTGGCAAGCTTTACCCGAGCTTCGACATAACCGTAAGTGAAATTGAATGCTTCACGTGTTGTTATGGCACCGGAGAGAAAAGGTTTGTCATTTGCCGCCGCCCGGCTTTCGTCGGGTGTTAGAAAAGGCGTGATGGCAAGTGTATCGCCAGTGAAAACGAATGGGTCAAATCCGAAATCCGGATCATTCTGGGTATCGATGAAGTATTGAAGCTCACCGTTGATGGTTACATCAGGGCCCCAAGGCAGACGAGTATTCCACTTCGTCGCGTCCAGACTGTCTCCGGCAAATTCATCACTGAAGACCAGTTCGAATTCGCTGCTGACGAGACTTTGTATATCGGAGCTTTCGTTTTCCGCCAACTGCACTGCAAGCTTTGCAGAGGATTCTGATTCAAGTCCGTCAGCATCAACGGCACGAACGGTGTACTCATAGAAGTTGCCGGGTTCTGGCCCTTGTTCGAAACACAACAGGTAGCGAGTGAAATTGCAGTCGATGTAGCTGTTGGTTGACCAGTATTTCCGATCTTCGTTGCTAGGTTTTATTGGATCAACGGTGTACAGGAAAACACTATCGCGGTAGATGTTGTAGGCAACTGCGCCTGGTACCGGATCCCAATTGAACTCGACCCAATCGTTGGAAATCAATCGACTGGACATACCGGTTGGCGCGGGCAAATCGCTGATGAGCTCACCGCCGAGCCGTACCGTGAGAGGGTTTGAGGTGAGTGAGAAGTTGTTTGCTGCATCAAATGAGGCGATTGCATAGTCGACATCGGCAATGCCTGTTGGCAGATCACTGTCGACATAGTCAAGTGCCCTGACTGTTGTCAGGTATTCGCCGTTTCTATACAAGTTGTAGCCTTCCACGCCCGTGTCATCACCCGGTTCTTCCCAGCTTAGTGTGACGCTCGTTTCGGTAACGGTATCAGCCATCAAGTTTGTGATTATCTCTGGTGCCGTGGTGTCCTCGACCGGTGTTTGAGGCGGTTCAGGATCAGGTATTGGTTCAGGCTCTGGAGCTGGCTCAAGTGCAGGTTCCAGATCGGGATCGGGAACAAGCGGATCCATCGGTTCAGCGTCGCTGGTTATGGTTAGCGATCGTTCGCTAAAATTTCGTGGCTCATCAAAGGCCACGATGTAGTAGGAATAAGCTTGTGCCTCAGTCAGGCCAATATCAAATGTCGGTGACTCGAATACCGTCTTGATGTATTGATCATCGCGATACACGTTGTAACCGGCGATACCTTCATCATCCAATGCTGCTGTCCAGCTCAGTCGAACTTCGTTGGGTGACACACGTGCAGCGGCTAGATCGAGCGGTGCTGTCGGAATTGCAGGTAATGGTTCTGGCGTTGGTTCTGGCGTGGGTTCCGGTGTGGGTTCTGGTGTGGGTTCCGGCGTTGGTTCCGGTGTTGGTTCTGGTGTTGATTCTGGCGTGGGTTCTGGCGTGGGTTCTGGATCGACGATCGTCGGCGACAGGATTATTACTTCCGAGCGCGCCGAATACTCACGTTCAGAGCTATCCTCGGGTGAATCAAATGCCGTGACGTAGAAACGGGTGTCTGACTGGTCTGATAACTCCCCTGACCATGATGTCGTGCTCACTGTCGTCAAGTAAATATCGTTTCTATAAATGTTGTAGCCGGCAACACCATTATCATCTGTCGAAGCGGCCCAATTGAGTTGCACACTGGAGCCGTTAACTTCTCCGCTAATTGAGGTAGGAGGGGTGGGTGGGGTTGCATGGGCTATTGAGAAACCCAATCCCATTGCCAGTGCTGTAAGCGATCGATGCATTTGCGTCCGTTTTCGTGCCATGGTTCTGTTGCCTTTCTGTGACCGACGACACATTAACAGACCTGCGTGAACCTCGCACTTCAGGGTCGGTGCTGCCAAACCGTAAGTTCAAGCGACTTGGCAGCAAGGCTGATTCCTGATGGCGCATATAACGACGCGTTTCTGCCAGGCCCGATATTCAAGGACTCAAGCTGTGAAAAAGCCAGTAAAAGCGAGCCTTTCAGCCCGGAAGCTTACGCCACTGATTTCGCCGGTACGAGCGAAATACCATCGCAACAGGGTGTTTGTCGACGTTGACAGCGTACTTGCTGTCAGTAATACGTCAGCGCAATAACACCAATGTGTCGCAGAAACCGGTAACACTATTTTTCTGGTTACGTATACGGTGACGCAGACTGTCTCGATACAATGACGCCAACGTCAACATTATTCTGGCGAACTAGTGTGTGCCTCAATGGTCCGACCATGAACAGGGTAGCGACGCTTATGTCTCCGGAATTGCGCTGTAAGGAGGGAAATTCAATGCATATTTTACTTGTTGAAGATGATGCTCATACAGCTGACTATGCGGCGCGAGGCTTCAAGGAAGCAGGACATGTCGTTGATGTCCTTGAAGATGGTAAGGAGGCCATGATTCAGTGTTTGAAGACTGACTACGATGTGCTGGTAGTCGATCGTATGTTGCCGGGAATGGATGGTTTGTCGATGGTCAAATCATTACGTGCATCCGGAAACAAATGCCCCGTCATTTTTCTTACAGCGGTTTCGGGCGTTGATGATCGCGTTGCTGGACTTGAAGCGGGCGCCGATGATTATCTGACCAAACCGTTTGCTTTTTCCGAGCTTATGGCGCGAGTCAATGCACTCGCCAGACGGCCTGCTGCATCGACTGAAACCACGCATCTTCAGGTGTCGGATCTAAAACTTGATTTACTTGCACGCACTGCGACGCGAGATGGCCAGGTTATAGATTTGCAGCCGCGAGAATTTACCTTGCTGGAGGTCTTGATGCGCAATGAAGGGCGTGTGGTCAGTCGTACCATGTTACTGGAACAAGTTTGGGATTTTCATTTTGACCCGAAAACCAGTGTCGTCGAAACCCATATCAGCCGTTTGCGAGGCAAGATAGACAAGCCGTTTCCCGTGCCGCTGTTGCATACTGTGAGAAATCTCGGTTACAGCATGCATCCACCACGTTGACAGCTATGTCATGACGCCATCTGATGTCCCAGGGTCTGCCGACAACGCCGACAGTGTCGGGCGCGGTTTGACGATGCCTGTAACATCAACGTTGACGAACTCCAACGCTGGCGCTCCCGGGCTGAAGGTCAACTTCACGCAGTGGTTATTTGAACGATTCAAATTTCTGAGAAGTTCGCCGGTCAGAATTGGATTGACATTCTGGTTGTTGTTCATGTCGACATTTGCGATTGCCGAGTGGTTGTTTTATGAGAAATTTCAAGAACGGATCCTTGATCGAATAGATCAATCCATCGTGGAGCGACATGATGCGATCAAGGAAATTTACAGTCGCGAAGGACTTGACGCTGTTATCAAGATTGCTCAGTCGCGTGAAGATTTGCCCATGTCCACCGCAATGGGCTTTCACCTGTCAACGGCGGATGGTGAGCGAATAGCGGGCAATATTCCGATATGCCTGACGCAATTGGGTTGGGACACGCTTGCCGCCGCAGACATCGGGCTCGAAGGTGAATCGGGTCTTTACCGGTTTAACACCGTAGATATTGACGGCAATTTGTTGTCCATCGGGCGCAATCTCTTTGCGCTGGAAGACCTACGTGTCGCAGCGTTTGAAAGTCAGGTTCGGGTATTTCTCGGTTCGATGCTGCTGGCAATTATAGCGTCCTTGTACATTGCCAGGCGCATGCATGTTCGCGTGCAAGGCTTATCCGACGCGCTTACCAATGTTGCGACAGGTAATCTGAGTGCTCGACTGCCGGTCAGCTTGGCCGAAGATGATATTGATCAGATGTCCATAAAGGTCAATGCTTCGTTGGAACGGCTAAAGCAAACGGTCGACGGCATGCGGCAAGTAAGCACTGATATCGCGCACGATCTCAAGACACCGCTGAACCGTCTGTATATTTCTATTGAAGAGGCAGCCAGCAAGAGTCGCGGAGGGGCTTGTGTCGGTGATGAACTGGAGCATGCTCTGCTTGAAGCTCAAGGTATTAACAGTACCTTTGAGGCATTGCTACGTATTGCGCAGATTGAAGCCGGAGCGCGAAAATCTCAGTTCAAGTTCTTTGATCTTGCGTCGGTTATCGAAACGACTGCCGAGGTGTACGCACCGGTTATCGAAGAACACGGTCATACACTTATCATGGATTTCAATCCGGCGATGGAACTGCCGATGTTCGGCGACAAGGAACTCGTTCTGCAGATGATTGTGAATCTGGTAGAAAACGCGATGAATCATTGCGAAAAGGGAACCGAGATTCATTTTGCAGCAAGTGAATACCGGGGCTATGTCTGGTTCAGTGTCGCGGATACCGGTCCAGGTATTCCTGAATCAGAGCGCGAGAAGGTATTCCGTCGCCTGTACCGACTGGAGCGTAGTCGAACGACGCGTGGTACCGGGCTGGGCTTGAGTCTGGTCAAGGCGATCGCTGATTTGCATTGTGGCAAAGTTTCTCTTGAAGATAACGAGCCTGGATTAAAAGTGACTATTAAATTTGATCGCGATTGTCCTTTGGAAACTCAGTAGGGAGTGTACCTGGTGATTGACTGCAACGAACGCAATAGAAATTCTCTATTTTGCTGAACCGTTGTTCTCGATGAAAGATTGGTCTTTGCCAACTTCAAGCTGGCTTTGGTTGCTCTTGCAAAAGCTTCAAGTTTTCTTCGGCCATCAATTCAGCTTCCAGTAAATGCAAACATTTGTTTACTGCTTCGAATGATTCGTTAAAGGCCAGAATCATTTCGTTTGAATTTCCAGGTTCGGACTGTAAAAGCACCGCCCCGATTTCATGCAATTTTCGGTGTGGCTCTTCGATTGCCTGAAAATTTGGACGATCTGCCAATTCCTGGCCGATGCCGTAATACCATTGGCCCAGACGTGAGTCTTCTGGTTCGAAATGAATGTCGGGCTTTGCCACGGATATCATATTCAAGTCGATGTCGCAGTTTGTATACAGTACTGCATCCAATACAGATTTTCGAAAATAGACATTGTTCAAATGGGCATGGTAAATCATTCCCAAGTGCGAAGAAGGATATCGAGGTTCGCTCGCTGTAAGCTTTTTGAATGCGCCAAAAGGCAATGGTTTGCTGATCCAGTAGCCTTGTGCTTCCAGACAACCGGCATATGCCAGAAAATGGTAAGTGCTTTTGTCTTCAACACCTTCAGCGACAACATCCATACGTAATGTTCTTGCCATGTTGATGACCATATTGACGATGTTCAGGTTTTTTGTGGATTCTGCCATTCGACCTATAACACCCTGATCAACTTTCAGTGCTGAAAACGGTAGTTGGCTTAGCAGGTCAATTGAAGAATATCCGGTGCCAAAATCATCCATGACTAGTTTGAAACCCATATCAGTGATCAGATGAAGACGCGGCAAAATTTCATTCAGGTTGGTTAGGGTCGCCGTTTCCGTGAGCTCAATTTGTATTTCATCAGGTGAGACATATTTTTGATCGAGAGCATCCTGAAGGATATCGATAATCGTATTATTTTTAAAATCCAGCGGTGATGTATTGATGGCCAGACTTCCGGCAAAGCCGTCTGCTTTCAACTCGTTACTAGCGCTGATTGCCATATTCGCAATTTGCGCGGTGATATCAGTAATCAAGCCTGATTTTTCTGCCAGCGGAATAAAGTGATCAGGTGAAATAAACCCCTCGACAGGATGGTTCCATCGGATCAGACATTCTGCTCCTGAAATGCTCCCTTTCAGAAAATTTACCTTGGGCTGGTATTGCAATTCGAATTCTTGATTCCGGAGTGCATGATCAATATCCTGCCTTGTAATATTCATGCGCTCAACCACCCGCCAGTCAACGTTCGTACAGCTGCAAACACAGTGTCTCTTCCGGCACTATCACCTGCACCAAGCAGGAGTCATGCCTTTCATATACAGAGTAGCAAGGTCTACAGAGCAACAAGGATCCCCTGTGCTTTTGACAGTGGCAGGCAGAGGATCTGGTCAAAAGCGGGCCCAAAAAAAACCGCCCGAAGGCGGTTGTTCAAGCTTTTTTAAAGCGGATGCTACCGCCACTGTTTCAGGCGATAGCATGGCTCAGGCGCCTCAGGCAGCGAGTAAATGTCCTTTGATCTTTTTCATCGCTGCTTTTTCAATCTGGCGAATGCGTTCGGCTGAAACATCGAACTCGTCGGCCAATTCATGCAAGGTCGACTTGGTATCACTCAACCAGCGGCGTTCGAGAATCGTGCGGCTCCGATCATCGAGAATCGCAAGACCCTCGGCAAGACCCGCATGTGAATGGTCGGTGTCGTCACTCCTCTCGAGCACCATGGACGGATCTTCCTGTTCTTTGAACAAGAGTTCTGCCGGCGCCAGGCTCAATCTGTCATCGCTGCTACCCGCAGGTGCATCGAAAGCGGCATCATGACCATGCATGCGCGACTCCATTTCGACCACCACCTTTGCATCGACACCCAGATCCTCGGCAACCGCGTTCACTTCATCCTGGCTGAACCAGTTCAGTTGCTTCTTCGCGCTCCTGAGTTTGAAGAAGAGTTTGCGCTGGGCTTTGGTCGTGGCGACCTTGACGATGCGCCAGTTACGAATCACGTATTCGTGAATCTCGGCTCGGATCCAGTGGACAGCAAACGAAATCAAGCGCACGCCGACATCGGGGTCAAATCGCTTGACGGCTTTCATCAAGCCAATATTGCCTTCCTGGACCAGATCGGCCATCGGCAGACCATAGCCCTTGTAGCTGCGTGCGATATGCACGACAAAGCGTAGTTGCGACATGACCAGCTGACGCGCAGCGTCGAGGTCTTCCTGATCGCGTAACCGACGCGCCAGGGATTGTTCCTGTTCGACAGACAACAGCTCTATCGAGGAAATTTTCGCCAGATAGCTGTTCAGATCATCAGCGATGACCGGCAGCGGCATGGCATTCTGATTGACAGTCAGGGCGTTACTCATTTGTGGTTCTCCTTTTGATCGTAAATTCCACGGCCTAAATTTTAGCACTCGGTACGTAAGAGTGCTAATGAGCGGCATAGTTCCGCGGAAATTGAGACTTGATCGGTTATACGGAGGCCGAAGCGATTTGTATTATATTATGTAAAAACAATAGGTTAAGTTGGCAAAGGTTTATTTTTGTGACGAGATTAACTGACGTGAAGGGCGATATAAACTGGTTACGGCGCCAATCAGGCCCAACAGCGTAGCCACGCCCAGAATGGTTAAAAAGTGTGAAACACTTGGCATTTCCAGGCGGAAGGCGCTTTCATAGAGTCGTGATAGATCATTTGCAGGCTGGCGCAGGGCATAGAACGCCCACAAGGCGATGCCTGCGGCAACCAGGCCACCCAGGAAGCCGTACAGCGCACCGGTGTACAAGATGGGGCGATGCATGAATTGGCGGCTGGCGCCGAGCAGGCTGGCCACCTCCATTTCATGTCGGCGTCGGATCAGCTCGAGTCGAATCGTGTTGCCGATGACCATCAGGGCGGTCAGGGTCAGGAAGACGGCCAGCAGGCCACCGACCAGACGGATCAGTGACACAACTGCATGTAATCGCTTGACCCAGCGGAGATCAAACTGCACCTGCGCTACTTCGGGTAGTTTCCTCAGGCCGTTGGCCAGCAGTTCGACCCGTGTTGCGGAGAGCGTGTTGCTATCAGGGAACACAATGATGGCACCGGGCAGGGGGTTGTCACCGAGTGCCTCCAGGGCGGCGCCAACATCGGATTTCGCTGTGAATTCTGCCAGCGCCTCGTCGCGTGAGACGTAACGGGTATCGCGTATACCAGCGCGTCCAAGCAGTGTTCGGGAAAGCGTTGCACCGTCCAGGTCACTGACTGACATATCGAGATACAAGGTCAGGCTTTCACCTTCTACGCCACGTGTTCCGAGCTTTGACAGTGTGCCCGCTGCGAATGTCAGCATCACTGGCAGTGACAAGGTGACGCCGAGTACCAACAAGGTGGACAGGCTGGCAAATTTTCGCAAGCGTATTTGCCGCAGGCTGGTGGCCAGCGCATAGCCGCGTTTGCGATAGGTCCACGCGGCGCCTGCAGCGCCATCTTCTGGGTTACGGTCTTTCATGGATTGGGCTCACGGATGGGCGCACTGCGGCGAGCGACCCGCGCTGTGCGTCTCGAGCTATCAACGATACGCCCATGTTGCAAGGTCAGCTGCGGGTAATCGAAGGCCTGCAACAAGGTCTCATCATGGGTGGCAAACAATACTGTGACGCCCGATGCATTGAACTGCATCAACAAGCGCATGATATCGGCGCTGATATCGGCGTCGAGATTGCCGGTGGGTTCATCGGCGAGCAGCAGCTTCGGACGTGCCACAACGGCACGGGCAATACCGACCCGTTGTTGCTCGCCACCGGACAGTGACAGGGGTTTGTCAAAAGCCTTGTGCGACAGCGCTACCTTGTCCAACGCCGCAGACACGCGTTTCTTGATGTCTGCATAGCGGTAGCCACCGATGATCAGCGGCAAGGCTACGTTGTCAAAGACGTTGCGGTCATGCAGTAACTGGTTGTCCTGAAAGACAATGCCCATTTGTTGTCTTAATGTCGGCTCCTGGCGAGCACTCAGAGAGCTGTAGGCAATGTTGCCGATGTGGATGTCGCCGCTGGTCGGCCGTTCCAGACAAGCAATGAGTTTGAGTAGAGAACTTTTGCCGGCGCCAGAATGGCCGGTCAGGAATGTGAATGAGCCCGGCGCCATCGCAAAAGAGACATCGCGCAAGGCAAAGCGCCCGGGCTGGTACTCAAGACTGACCGCATCAAACCGAATCATGTGTTGGACGCCTCGGAATACTCTTTGGAACAGTGATTATGCTTGATGATCATTGGGTTCGATCAACGCATCGACAAAGCGGTTCGCCTCGAACACTTCGAGATCAGCAACTTGTTCACCGACGCCAATGAAGCGAATCGGCAATTTGAGTTTCTCGGCAATCGCAAACACGATGCCGCCCTTGGCCGTGCCATCGAGTTTGGTGATTACCATACCGGTCAGTTGCATGGCTGTGTGAAACTGCTCTGCCTGGCTAAGCGCATTCTGTCCGGTGCCACCGTCGAGAACGATCAAAGTTTCCTGTGGCGCAGTCGGGTCCAGTTTGCCCAATACGCGTTTGACCTTTTGCAATTCTTCCATGAGGTTTGCCTGTGTATGCAGGCGACCCGCAGTATCGGCAATGAGTACATCAATGCCGCGTGCTTTCGCCGATTGCAGGGCGTCGAAGATAACTGACGCAGAGTCGGCACCACTGCCTTGTGATACCACCTGCACCTCATTGCGTTCACCCCAGGTCTGTAGTTGTTCTACAGCGGCTGCGCGAAAGGTGTCGCCAGCGGCCAGCATGACACTCATCCCGCCATCGATCAGTTGCTTGGCCAGCTTGCCGATGGTGGTTGTTTTGCCAGAGCCGTTAACGCCGACCACCAGAATGACAAACGGTGAATCGCTGTCGGGAATTTCCAGCGGGGATTCAACAGGCTCAAGCAAGGTGGTCAATTCGCGACGCAATGCAGCGCGCAATGCGTCCGGATCACCGACGTCTGCCCGCGATACTTGTGTGTTTAGTGCATCCATGATGCGCGCGGTCGCATCCATACCGACATCCGCCATGATCAGCTGGCTCTCGAGCTCCTCCAGAAGCTCCTCGTCGATTTTTGTCTTGCCAAGGAAAAAGCCGAGGAGATTGTCGCGGAATCGGCTGCGCGTCCTGGCAAGCTTGGTATCAAGCTCCGGCTCAGTTGAATCGGGGGCGTCAGCGTTGGCCGACTCTACGGCTGCCGTGCGGGCGGCTTCCTTGGCGGCTTTCTGACGAGAGAGGAAACTAAAAATTCCCATGCTTTTGCTGTTGCTTAAAATAAAGGCTTGTCGATTGAGGATATCGCGACCTGGGGCCCAGGCAATCGGTATTATTGACCCTGGATAGCCGCCACATCGTAACACCGTGCCTTCAAACCCTAGTAGAACGAAACCAAGGAGCAAGTCCGCCGGGCAGGTTCGTATCATCGGCGGTAGTTTCCGTGGACGAAAACTGGGAGTGGTTGATGTCCAGGGACTGCGACCGACCGGCGATCGACAGCGGGAAACACTGTTCAATTGGCTGCAATCGCGGATTGCCGGCAGTCGATGTCTCGATCTGTTCGCTGGTACCGGAGCGCTCGGCATAGAAGCGGTCTCGCGCGGTGCGGCGTTTGTTACCTTGATCGAAAAGGATGTCGAAGCTGCCAGGTCTTTGTCTGAGGTCGTCGCCAGCTGGCCTCATGCGGGTCGACTGGTTCTCGAGCGTGGCGCCGCGGAAGATTTTCTCGCCACTCGGACTGGATCGCCTTTCGATATTGTCTTTGTCGATCCACCGTTTGCTCACCATCTGCAACGACCGACGCTTGAGGCGCTCGCCGACGGGCATCTGCACGACGGTGCAATGGTTTATGTTGAAGGCCCTGCAGGTGAGTTGATTGATGGGCAGCTTCCGCCTGGTTATTCGATGGCCAAGGCAAGACACTATGGCGATGTGAGCGCCTGGCTGCTCGAATTTGTATCAGCGTCACGGAATTAAACGCGCAAGGATCGCGTAGTCAACGCGGTTAGCGGTACACTGATGCGAACTGTTCGTGCAGGAAATTCCCATGCGTGTTACTGCCATCTACCCAGGCACCTTTGACCCGATGACCGTCGGGCATACCGATGTGGTTGCGCGGGCCAGCCGCATGTTTGATGAAGTCATCGTGGCAGTCGGTGCGAATTCAAGCAAGAGCCCGTTCTTCTCGCCCGACGAACGCGTCGCCATGGCGCGCGAGATTGTCGCTGATCTCGACAATGTCAGTGTGCAGCCATTCGATGGTTTGCTGGTGGACTTTGTTTCTGAAGTCGACGGCAAGGTCATTGTGCGCGGACTAAGGGCCATTTCAGATTTTGACTACGAAGTTCAGATCGCCGGGGTGAATCGGCATCTGGCACCCGATGTCGATACTGTGTTCATTGCAGCCTCCCAGGACTATACTTTCCTGTCGTCGAGTATTGTGCGTGAGATTGCCCGCTTGCACGGTGATGTCAGCGATTTCGTACATCCGCTGGTACTCGATGCCTTCAATACCAAGCTTGCGCGCGACGGTAAACAATAGTCATGGCTTTACTGATAACCGATGAATGCATCAACTGTGATGTCTGTGAACCCGAATGTCCCAATGACGCTATCTATCAGGGGGAGGAGATTTACGAAATCCATCCGCAGCTGTGTACGGAGTGCGTTGGCCATCATGATGAGTCGCAATGTGTAGTGGTCTGTCCGGTCGAGTGCATTGTGGTAGATCCGGACAACACCGAAACCAACGCTGAACTCACGTTGAAATACGAAGCATTGATGAAAAAGGGCGGTTAACAGCCGAGGGAATGTGAGCCTGAAGGCATCGGCTTGGCGATCTACCAGGCGACCTGCCAGGTGTTCGGTTTTTGGTTTGTGTTCTCTGTTCTCTGTTCTCTGTTCTCTGTTCTCTGCTCTGTGTTCTGTGTTGTTGTCTACTTTTGCTTGCCCTTGATTATCCGTCGCGCTGTTGATTCGCCGGCATGCAAGGCACCTTCAATCAAGCCAGGACTGACTGCCGACGTCTCGCTGACAGCAAAGTGCAGACGACCTTGCAGAAAAGTATCGCGGGTAATCTGTGCCAGCACGGACGGATGTTGACCACGGCCGTTTTTTTCGCCATGACTGCAGATCCACGGATTGTCGGCCCAATCTTCAATGTAAATATGTTCAGGTTCGGATGCTGATTCACCAAAGACGCGAATCAGTTGCGCGGTGATGGCCGCGGGTAATTCGTGTCGATGCTGCTCACGCAAATGGTATGGGACACCCATAAAGCCAAACAGCGCCGCAGGACTACCTTTCTCCGTTGAATGATCATGCGTTTCTGCCAAGGGGCCTACTTGACTGGCGATCCGACCGGACAAGCCTTGCGCTCGCCAGAAAGCGTCTGCGTACTGAATGACGACCTTTGCCTGTTGTGCCATCCAGGTGGCTGTACTTTGCATCAGTTGGGTCATCGCTTCGGGCAAGGCGGGTGAGAAGTTGATGCTGTGGGCGGCGATCGGTAGCGGTGTTGCCACAATGACATGCCGTGCTGACACCTGACAGGAGTCAGCGGTTACTTTCAGTTGCTTGCTCTCGGCGCTGATTGCGCTGACCGGGCTATCGAGGCTAACCGTGTTGCGTGGCAGCTTGGCGTACAGCGCGTTGATGATGGCTTGAGGGCCACCCCGAATGCGCGTCATACCATCCTGCCCCGGCAATGGCCAAGGTTCGGCGCGTTGATTCTGATCGCGATCAAGCAGGCCCTGGCCTTGTTCGAACTGCGGCATCAACTCAATGTCAAGTGCTTGCAGCCATTGCCGCACCAATGGTTGATACTTGGCCCATACCCAAGTCGGGCCAAGATCAGCGACATGCATGTTTTTGATCAAGGTGTCGCTGGCCTGTGTATAGACTGAGTGCACGCGCCCGCCAATTCTTGACTGTGCTTCAAGCACGCGAACGTCGAGCCCGTTTTCATGACAAACGACCGCGGCCGTCAGGCCTGCGAGTCCCGCCCCGATGATGACGATGTCACATTGATTCTGATCGGCGGCTGTCTGAATCATTGTTGGCACTGGGTACAGTAAAAGGTTGATCGTTGGCCAATCACCCGTTGACGTATGGTGCTGCCGCACGCGGTGCACGGTTCACCTTCGCGGCCATAGACGTGTAGTGATTGCTTGAAGTAACCCGGATTACCGTCGCTATTGACGAAGTCGCGCAGGGTGGTACCGCCTTGTTCGATCGAACGCGCGAGTACGGTCTTGATCGTGTCGACCAGCAGTGTGGTTTCTTTGCGCGTCACCCTTCGGGCGGCACGGCCAGGACGAATACCGGCCAGGAATAAAGATTCACTTGCATAGATATTGCCGACACCGACGACCACAGCGCTGTTCATGATCAGGTTCTTGATAGCCAGCTGGCGTTTGCGCGTGCTTTTGAAGAGATAGTCTGCATTGAATGCATCGGTTAGAGGTTCCGGTCCCAGTGACGCCAGTAGTGCGTGTGCCGGCGCGTCAACGGCTTGCCAAAGAAAGCAGCCAAAGCGACGCGGATCATGCAAGCGGAGTATCTGGCCACTGGACATGATGATTTCTACGTGGTCGTGTTTCTTCAAAGGATCATTCGATGAGCAGATGCGCAAACTGCCCGACATGCCGAGATGTATCAAGGCACTACCCGCGCGTGTATTGATCAGAATGTATTTGCCGCGTCGGTCAACACTGTTTATGCGTTCGCCGGCGAGCTGTTGCACAGCATTGGGTACTGGCCAACGTAATCGTTTGTCATGAACCAGAACGGAGACGATGGTTTTGTTGCGCAGATGTGGTTCGATACCGCGCCGGGTGGTTTCAACCTCTGGTAACTCAGGCATCAGGGAGTCAGGCTGTCGGGCACAGCATCAGGCGGCAACAGATACGCACACTGGCTGTCGACACGACGAATGGCGGCATAGCTATTGGTCATGGTCAGTTCCAGATTTTCTTGCTGGCCGTCTTGATACATGGCCACAAAGCTCACGCTGCCGGTTATCGCTGGCAACTCAGGGATCGGCCAGAGAACGATCTGATTGCCACTCAAGTCTGCCAGATGTTCATTGTTGAACACATCGGCGGCTATCGCCTCGTTACGGTCGGTGCGTTGCAGTGCGATCAAATCGTCATGGAAAATGGTGAGTTCGGCGACACCGGTAAGGCCGCTATTAACCAGAGACAGAACCCATTCGGGTACCAGGGTCACTGTGGCGCCTTGTTGCAGATACCGATACTCTCCACTGAGATCCTTCTCACCAATAGCCACTTCCTGTTCATTGATGAGTAGCATCGCCTGCGGTGATTCAAGTCCAGCGGCGAGGCGATCAACGGATGTGGCGGCATACAGCTCGCCGTGATTGGCAAGTGCGTTGAACAAGGGTTCAAGCCTTTGAGTGTTCACCGGAAGAGAACAAGGTGAAGTGATGTGCCATTGCTCATCGGACTGCGTGAAGACGATGTCTGCGTCACCTTCGCGGCGCCACTGCATGCTGTTGACCGCATTCAAGTTCAGTTGATTTTTTGTCGCAGCTGTCTTGTCTTTTTTGAGCGTGATGGCGATTGCCACAATCAGCACGACGTTGATCATGGTCAACAGGTATACCCAACGTTGGCGTTTTTTGTGTGCGCTCTTCATGGTCAACGTGACTTAAGCGCGGCGATGGCGCCAGCGAACCAGCAGGCCGATAAATAGTATCAGTACCGGCAAACCTGCAAGCAGACCAGCGCTCAACAGGATGATTGAGCGATTGTCGAGGCGTAGTTCACTATCGCTGGCCCGTTGCGTGACAAATTCAATGGCATCGGCGTCGCCACTCAGCCAGAGCATCAGACTGTCGGTGAACGCTTGATTAGACCCATTGCCGATAAATTGCGATGCGCCAAAGTCTGCATCACCGATCACGGCGATGCGTTGCGTGTTGTTTCGTTCGATGGTGACACCGAGTAGCAAAGGGCCGGCGATCTCGTCGGTGTTCTCGTCAAAGCGGACCTCTCCGCTGAGCTCGCCGGTTTCTGTCCAGCTTGACTCGGGCGTGACCAGTAGTGGCAGATGTGCCTGCCCGGCTAAGGCGTCGATAGCAAAGGCTCGGGTTTGTGGCAGCAAGACCGGGCTGGTCAGGCTGGCGGTAATCGGATGGGCGGGGAAGCGATCAAGCAAGACGAAGTCGGGGGTGTCTGCTGCCAGTGCCTGACTGGCTGTATCAATAACCTTGCCGGGTAAACTGGTGATACCCAGGTTGTTGGCAAGATCCACAAGTCCCGGACCGCGTTCGCTATCGATCGGCGTTTCCAGCAACCACAACAGGTTACCGCCCGCATTGACATGATTGAGCAGGCTGGCAATCTCGCCGGGAAAATACGGTGTTTGTGCGGCGGCGATGACGACAAGATCAACGCTATCGGGTATGACAGGATCGCTGACCAGGCTCCATTCGATCGCAGTAACTCCCAGCTTGTCCAAACTTTGTGCGGCAATTTGCCAGTCGTCATTGTTGGTCCGTAGAGGGCTTCGTTCATTGTGCCCGGTAATGAAAGCTACGCGCCGGTTGGTTTCCTGACCCAGTTGCATCAAGGCACTCGACAAACTTCTTTCAGACAGGTTTTGCAAACGTTGTTCGCGTTCACCGGTTCGAACAATCAGTTCGCCGCCCGGATCTGCCGCTAGCGCGCGAGCTTCGGCTGGTTGGGTTTGTGGGTTTATAAAACGCAGGCTGATCTGATCGTTGATTGCTTGAAAGCGTGTGATGAGAGCAGTAACACCATTGCGTAAACTGGCATCCGGGCCGAGCACTGCAATGATCTCTACCGGTGCTTCCAGTGCGTTCAAGGTGGCAACCGTCGCGTCACTGAGACTGTGTCGTTGATTGGACGTTACATCAAAATTTGTGTGAAAGCGCGTTGTGAAAAAACCCAACAACAGGGTAATGGCAAGTACCAGTGCCGATAGCAGCATATGCAATTTGATTGATCGCATGCTTATTGTCCGGTGTGACGCAGTGCGTCGAGGCGAATCATGGTCAGGACCAGAAACAGCCCGGTAAAGAGCACGAAATAAGCAACATCACCGGTATCAATAAAGCCTTGAAAGAAGCCGTGTAAATGTGGCGGTATGGCGATGTGTTGCAGATTGGTGAGTAAGCCTGACGTGGTCGATGTTGCGCTGCCGACAAGCCAGAGTAATAACAACAAGGCGAGAGAGGCCACTATCGCAATCATCGCATGGCGGGTCAGTGATGAAAAATAAAGCCCCGCCGCCGTGCAGGCGGATGTGATCAACAACAAACCGATAAAAGCGGACATCAACACTGCCATATCGACGGCGACATACAGGCGCATGCTGGCAAGCATTGCCATGGCCAACAGAATCAGAAGTAGTTGAACGAGCATCAAGCCGAGGAATTTTCCGAATACGATGACACTGATGCGGACCGGTGATGACTGCCACAGTACAAACGTTTGCTGACGATACTCATCACTGAAGCTGCGCATCGCAAACAGCGGTGCGATAAAGGTAAACGCCAGGGCCAAGGGCTCCAGATAACGCACACTCATGAAGCCTGTCAGTCCCACGGGGTGATCCTGTTGGGCGAGGGTCGCTTGCACGGTTATAAACGCTTCAAGCTGGCGTAGAAAGAGGAAACCAAACAGCAAGCTGAGCAACGCTGCGATTATCCAGCTCTGCATGGAACGAAGGACACTCAAGCTTTCATGTTTCGCAACGGTCGTGATCATTCGGTGGCTCCACGAAACAAGGCTTCAAGATCATCACCATCGGCAGCGCGATCGGCCACCAGCTTGCCATCGTGCATGATCGCAATGCGGTTACAGACCGCTTGCGCTTCGCTGAGTAGATGTGTCGAGAAGACGACGGCATGTTCGCGACCGGTTTCGCGAATGACCTTGCGCATGCTGCCCATCTGTTGTGGATCGAGTCCATTGCTGGGCTCATCGAGTAACAGCACGTCGGGTTCATGAATCAGTGCTTGCGCCAGACCGACGCGCTGGCGGTAACCTTTGGACAAGGTATTGATCAGTGCACGGGCTTTTTCCTCGAGACTGCATTGTTCCAGGACAGCGTCTATTCGGCTGTCAATCACCGGTCCTTTCAGGCGCCGCAGACGTGCGACGAGGCGCAGATAGTCACGAACTCGCATGTCGCCATAAAGCGGTGGCTCATCGGGGAGAAAACCAATGCACGCGCGCGCCGCGAGCGGGTCATCAATCATCGAGTGACCACAGACCGTTATGGAACCGGCATCGCTGGTCAGTACGCCCGCGAGCATGCGCAAGGTGGTGGATTTTCCGGCGCCATTCAAGCCCAGCAGACCGAGCACATCACCGCGCTCGAGCCTGATCGAGATGCCGCTCACTCTGGCGCGATCACTGAGGCGACGCTCGAGCTCCTGAGCGTCGAGCAAGACTTCGGTGCTAGCGGACATGGGGCGGCGCAGATCAGGCTAATGGGTGAAAAATGAGTATAGGACAGCAGACGAACTTGCCGTCAAAGCTGTGACCAACGGTGACTGTCACATGCCTGTGCAAACCTGACGAAAACACACTGCGCACAAAAAAGCCCGGGCTGGCCGGGCTTTTTCGTCAATCCTGAGGCGAAGAAAAATTATTTGATCTTCGCTTCCTTGTACATGACGTGCTTGCGAACAACCGGATCGAATTTCTTCATTTCCAGCTTGCCCGTCATGGTGCGTTTGTTCTTTGAGGTGGTGTAAAAGTGACCGGTTCCAGCCGATGACACCATTTTGATCTTTTCTCGCATGAGTTTGGTCTCCGCAGTAGTAACGTTCAGGTTGCGTCAGTGCGTGAATCAGACGCGTTCGCCGCGGGCCCGCATTTCGCCAAGGACGGAGTCGATACCGCGCTTGTCAATGATGCGCATGCCTTTGGACGAAAGGCGCAAACTGACGAACCGACCCTCGGAGGCGACCCAGAACTTGTGTGTATGCAGATTGGGCAAAAATCGACGGCGACGACGATTTTTCGCGTGCGATACGTTGTTGCCGGACATGGGGCTCTTGCCGGTTACCTGGCACACTCTGGACATGGGGAACTACTCCGAAAAGTTTTGCATGATTGGTGGAACCGCCAGACGGCACTTCCACAACGCTTAGCCTGAGAAGCATAGCGAATTTTTCCCGCGGGCTCAAGCAGGAATGACACCCGTTTGCTCGCCAGCGCGGAGTTCTGACCTACACTAGGCGCTTATGGACCGGATTTTTATCAGAGACCTTCGCGTAGAGGCCATCATCGGTATCTACGATCATGAGCGCGAAATCCCGCAAACCGTGGTACTGGATCTTGATATGGCCGCCGATATCGCCAGAGCGGCGGCGAGCGAGAATATCGAGGACGCCTTGAATTATCACACCTTGAGCCTGCGCCTGACGGAGTTTCTCGGTAACAGCCGATATTTACTGATTGAGACCATGGCTGAAGCCGTGGTGTCGCTGATTCGACACGAATTTGGCGTTAGCTGGGTCCGCCTGCGATTGCACAAGCCGGATGCATTGCCAGGCTCGACCCAAGTGGGATTGGTTATCGAGCGCGGTCAGCACGCCCGCTCAGGTTCCGGCAAGGTGGAGTAAGACGATGGTATTTATGTCAGAAGCCACTGATGGCGATACTGAAGGCCTACCGGCGCCTGATGCCTTGGCGCTTGCGCATTCAAGGCGGCTGATGGAGCAGATAGATCAGCGTATCGACGATGGCGGCCCACTCGATTTTGCCAGTTTCATGCACCTGGCGTTGTATTCGCCCGGTCTGGGCTATTACATGGCGGGTGCACAGAAATTTGGCAGGGGAGGGGATTTTGTGACCGCGCCCGAACTCGGCCCATTGTTCGGACAGTCTCTGGCAGTGCAGATCGCCGAGATCGTCACCAACGGTGTGGAGCCTACTGTGCTTGAGATTGGCGGTGGGAGCGGCACACTGGCGGCGTCGTTGCTGCCTGAGCTTGCACAGCGAACGCCGAACGCATCGGTTGTGCAATATCTGATTCTCGAGCCAAGCGCCGAGCTGCAAAATCGGCAGAAGGCGCATCTGAAAGCCACGCTCGACAAAAACGTCTTTGGGCAGCTGGCGTGGCTGGATGCCTTGCCAGAAAACTTCAATGGCGTGATCGTCGCCAATGAGGTGATCGATGCGATGCCGGTGACGCGATTTCGTACCAGTGAATCCGTGCAGTCGATTGCCTTGCTAAAAGAGCTCGCGGTTGATCGACAAGGCGATGATCAAGTCGATCGCAGCCCCGAGAACCCAGGTTACTGCCTGACGCCTGTTGCCGCTGGTGCTGATCTGCGCTCCGCAGTTTCAGCGCTTGAGGACTCGATCGGCCCACTGCCAGCGGGTTATATGTCAGAGATCAACTTTCAGGTCGAGCCATGGATACATTCGTTGCAGGCGTGCATGGATAATGGCGTGGTGTTGTTGATTGATTATGGGTATCCGGAGCGTGAATACTATCTGGCGGAGCGAGTCACTGGCACCTTGGCGTGTTACTACCAGCATCGCGCTCACGATGAGCCGCTGATTTATCCGGGCTTGCAGGACATCACGGCACATGTTGATTTCACCCGTGTTGCCCGTGCCGGACGCAATGCCGGATTTGAATTGCTTGGTTACGGTTCGCAAGCGCAGTTTTTGCTCGCGAATGAATTGAGTGAGCTGGCTGCCGCCGTTGTACGGACGCTGGATAGCGAAGTCGATCGCATAACGCTGAACAAGTCGGTCAAAATGCTCACCTTGCCCGGTGAAATGGGTGAACGCTTTCAGGTAATGGCGCTCGGCAAGGGCTATGATCACGAGCTTCGCGGATTTCGTTCTCACGATCTCTCCCATCGGCTCTGAGTGAAGCCATTGTTCCGCTAACCGGATATCGACTTGGATACTGTGCAAATCATTGTGTTGGCTCTGGTGCAGGGGCTGACCGAATTCCTGCCGATCTCAAGCTCTGCGCATTTGATCCTCGTGCCACAGTTACTTGGCTGGGAAGATCAGGGCATCAGTTTTGATGTAGCGGTGCACCTCGGCACGCTGATCGCCGTGGTGTTCTATTTTCGCAACGACATATTGAAACTGACGCAAGCCTTCTTTTCATCCTTGACAGGCAAGGGGATGAGCGCCGAGGCAATGCTGGCCTGGGGCGTTTTGCTTGGAACCATACCGGCAGGTCTGGTCGGTTTGTTATTCAAGGATACGATCGAAACGCACTTGCGTTCACCATTGGTCATAGCGGCGACCACAATAATCTTTGGGCTGTTGTTGTGGTATGCCGATCGCGTCAGCAAGCGTCAGCGTGGTGAATACACCCTGGGCTGGAAGGATTTCCTCTTTATTGGTGCGGCACAGGCGATAGCGCTCATTCCCGGTACCTCACGTTCTGGTATCACGATCACCGCTGGCCTGTTATTGGGTTTGACGCGAGAGGCGGCTGCACGTTATTCCTTTCTGCTGTCCATCCCGATCATCGTTGTGTCGTGTCTGGGAGTGACAAAGGACCTGGTTGAAAGCACGGAAGCCGTTGAGTGGAGCGCCTTGTTTCTGGGCACTGTCCTGGCAGCCGTCAGTGCGTTCGTTTGTATTTATTACTTCCTTGCCGTGATCAATCGTATTGGCATGGGACCATTCGTTATCTACCGTCTGGGGCTTGGCGTTCTGCTGTTCATTGTGTTTGCTCTGTGAGCTGACTTGCCAAGCGTGTGTCGTTTTGGTTGCAAGGTGGCGGGTCCGGAATCGGCTAGTGCGGAACCGGCAAAGTGAATGTCTCACCGCCAAGCTCATGAACCGAATCGTTCGCTTGTAAGGTTATCTCGGTGATGTCAGCGGGTATCTCCAGGGTCAGTGAGCGTGTGAACGGTTGTTCATTTTCATGCGGGTGAGCCAGCACGCGGCTACCGAGAATGGTGCCATCAGGGGCCAGCACATCCCAACGATTTGCGTAGTGATCCCAACCTGTATCGTCATGACGAACGGTTGCGTCAACACGGAAACGTCCGTCACCAAGCGCTGTAATGGCGCCGCCGACAACATCTGCTTCACCGGCCCAGGACGTCGACGACAAAATCAGAATGAGCCCGGTAAGCAAAGTTTTTGCAGACTGATGTGACATGGAAGTCTCCTTGAATTGGCCTGGTGGCTGGTACCGAAGAGCAAGAGCGCCTTGCACCATCAGCTCAGACTGAAAACCACGAACAAAGTTCGGCAATAGCGTTATGCTTGCCGCTGACGTCCTCAACCGAAATGACCGAAGCTTTTGCCTGACATGAATCGCATAGCGGGGGATACCCGTGTGGCAGGTCCTGTGATGCAGTTCGCGTTACTCCTGATTCCTATCGTGCTGAATTGTTTCTTTATGGTCTACGCCTTGACGGGGTGGATTCTGGAGGGACGCGACAAGCTCAATTGGTCGCTTGAGGCTGGCGGTGTGGCACTCTGGGTGAGCGTGGTCATAACGGTTTACTGTGTGCTGGTCATGGTAGCTGCCCGTTTACGCGGCGGCGCCTGGACTCACCCGCTGTGTATCTCGAGTATCGGGCATCTGCTTATCGTTTTGATCCTTGCGGCTTCCGTATTTGTAACCATCCGGCTCTGAAGTCACTCATATTATGTCCGGATCGACCGATAGATAAAGGCATACAAACGTAGTTTTCCGCATGCAATTCGATTTCTCAACAAGGGGTGTTCTGGCGATCCACCACCTGCACTACAAGTGGTTATGGCTGGGTATTGGCTTGGCCATGGTCGGCACGGTATTTGTGCTGTCCATCATCAACGTGCCCACCGCCGTCAAGGTATTCATGGTGCAGGACAAAGTCATGCATATGGTTGCGTATGCCACCTTGATGGGTTGGTTTGCACAGATCTACCGCCACGATCTGACGCGACTGATTCTGGTGCTTGGTTTCATCGCCATGGGCATCGGCATCGAGTTTTTGCAAGGCATGACAGCCACCCGGCATTTTGAAGTCATCGACATGGTAGCCAACACCTCAGGTGTCATTCTGGCCTGGGCTCTGGCCTACACCTGGGTTGGCGAGTTGCTGCCCTGGCTGGAAAAGCGGTTTGATCGGCTTGTGCTGAGGCACTGAACCAAACCACTTGTATCGCACTCTGACTAGGGACCGACGGGCGTCTTGCCTGTCGCTCTCTCACAAGACTGGAGTGGTGATGAATCAGACGAAACTCTCTTCCTGGCTTTTGCTGGTCTGTGGTCTGTGGTTTGCTCAGGCTGCAGCGGCGCAGGCGCAGTTTCCAGAGCGTGAATTTCCGCTAACTGATTACGAAAATAGCTCGGTTGCTCTCGACGAATTTACGTCTGGCGGACCGCCGAAAGACGGTATCCCCTCGGTGGATGAACCGGTGTTTGTCGATACCGCCTCAGCCGCCAAATGGATTAAAAAAGTCGAGCCGGTGATTGCACTGAAAATGGGTGACGAAGCCCGTGCTTACCCACTGCAGATCATGATGTACCACGAGATCGTCAATGATGTGGTTGATGGGAAACCGGTCGCGGTGACATTTTGCCCTTTGTGTAACGCATCAATCGTATTTGATCGCACGGTTGATGACCGCGTTCTGGACTTCGGTACAACCGGGCGTTTGCGCAACAGTGATCTTGTCATGTACGACCGACAGACTGAATCCTGGTGGCAGCAATTCAACGGTGTTGGATTGCTCGGCGATTACAACGAATTCAGACTTGAACAGATAAAGTCGCAGATCGTGAGCTTTGAAGATTTCGTCTCTGCGTTCCCCGATGGGAAAGTATTGTCACGCGAGACCGGCCATCAACGTTCTTATGGGCGGAATCCCTATGCGGGTTATGACAACATCAAAAGCAACCCTTTTCTTTTTTTTGGGGAGCATGACAAACGACTACCACCAATGGAGCGGGTGCTTACTATCGGTATCAACGAAGACACACTATTGGTCCCGGTCACGCCCTTGAACAAGCAACCGGTATTGAACATCTCCATTGACCAGGAACCGATTGCGGTCTTTGCTGCAGCAACAGCAACGTCGGCGCTCGATAAGAGTGTGATTGCCAAATCGCGCTTGATTCCAGCGGCGGCAGCGTTCAGTCGGCTAGTGGGTGAGAAGACACTGACTTTCAGTTCGCAAGACGGTGTGATTGTCGATCGGGAAACACGCTCACGCTGGAATGCCTTTGGTCTTGCTACCGAGGGAGCGCTGAAAGGGTCACAATTAAAACAGCGCGATCGCGGAGTGCACTTTGCGTTTGCCTGGTTGGCGTTTGATCCGGACGCCGAGATTGTTTCGATAGACTAACCAAGTGATGTCTCTCTGATTTGCGGGTTGAGTCAGATGTCATCATTGTCGAATGCTTCCGAGTCAGTGGTGGTCGACCTGAAGGTTACTGAGCGTGCGACTGAAGCTATCTTGTTGGCCACACGATCGTGGGTGAACTTATCCTGCGCTTGGTCAACCTACTGGAACTGGACCCGGGCGCTGATCCTGGCTATCTGTCTGAGTGACTTACCTGATTGTTCAAGGAGTGTCGCCAGATCTTTATTGCTTCGACGCGCGCGGCATGCAAATGATTGGCGATATTGCGCTTGTCTTCCGTGGCAGCGGCGACAGCAGCCCCATCGACCAGGCGAAATACATCCGCGGCTTGCAGAAGATAGTCACGTTGTGGGTAGTCATTTGATTCAAAACCGAGGCGCCCTTTGGCGTCCGCTTCGCAAGCCAGCAATATCTCGGCGAATCTTTCAGGCTTACGTGTTACATCAAGAGTTTTGAGTAGCTTGGTGAGCTTGCCTGCTGTCAGTACTTCTGCGTCATGGCAGTGCGTGTGGTGGCGCGCTGTCAGCATGGCGGTGTCGCGGATGTTGGCTGGCAGTCGCAAGCGCCTGGCCAGTGATTCCGCAATAGCGTGGCCACGTTCCTCATGCCCATGATGGGACGGCCAGTCGGCGGGTGGTGTGGTCGCCTTGCCAAGATCATGACATAGCGCGGCCATCCTGGCATTTAAAGATGTGCTCAGCAGACACGCTTGATCAAGCACCATCAATGTGTGTTCACCCGCATCAATCTCCGGGTGCCATTTTTCCTTTTGCGGTACGCCAAAGAGTGCGTCTATTTCCGGCAGAACGATCTTGAGCGCACCCGTGTCGGCCAAGGTCTCGTAAAACACGCGCGGCTTATCGCTGAGCATGGCCGCTTGCATTTCTTGCCATACGCGTTCGGCGACCAGGTTGTTGACTTCGCCGTTGGCAACCATGGCGCTCATCAGCTCGCGTGTTTCATCGGCGACGCGAAACCCCATCGGTGCCAGGCGGGCCATGAATTTGGCCACGCGCAGGACGCGTACGGGATCTTCCATGAAGGCATCTGATACATGTCGGAGGATGCGATCGTCGAGATCACGTTTACCGTGGTACGGATCGATCAAATTCCCGTTTGCATCGCGCGCCATTGCATTGATTGTCAGGTCGCGACGTTCAAGATCCTCTTCGAGCGTCACAGAGACATCGGTGTTGAAGGTGAAGCCGTGATAGCCCGGCCCGGTTTTTCGTTCGGTCCGCGCCAGGGCATATTCTTCATGGGTGTCCGGGTGCAGGAAAACCGGGAAGTCCTTGCCGACGGGGCGATAGCCATGTTCAAGCATCACCTCCGGTGTGCTGCCAACGACCACCCAGTCACGATCCGTGACGGGCTTGCCGAGCAGTTCATCACGCACGGCGCCACCGACGAGATAGGTGTTCATCAGCAATGGACGGGGCTGTCGCTCATGGTGTCGATGGTACACTTAAGTGCATGTTATCTCGACCTTCGCTTACTCGAATCTCGTTGCTGATTGCCGTGCTGTTTACCAGTGCCTGTAGCACGGTCTCCTATTACTCACAGGCGATAGGCGGGCATCTCAGGTTGATGCAATCCCGTGAGTCGATCGATAAATTACTGGCAAGCGAGGATACCGATGAGACCTTGCGTCAGCAATTGCAGACCTTGGTTGATGCGCGAGTGTATGCGGTCGAGGAACTCGGGCTGCCGAATAATGATAGTTACTCCACGTATGCCGCCACCGGGCGAGATGCGGTGACCTGGAATGTTGTCGCCGCAGAAGAGTTTTCATTGACACCCAAAGTCTGGTGTTTCCCGGTTGCTGGCTGTGTCAGCTATCGCGGTTATTTTGATCGTGAGGATGCGCAGCGCTATGCCGACACACTGAGCGAGAAAAATTTTGACGTAACGATTGGTGGTGCATCTGCGTATTCAACTCTTGGCTGGTTCGATGATCCGGTGCTCGACACCATGTTGCGCGGCGGCGATATACGGTTTGTCGGCACGTTGTTTCATGAGCTTGCGCATCAGGTGCTGTACGTCAAGGACGACAGTAATTTCAATGAAGCCTTTGCGACGTTTGTTGAGCAAAACGGGACCAGACGCTGGCTTAGGTCGCGTGGTGAATCAACGCGAATCGGTGCTTATGACGCCTATCTCCAGCGCAACAAAGAATTCGTTGAACTGCTGCAAACAACTCGTGCTGCGCTTGAAACCTTGTATCAGCAATCGTTGGAAGAGTCTGTCAAGCGTGACGCCAAGCAGGCGGTGTTCGATGACATGCGCAATAACTATGCAGCGCTGAAGGATAGCTGGGATGGTTACTCCGGTTACGACAACTGGTTCAGTCGTGATCTGAACAATGCCCGCTTGCTGGCGGTCGCTACGTACCGACGCTACGTGCCCGCGTTCGCCGCTATATACGTTGAAGCAGGTGAGGACCTCGATGCGTTTTATGCGCTAGCCAAGAAAATTTCCGAACTACCCTCGGAAGAGCGTGCGATGCGCATGGAGGCGTATCTGGACGAAGCGGCACAGGGCCAAGCCTCCTAGCGGCGTATAAACTTTACGCCAGAACCCGTTCACCCAGTCAGCAGGATTCCAGATTCAGCGACGTGCACCTGCGCGACGTTTCTGTAACTGGCCTGCCCAGTCATTAGCGCCCAAGTAGCGAGGGACAACGGCATCCAATGACGTTGCTTGCGGCTTGGTCCCCGCTGAACCGACGCTGTCGGTTTGCAATGACAGGTAGTTGTCACGGGTAAACGGTTTTCCAGGAACCCATTCCATTATTCTAGCCTGCAAACGTGCAGCCCAGTCTGGCAAGCCGATAATCTTCGAGTTGATACCAGCGACGTCGCAAGTGTATTGTACGAGTTCGCGCAAGGTGTATTCGTCCGGGCCAACCAGTTCGATTGTCTCCCCTGTCGTGGACGAGTCATTGATCGCGTTGATCATTGCATCGCAAACATCACCGACATGGACAGGCGCCATACGTGCATCAGGAACCGCCAGCGGAAATACCGGCATCACCCGTAGCAAGCCGGCAAAGCGGTTGAAGAACGCATCACCTTTACCAAAAATGATCGACGGACGAAAGATGGTCCAGTTGATCCCGCTGCTTGCCTTGATGTGGTTCTCTGCGGCACCTTTGCTCTTCAGATACTGGCTGCTACCATTTTCGGCATCAGCATGCAGTGCGCTGATATGCAGGTAACGAGAGACCCCGGCCGAGCTGCAAGCCTCAAGCACTTTGGCGGTCAGATCGGCATGCGCCGACTGAAAGCTGTTCTTTTCCGCGCTGCCGGATTCATTCAGGATGCCGATGAGATTGATCACAACATCAGAGCCCTGCAAGGCTTCTGACAGTGCGGCGGCATCATGCACGTTTACCTCGATGGCCGTGACATTTGGCATGACCCTGACAGAGCGAACACGTTGTGCCCGCCGCGTCAGAATGACGACCTCATCAAATTGTTGTGCCAGGCGAGCGGTCAGCTCAGATCCGACGAAACCAGAACCGCCCAAAAGCGTAACGCGAGCAGATGTCATGAAGGTTCGAACTCCTCAGATTAGGTGCAGATCAAATGCAATAGAGCGAGAGTGCTATTTTGCACCAAATTCGTGTTCAAGGCGGCGGGAATCAAGCTGCAAGTGATTTTCCGGCCATTTCTCAGCTGTCTGCTTAGGTATAGCGGCAGTGAAAATGGCAGAGTTAGCCTGGAATTGAGTAACTATCGAGTATCCAATGGTATTTCTCACTGGTTGCATCACCCATCAGGCTAACTAGCCCCCAGCGGGTCGATGTCGATATCGTGTTCGATGCAAGCGGCTTGACGGCTGAGAGTTTCAAGGTTCGAGGCATGCCGAGTTCTTATCTGATTAACCCGGATGGTCAGATTATTTGTAGTCATATCGGCTTTTGTCAACGCGAATTAATGAAACTAGAGGCAGAGATTGTCAGGTTTACGGGATCTTCATGATGAGTGGTAGAGAGCACGTTTACCGTTCATCGACTCGATGGGACAAGCAGGGCAACCGTTGATATGAAGTATGGAATTCTGCTGGCGCGTACGCGTACTTGCGAGTCAAAGCCGAATATCTCGCCTAGCGGTTTGATGCTGACGATTCTCATGAGAGTAATGCGGTAATATTTCAGGTCAGTTTTAAATACAAATTTTAAGCGAGAACTTCACGTATGAGCCGGGCGTCGATAGTTGATCTTGAGGTCTGTGCCGTGCTCATACCCATAAAGCCGCCGCATCGTGTCGCGGGAGGGCTGTTGGAATCAAGTCCACTGTTGCTGATTGATCTGCACTTTGACGATGGTGTCAGCGGTCATGCCATTGTGTTCACGTATACCCCAGCTGCACAAAAACCACTGGGCGATTTCCTGTTAAACCTCAAGCCAGTATTACAGGGTGAGGCCAGCGAACCAGCGGTACTGAATGCGGTCCTGCGTCATCGTTTTCGCTTGCTCGGAACACAAGGTTTTGTCGGAATGGCACTTGCCGGTATCGATATGGCCGCTTGGGATGCCGAAGCAAAAAGACAGGAGCAATCTATCTCGCAGTTAACTTTGCGAGTAGACACGTCACCTGTTGACGTCAGGGCGTATGGCGGAACGGGATACGATGGTGAACGCGATACCGCAAAGCAAGCTGAGGCCTGGGTGAAACAAGGCTTCAAAGGTGTAAAGGCGAAAATCGGATATCCAACCGTCGAGGAAGATATCAAGGTCGTCCGAGCCATGCGTCACGCCGTCGGCCCGGACGTAGCGCTTATGGTGGATTACAACCAGAGCCTGAGCGTTGAAGCAGCTGTCGAGCGACTACGTCAGATTGATGAAGAAGGGCTTACATGGATAGAAGAGCCTTTACTTGCACATGATTTCGCGGGTAGTGCCGCTGTAGCTGCCAAACTCGCAACCCCCATTCAAAGCGGCGAGAATTGGTGGGGTGAACTGGATATGCGGCAAGCGTTGTCCGCCCGTGCCTCGGATCTGGTTATGCCGGATGTGATGAAAATTGGTGGTGTTACCGGATGGCTCGCCAGTGTCGAACATGCAGAAGCGGCAAACATTCCTGTGTCGAGCCATTTGTGGCCAGAGCTATCGGCACAGCTCCTGCGAGTTGGAAAAACGTCACACTGGCTAGAGTATGTGGACTGGTGGAATCCCATTCTAAAAGCCCCCCTCGTGATAGAGAGCGGCTATGTGAAGCATGATGAATCCTGCAAAGGTAGTGGTATTGAATGGAACCTCAGGGCTGTCGAACAGTATCGTTGTTAGTTCTTTTTCTTGGCGAAGCTGAATATATCTGAAAGCGGGCTTCTGACGCCAAGTCCGCCACGCTGGATGACATGCGTATAGATTTGAGTGATTCGAACATCCTGATGCCCCATCTGCTCCTGCACAGTACGAATATCAGCACCGTTTTCCAGCAGATGTGTGGCGAATGAATGTCGAAATGTGTGGCAACTTGCTGGTTTTTCAATGCCTGCCGCACGCACAGCCTTCTTCATATGGCGTTGCATGGATTGTTCGTGTATGTGATGACGACGAATTTCCCCTGAGCGTGGATCAGCCGAGCGATTCTTGCCCGCGAAGATAAATTGCCAGCCGATTTCCTTGTCGGCATTTTTATATTTCCGCTGCAAGCTAAAGGGTAATTCGACTGCGCCATACCCATCGCAGAGATCCTGATTGTGAATGTTACGAACCAATTCGATCCTAGCTTTTAAAAGGCCTATCAATTCATCCGGCAAGGTTACCACCCGATCCTTGCCACCTTTGCCGCTTCGGATAAAGATAGCCCGGTGCTCAAAGTCCAAATCCTTGACTCGAATTCGTAACGATTCCATAAGACGCAGACCCGAGCCATACATCAAGCCTGCAATCAGATCGTATGGAGAAGGTAGAATTTTCAGTATTTCCCCAACCTCCTTTCGAGTCAAAACGGTTGGTAATCGCTTGTTCTGCTTTGCCCGCACCATGTGAATGCTGTCGCCCAAAGGCTTGTACAGAACATGTTTGTATAAAAACAACAAGCTCGATAAAGCTTGATTCTGAGTGCTTGGTGCGACATTTCGTTCTACTGCCAAGTGTGTCAGAAACGCGGTGACCTCCTTGTCCCCCATTTCCATTGGGTGTCTAAGTTCGTGATGTTTGATGAATCGAATAATCCAATCCGTGTAGGCTTGCTCAGTACGATAGCTATAATGACGACTACGAATGGCACTTCTAACCTGATCTGGCAAGCGGGGCTTGTTGTTCATTGCGTAACGTCATGATTTTTCAGTAGCTGTAATGTTACTTGCGGAAGCCATAGCTATGATTGTCGTTTTTTGTTTTAACTGTAAATCCGTACTGCCTTGATTGTCTGATTTTGCAGGTCAAGATATCTTCGCCTTGAGGCGCAATTTACCTTTCACGGCCAGAGCGGCTGCGTCGTGAGAGCAATGTCACAGTGACTGCATACAATGCTGTTCGCTATACGCTATACGCGTTATGTATGTGAACTCTACTGCAGGCTACGTGCCCGAAGGAGTCATGAATACTGCAATCGAGTATTGGATCGGTGACGGCCAAACGCCATGCATGCTTCGATCGCCGCTATGATGGCGGCGAGAATCAACAGCGTCGATATACTGAAATCGACAATGAGCCAACCAGCAACAAGTGGAAATCCGAAGATCCCGATAAAGTAGGTTAAAGAAAAAAGTTGCAATGTCTGCGGTACCAAATCCTCATCAGCATCATTGGCTGCCATTGC
>CALDSR010000005.1 GCA_937924505.1 uncultured Granulosicoccus sp. | reverse complement strand
CGACAGAGCGGGCACCCAGGGGAATGAAAAAGCCGATCTCACGTAGGCAACCGCGTAAGCCGTTGATGCGCTGCACTCGTGTTTTTTTCCAGTGCTCGCGTAGTGAGTGTATTTGCAGAATCTGTTGTTGCTCCACACTGCAAATGGGCACCGGGGTCATGCCATCGAGCCTATTGGCTTTGATGAGAGCACCCGTATCGGCTTTGTCTGTCATGTTGCGCTGTCTATAAGGGGGGACATCGTGGGCGGGCAGGATGCACACAGTGTGTCCGTGCTCGGTTGCGACACGACCCCAGTGGTGAGCGGTACCGCAGGCTTCAAAGACCAGCGTTGCCGGCTCGCGCCGGAGGAGCAATTGGTGAAACTGTTTTCTTTTCAGATGCAGGCGTTCAAGGATCTTGCCTGAGTGGTTGGCGATAGCGACTTCGATCACATCATTTGCCAGATCGACGGCAATGACAGTAGAATTCATGGTGGACTCCTTGGTGACATTGTTGGTGATGTGTTTGCGACGATTACCATGGCACATCGATGCCGGAATTGAAAAGATGTCGCGGAAGGAGTCCATCTCATGATTGCAGCCGACACTTTTACAAAGACCCGGAACGCGGACTCTGCCCACACCCGGTCCTTCGTAAAATGCAGCAGAAGGCAGATGTTAGATTTCAGCTACACATTTTGGAGAGCCTGAAATTCCGTGCTTGGCTGAAGACCTGGAAAGCGGGCGCTGCCCACAACCCAGTCCTTTGTAAAGTGCGCCTTTATGCAGTATTGTGTGTATCAATTACTAACTTTGACTTGCGATAATTTTAATCAAAGGGTTAATGAGCATGATTTACAACTAAGCTTGTGATTGATCACTTCAATCTGCCAGTATCTGACATCGATAAAAGTCGTGAGTTTTACGAGGCTGTTTTAGAATCATTTGGCTATTCTATCTTGTTGACAGAGGCCGACGTTACAGGGTTCGGGCGCGAGACTTGGTTGTTTGGTATTGTTCAAGAGATGGGTCCGATACCTCCGATTCATTTTGCTTTTAAAGCGAAAACACATGATGAAGTTCAATCATTTTATCGCGCTGCATTAGCGTTGGGTGCGCGATCTAATGGGGCTCCCGGATATCGCGTTGAGTATGGGCCTACGTATTATTCCGCCTACATACTCGACCCTGATGGGCACAATGTAGAGGCAGTGTGTCGAGGTGATTGAAAGCGAGCGCTACAACCTGTGAGTTTTGGGGTGCTCCAGCGATAATTGACGCCTAAACCGAGCCTTTCAGCCGACACTGCGGGGTATAACAATCGACAACTGCGGTAACTGACCTTTTCTGATTATTTCCATGATCCCAGCCTGCCGAGTTGTTCGGAATGACGTTGCGACCGGGGTCTATATCCAGATCGGGATTTCCGTTGGCATCTGAGCTACCTGGTGACAGATTCGTCAGTTTTTACTACCGGCTTGATGCGATGACCAGTGCGACTCTCGGTGTGATGTATGGCATCGCACTGAAACCGAACGCGGGTTTACGGTTAAGAGCCGAATATGTCGCTCAGGCATTTGATTCCGACGACTTCGACAAGAACAATGCAATTTTGTTCCAGGCGAGCTTTAAATATCAGTTCTGATTGGCTAAGCTGCCAATCAGTCGCGTGATGTGTAGTTTATCGGATAGTGAACATGCTTTTTATAATACCTGATGGAAGAGCGTTAAACGTATAAATACTGGCTTTTGAATACTGACTTTGTCGTATGATTGTTTATATAAAGTGCATTGAGAACGCCAATGGGATTTCCAATAAAATTTAACTGGGTGTTGCAATTTAATCCAACTGGTAAGCTTGAAAATCAGTGCACCTACGCGTTCCATAAGATCGGAAACAGAGTGTTTCCGATTAACACTGCGATTGACCTTATCGATTCGGATCGAACCGCACTTGCCAAGATAAAGATAATTTCGTTTGTGAATTCGAATAATGCTACAAGCGGTGAATTTGAAGTAATTAAGATTTATTCTGGACAGGAGAAATCGGTACTATCCAACTACTGGTTGGAAAACGAGTGATTCGCGGTTACTTGAATCTCTGTGCTTGGAACTGTATTTCAGGGTTGTTTGGCTCGAAAGTTAGCGTTTTGTCGATTTTCCATGTTTGTAAACCTATCTCGTATGGCGGTTTGACTGATGAGCAAGATGCTAATTAGCAAAATGTTATGATTGTACGGTGCCCGGCTGAGCGCTGAGCTGAGAGTGTTGCTGTTTCGTTTTGAAAATTGTGATAGACCTTATATTTTTCCGTTTAATGTTTTTCGTAAATTGACTCTATTTGATTATTTTTGCAAATATGTCAAAGTCATGTATGAATGGTGTCAGGTATGTCTAATCTACGAATGCACATTGGTGTGATGCTATGTGTGTTTCTGGTGTCATGCGCTTCCATGGTCGAAAAGAGTAATAAGTATCAGACAAAGCTGCATGAGTTGCGCGGTGATCGATCAGTTCGGGAATTTCAGAATAATGGCTGGAGCAAGTTTACAATTGAGAGTAGAAACGAAATTGTTCTATGGGTTTTCACTCCAGACGGTCACTTTGCCCACCCCTCTTTTGTAGAAAGAAAGGCGAAAAGAAGCGAAGATGGTAGTTGGAGCGTGCAAACTCAATTAACTTGTGGGGCGGGTTCTGGAGCTTGTCATAAATATCTGCAAGAGTATGACCGCCTGGATCGAAAGTTGAGAGACGAGTTGGGAGGTAATCGTTCAGAGTGGTTGTAATTACATTGACAACGTTGGTGCTAGTGAAATCAGGAAGTAAACATGAATGTTGAGTCGCTTACCTCGTTGCTGATGTGGTGTTGTGTAATAAACGGTATGGTCCTTGTTCTATGGTCGTCATTTTGTATCTTGATGCCGGATAGGGTTTATCGTTTGCAAAGTAGATGGTTTCCTATGACGAGAGACAGCTACCATTTTGCGATGTATTCGTTTATCGGGCTGTACAAGGTTTTGTTTTTGGTTTTTAATCTAGTCCCTTACATCGCCTTGAAAATAATGTATTGAATCAGCCTGTGTGGTTAATCTGTCGAGTTCTATCGTATAGTATCCAGACAAGACCATAGTAAAATCACGAGGTGATTTGATGTCAGCCCATGTAGAACCTGCTTCGGGCGTAGGTGCCTACGTCAGTGGATTGAATCTGGCGGATCTGTCGTCGCTCCCTGTGGCGTTACTGAAAGAGGCCTTGGGCGAATATGGCGTGCTATTTTTTCGCGATCAGTCGCTAACGCCGGAAGAACATATAGCTTTTGCGAGATGCTTTGGCACTATAAATATCAACCGTTTTTTTAAACCGACCGCTGATTATCCGGAAATTGCTGAAGTCCGTAAGGAGGCGGATCAGACCAAAAATATTGGTGAGCAGTGGCACACTGATCATAGCTATGATCAGATACCTGCACTTGGTTCCATTCTGGTTGCGAGAGAATTACCGGATTCCGGTGGTGACACTATTTTTTCCAGTATGTTCGCGGCCTATGAAGGCCTCCCTGATAAGCTGAAAGAAGAAATCGATGGACTGACAGCAACTCATTCAAGCCGGCATGCCTTCGGTGCCAAAGCTTACGAAAACCAAAACAAGAGCGATCTGGCTGGTCGCCTGGGTAACGCGGATGCCGCCACGCAGGATGCTGTACATCCAGTGGTAATCCGACATCCGATCAGTGGCAAACCTGCGATCTACGTCAACCCTGATTTTACGCTGCATATCAATGAGCTCTCGGAATCTGACAGTGCAGCACTTTTGCAGATCCTCTACAAGCATTGTCAGCGAGAGAAAAATCTTTATCGATTCAAGTGGCAGCCTGGGTCGGTTGCATTTTGGGACAACCGGGCAACCTGGCATATGGCATTGAACGACTATCCTGGCAAACGTCGACTGATGCATCGCATCACGGTAGAAGGTGACGCGCTCTTTGCCGGATGATGTTGGCTAACTGAGCGCGTTTTTATTGATAGTGACGTCGGCTTGATAAAACAGTTGTCCCTGTTTTTTCTCAGCGTGTCAGCGTGTCAGTGGGTCTGCTACGTACTCACGAGCTGTGGCAAAGCTCAGCGCACTCATGAGCGAAATGCTCATCAGGAAGCATTGTCCAAAGAAAAAACGCATGAAGACCGCCGGGAATAGTAAATAGTGCGCCAGTGAGTACAAAAAGCACACTGCACCGATTATTATTATGCGTTGTAGCTGGTGTCTCGTCGTATTTCCCTCGAGGGATATCCAGCCGCCTTTTAAGTGAAAAAGTGAAACTGCCGCACAGGCGGATCCCAGGCCTACCCAAAACCATTTGTTGATCCAGTATCTTGGATAGATCAGGAAGTCCAGGTATTCGCTTAGTGAGATGTGATAGTCAGAATAGGTTTCAGGATGCGTTGCCTGCATGTCAGTCACGAACACGTAGTAAACGACGGTGTGCCAACCGTAATTGCCTGCCCAGTTGTTGACGCCTGTATATAGTGCGAGCGTTGCTATACCCCAGAATAAAAGTTGGCGCCACGTCGAACGATTCTCAATATACAGAAGCAGGAATAGCGGCGCGATAAACAGAATCAGGTCAGTGCGAACAAGTACTGACAAGGCAAGCAAGGGTAGCAGTATGCGTCGATACCGGACATAGGCTATGCAAATCAATGCAACCCAAAAAAAGGATAATGCGTCAACGCCACCTGAGCGCGGTACATAAAAGCTTTGAGTGAATTCGTAATAAAGATAAGGCGAGATAACCCAAAATAGCGAATGTACGTGTTTACGGAACGCCAGATACACGATAAAAAAAGCCGCGCTCGTGAATCCTGCTGATAGCAGGTGCATCGTCTCGTAGGCACCCAAGCCTGTTTGGGTTGCCGCCCACAGCATCCAGACGAACAAGGCGCGTATTTTGAAAAAGGGTATCTGTTGATAAAACGCCGCAGCATCTTCGTACATGGTTGCGCGGTAAGAAGTGGATTTGGTCAGGAGTTCAAACTGTGCTTCGCTTGTGAAGGCCTGCATCTCGCTGTAGACGGTTGCGTGTAACGCAATCGGGTCGATATCGCCAAGTGACAGTACCGAGCCTGCATAGGCAAGCATGTCCCAGTGATCAATGGGATTGGTAAACGAGTACCAGAATATTGCGATACTAGAGACCAGCATGGTCGCGAATGCGATTGCTTGCATCCAGCCAGTTTCTTCAAGCTTTATCATTTTTATGCTGTCGAACCGGTCCTGTACTGTGGCTTCGCAGACCATTTTGCGTTGATCCAGTGGCGTACCGGATTTTCAAGAAAATAGTATGATGCGGCGCCCACTGCAATGGCGAGAAGCACCGCAACTATCGGACCACCCGGTATTTTCCAGGAATATTCGTAGAAGAACTGTTGCCACAGGTAAACCGAGTAGGACCACAAGCCAATATAGCGAAGCGGGGTGAAGGACAACAAGCGGCTGATAAGTTCTGGCACCTGCTCCAGGTGATTGATGCTGATAGCAAGCAAAAGGGGGGAGACCGCAAATATCAGCCATGTCGGCGCACTCTCTGCGTAGCAGAGCATAGCTGCAAGAAAACACGCGAGAGGTAGTAATGGATGTACCGACCATCGGGCTTGTCTGTACAGCAAGCCATAGGCGGCTGAAACGAATATGAAAACGACTGAACTTTCGGTTCTTATCAAATGCAGAGTGAAGGCGTCTGCTGGCAAAGTGAAATATTTGTAGAAACTGAGTGCGATGCTGATCACGGTCAATAGCAGAAGCACATGTGCAATATGACGCCGGTTGATCATCAGCAGTGTCAGCAAGCTCAGAAATAGGTAGGCGTGCTCTTCAACGTTTAATGACCACAGATGGCCAATGGTCACCGGGGTATCCCAGATCCCAGGCTCGACGGGGAAATAAGTGCGCAAGAACAACAGGCTCGAGATAAATTCTGAGCCTGTGAACGGTAGTGACATCAGCGCTGCGAAGCCGAATATGGTCAAAACAAAGATCAGCAAAGCCGGATAGATCCTGCTCAAGCGTCGAATGTAAAAATCTTTGAGGGATTGTCTTTTGTCGAACAGGATAATACTCATCAACATGCCGGATAGAACGAAGAAAATATCGACGCCCATGCGGTCTTCCCACAACCATTTGATGTCGTAAAAATGGCCACAGAGAACCATGGAAATTGCGATACCACGCCATCCGTCCCAGACAGCGATTCTTTTACTCGTGACCGTGCTAACGGCCGCATCGCTGCGGTTCGCAGATGTTACTGGTTCATTCACCGGTGTTTGAATCCTTGTGGAAATTCTTTCCCCATTGGTTGATACAGGAATATTGCTACCGCCAGATTCTACGATCTGCTTGTGATTTCGTCAGAAAGTCAAAGCAAGCAATAGACCTGCTTCACACTCCGCCTAACACAGGCTTCCCGTGGTTGTACTGAACGACACAATTTCTTACCGCGGCGGGGGTTGTGGCCGTGTGGCCATGGATTTTACCACCGGCTCCAGCGTTCGCGGGGTGTATTCTGTTCACCTGTCAGGTCGACTGGATTTGGGGTATGGTTTACTGCACTGATGATGAGCTTTGTAAGTAGGCATTGGAACGGTGATTTCGCTGTATTTCGTTCACTGTTCATCAATACTCTATTGCCCAATGCGGTCTTGCTTGCCATGCAGGATTGGTTGGCATTGACAAGGCTCTTGTTGGATCCGGTTCTTGGTAAGATCGTCCTGATTCTCACCTCATCGCTGTGGGTGCTATTACTTGTCTGGCAATTTACAGGCTGTTTTCGATCTGCCAGTTCACGCGTTGGTTATTCAGGCTCAGCTTTGAATTTGTATGTCGTTTTCTTTGGTCTGTTGATAACCGTGATCCCTGTCATGGATGGAATGCTTAGCATGAGCTATCAGCACAATCGCGCTCAGCGAGGGGCGGTGCATACGAGTGAATCTTCCGCCAAATCGTACACCCTGACATTGCTGAACAACGAGATGCTTGCATTCACGGGTGACATCACTTTTGGCGCGACTCGGGATTTTGTCTCGATACTTGCTGCGCATCCGAGCGTTCGAACCATTATGCTCGAAAGCGATGGAGGGGTTATCGTTGAAGCACGAGGCATGGCAAATTCGATCTTGGGCAATGGATTGAATACCCATGTAGACGGTAACTGCTTCTCGGCCTGCACGCTCGTTTATATCAGCGGTGGAGTTCGCTCTCTTGGAGCAAAGGCGGCACTTGGATTTCATCAATACCAGCTTGAAACGCCTTATTACTATCCGTGGATAGACCCGATCATTGAGGCCGGTAAGGATAAACAGCGATTCGCTCTTCAGAAGGTTACGCCGGCATTTTTAAACGAAATGTATTCGCATGATCATGAATCCTTATGGATCCCGTCGCATGCTGAGCTCGCAAAGGCCGGCGTGACAACAGCGGGAAAATTAAGTGGAGATCACAGAGTCGAATAGCCGTGGTATCCCTGATTTTCCTTGATCGTATTGACAATCAAAGTCTTGTCAAGCTAGGGTTATCCCGCATCCAGTGGGGTCGGACTCGATAATTCACGTGAACCAGGATAAATTTGTCAGCTACGATGATGCTGAATCGGTCAGCCGAGCTGTGGAAACACGGCGTTCTATAAGAGCTTTTCTCGATACTCCAGTGCCTAAAAAAATAATAGCGCAAGTACTCGAAACAGCGGCACGAGCGCCAAGTGGTGTCAACATGCAGCCGTGGAAGGTTTACGTAATGACGGGTGATACTCGCGATGCGCTGTGCGAGTCTGTGTGTCAGGACTTTGATAATCCGGGCACCAAACCCGAACCGGACGTTGCCTATTATCCTTCTAGCTGGTTTGAGCCGTATGTATCGAGACGACGTCAAGTGGGCTGGGATCTGTACGGCTTACTTGACATCAAAAAGGGCGACAGAGAGAAAACACATCAGCAACATCGACGCAATTATCAGTTCTTCGACGCTCCCATGGGGCTTATGTTCACCGTGCACAAGGATCTTGCTACTGGCAGCTGGCTGGACTACGGTATGTTCTTGCAGAACATCATGCTTCTGGCAAGAGAAGCTGGGCTTCATACTTGCCCACAGGCCGCCTGGCCTGACTACCATCACGCAATCCGAAGAGTGCTGCCCTTGAGCGACGAAGAAGTGGTTGTCTGTGGTATGGCTATCGGATACGCAGATGCTTCGGCGGTTGAAAATACACTCGTGACAACGCGAGTACCCTCTGACGATTTTGTCCGATATCTTGACTAGCGCTTAGGTGCCTGGCCATTGCTTATAGGGGTGAAATGGTCAGTACCAACTGATCGTTGTAGATCCCCGGTGGGGCCGTATCAACCGCCCGTCGATTAAGCCGAACTCGGATGAGTGCACTGGGACCATCGACACACTGCGCGGAGGTGCTAAATGGATAGCTACTGCGAGACAGGATATTCGGCTGCAAACGTTCACGGCGGTTGAACGCTCGGCCGGTATGCCAAAAGACCCGGTATTGAATCGTGTTATTGACGTCATTACTCAAACGAAAATCTGTGTTTCCGTTGCTGCCGGTCGCACTGACCTGATACAAGGTTTTGCCATCTTCATTCCAGACGCAGACTGGTACCTTGGTTTCCCATCTTGCGCGAAAGGGCGACCACACACCGATGAATAGTTCGTCTTTGATAATGGCGCCATTGGCCCATGCACCACCCGCCACGAGGGCAATCATCAGTACCGCGATCAATCTGGGCGTTGGCATGTGAGTGGGTCAGCTGTCCTCGACTCTTGTCTCCCTACAGAATTCGTGCCTGACTCTATCTTATTCCGGACTGACGACCAAGGTCATGAAATCCGTGTAAATACCTGGAGGGGCGACATTGAAATCGCCAGCGAACACGACAGGCGTAAACCAGAGGTTTGTGCCTGCTACTCGTTCGTCAGCGCAGGTCAGAGACAAACTTCCACTCAGATTATTGATATTGACCACCGTATCCGTAAAGCGTTCGATTGTGTAAGTCGAGCCGCGCCGATGAAAGGTGTACAAGAAGTACCGCATCCGATCACCTGCGTTATTAAGCAGATGAAGCTGGTTGCCACCGTTGGCGCTGGTCAGTTCGATGCGGTAGGCACCGGTGGAGGAGTACACACATTGTGCATCCCATCTGAAGGCCGCTCCGGTGATGGTGTCGGTCGCTGTATAAACGCCAATCAACCAATCGTCAATGTTACTGATCTTGACAGCTTCGGTCTTGACCATCGTGATATCGGAATCCACGCTGGATTGTGCCCGCGCCGTCTGGAACACGACAACAAGCATACCGAAGATTAGCGCATGGCCAAAGCCTTGGATCAACTGCTTGATTGTAGGGGTGGTCATTTTAACGATTATCGCGATATTCGTTTCAGCGGCTAATGCTGCATCGATGGATCAGCGCAGCTCGCAAGCTGCGCTGATCCTGCTCAAATCAGTCGAATCGAGTATTCGCGAAATACGAAAAAACAGTTTAAATGGCTTCTACGAACAGAGTCAGAGTGTCTTCGTAAGTGCCGGGATCGGCGGCATTAAAATCATCGGCGGACACGGTAACTGAAAATTCCGCGTTGGTCAGATCGGTGCCACAAGTCAAGCTCGTAGAATCACTGCTGCAGTAGCTTCGGCGCGCTTCAAGGATAATGCCTGGTTGTCAGCTTCACTCCCGACATTGTCGGTATGGCCGACAATCCGAATCGATACGATGGATTCATAGTTATGAAGATCATCGATCAATTTAAGCAATGCAGCACGACCTGCCTCACTCAGGGTTGTCTGTCCGCTGCCAAATAACGAACGGCCACTGAGTACTGCGAGGGCAAGCTTCGGTGCAGCACTTTCTGGCTTATCGTTCGTGTGTGTCGATGATGACTGGATTTCGTCACTAAGTGCAGATGTTGCCACCAGCAGCATGAAAATCATCAGAGTAACGATCAGTGGTGGGTTCGCTTGCAAGAGGTGGGGCACAGGTGGTGGCTGGTGTGGCCTCATTATACCGTTGGAGAACACGGCGAAAAAAAAACAAGGTGTCAAATAGCGGTGGTATGGTGGCGCTCGATGAATGTCAGAAATCGTATTCTGCTCACCGTTGCTGTCGTATTTGCCGGATTGATGGCATGGCTGCCAACAGCGGACACCGTCAGTCAGGGCCATGTTGACAGCGCTTTCAAGCGAGCCTTGGTGGGTTATGCTTTGGCGCGTGGGCTAAATGGCGTAATTTCGGTCGCTCAAGGGACTGAAGTCGCCTTGCAGCCGGCAGGTGTTGGCGTGAATTTCACACCGGGACAAATACTTGATCCGATCAATGATCTTGTTGAGCGTTTCTCCTGGATCATGATGCTGGCAACAAGCTCACTTGGTGTGCAAAAAATATTGTTATCGATGAGCGCCTGGCACGGTTTGTTGATCGGACTGACGCTTGTCGGGCTAATGGTTATCGCCAGTATCCATTGGTTCCGTTCACCACACTGGCGTCAGGTGTTGCAAAGGGTTTTTCTTTTTCTCTTGCTACTACGTTTCATGATGCCTGCGATTTCCATAGCCAACGACTGGGTCTACCGCAGTTTTCTCGAAGCTGATTATGTAGCGGCATCTGCTGAGCTGGATCAGGCACGGGTTGCGATCAGCAAGATCAACGAGGAAGTGCAGGAAGAACGCACTCAGGAAGAACCGGAGGGGCTGATTGAACGAGCCCGTGATGTTTACCGGGCAGTCAAATCGAGCATCGATATCGACATACGACTGGAAGAATACAAGGTCGCCGCTGAGTCTATCAGTGAGAATACCCTGCGTCTCATCGTTGTTTTCATGATGCAGACGTTGGTGTTCCCGTTGGTATTTCTGTTTGTCCTGCTTGGCTTGTTGCGGCGGCTGACACGTTGGTGAGCCGTTGGAGCGTCTTGGCACACGTTGATCAGACAAGCACATCCTGCTGCGACATATTGGTTGCTCCAAATATCTGGCGGTAGCGTTCGATTTGGTCCTCTGGACCGGTTGCCTTGTCGAAATTGTCAGACAGCTTGACCGTCGCCTTGCCATTGGCATGCGTGACTTTACAAACCAGAGAAATGGCCTTTAGTTGTTCATTGTAGATTGTCGCGCAATCACTGAAGTCATTGGTCAGGTGAGTGCCCCAACCAAAGCTCAGCCGTACACGCTTGTTGAATTGCTTGTAGACCTCCTCAATGGTTTCGACGGTCAGCCCATCGGAAAAAATCAATAATTTTTCACGGGGATCCTGCCCTTTCGATTCCCACCAGCTGATCAATTCTTCACCACCTTCGATAGGTTCTTTGGAATCGATTCGAAAACCGCTCCAGTCAGCTACCCAGTCTGGCGCATTGGCAAGAAAATTGGTCGTGCCATAGGTATCTGGCAAAACGATCAACAGATTGGCGTCGTAGGTTCTACTCCAGTTCTCCAGAACCTTGAATGTCGAGGCGCGAAGTTCCTCGTCGTTGCTCGCTAGTGATGCTTCGACCATAGGCAATTCATGCGCGTTTGTACCGATTGCGTCAAGATCAAGATCCATGGCCATGAGAATGTTGCTGGTACCGATAAATTTTTCACCCAGGCCCTCTTGCATCGCTGCGATACACCAGCGTTGCCAAAGATAGCTATGCCGACGGCGGGTGCCGAAATCGGCAATTTTCAAATCTGGCAAGGCATCAAGACGCTTTACCTTTTCCCACAATTTGGCTTTTGCGCGAGCATACAAAACATCGAGTTCAAACCTACCGACGCCGTGCATTGCGGTCCGTGATCGTAGTTCACTGATGATCGATAAAACGGGAATTTCCCATAACGATATATCTGCCCAGCTGCCTTTGAAGTCGATCAGGTACTGACCATCTTCGACACGCAGCTGATAGTCAGGTAGCTGGTAATTTTTCAGCCAGTCAAGAAATTCACCAGTGAACAGTCGAGCCTTGCCGTAGAACGTATTACCTGTCAACCAGATCAATTCCTTTTTTGACAGTCTTAGAGTCCGTGCATGATTGAGCTGAGCGCGTAATTCCTGTTCATCGATTTCGTCAGCGAGTCTGACGGTACGGGTGCGGTTGATCAAAGAGAAGGTCACCGGTACATCAGCACGTTCTTTCCAGATCGTTTGCAACATCAAAAGTTTGTAGATGTCAGTGTCCAGCAGGCTGCGAACGATGGGATCGAGTTTGAAGCTATGGTTGTATACGCGTGTCGCAATATCAGGCGTGTGTGAAGGTTGCATGCGACTCAGCCGTTGAGAAATGTATTGATGCGATCGATTGCGCGTTCGATATTTTCCAGTGAATTGGCATAGGAGAGGCGGATATAGCCCTCGCCATGTATGCCGAAATCCGGCCCGCCGATGGTTGCAACACCTGCATCCTCAAGCAGGGCGCTAGCCAAGGGTTTGGCCTGCCAACCAGTCGCGCTGATATTTGGAAAAGCGTAGAACGCACCCTTTGGCGTCACGCAACTGATGTTGTCGATAGCATTGAGGCGTTCGACAACCACTTTTCGACGCCTGTCAAATTCCTTGATCATGTCAGCGACCGCGTCTTGTGGTCCTGTCAATGCGGCTAAGGCCGCTTGTTGTGCAGGTGCATTGACGCAGCTCCAGCAATTGACCGCAAGCTTTCTGACCGCGTCATACCAGGGTGTTGGCCAGACGGAATAACCCAATCGCCAGCCAGTCATTGCGTAGGTTTTGGACCAGCCATTGAGAAGAATAAGCCGATCCTGGATTTCCGGGTACGACAACAAGCTCACATGCGCTTCGCCGTCATAGGTCATCTGGTCATAGATTTCATCGGACATCAGAGCGACATGGGGATACTCAGCAAGACCTTTGACCAATGTGTCTATCTCTTGTCGAGGGGTGACACCCCCGCAGGGATTCGCTGGCGAGTTGATTATCAAGAGACGCGTCTTGTCAGTGATCAGTGACAAGGTTTCTTCGGCTGAGAAAGCAAACGCGTTTTCTTCACGTATCGGTATGGGGATTGGAGTTGCGCCGGTGAATTCGATCATCGATCGATAGATCGGAAAGCCCGGATCGGGATACAGAATCTCGGCGCCCGGTTCGCCAAACATCAGTATTGCTGCAAACATCGTGACCTTGCCACCCGGTAGCACGATGACATTGTCAGGGCTGACGCTGGATGCGTAACGCCCGTTAAGATCAGCGGCTACTGCTTCGCGAAGTTCTGGAAGTCCCACCGCAGGCGTATAGCCATGATGTCCATCACGCAAGGCCTTGATAGCGGCCTCAACGATATGCGTCGGTGTTGGGAAATCCGGTTGCCCGATACCGAGATTGATAATGTCCTTGCCACTTTTTTGCAGTTCGCCTGCGCGTGCAAGAACTGCGAACGCATTCTCTTCACCTATGCGATCAAAGCCGTCAATGAGTGTTGGCGTTTTTGGCATGTGCGTTTACTGGCGTTCCGGCATTTCGATGGTGTGACCATCAAGTTCAGCCTTGACGATCAGCTGGCAACTCAGACGTGAATGTTCACGTCTTTCATCGGCAACGCCTTCGAGCATGTCGAGTTCAGCATCTTCCGGCTCGTCAAACAGTGCGGCGGTATCGGCAGACAAGTAGACGTGGCAGGTTGCGCAAATCAAGCTGCCGCCACATTCGGCGACGATTTCGTCAATGTCGTTCTGTATTGCAGTGTCCATGACACTGTCCCCAACCCGGGCGTCGACAGTGCGTGTGTCGCCATCTGCGGTTTTGTAGTGGAGTGTAATTTCCTGACTCATGTCGATCGATTCGTTTGGTCTAGTGGTTGATAGTCTTGATGGTATCCAAGTCTGACTGTCGCGTCACAATATCGGTGCGCAAATCTCGCGCTTTACACGGGCTTTTCTCTAAATTGGCCCGAGATGCGGTCAGGTTAACGGCTTCGTCAACTCGCAGAGTGGCATACTTTCCTGTATTGCAGAGTCCTCAGGCCTGCCTGTGACTGAACTGAACTCGAAAATCTACCACGAACAGATCCGGATGATCTATCAGCAAGGTCCGGTATTGATCGCCGGTGCCATGTTGTGCGCCATCCTGGTTACGATGTTCCTTTGGCATCATCTGCCTCAATCTGCACTGCTGTTCTGGTTGGCTGTTGTCGGTATTACAACAGCGCTGCGAATCTGGATTATTCTGGCGTATCTGAAGGCTGATGGTGCGGCGAAGAAACGCTTGGTCTGGGGCCCTTACTTCTGGCTCGGCACCTTGGCAGCTGGAATGATTTGGGGTGCCTGGCCACTGATGTTTTATCAGTTATACAGCACCGAGTATCTGTTGCTGGTCTCAACCATTTTTGCCGGTTTGGTGGCGGTTAGTGCCGCATCGGGCAGTATGTACTTGCCGGCCTTCCTGTCATTCTCTATGCCGTTGGTGATACCGCTCGCCCTCACTCACATCATGTCGGATAACGATACCTTGGTTTTGACCGGTATCTTGATTTTAATATTTCTTGCAGTGAATTTCTTTTTGGCTTTACGTGGTAACCGCCAGTATCGTGAACTGATCGGCTCGCGCTTTGAAAATATCGAACTGATGGAACGCTTGGCCAGCGAGAAGCGCATTGCCGAGCGAGCTGTCATTGCCAAAAGTCGCTTCCTCGCCGCCGCTAGTCACGATCTGCGTCAACCATTGCATGCAATGGGCTTGTTTTTGAGTGCCTTACGTAATCGTGAAGATAAGCCTGATCAGTTACGTATTATCAATGACATGAGCAAGTCGGCGGAAGCGCTTAATGATTTGTTCAACAGTTTGCTAGATGTCTCTCGTCTGGATGCAGAGATCATTGATTTCAATCCCGTGCATGCTGACGTGCGTACGCTATTTGATCGTTTGCACGTGCAGTTCATCCAACAGGCGCAGAAAAAGCAGTTGAAATTGTCGATACATGATTGTCAGTCGGTGATTTACACCGATGTTATTTTACTTGAGCGTGTACTTCGCAACCTGTTTTCGAATGCCGTGCAATACACCGAAGAAGGTGGCGTTACTATGAGCTGTGAACCATTGGGTGATGGCACTATTCGTATCACATTGGCTGATACGGGTGTCGGTATTCCAGTTGAAGCACGAGATGATGTGTTTTCCGAATATTATCAGTTGAAAAACCCGGAACGAGATAGCGGTAAGGGTCTGGGTCTGGGATTGGCAATTGTCAGGCGTTTATGTGAATTGATGAGCTTGCCACTGGGCATGCATTCGGATGAGGGCAAGGGCACTACATTTACCATCAATGTGCCGGCTGGTGATCCCGCCCAAATTGTTCAGCAGGAAGCCAGTGCTACTCCGGTTGAAGCGGTTGGGCGTCGAGTGCTTGTTATCGATGATGAACATCAAGTTCTGCAAAGCATGCGGTATATGCTTGAAGGCTGGGGTTGTACAGTCATGCTCGCGGAATCTGCGCGTGATGCCTTGAAAATTATTGCCCTGAGTGACGAGATACCGGATGTGATTTTTTCAGACTATCGGCTGCCAGATGGTCTCAATGGCATTGACGCGGTCGCAGCCGTACGAGAATCGCTTGAAACGGGTCTGCCAGCTGTGATCATCACGGGTGATACATCGCCCGAACGCTTGAAAGAAGTCTCAAGCACGGGCTTGCAAGTACTGCACAAGCCTGTCAACCCTGACGACTTATTGCGTCTTCTGCAGGCGTTATTGCCAGTCAGGGAAGAAACACCAACGACGATGGGATTTGTTCATTAGTGGTTGTCGCTAGTGTATGTCGCACGTTCTGCAATGACCTCATCGCCTTGATCGATCGCCGTTGCCTTGACCAGCTTGCCGATGGTCAAACCTTGCAAAAGGATGGAAATCACGACGATCACATAGGTGACCGCGACGATGACGTCACGCTCGGCACCCGCGGGTATCGATAGCGCTAGGGCCACCGAGATACCACCACGCAAGCCCCCCCAAGTCAATATTTTTACCGCATGTGGGTGAAAATCGAAGTCAAGTTTGCGCAAGAGGTTGATCGGAATGCCCACCGAGATCAGGCGCGAGCAGAGTACGAAGACGGCCATTAGAACCCCGGCAATCCAGATTTCCACACTGAAGCTCAGTACCATCACTTCAAGGCCAATGATCAGGAACAGTACGGCATTCAAGATTTCGTCGATCAGTTCCCAGAACGTATCGAGATGTTGCTTGGTCGTATCGCTCATGGCATCACGACGCCCATGGTTGCCAATCATCAAACCTGCCACCACCACGGCAATCGGTGCCGACAGGTGCAGACCTGCGGCTGCCGTGGCACCACCGGAGACCAACGCCAGCGTGAGTAAAATTTCTACCTGATAGTTGTCGACGCGTTTGAGCATCTGCAGCACCAGGTATCCGCAGGCGAATCCGAACAAGGCACCACCGAATGCTTCCTGAGCGAAAAGGATTGCAATATTCTCCGCATTAAACGCCTCACCGTGCACGGCCATACCAAAGATCGCCAGAAATACAACGATCGCGACGCCATCGTTGAAAAGCGATTCTCCGGCAATCTTGATTTCCAGCGATTTACTGGCGCCGGCGGTTTTCAGAATGCCCATGACTGCGATGGGATCGGTTGGTGAGATCAGCGAACCGAATAACAAACAATAAATAAAGGGAATATTGAAACCGAACAGAGCAAACAGGAAGTACGCACCGGTTGCGACGATAAAAGTGCTGGTGATAACTCCGACGGAGGCCAGAAGACCAATGATCCACTTGTGTTTCAACAGGCCATGTAGATTGATATGCATGGCTCCTGCGAACAGCAGAAAGCCGAGCATGCCATTGAGTAATGTCTCGTCGAACTCGATTTGCGAGACAATATCGCTGGCAGTCTCGATACCACGTTCATAGCCAAGCATGCCCAGCAACACGAGAACCAGTGAGAACACGAGGGAGATCACCATGATGCCGATCGTGGTGGGCAATTTCAGGGTGCGATAATTGGCGTAGGCAAAAAAGGCCGATACGGTGAGCAGAATGCTGGTGATCGTCAGTAGCGACATCTTGGGTATCTTGGGCGGTTTCGATCTATAGTCTGACAGAGAATAGTCAATAAAGAGGACCTAAAAAGGGTGGGGGTAGCAGCAACACAACTGACACTTGATCTTGAGCCCACACTCGATTACGAGCTGATCGTGTCGAAGCGTGCCCGTCGAGCGACACTCCGGGTGGCTCCGGGGCGCGGTCTGCTTGTCACGATTCCTCGTTGGTTTGCGCGTCGGGATATCCCGGAATTGGTCGAATCTCATCGCGAATGGGCCTTGGCAGCGCTTGATGAATTGCATCAGAGAACCCCGGCCTGTTACCGCAGCTGGCCGCCGACCCGGTTGCAGCTGCAGGCCATGGAATGCGAGATCGTTGTGTCCTATCGCGAGCCGGATTCGCAGCTACCTCTGGTGCGTTGGAAAAACGACAGACATCTCGAACTTGGCGTACCGAGTCACGACAAGGTGCAGGTGGCCAGCGCGATTGCGGCGGCCGTCAAACAGATTGCCTGGCAGTTCCTCGAACCCCGTCTGAGTCACTTTGCCGGTGTACACGGTCTCCATTACCGGCGACTAATGATTCGCGGCCAGCGCTCCGTTTGGGGCAGTTATTCCTCAAGTGGCACCTTAAGTCTCAATTACAAGCTTGTTTTTCTGCGGCCAGAGCTGGTTGACTACGTACTGTTGCACGAGCTGGCACATACGCGCCATCTTGATCATTCCAAGGCATTCTGGTCGTTACTACAAAGCTTTGACGACAATGCGCTGAATCTGGATGCGCAATTGCGTGACGTCGAGACCGACGTGCCGCCCTGGCTAGAACTTGCCCGGTAGCAACTTTTTCAGAAAAATCAGGTATTTCAACGCTGAAATCCGACTTTTCACCTGCGGGTATTCTGCTATTCTCTTTCCACGCTTGCATGTGTCAACATATTTTTCGCACGCATGCAAGCCCCCGTTTTTTTCCGACTATTCATTGAGACATCGTGTCCCTGACTTCAGACGAATTGTTTGTGCGTAAATACGACAGCGTAGAGGTCTGGCAAGTAATACCGCTCATTCTTGCGGCGGCTATGCTGACGGTGGGTCTCGCAATGTATATGAGCGGTACCCAAAACCTCGTTGATGTGGTGCAGCCGGTCATCGTGGTCTTTGGCGGCACGCTGGCGGCATTGCTGCTTACCTTCTCCACCGGTCAGATCGGCCAAGCCCTGCAAATCGCGCTGGTTCGTGGTGTGCGTGGGGGCACCGCACCTGAGGAGATGATTCGTGCGATGATGAAAATTTGCGATGTCAGTCGGCGTGAAGGTCTGCTGGGTGTTGCCGACATACGCTCCAACTCGGAAGAGGTGGAAGAGGTCTGCCACTTGATTGGAGACGCGGCTACAGAATCCGCCATTCGATTCACACTGGAAAGACGACTCGCTGGTGAACGTATGTATCACCAGATGACGGCTGACGTTTTTCTGTTCACCGCGCTGTATGCGGGATTGATCGGCGTGCTGGGTTCGGTCATTCACTTTGTCAGTCCAGGGACTGGGATGAATTTCTCGGGCGTTGTGTTGTTGCCTTTTATTTGTGGACTGAGTCTCGCTATTTTGATGGGGATTCTTTTGGGTCGCCTGCGTACTGCGCACCACCGGGAACTGGTGACAGCGGAAATTGCTTATCGTGGAGCTTCCATTATTCTGGAAGACAACAACGTTCAGCGACTGCGCGGACGTTTGATGCTGTTGGTACCGCCGGGGCTTCGCGGCTGAGGCCGATGGTTCACCGTCATGATTGATATCACCGTAAACGTCGACACCACGAATCGCACTGCCTATCGCGTTGTCCCTGATCCGGACGACCCGGTCATCTTGCAGCTTGATGGTCAGTTAAGCCGAGTACTTGAAATCAGTGCGACGGGGTTTGCCACACCGCCCGACGTTGTTCCGCCAGGTAGACGATATCCGTTCAGTCTTGATATTCCGACAGCGGCGGCTCCGATCAATGGTTATGTCGATGTGTTGCCTGACAACGGCGGCGAGCTGCATTGTCAGTTTGTTGATTTGTCCGCCGATGAACTTGACGTGCTGCATCACTATGTGCTGGTTCGGCAGAAGGAGGCGATTCGTGCCATTCGGGCTGGCAAGCTCAATGGCGGTATTTAAACGCTTGTTACGGTTTGGTTTGGTCTGATGACTAGCGATACTGGTCCGCTCGCTCGCTACGAAAATGAAGTTGCCACAGGCCAACTGCAGGCCGACAATGAACAACGCGCTGTTATGCAGCACCTTGATCAGATGGCGGCTGATCTGACCCGCCGCCATGCCTGGACCAAGCCATCGAGTTCTGTCTTCGCTAGCTGGTTCAAGCCGACATCGCACGAGATCCAGGGTGTACCGGGTCTTTATCTCTGGGGTGGAGTAGGCCGTGGCAAGACGCATCTGTGTGATCTGTTTTTTGACACTCTGGTGTTTAAAGACAAGACGCGGCTACATTTTCATCGCTTTATGCAACGTATCCACGATGACCTCAGATCATTGGAAGGGGTGGAGGATCCGTTGGAACACATTGCTGACAACTGGGCCTCGAAAGCAAGGTTGTTGTTACTCGATGAGATTCATGTCAACGATATAACCGATGCCATGCTGCTTGGGGGGTTGCTTACCGCCCTCTTCAAACGCGGCATCACACTGGTCACCACATCGAACGTTCCGCCCAACGGCCTGTATCGAGATGGTTTGCAGCGCGCGCGCTTCCTGCCGGCAATTGCGCAGATCCAGAATCACACCACGGTGCGTGAAATGGTGGGTGATACGGATTTTCGAATGCGTCTGATGCAGACCGAACCCATTTACCTGGTCAGTGAGTTCAGCGACGGCCACGCTAGCGCAGAAACTGCTCAGCAGATGCAAGATCATTTCGATCGCTTGCGTAGCGCCGGTGCTTACTCCAGTGAAGCGATAACCGTCAGTGAACGTTCTTTGCCAGTCCGTGGGCGCTCAGGGAGCATCGTCTGGTTTGACTACGATACTTTGTGCAATACACCGCGCTCAACGCAGGACTACATCGAGATAGCCAGCGTATTTCAGACTGTACTGATCAGTGATATCCCGCGATTGAGTGAGTCCAATACTGATGAGGCGCGACGGTTCGTCAACCTTATTGATGAGTTTTACGACAGACGAGTCAAACTGATCGTGTCGGCTGAGGCATTACCTGATGATCTTTATCACGGTGAGCGACTGGCCTTTGAATTCGTGCGTGCGGCGAGCCGATTGACCGAAATGCAGTCTCACGAGTACCTGGGACTGGATCACGGGTTTGGGTCTGAGAAAAACTGACTGCGACCGTCTACACTTCGGATTAATTCAACCAAAGCGGGCCTCGTCATGATGACTGGATCAAAGCAAGGAACGCGGTATCCGTTCAGGTTCACTGGCCGCGGTGGCGAGTATTTCAAGATCTGGATCGTTAATATTCTGCTGAGTATTATCACCCTCTATATTTATTCGGCTTGGGCCAAGGTCCGGACCAAGCGTTATTTTGCCGGTAACACGTACCTCGATAATTCAAGCTTCGACTATCACGCCACCGGCAAGCAGATTCTGCTGGGACGCATCATCGCGGTCTTGTTGTTAATCGCCTTTACGGTTGGCGGCGTGATCAGTGCGTCTGTATCGATCGTTGGCATCGTGATTTTTGCATTGCTGCTGCCTTGGGCTGTTTGGCGATCAATCAAATTCAATATGCGCATGACCAGTTATCGCAATGTGCGTTTCGGTTTCGATGGCAAGCTTGGGCCGATGTACATGTATCTTCTGGTCATGCCGTTGATTCCCGTGCTTGTTGCGGCAGTCGTTGCTGGTGGCTTATATATTTCCGGTGTTGCCCCGGAGGGTCTGGTCGGTTTAATTGTTGTCGCTGTTTTAGCGGTGTATCTCATTTACCCCTGGATACATAAACGCCTTGCTAACTATATGCTGCGAAACTATCGCTATGGCACAGCAAAATTTAGTGGCGAGCTGTCAACCGGGCGTTTTTACGCGATTTATATCAAAGCGATAGTGCTTTCTCTGTTGGCGTACTTCATCGCCCTCGTGGTGGGCGGCGGTATTGTTTATCTGTTGACTTTGTCCGGAATACTGGATGCTGGTTTTCTTGGAAGTATTGTTGAGGGCCCGGAGCTGTTAGGCCAAGCTGGTTCTGTATTTGCTTTGGCAGCCGTTGGCTTTATCTATTTGTTGATATTTTTTATTGGCACCATGATTACCTCCTACTTCCGCTCACGTTTACGTGAACACCTGTTCGTCAATGGCATTATTGACCAACGTGTCGATCCTGAATCGACAGTTGCTGCTCGCGGACTTTGGTGGATATCGATCAGTAACGTCCTGATTTTGGTTTTCACACTCGGCATTGGCTACGCGTGGACCAAGGTTCGCATGGCGCGATACATGGCTGACAATACGGCGGTGCATGCAGAAGATTCTCTGGACAATTTCGTCAATGACGAAATGGAGAAGGTCGGTGCGCTGGCAGAAGAACTCGGAGATGCGTTTGATCTGGATGTCGACGTTGGTTTCTGATTTAGCATTCTTGCGACGAGCATGATCAGCGGACATTGGTTCGAGGCGAACAGCTCGACACGACATGCGGCGAGTATCGATGTTCATGAGTCACGTTATACGCTCAGCGTTGATCATGAGGTAATTCATCGCGGTGACATTCATGACATTAAAGTCAGTGATCGAATGGGTTCGATGACACGGCGTTTATCGTGGTCTGATGGTGCGGTTTTCGAAACCACCGACAACGATGCAATCGATGAAATCCTCAGGGCTACTGATCATCGCGGCGCGCGCAGCTTGGTTTTGCATGATCTAGAACGCAGTTGGCGTTGGGTTGTGGTGGCCGTTGTTGTTGCCATAGGCGTGAGCTTTGCCAGCATCCGTTGGGGGCTGCCGGCAGCTGCAGAGCACATCGCTGATGCATTGCCTGTGTCAGCACATGAGACCGTCTCTATCGGTACCATGGCCACGCTCGATAAAATCATGCTGGAACCCTCGAATCTGGATCCAACAAAACAGGCTGAAATCAGAGCACGTTTCGACAGGTTGACCAGTGCCGTGCCCAGTAATGACTTTACGCTGACACTGCATTTTCGCAATATGCTTGGTACCCCGAATGCCTTTGCCTTACCCGGTGGTGACATTGTCGTCACGGATGCCCTTGTCAATCTCGTGCAACACCCGGATGAACTCGATTCGGTCATGCTGCATGAGATCGGCCATGTGCTTGAGCATCATGGTATGCAACATGTGGTTCAAGCATCGGCACTGTCGCTGGTTCTGGCCCTTGCGTTGGGCGACGTAAGCGGAATGGGTGAAGTTGCGGTGGGTGTTCCGGTTTTCTTGCTGCAGAGCAGTTACTCAAGAAAGAGTGAAGCCGAAGCCGATGAGTTTGCGTTTAGTGAAATGGCTGAGCTTGGCAAGGATCCGAAACACTTCGCCGACATCATCATTCGCCTTGGCGAATTTGGTGATCGAAGGAAGATCAGGAAAGAGACCGAGCCTGAGGATAACGACCCGGAATCAGAAGAATCCCCCAGCGATTACTTCGCCAGCCATCCGGATTCACGAAAACGCGCACAACGCGCGCTTGAGGTATCCCGCGAACTGGGCTTTTGAGAGAGCAGCTAGTTAGCGCTTAACTGGCTTTCGCTTGACGTGAATGACGTTTGCGATCCGTCTCGGTCAGATGCTTCTTTCTGACCCGGATGGATTCGGGTGTGACTTCGACCAGTTCGTCATCATCGATGAATTCAAGGGCTTGCTCGAGACTGAAATCAATATGCGGTGTCAGCACGATGTTTTCATCAGTCCCTGCTGCGCGCACATTGGTCAGTTGTTTGCCTTTGAGGCAGTTGACTGTCAAGTCGTTTTCACGGGAATGAATCCCGATAACCTGGCCTTCGTAAACCTGGGAATTGGCACCGAGAATCAAACGACCTCGCTCCTGCAGATTCCATAAGGCGAAACCAAGCGCTTTGCCTTGACCGTTGGAGATAAGTACACCATTACGGCGCTGACCTATATTGATGTTGACCTGCGGGCCATAGTGGTCAAACACGGTATAGATAAGGCCGGTGCCTGAGGTTGCGGTCAGGAATTCGGTACGAAACCCAATCATGCCACGGGCGGGTGCGATGTAATCCAGTCTTACACGCCCTTTGCCATCGGGCACCATATCCTTGAGTTCGGCGCGACGTTCTCCCATCTTTTCCATGATGGCACCCTGATGTTGTTCTTCGACATCGATAGTGATTTGTTCATAGGGTTCTTCGATCTTGCCGTTCTCATCCTGGCGGGTGATAACGACAGGCCGGCCGACGCCAAGCTCATAGCCTTCGCGACGCATGTTTTCGATCAACACAGACAGGTGCAGTTCTCCGCGTCCTGATACCTTGAACGTTTCTGATTGTTCTGTGCGCTCGACGCGCAAGGCGACGTTATGCAAGAGTTCGGTCTGCAAGCGATCCCAGATATTTCGACTGGTGACGTACTTGCCTTCCTTGCCGGCAAACGGTGAACTGTTCGGCTGAAACATCATGCTGATGGTAGGTTCATCAACGGTCAACGCCGGCATGGGTTCGACACAGGCAGGATCGCAAATCGTATCAGAGATGTTCAGCTTGTCGACTCCGGTTATTGCGACAATATCGCCTGCTTCGGCCAATTCGGTTTCGATACGTTCGAGACCGTGAAAACCCAGCACTTGCAATACCTTTGCGTTGCGTTCGCTGCCATCACTACTGGCCACTCGCACCTGGGTATTGGGGCGCAATTGTCCGCGCTGGATACGCGCTATACCGATTACCCCGACATAGCTGTTGTAATCCAGTGAACTGATACGCATCTGTAGAGGGCCTTCGGCATCCACTGTCGGGACGGGTACTTCTTTGACAATCGTTTCGAACAAGGGCGTCATGTCACCTTCGGTGACGTCGGGTTCCAATCCTGCGTAGCCATTGACCGCGGAGGCATACACAACCGGGAAGTCGAGCTGCTCATCGGTGGCACCAAGGTTGTCAAACAGTTCGAAGGTCTGATCGAGTGCCCAGTCGGGGCGTGCGCCTTCGCGGTCGATCTTGTTGATGACGACAATAGGGCGGAACCCCAACGCGAACGCCTTCTGCGTAACAAAGCGAGTTTGCGGCATGGGCCCCTCGGCAGCGTCAACCAGCAGCAACACGGAATCAACCATACTAAGCACACGTTCGACTTCACCGCCGAAATCCGCGTGACCGGGTGTGTCGACGATGTTGATGCGGAAGTCGTTCCAGCGAATTGCCGTGTTCTTCGACAGGATGGTAATGCCACGCTCTTTTTCAATCGCGTTGGAATCCATCAGTCGCTCGGTCTGTTCCTTGCGCATATCGAGCGTGCCGGATTGCTGAAGCAGCTTGTCGACAAGCGTGGTTTTGCCATGGTCAACATGGGCTATGATGGCGATGTTGCGGAGATTCTGGATCACGGTAGGGTCCTGAGCACGCATCGACCAGCCCATTGATTTTCGGGTGATCGGCGAGTGCGGTGAGCTTGGCTTGGCAGCAGCAGTTGGCTGGTACCGGTTCGAAGGTAACGCACCAGTATAGCGGACAGAGCCCGCTGTCGGGGGCAATTAGTGCAGGAATCAGGCCGTGGCAACAGTGTTATCCGCGCGGAACAACGGAAAAGACCAGATGACAGATGCGAAATCCTCGATCCAGGACCTTTCCCCGCCTCCCTGGCATGAGTCGGCTGCAGCGCTGATAGATGTTGCCACCGGGCGCCGGCCGGCTGACTTGGTCATTCGCAATGGCCGCTGGGTAAATGTGCATTCGGGTGAAATCATTGGTTCAACCGATGTTGCCATCATTGCTGGACGTTTTGCCTATGTTGGCCCGGATGCCTCGCATGCGATCGGGGTTGAGACCCAGATTATTGAAGCCGACGATCGCTACCTGGTGCCGGGCCTGTGCGATGCGCATATGCATGTAGAAAGTGGCATGGTCACGGTCACGGAGTTCGCTCGCGCTGTGATTCCGCATGGCACGACGTCGATGTTTATTGATCCGCATGAGATTGGCAATGTGTTGGGTCTTGACGGGGTGCGTCTGATGCATGACGAAGCGATGGGCATGCCTATCAACATCTACGTGCAGATGCCCAGCTGTGTGCCTTCTGCACCTGGCCTTGAAATTGCCGGCGCCGAACTTGGTATTGACGATGTTTGGCAAGCCATGCAATGGCCAAACATTATTGGCCTGGGTGAAGTCATGAATTTTCCTGGTGTCGCGAATAATGATGCAAAAATGCTTGGTGAAATCGCCGCGACACAACAGTCCGGTAAAACCGTCGGCGGTCATTATGCGTCTCGAGATCTTGGCCTGCCGTTCCACGGCTACGTCGCCGGAGGTGCTGCCGATGACCATGAAGGCACACGTGTTGAAGATGCTATTGCCCGTGTACGACAAGGCATGCGTTCGATGTTACGTCTGGGTTCTGCCTGGTATGACGTAGCGCCACAGATCAAGGCGGTGACTGAGCATGGGCTTGATTCGCGTTACTTTATCTTGTGTACCGACGACTCTCACAGTGGCACCTTGATTAATGAAGGGCATATGAATCGTGTCGTTCGTCACGCCATCGCACAAGGTTTGAATCCGGTGACAGCCATTCAGATGGCCACGCTGAATACGGCCGAGCACTTTGGTCTGGAACGCGAGCTCGGTTCAATAACGCCAGGGCGTCGCGCCGATCTGATTATCAGTTCCGATCTGGTTGAACTGCCCATCGAGACCGTGGTTGCGCGTGGCAAGGTGCTAGCCAGCAACGGCCAACTCGAAGTGAACATTCCGCCAGCCAGCTACCCGAATAGTGCCCGTGACACTGTGCATTTGGGCAAGGCGTTGGCAGCAGCAGATTTTGTGATAGGGGCGTCTTCAAGTAGTGCGAAGGAGGTTACTGCCAGAGTGATCGGGGTCATTGAGAATCAAGCCCCGACCAAGGCCATGACTGCACGCCTGCCTGTGGTTGACGGCGTGGTACAGATGGATCGCGATAACGATATCTGTCAGATAGCGCTCGTTGAACGCCACCGTGCGACGGGGAATGTCACTAACGGATTCGTTTCTGGTTTCGGGTACAAGGTCCCGTGTGCCATGGCTTCTACCGTTGCTCATGACTCTCACCACATGATTGTTGTTGGAACCGATCACGAGGACATGGCCAAGGCTGCGAATCGATTGGGTGAAGTGGGTGGTGGTGTCTGCCTGTATGCCAGCGGTGAGGAACTGGCCATGGTTGAGCTTCCCATCGCCGGGCTGATGTCTGATGAGCGGGCGGAAGTTGTGGCGGCCAAGGCACAAAAACTGGTGCAGGCAATGCAGAGCTGTGGTTGTCGATTGAACAATGCTTACATGCAGCACTCGTTGTTGGCGCTGGTCGTGATACCGGAGCTGCGCATTTCCGACCAAGGTCTGGTTGATGTCACAACTTTCGATAAGGTGTCTCTGTTTGTCGATGAGTGCCGGTGATTCCCCGGAGGCCGTCAGGATCATTGAAAATTGTCATCGGTTCGACCAATGATATTTTTTCGTCACGCAACGTTTTAGCCCTGTCAAAGCTACTGGAGTCTCATCATTAACGTCAGCTGTATCATCTTCGACATGGATGGCACATTGGTCGATAGCGAACGTTGTGCTGCGCAAGCGGTCAGTGATGTCATCGGCCATGTCGACATCACACCGGCCTATATTGATCAGCACTACAAAGGCTGGAACCTTGTAGAAATTTTTCGCCAGATCGGTATGACGCACAAGATCGACTTCGACGATAATGTCATCGACCGTTATCGCGCGCGTGAAAATGAGCTGTCGGTATCGATGGTCACTGAGAACCCGGGTGTCAGTAAAACCCTGTCTCGATTAAACTGCCACACCTGTATTGCATCAAATGCCCCGAAAGAGAAAACCCGTCGTTCCCTGACTCAGTGCAACTTGCAACATTTTTTCGACGAGCGCATTTACAGTGCCTATGACATTCAGAAATGGAAACCTGATCCGTCTTTGTTCTTGCATGCCGCCGAGGCCGAAGGGCACGCTGTTGCCAATTGTCTCGTTGTCGAAGACAGCATGGCTGGATTGGAAGCAGCTCTGGCAGCCGATATGAGGGCGGTTTTCTACAATCCGCGTAACGATGCGCATTCACTTTCAAACGTGCACACGCTGCAGCACTTCGAAGAACTTCTTGATCTCGTCTAAGTAATTCGTTGGCTTGACGGGTGGAAGCTATAAGTTTTGACTTGTGGATGGGCGCGTGCGGAGCAGCTTTGTGCATGACGGCGCACGGATAGCGCTACTGACGGTTTGATGGCCAAGCGGAGTATTGTTGTGCCTGGTGTACGAGGCTACATGTATGACTCTACGTGCCTGGCTCCTTGCGAGCCAGATCACGCAAGGCAAATTTCTGGATCTTGCCGGTCGATGTTTTCGGTAGTGGTCCGAAAATCACTGTCTTTGGTACCTTGAAGCCTGCCATATGGGCGCGACAGAATTCGATGATCTCCTCTTCGCTTGTGCTGCCAGTTTCATGCAAGGTTACAAACGCACAGGGCGTCTCACCCCATTTTTCATCGGGCTTTGCAACCACTGCGGCTTCGAGTATCGCCGGGTGCCGGTACAGTGTCTCTTCAACTTCCAACGTTGATACATTCTCACCACCGGTAATGATGATGTCTTTTGCTCGGTCCTTGATTTCGATATAACCGTCGGCATGCTGAACCCCAAGATCCCCGGTATGAAACCAGCCGCCTGCGAACGCCTCTTTGGTTGCTTGTGGATTTTTCAGGTAACCCTTCATCACGGTATTACCCCGAATCATCAATTCGCCAATGGTCGACCCATCATTGGCAATTGCGTCCATTGAGTCCGAATGCATCACTTGTGCATCGTCCAGCGTCACATAGTGTACGCCTTGACGTGCCATGCGCCCGGAGCGCTCCTGCAAGGCAAGTTCTGCCCAATCATCTTGGGGAATACATACCGTTGCAGGTCCATATGTTTCTGTCAGCCCGTAGAGATGCGTGACATTGAACCCGATCGCTTCCATCGCCTCGATCACGGACGAGGGTGGCGCGGCACCTCCGGTGGCTATCTCGATCCGTTGTGTCGCTGTTTTCTGAATGTCGGGCGATGCATGCGCCAGCATGTTCAGCACGATGGGCGCGCCACACATATGCGTAACGTCTTCCGATTCAATCAAGGAGAAGATCAAGGCCGGGTCTACTTTGCGCAAGCATACGTGAGTACCCATCGCGGCAGTCACAGCCCAGGTAAAGGTCCAGCCATCGCAGTGGAACATCGGCAAGGTCCACAGATAACGCGAGTGGTGACTGACGCCCATTGTCGTCATATTGCCAATGGCGTTCAGATAGGCACCGCGATGATGATAAACACAGCCTTTCGGGTTGCCGGTGGTCCCGGACGTGTACAACAATGAGATGGCTTGCCATTCGTCATCCACCTGCATGTGAACTTCATCGGCAGTGCCTTCGCGCAGCAAGGCTTCGTAATCAAGCTCGCCGATCAGCTCCCCGCCAGTGGCGAGTACATCATCAATATCGACTAGCAGAATATCGCGACCGACTTTTGCGACGGCCTCTTTGATTACCGGGGAAAACTCGCGATCACTGATCAGTACCTTTGCCTCGCCATGATTGAGAATGAAAGCAAGTGTGTCGGCATCGAGCCGGATATTGAGTGAATTAAGCACAGCGCCGATCATCGGCACACCATTGTGTGCTTCGAGCATCTCCGGTGTATTGGTGGCCATGATCGCGACACAGTCACCCTTGGCAATACCGCGCCGCTGGAGCGCCGCGCCAAGCTGTCGGCTACGCTGCCAGAACTCGCGGTAGGTATATCGACGTTCGCCGTGCACGATGGCTAGTTGATCAGGTCGAACCATGGCAGCGCGCGCAAGAAAGCTGACAGGCGTCAGGGGCGAGTGATTGGCTGAGGTCGGCGCGAGATCAGTTTCGAAAATGGACACGTGAATTCCGGAATCAATTAAACGAGTGTCGATCATAACGCCAATTTGCGGATACGTTATGCTGGGAAGTATGCATGGTCCATTTTTTGATCTCAGTAGCAAGACGGCGCTGGTCACCGGCGCCAGCGGTGGTCTCGGATATCGATTTGCCGAGGTCCTGGCAGACGCGGGTGCGAAAATCATTGTCACCAGCAGGAATATTGACCACCCCTCGCTGGCAGCGCTCAAGCGGCGCTACCCGGATCGATGTCTGGCCTTGTCATTGAATGTATCTGAGCGCGAATCCATTGCTGCATTGTTCAAGGCTATCGCACAACATGGCTTGACAGCCGATGTGCTGTTAAACAATGCCGGCATCGCTGCGGGTGATCTTGCCCGTGATGTGTCTGATGAGACCTTCGATGCGATACTCAACACAAATTTGCGGGGCCCGTGGCAACTGGCGCAGGGCTTCGCTGAGCGTTTGATTGCTGCACAGCAAGCCGGGAGTGTGATCAATATTGCATCGATACTCGCGACCCGGGTCACGACAGCAACCGCACCGTATGCCGCAAGCAAAGCGGCCTTGTTGCATTTGAGCAAGTCACTGGCGCTCGAATGGGCCCGCTACAACATCCGTGTCAATGCCCTTTCACCGGGCTATATCGAAACGCGCATGACATCGGATTTCTTCAAGACAGAGGCAGGCCTGCGTACCATCAAGCGAATACCGCAACATCGGATTGGTCAACCTTCGGATCTTGACGGCGCGGTGTTATTACTGGCATCCGATGCCTCGTCCTATATGACCGGCAGCGAGATCGTCGTAGATGGTGGTCATCTTTGTTCTGCGCTTTAGTGTATGGCCGGCGCTATGAGACTTCCACTGTAAGCATGAAAAATCCATGACGCAAATTACTTCACATATACTTGACACATCTGCCGGGCGTCCCGCCGCCGGTGTACCTATAAGCCTGCTGCAGCGACAAGGCGACGGTTGGGTGTTGCTTGGTTCCGGTTCGACCAATGACGATGGCCGTGTTGCCGATTTCACGGGCACTGATGACGTACTGGCAGCCGGCACTTATAAGTTGACTTTTTATCTTTCGGACTACTATGCCAGTCACAAGCAATCAAGCTTCTATCCGTTTGTTGACGTGGTATTCGAGATAGAAGGCGATGGACAGCATTACCATGTGCCGTTGCTGTTGAACCCGTTTGGTTACTCGACTTACCGCGGTAGTTGATGTGAATGTCTTCGATGCACATCACGGTGGCTAAACACCTTCGCGTCCGGCAGCTGCCGTGGCGATACACTCGCCTGGGCCACGTCTTTCGAGTAGGCAAGCCTATGAGAAGAATTGATTCAACTACAGATATAATGCTGGTTTCAGCGTGTTTCAGTGTGCAAATAACGAACGTTGAACCGCAATCCCTTGTCCATGACACTACTATCAACTTGTAAAAATCCGAGTAAATCCATGAGCCTGACATCACGTAAACCCGAAGCTGGCAAACCATTACCCATAGTTACCGCCACTGACATGAATGGAGCTCCGGTTACGATCGGTGCTGCGAACGGACGTTGGCAATTGATCGTCGTCTATCGCGGTAAACATTGCGGTCGCTGCAAGCCTTACCTCAACACGCTTGAAGCCATGCAGAAAGAATGGATTGATGCTGGCTTTGATATCCAGAGTGTCTCCGCCGACACCATCGAAAAAGCCAAAGCCGATATTGCCGAATTCGGTTGGACGTTCCCGGTTGCCGCCGAAATATCCGAAGCAGACATGCACAAGCTGGGTCTCTATGTCAGCGATCCGCTGACGCCTGATGAAACCGATCGACGTTTCGCGGAACCAGCGGTCTTTTGCTTACGCCCGGATGGGACTGTGCAAATCGCTGCCATTTCCAATGGCCCATCGGCACGACCGGAGCTGGCAGGGCTTCTCGATGGCATGATCTTCACGATCAAGCACGACAAACCTGCGCGTGGTCAGGTCGGGGCGTAAAGCTTACGCCAGTGACGCGCTATATCGATTCGGCGCGCCACCCACACTCGATCATGTTCACCGATGTAGTCAAGAAAGCGGGCCAGGGCAGCAGCACGTCCTGGCCTGCCAACCAGCCGCGAATGCAATCCGATGGACATCATCTTTGCCTGACCGGTCAGCCCTTCGGCATACAGGACATCGAAACTGTCTTTCAGGTATTGAAAGAACTGCTCACCCGCATTGAATCCTTGTGGTGTTGCAAAACGCATGTCGTTTGCATCAAGGGTGTAAGGCACCATTAACTGTGGCCCATGCTCGCTTTTTCGCCAGTAGGGCAATTCGTCAGCATAGGTATCCGCACAATATTCGAAATGATCGTACGCTGCACACAGATCCTGCGAGTGTTCCGACGTGCGCCCGATATAAACACCACTGGGCTTGTCGCCTGTTAGCTGCTCATGCAGTGCAATGGCATCGGCCAGGTGAGCCGCTTCGTCTGTCCGGGAGAAATGTCGATAATCGATCCAGCGCAAGCCATGCGTCGCAATTTCCCAATTCGCTTCACGCATTGCAGTCACCGCCTCCGGTACGCGTTGCAAAGCCATCGCTACACCAAAAACGGTGACAGGCAGTTTGCGCTCGGTGAACAGTCTATGCAAGCGCCAGAACCCACGACGTGCACCGTACTCGTAGATGGATTCCATATTCATATGCCGCTGACCTGGCCAGGCCTCAGCACCTACGATTTCAGAGAGGAAGGCTTCGGACGCTACATCGCCGTGAAGAATATTGTTTTCGCCACCTTCTTCGACATTGATGACAAATTGCACGGCGATGGCGGCATTGTCAGGCCAATGGACATCGGGACTATGTTGGCCGTAACCTTTAAGGTCGCGCGGGTAGTTGTCAGTGTTCATGACACTGACGGTATCAAGGATCAGCGCAAAATGGAAAAACTGATTGCGCTTCTCTTGCCAACTCGTGGTGCAATATTGACGAGGCTGAATGAATTCAGATTCACCTGACGATTGGCTTCAAGGTCTGTAAGGACTGCACGGGCATATTGGTCAGCCCAGTCGGGTAATTCTCCAAACATCATGAATTGAGCAAAGAGAAAGGTCAGATCTTCGTCATCAGCCCGATCCCCAAACCACGTCAGGTAGGCTTCGCTGAAAAGTTTGAACTCACTGATGTTCAGCAGGTTCGCCGCTTTGGATATCGATTGCATCGCTTGATCCTATGGCTTGTTATAAGTTTTTGTAAACCGTTTTGGAAAGGCCCTGACTGTAGGACCAGCTTGTGCTTGTTTCGTTCGCGATCAATTCTCAAAGTTAGCGGCTGATTCTGTTTGTGCCTGACTACCGGGTGATCGATCCATGACGAGCTGCGTAAAACAATGCAAACGACTGGCTCCAAAAGGCTGAAATACGTGTAACTACCCTCAATATTGTTGATATGAAGATAGCAAGATACTGGGCAACATCTGTTACAAATAGTTACCGGAACTGGCGCTCCTCCGGCCTGGCGCTGTTGCTGGCAGGCATTTCTGTGGGCTGTGTCACGTCCGAGCCGTTGGTGGTCGAGCCGGGTATTTCACTGTCCGGGCTGACCGTTGCGGAGGCTCGGCAGACCCCTCCTGGCACACCACAGACCGTGCGCTGGGGCGGCACCATCGTGGGAATTGCCAACATTGCTGACAACAAGACACAGGTGGAGATTGTCTCGCGACCCTTGCAGCGATCGGGTCGCCCGATCAGTGATGATCGAACCGATGGTCGTTTTATTGCTGAGTTCAGCGACTTTCTCGACCCGGAAATCTATACCGCAGGACGGGAGCTATCGGTTGTAGGTACGGTAGCGGGTACCGTTGATGGGCGCATTGGAAAGACCGAATACCGTTTTCCGTTAGTGCAAGTAAGCGATCACCGATACTGGAAACCTTTGCCACCCCGCGAGTATTACCGTCCACCCATTCATGATCACTACCTTTACGACCCTTTCTGGCATGATCGCCATCGCCGTGGCCGTTTGCATGGCCGAATATTCCTGCACCCCTAGTCGAGAATGAGCCGATGAAATCAGCATGGAAAGTCGCGTTGAGCGCAAGTACGCTTGTGTTGTTATCAGGCTGTGCAAACGGCCCGATAACAACCGATGATAGTTTCACCAGCACGACCCTGGAGCAGGCGGTCGCAGCAAACGAGTCTGCCCGTGGCCAAGTCCTTTGGGGTGGCGTCATCCTGTCGACAAGCAACCTTGAGAGCGGTACCTTGCTGGAAGTTCTTGCCTACCCACTGGATCGCAGACAACGACCAATGACAACACGTACGGCAATAGGTCGCTTCCTGGTGGTCGATGAGGGCTTTCTGGAACCGACCGACTATGCCGATGGTCGTTCCATTACCGTATTGGGTGCACTCGATGGCACGACCTCCGGCAATATTGCCGAGGCCAACTATGAATATCCGACGGTCCAGGCCGAGCAGTTGCACTTGTGGCGCCCAGGTGACGCCCACGTCGCGCCGAGATTCTCCTTTGGAATAGGCTTGAAGCTGTAACAATTCCTGTCAGGAAGCTCATCTCACCCGAAACGATGCTGTCTGTATAAATATCAGTTACTTGCTGGATAAAGCTCTGATTTTTGGAGAGTTTTGGCGCCAACAACTCGACTCCGATAGCCCTGTTTCCGTTCCGGTGCTTACGCTAGACTGAGGTTCGCTTGGGTCAAGCCCGCCACAGAGCAGGGCCAGGCTGGAGTGAACTGGGGTGGGAGCAATCCCGCAAAAACGTGAACCGGCAGAGATGCCAAGTCCAGATTACGTCACCAATCGATGGTTATGTGATCAATGGTCTTGGGCAAACGTCGCTATCACGATCTGAACACAGCGTACACAGCTGTGGGGGATGATGATGCCAAGCGCTATAAAAATAATTCGCGCGCTAGTCTGGCTGTCGACAGTTTCTCTCGTCGTGAGCTCGGTTGTGCACGCTGAAACAAATGCGGAAATACCGCAGAAGATCCTTGTCGCAAAAGCGGACCTCGGAGCGCCATCTTTCGTTGCGGGGCCACACCACGCACCTCACAGTTGTCAGCAACCGGATGCGACAACCCTGCGCGCAATTTTGCCTGTAGCGACCGATCACGGTAGCCACGCCAGTGGCGTCGTCTTCGCAGAGGGTCTGGTGTTAACGGCAGCTCATGCGGTCAAAGGTGCCAGTAATTTCTTCGTGCGCGTCAAAGATGCATACCGACGGGCGTCATTGATTCTGGTTGACCACAGCAATGATCTTGCTGTTTTGTCGGTCAAGACTGACGCGATTCGACCCATCACGCTGGCTCCCAGTGAGCCGCTTGAATCCCAGCCGGTATGGGCGGTTGGCTATCCGCGTGCGCAGGAGATGATGACATCGACTGGCGTGTTTCAACGCAATCGCGAAGGCGATCTGCATACCAGTGCAAGTATCGACTCTGGACAGTCTGGCGGTGGCTTGTTGAGTTGTCAGCAAGGGCACTGGCAATTAATGGGCATGCTACGAGGCTATGGCGCCTATCTGAGTGGCGACCGCTATGTAAAGCTCGAGAACCATTCGGTATCTGTCGGCGCTACGACTATTCATCGATTTCTCAATTCGAGCCTCTAAGCATTGTGAATGTCGTGATCGAGACTGCTTAAAGCCGTTTCCAAGGTACCAGCGTGCTGTCGAGATCGTTAGAGTGACAGCAGGCTCGAGCTGAGCTTCTATGTGAGGTGATGCAGTGGCCATCAGTGTCTTTGATCTGTTCAAGAGCGGTATCGGTCCGTCAAGCTCGCATACCGTTGGTCCGATGATCGCCGCCGGTAACTTCGCGAAAACCTTGAGCGCGCGTTCGGATGTCACTCGCATAAAAGCTGAACTCTTTGGTTCTTTGGGTGCAACCGGCAAGGGACATGGCAGCGACAAAGCCATATTGTTGGGACTCGAGGGCGAGGACCCGAAACACGTTGCGGTCGATAACATACCGAATCGGCTGAGTCACATCAGATCCAGCAACACGCTGACATTGCCCCATGGTCATACGATTAATTTCGACGAGTCCAAGGACCTTGTCATGCACAAACGAAAGTCATTGCCTTTTCATCCCAATGCAATGACCTTCTGCGCATACAACGCGGCAAACGAGCCAATTGATCAACGAACGTACTATTCAGTTGGTGGTGGTTTTGTCATCGACGAAGATGCATCATCGGAGGAATCACCGATCAAGGCCGATTCAACCGAACTCCCTTACGCCTTTACCACGGGCGACGGACTCCTTGAGTTGTGCAATGCACACGATATGAGTTTCGGCGACATCATGTTGGCTAACGAAACGGTCTGGCGTGCCAAAGAGGAGATACATACAGAACTTCTAGAGTTATGGGACGTCATGCAAGCCTGTGTAAAACGGGGCTGCGAAGAGACGGGTTTTCTGCCGGGTGGTATGAAAGTCAAACGACGGGCGAGCGATTTATTCCAGAAGCTCAGCGCCAATCCGGAAGCGGCATTACGTGATCCATTGACTGTTATGGACTGGGTAAACCTCTATGCCCTGGCGGTCAACGAAGAAAATGCGGCGGGCGGTAGAGTTGTCACGGCGCCCACCAATGGTGCGGCGGGCATTATTCCGGCTGTGCTTCATTACTATGTCCGTTTTGTACCCGGTAGCTCAGAGCAGGGTGTCGTTGATTTTCTCCTTACTGCTGGTGCCATCGGTATTCTCTACAAGGAAAATGCCTCGATCTCCGGTGCTGAGGTTGGTTGTCAGGGGGAGGTCGGTTCTGCCTGCTCAATGGCGGCTGGTGCACTGGCCGCTGTTATGGGCGGCACGCCCGAACAAGTGGAGAACGCCGCGGAAATCGGCATGGAGCATAATCTTGGTCTGACTTGCGATCCGGTTGGCGGCCTTGTGCAGGTACCGTGTATCGAACGCAATGCCATGGCATCAGTCAAGGCGATCAATGCTGCACGAATAGCACTGCGTGGCGATGGTAACCACTATGTATCGCTCGACAAGGTCATCAAGACCATGCGCGATACCGGCGCTGACATGAAAACAAAATACAAGGAAACCGCCCGCGGTGGCCTCGCGATCAATGTCATTGAAGTGCCGGTCAGTTTCCCGGACTGCTGACCGCTAACGCGATGTGTTCAAGTGCTGTACCATTTTGACCATGAACTCTATCGCCATCGCTCTACACGCCATTGCTGCCACCGTCTGGATAGGCGGTATGTTCTTCGCCTATGTTGTCCTGCGACCGACGGCCGCGACACTCGAGCCGCCAGAGCGTCTGCAATTATGGGCAGGCACCTTCAAGCGTTTCTTCCCCTGGGTGTGGATGACAATCGTCATTCTCCTCGTCACGGGCTTTTATCTGGTGCTTGGTGCATTCGGCGGCTTTGGTTCCGTGCCCGGCTATGTGCATACGATGCTGTTGATGGGCCTCATTATGGTTGGCTTGTTTGTCTACCTTTACTACATCCCGTATCGCGCCTTCAAAACGGCGTTGGACGCTAAGGACTGGCCTGCGGGAGGCGTTGCAATGAACCGCATTCGTCTCCTCGTGCTGATCAATTTGTGTTTAGGTCTGGCGCTGACAGCCATCGTCACGAGCGGCCGATATTCTTGAGCCAGATTTCTTAAGTCTGGCTCAAGAAGGCAGGCTCTTGAGCCAGGTATCGTAGTCAGAGACCAGAAGATGGCTAGGTTCGACGTCTTCCTCTATCGTTGAGAAGCGACCAACCGGTTCACGAAAAACGTTGTCGGTAAGATCGTCATTGACGGTGGAAACCTCACCGATCAGTACGTCTCCCCCTTCACCCCAGAAGGCATGCCAGTTACCCGGCATCAGCGTCACGCTCTCACCGGGGTGTAATTTGAGGACATCACCTGCGGCCTGGGTGCGTGCAACACCGTCGGTATAAACCGTTACATCGCTCGTCTCATCGACATTACCGTCATCGTCCGAGTTAAACAGCTCAAGCGCCAGTGTTGCCCCTCCACGGTTGATAATGTCCTCTGCCTTGACGATGTGGCGATGCATGGGGGACATCTGATCTTGGCGCGAAATCATGATTTTCTCTGCGTAACACATGCCGCCACCCGCGGCGAGATCCGCCTGCGAGCCGTTTCTGACGGTAAACAGGAACAGTCCCATTTGGTCGAAACGGGCTTGGCCATAGTCCGTTATGTCCCATCCAAGCCGTGCATCAATAATATTGTCAATGTCTGAACGTCTGGTTTTCATTTCGTCTGGCGACCAATAAGCAAAAGGCGGTAATCGAAAACCAAACGATTGAATAAATTCATCCGCACTCGCCATGATCATATTGATTTCTGAACGTTTCATTGTGACTCAGGCTACCTTTTGCAGAAATTCCATGACCATCGCGGCCGTCCAGGAGAACGTCTTGCCACCGCAAGGTTCACCGGTAATCGGATCGTAGTATTCCGCGAAGCCTGACTGGTTGATCAGTTGCAGACTTTGCTTCTCAATTTTGCTGGCGATCGCATCAAGCCCTGCTTGATGCAAACCATCGGCGATCAAGTAATTCACGATCAACCAACTCGGTCCACGCCAATAACGCTTCGCATCAAATCGGGTATCGGCGGGATCATGACTCGGGACCAGATACCGACATCGCTTCCCCAAGTCCTCGATGCGCTCGGCTATCGCTTTCGCCCTCGCTGCGGGAATCGCAGCTACCACTGGAATCAAGCCCCCAACGGATGGGCTGTCAATCAGTCTGTCAGCAACGCGATCAAAACACACGTACTGCCCGAGTGAGTCGCTCCATAGTGAATCAAGCGCCGTTAGCGCACGTGTCGCGAAAGCGTGATTGCGTTGCGCGATTTCAGGTTCGCCGAGCAGTTCAGCCAAGGTGGCCGTTTCCATGCATGAGCGAATCAGTATGGCGTTGAACCCTGGATCCACGACTTGAAACGGCGACGCATCATGCAGCTTGTTGTTATCCCACTGAAGATCGCGAAAGCACTGCACCAACCAGATATATCGATCGTACTGCGCCATGGTTGGGCGATGATCAGCTGAGGCATGTTGCAAGTCACGACGTTCGTAGGGTTCGACACCGTCGGTAGGTACACGGTCAAATGGCTCATCCCAATCGACTGAATTATCGCGCCCGGCCTCCCAGGGGTGAATCAGTGCCACCAGCGCCGAGCCTTGCGGATCGCGACAGCGATAAAACCACTCGTGCCAGCGATCGATTTGTTTGACGAGTCCCAATGCCTTGTCTTGCGCCAGGGCTTTATCGGTGGCCAGATCGTAAAGTCGCTTTACCGCAAACCCCGCTACCGGCGGTTGCGTAATGCCGGTCGTGGGTGTTTCTCGGCGGGTATCCCATACGTCAGGACCTGGAAAGTAACCGTCATCGTGCTGGTGAAAAACAATATGTGGCACCATCCCGTCATCCCACTGGTGTCTGAATAATGTCTCAAGTTCAGTCCAGGCCCGCTTCTCGTCGACATGGCGTTGTCCGAGCGCAACCAGGCAGGAGTCCCAGTTCCATTGGAACGGGTACAGGCCACTGGTTGGCACTGTGTAGTCACCGCGGTCATTGAGTCGCATAATTTCAGCGGCTTGTTGAAACATGCCCTGCTTGTCAGTTGTATTCATGGTGTTATGCCACTGCACATGTTGTTTTTGGATCAAACCAGCGAATACGTTCGGTTATTGGTTTGATATGTAAAACATCCCCCGTCTGTATTGTCGCATTATTGTCCAATACAACCCGAAACAATGCATCGTCAACCTTGCAACTTGCCAGAAGATGCGATCCCAGCGGTTCAAGCACTCGGACCTTGGCTGCAAATGTGTCACTTCTTTTGACGACTTCGTCGTTGATGCCACAAACTTCCAGATCCTCGGGGCGTATCGCAAACTGTATTTTCTGCAGGGATGCTGGTCCCTGATAGCGCCCCCCCGCGACTGACCATTGACCATCACCTGATGAGCTGCCATCGAGAAAATTCATGGGCGGATTGCCTATAAAGGATCCAACAAATTGCGTTGCAGGATTGCGATAGACATCCACCGCCGATGCCGCTTGAACGATCTGCCCACCATGCATGACGGCAATACGATCGGCCATACTCATTGCTTCAACTTGATCATGGGTGACATAAACGGTTGTCGTCTTGCTTTGTGCCAGGACGCTTTTAAGCTCTGCCCGCATCTCCATTCTCAATAAGGCATCAAGGTTCGACAGGGGTTCATCCATCAACAGAACTGCCGGTTCGGTCGCCAACGCTCTGGCCACCGCAACGCGTTGACGTTGGCCGCCGCTCAATTGACCCGAATAACGCTCAAGCAACTGCTCAATGTGCATCAGTTCGGCCGTTCGTCTTACACGTCTGTCTACTGTGGTTTGGTCCAACTTCGCCATGCGTAATCCAAAAGCGATATTTTCAAACACCGTCAGATGAGGGAATACCGCGTAGTTCTGGAATACCATGGCGATACCGCGATGCCGGGGTGGTAGCTGATCAACCCGTTTCCCGCCTATCGATACTTCGCCGTTTGTGGCTGTCTCAAGGCCTGCAATAATGCGCAGCAATGTTGTCTTGCCACAACCTGAGGCACCAAGCAATACCAGAAATTCCTGATCGGCGATGGTCAGATCGATCGAATGAAGCGCATGTGTCTTGCCGAACTGTTTGGCAACCTGCTTGATGTTGATTTCAGCCATGGATATCTCCCCGCTAGCGGTTGGCAATGCCCCACATCGAAAAGAGGTATTTACGCACAAGAAAAATAAAAATGAGTGCTGGCAATACCATCACGGCACCGCCGGCAAACTTCAGATGCAAAGGTGAGGTACCCAAGCTCTGCATCAGAAATGCTGGCAAGGTCCGATTCTCGATCGTCAGCACCGAAGCTGCAAACACCTCATTCCAGGAAATAACGAATGCGAAAACAGCTGAGGCTGCAAGACCCGGCAATACCAGTGGAAAAATAACTTTTACAAAAGCCTGCAGTCGGTTGCAGCCCAAGGTCCATGCAGCCTCTTCAAGTTCGATGGGAATTCCCGAAAACAAGGAGTAGGTAATCAGCACCGCGAACGGTAAGGCGAGAACGGTATGAATGATAGCCAGGCCAAGTACGGAGTCGTCAAGCCCGATGCGGATGTACATGACGGCAAGTGGCAGTGCCAACAATGGCAAGGGGAACGCGCGTGTCATCATGACCAGTACGCGAAATGTGCCCTTGCCGCGAAAATCAAATCGCGACAGCGCATAGCCGGCGGGAGCACCTGCGCCGATGGAGAGAATCATGGTGATAAAGGCAACCTTCAACGAACTCCATAGCGCCATCCCGACCCCGTGATAGTTCATGAAGAAGTTGATGCTTTCGGTATCCATCGGCGGAATCAACTTCTTTGGAAAAGCGGATACATCAGCCGGTGATGAAAATGTATTGACCAGCAGAAGGTAAATGGGGACCAGCACCCACAGGCAGAGGATAACGATTGCGCCGTGCGAAATGATTCTCGACAACGTCATATTCGAGCCTCCCTCGGTGTGCGCAAGGCCCACATGATGATCAAGGTGCACAGGATGGATATACCAAGAATCACCAAGGCATACGCTGCGGCTACGTGTCCGTCACGTAAATCAAATTGCCAGGTATAAACTTCGCCCATTAACACCGGCAGGTTGGTGCCGCCAAGTGTGGCGACAACGGCAAAGACTTCGAATGCGAGAATGACTCGCAGAATCAGCGCGGTCTGCAAACTCGGCTTGAGTAATGGCAAGGTGATACGCGTAAATTGCTTCCAACGCGTCGCGCCAAAGACCTCCGCGCATTCATAATATTCCTTGGGAATCAATCCCATCCCCGCAACCAGAATGACCAGCATGATTGCCGTCGCACGCCACACTTCCGCCAGCACGATTGCCACGAAAATAGTTGTCTTCGATTGATAGCCGAGAAATGTTGTTGGTTGTTCGATAAACCCAAGGGTGTGCATCAAGCTGTTCAAGAACCCGGTCTGGTCAAAGATGGCCAGCCAGATAATGCCTGCGGCAAGATCCGAAATGCCGAGTGGAATTGTCCAGATATAAAGAAAGACATCGCGCCCTTTCTTCATGCCGGTGACCAGCGTCGCCATGTACAACGCGAGCGCTGTCTGAATCGGTACCACAAACAAGGTAAGCAACAAAGTGTTCGTCAGAGCACTCTCGAATTTCCAATGCCCTACCATGTCTGCGAAGTACTCGCCCGTCAGTTCTCCGTTATCCGTGAACATGGCCTGCCAGGCAACCAGCAGGAAGGGATACAAAAAAAACACACACAGAATGATCGCTGCGGGCAGCAGCAACAGATAGGGTAATGTGCGTGGGTACATTGAATCAGCTTGCCGCTATGCGCTTGGTAAGCGCCGAGCTACGACTTGCGCCGTAGCCCGGCTTGGTAAGAACCTGACAGCTTTACTCGACAGGGCAAGGGCCGTCTGAGGCCGGATCAGGTGCCCAACAAGGTGCACCAGCTTCTTCCATGATCGAGCGCAGGGTATCGGCCTGGTCATCAAGGACCTCTCGCACGTCCTGACCGGCCAGAACGATACGCTCGAAGGCGTCTACATAGACAGCATTGAACTTGCCGCCAAGATCACCGAGACCAACCGGCAGTAACCCCGGATTTGCATCAGCTGAGCCACTCATTGTTGCAATGGCGGCACCATTGATGCGCACGGCAGCAGGCATGTCTTCGGGCAGTTCCAGGTCAACCACGGGAAAGAAGTTGGTGGCTTTCAAGGTTTCAATTTGTGTGGCAGGGTCAACCAGATAAGAAACCAGACGCTTTGCTGCATCCATGTCAGGCGCCGTTGAAGGCACGGCTATACCCACAACCACTGGCATGAATCCGCGCCCTGTCGGGCCCGCAGGTGCCGGGAAGGCTATGAAGTCGTCAGGACGTTGGTTGAAGGCATCCGCCAGACGCGATGTATGGTCAAACGCGACCCAGACTTCTTCGGTCAACAGCTGCTCTTGCATGAACGAGTAGCCAGTGGAAGCCGGGTTGGTGTAGGACCACAGTTCCTTGAATGCATTCCAGGCACCTTCGGCTTCAGCGGAACGAAACTTCGACACCATCGAATTGGTAAATGATGGATAGAGATAACCCTGAAAGAAGCGATGCTTCAGACCCTTGGGGCCGGCTGGAAAACCGAATTTAGGCGATCCCGATGCATCGGCCATGTTCTTGGCCCAGGCAATCAGGTGATCATACGTCAGTGCATTGATGTCGGCACCATCGGGCAAATGCTCAAGTGCTTTCTTGTTAGCTGCCATGACGTATGTCGCTTGCATCCAGGGGATGTACTTCTGTTCGGACGTACCTAATTTACCCAGCTCGAGAAACGTACTGTTAACGCCATCTGTCGCGACATCGGACAAGTCAGCCATGTCGTCGCCCAGTGAAATCAGATTGCCGTGCAATGATCCGATAACACCGATTTTCCCCGAGCCTGCTTGTAATTCCGCCTGAAGGCGCGTCAACCAGGGCCCCGTGTCACTGGGTTGAAAATCAACTTCACCTTCGAAACCCGCGAGTACGCTTTCACGCATCGCTTGTGCTTCTTCGACAGGGTTTGCCTGCGTTGACCAGAACAGTACATCCTCGGCATTTGCCGACTGAGTACCGACGGCACTCACCCCTGCTGCCAGGGCTACCGTCAAGGTGGCTTTTCTTAACTTCATAGCTCTCTCCAATAGTGCGCTGCCTTGAGTGGCAACTTTTGCTTAATGTTTCATGCGGTCGCATGAAGCAGAATTCAGTGCGAAGGTGCCATCGCGTGGCTACCTCTTTTTATGAGTGTGGGTTGAATCAGCTTGTTCTTTACGCTTTCTTTTCCATCCATCGCGTCAAGCAACTCGGCCGCCAGTAGCTCCGCGCATTGTTGAATATGCTGATCAAAGGTGGTCAAGCCGGGCGGGGCAAAAGCTGCGGCGGGGATGTTGTCAAAGCCGACAACGGATAGATCTTCCGGCACGCGAATACCCATACTTGAAGCTTGTTGTAACACCGACAAGGCGATTTCATCGGTCAGGGCCAGCACCGCGGTTGGTCGATCTTCGGCAGCTAACAAGGTCGTGATGGCTTGCGCACGTTTTACTTTGTCGAAGCGCGGTACATGATGTGTCGTCAATGAGACGTTGCTGTCGCCGCAATCAACGATAGCCTGCTCAAGCCCTTGTTCACGGAAGTAACGAAACGACATGGGTTCGCTGATTGACACCATGGCAAGCTTGCGATGTCCTGATTCGTACAACAATGCAAATGCATCATTAAATGCCTGGCCGCCATCTGTATCGATCCAGTGGTAAGCGTGCTCTGAACCCAGAGTACGGCCATGGGTGACGAATGGAAAACCGCGCTCGCTCAAGTAGCGGACACGTTCGTCATCTTCGGCGATTCGCGTCAGCACCATACCGTCTGCGCGTCCGGATTCGACAACATGTTTGAGCACGGCAAGTTCTGTCTGGCTTGCCGGGGCGGTGGCCATGAACAAATCTCGCCCGCGGGCATGCAGCCCTTCGCTCAGCCCCATGATGAATTCGCCGAGAAAGGGGTCCAGAAACTGCGCATCGCGCAATGGCAATAAAAGTCCGATAAATCCCGAGCGCCCTGTGACCAACATCTTGCCGGCTGAATTCGGTACATAATTGACACGATCGGCAGCTTCAAGAACCCGTCGGCGAGTGGTTTCGGCCACATCGCTATAACCGCCGAGAGCGCGTGAGACGGTGGTTACAGACAGGTCCAGCTCGCGAGCCAGTTGCTTGAGACTCCCATTTCGCTCTTTCGATTTCATCGTTGGCGTTCGTTCCGAAACGTTTCGGAAAACTTTACCACAGTCTCGGATAACCCCAAAGTCGCGAACTTGTTGCCACGCTTTCAGGTTCGTTTAAGGCTCATTAGGTAATGTGCGGAAGTCTCGGAAAACACAGGTAATCTCGACTACCCTCATGTACGGCCATAACCACAAAACGGCGACATGCAACGCGGCAGATCCCTTGCCGGGGCGTGATGTGCCGGTAGCGGTTGCGCCGCGACATCTGGTCACCCTGAATCCGATGTCTGGCCCCTTTCCGGCTGATCTCGATAGCGCCTTGTTTGGCATGGGTTGCTTCTGGGGTGTTGAGCGTCTCTTCTGGCAACTGCCAGGTGTCTACACAACCGCGGCTGGCTACTCGGGCGGGTACACGTCAAATCCGACCTACGATGAAGTTTGCAGTGGCTTGACTGGTCATAATGAAGTCGTGCAGGTTATCTTTGATGCGCGGATCATCAGCTTTAATGATCTGCTGCGTTTGTTCTGGGAATCGCACGATCCGACTCAGGGCATGCAACAGGGCCCTGACCGAGGCAGCCAGTATCGGTCCGGCATCTATACCAACTGCGATGATCAAAGAACGCTGGCCTGCGCGTCCAGAGATGCCTACCAGTCAGCCTTGTTAGCGCAAGGGTGTGCACCGATTACAACAGAAATTCTCCCGGCGTCAACGTTCTATTACGCTGAGGATTTCCATCAGCAGTATCTGCACAAGAACCCGAACGGGTATTGCAGCATGCAAGGGACAGGCATCCGTTGCATCATTAATTCAAACGATCCGCCTGCGCTGGTGACGCGAGAGGTGTTCGTGTGAATCCGCCAAGCTCAGATTACACCGTTCCGTTTGATGGCAGCTTCGTCGTGGATGAGCAGTCCAGCGCAGCACCAGATGATGTCGACTCAAAAAAATCACTGGAAAAGCAACTGTCTCAGTATGTCGAGCAGATCAGCGAATTACAAAAAACGCTTTATGCCGACGATCGCTACGCGGTATTGCTGGTTTTCCAGGCCATGGATGCAGCAGGTAAAGATGGCACCATAAGAGCAGTCATGAGCGGAGTTAATCCCGCGGGCTGTCAGGTGTCTTCGTTCAAAGCACCCTCGTCCGAAGAGCTGCAGCACGATTGGCTGTGGCGCACGAGCCGGCGTTTGCCTGAGCGTGGGCGCATCGGCATTTTCAATCGGAGTTACTACGAAGAGGTGCTGGCGGTCCGCGTACGCCCCGAATTTTTGGCCAAACAGCGTTTGCCGAACGTGGATGAAAACGCTATCTGGCAACAACGTTTTGAATCGATTCGTGATCATGAAAAACATTTGACGCGAAACGGAACAATCATTTTGAAGTTCTGGTTGAACGTGTCTCAGGAAGAGCAAAAGGAACGATTTCTGCAACGACTGACGACACCCGAGAAGTACTGGAAGTTTTCGAAAAGCGATCTTTCCGAAAGAACTCGCTGGAGCGACTACATGCAGGCCTATGAAAGCCTGCTAAATGAAACCTCGACACCGCATGCACCCTGGTTTGCCATTCCGGCAGACAACAAGCGATTCATGCGGGTCTGTGTTGCAAAGATCATCGCAAAGACGATGGCGGCATTACAGTTGCGATTTCCTACCAAGTCACCGGAGGAAATTGCGCAGTTCGAGGAATATATTGCACACCTGTACGACGAATGACCGAAGTTGGTCAGGGATTTGCGTTTGAAGGGTTGCCTTTTGGGAGTTGGAATGTGGACATGATGAACGAGATCAGAATGCCAGCAGTTGCGACGCTTGTGCCGTTGCCGGACGCGATCAGCTATGCGGCCATGATTGATGACAATGACCAGGAAATCGAAATTTCCGATTTCATGATGCGTCGCGCCTGTGAGGAAATGGACGAAACGATGGAATGGCCTTTTGCGCCAGCCAAAGCTGAAATGGAATGCCGTCCCGCTGCTGGCGCGGATATTATTCCGTTCCGTCGAAAGTAACGACTGGCTGTCTCGCCTGACAGTAGTCGTCAAGGTGGTGATTGCCGTTCCAGCGTTGAGGAAACGCTTGGCGCTAGTTGACTAGCTGATTCATCTCAAAGATCGGTAGCAGGATGCCGAGGACGATGGTCAATACAATGCCCCCCATGATCAATATGATGACCGGTTCGAACAAACCGAGAAATATCGACATCAATCCATTGAGTTCGCGTTCCTGATGGGTGGCCGCTTTTTCGAGCATGGTGTCCAGTTGACCTGATTGCTCACCACTGGCAATCAGGTGTAACAACATGGGCGGGAAGTAGCCGGTTCGCTCCAATGCGCTGTGTAGGGTTGAGCCTTCTCTGACTTGGGTGGCAGCGGTGTTTACCGCTTGGCGCATCGGACGGTTGGTTATGACTTGCGAGCTGATGTCGAGTGCTTCAAGCACCGGTACACCACTGGCTGCGAGGATGCTTAAGGTGCGGGCGAACTGTGCCGTGTTAAAGCCGCGGATCAAGCGTTTGAACAACGGCAGCTTCAACAGATAACTGTGAATTCTTGTTTTAAAAGCCTCGCCGCGCATGGCGCGTTGGAACAGGATGATTGCGATGACCATGACGATTACCACCAAAAGACCCCATTCGCGGACGAAGGCGCTGGCTGCCAACATGCCCTGTGTCAGGGCTGGTAGTTCCTGATCCAATCCGTCGAACACTTGTACCACCTGGGGAACAACATAGGCGAGGAGGAAGCCAACGATAAGAATTGATGCAATAACCAGCATGCTGGGGTAGATCAATGCCTTTTTGACCGTAGCGTTGGCCGCCTGTTTCTCTTCAGTGTAATCCGCAAGACGTTCGAGGACGGCGTCAAGATGTCCGGATTGTTCGCCTGCAGCAACAGTCGCTTGATAAATCTCAGGGAAGACTTTCGGATAGTCTTTTAATGCTGACGCAAAGCTGTGGCCCTCAAGGACTTTGCCGCGCACGGACAACAGCAAAGATTTGATGCGTTGTTTTTCGGTTTGTCGACTAACGGCCGACAGCGATTCTTCCAATGGCGTCCCGGCTGCGCTCAAGGTCGCAATCTGACGAGTCAGCAGGGCGAGATCATTGGTTTTGATACCACCACGAAAGCTATGTTTATTGGTGCTACCTTTTGACGAGTCTTTTTCGCGTGAGGAAGCCTCCGCAACTTCCAGTGGTGTCAGGCTTTGCTGGCGCAACAGCTGGCGTGCGAGACGCGCTGTATCTGCTTCCAATACACCCTTTTTTTCGCGACCACGATCATCGAGGGCAAGGTATTCGAAGGCGGCCACTTAACCTTCTCGGGTCACACGGAGAACTTCTTCAAGCGATGTCAAACCACTCATGACCAAGCGCATACCGTCGTCAGTGATGCCGGGGCTACGGGTGCGAGCGTAAGCTTCAATATCGTGTTCGGATGCGCCATCGTGGATCATGGTGCGTATGTGGTCATCGACTTCGACGATTTCATAAATACCTTGACGACCCGCGTAGCCGGTGTGTGAGCATTGCTCGCAACCATGCGGTACCGCAATACTTGATACCTGGCTGACCGTTGCCTTTAACGTTTTCAACTCAGCGTGCGTTGGCGTGTGTTCCTTCTTGCAGTTCGGGCAGAGCAAGCGGACCAGGCGTTGCGCAACCAGACCGACCAAACTGGACGACAACAGGAAGGGTTCGATACCCATGTCGCGCAAGCGGGTTACGGCTCCGACCGCTGTGTTGGTGTGTAATGTTGACAAGACCAAGTGACCAGTCAGCGAGGCTTGTACTGCAATTTCAGCTGTCTCCACATCCCGTATTTCGCCGACCATGACGATGTCCGGATCCTGACGAAGAATGGCGCGCAGGCCACGGGCGAAGTCGAGTTCCACCTTGTTGTTGACTTGCGTTTGTCCAATACCATCGATGTAGTATTCGATGGGATCCTCGACTGTCAGGATGGAGTAGCGAGAGGTGTTCAACCGTGCCAATGCGGCATACAGAGTCGTTGTTTTTCCCGAGCCGGTAGGGCCGGTTACCAGGATGATGCCGTGCGATAGCGACAAGGACCTTTGCAAGCTTTCCAGTGATGCATCTGGCATGCCGAGGTGTTCGAGATCGAGACGCCCGGCTTGCTTGTCGAGTAATCGTAAAACGACTCGTTCACCGTGACCGGATGGGAGTGTCGATACCCGGACGTCTACCGGACGACCAGCGACGATAAGACCGATACGGCCATCTTGTGGCAGGCGACGTTCGGCAATGTCCAGTTTTGCCATCACTTTCAGACGCGAGATAACCAGCGGTGCAATGGCTCGTGGTGGTTCAAGAAGCTTTTGCATGACGCCGTCGACTCGATAGCGAATCGCCAGACGTTTTTCAAATGGTTCGATATGGATGTCAGATGCCTGTTTGCGCACAGCTTCGGTGAGCATCGCATTGATCAAACGAATGACCGGTGCATCGTCTGTTGATTCGAGCAGGTCTTCAGGCTCTGGCAGAGCATCAGCCAGTTGTTCGAGATTAAGGTTATCGCCAAAGTCATCCATGATGTCGATACCTTGTCCTGTTTCACCTTCATAGTGACGTGTCAGACGGCCATCGAAGGCATCACTGGTGACGGGTTCCAAGGTCAGCGCTTGACCTGCCTTGCGACGGGCTTCTGCAACTGCGGTCATTTGAATGCCCGGTCGGTGTACGAGTAACAGTTCGCCGGCGCTGCCGCGCTCGAGCAAAACACCGTGACGTTTTGCAAAGGTGTAGGGCAGATCAGTGAACGGCAGATGTGATGCTGAATTGGGCAGCAATACGCCTGTCCGGTCTGACGCCACCTTTGCGGGCTCAGTAACGTCGTTGGCTGCGTTTTCGCGGGCGGGTTCGCCTACGTCAATGAGATCGGGCTCGTGAATGACCATGTGACTAGTCTACAGTGTCAAACGGGCCTATCAATGCAGTATCTGCGCCGTTTTCACCTGCGTTGGCCTGTTTTGGCAGGCTGTCGATCAGCGGCAGCCGTTCAGGATTGGAAAGACTGGAGGTTGGCACGATTGTATTCAGCGTGTCCCTTTCGTCATTGACACGTTTGCCATCGAAGTAGAGGTGTAAATCAGGCAAGCTCGGGCGTACAGTTTCTCCGGTACTTTCTCTTCCAGGGAACAGGCCGCGTTGAGCGGTGCGTTGATCCTCGTATTTGCTGCGACTGTAATAGTCTGCCGTTTCCGGGTCTCGCAGGATAGTGGGGTGCAGAAAAACCATCAGGTTACGCTTGAATTTGCTCGTGGTGCGATAGCGGAACAGGCTGCCCAGTAAAGGGATATCTCCGAGCAAGGGGATCTTGTCGCGGGTGTCGTTGATTTGATCATCAATCAGTCCACCGAGGACCAAAGTCTGGCCATCTTCTACCAGGACCGTTGTCTTGATTCTTCTGGTGTTGGTTGTGATGTCGGTCGCGCCGGTGATGGCGGTGTTGCTGACATCGGAGACTTCCTGTTCGATATCCATCTTGATGTTATCGCCTTCGTTGATCTGTGGCTTGACCTTGAGGCTGATACCAATATCCTGACGTTCAATGGTTTGAAACGGGTTATCGTTGGATGCCGACAGCTGTTGACCAGTGACAAACGGAACATTCTGACCGACGACGATTTCCGCTTCCTGATTATCCAGCGTGACCAAGGTCGGGGTTGACAGGATGTTGTTGTCTGAATCGGAGGCAATGGCTGAGAGCAAGATGCCAAAGTCTATGCCGTCCGATCCGAAACGCCCTAATGCGAGTGATAACCCGCCGCTGAGTGCGGCGGCGCCGCCAGCGTCGACGGCTGCTATTTGCCCCGCCAACTGCTGCGTGGCACCACCGAGATTGGTTATTGCGACAGGGCGGTTTTCGCTGGAACCATCAACGGCGAAGTTGACCCCAAGCTGGGTACTGTTGTTTGCGGACAATTCGGCGATGATCGCTTCGACGAGCACTTGTGCGCGGCGAATATCGAGTTGTTCGATAACGGCGAGGATGCTGCGCATTTCATCCGGTGGTGCGGTGATGATCAAAGCGTTGGTGTCTTCATCTGCCTGGATGTCGACATTGGGGCGATCGTTTTGCTGTGTTGCGCGGCGGACCAGTGAGGCAGTCGGTACGCCTGTCTGAGGAACCGGGACACCGTTTGCATCAACCGACGGGGCAGGAGCCTGCGCTGTGTTGCCGCCCGAATCGTCGTCACCGCCACCCGTGCCAATCTGGGCCTGGCCTGCGGAGACGCCTGTCAGGATGGCAAGAAGGTCGGGCGCGTTGGCGTAACTCAAGTATACGACGCGTGTGTTTCCGGCTGACGGGACTGGTGTGTCGAGATTGAGGATCAAGCCGCGCATGCGTATACGGGCTGCCTGGTCGCCGCTCAACAGGATACTGTTGGTGCGCTCGTCGGCGGCAAAACGAACGGTGCCGGGCGCGCCAGCTCCCTGGCCGCCACGTTCCTGCAACGATTGCACGATGCGAATGGTTTCGGTGGCGGAGGCGTGTCGCAGTTGGATGACTTCGACTTCGTCGTTGTCGGCACGGTCAATGCCGTCGATGATGGTGATCAGGCGACCGATGTTTGAAGCGCGATCTGTGACGATCAAGGTGTTTGTCGCCGCGTAGGCGGCCAGATGGCCTTGTTGTGGAACAAGCGGGCGCAAAATCGGAACCAGCTGGGCGGCCGGGACGTTTTCTACTTTTATGACTTGCGTGACCAGTTGGTCGGAGCTGCCCGAAGTCGAATCGTAAGCCGGAACCGGGCCTTGCTTGGCGTTGACATCCGGTACGATTTTTATCAGGTCTCCACTGGGCACTGCGGAATAGCCGTGGACTTGCAGAACCGACAAGAAAGTTTCGTACAGTTCGTCGCTGTTCAGTGGTTTGGATGAGATAACCGTGACCCGCGCTTTGACCCGTGGGTCGACCACAAAATTACGGCCAGACTGACGAGAAACCGTCTGTATCAGCGAGTGAATGTCGGCGTTTTTCAAGTTCAGGGTAAACGTGCCCTCCTGAGCCGCGGCGGGTTGCGCCAACAGCGTTGCGACGCTGACAAACGCCGCAACAAGACACGCATTCCGAAACCATTGTTTGATCATTGTCATAATTGTTTCATGCACACTCTGTCGAAAGTGTAGTTGTTCATTGTGCGAGGGAAATGCTGATTGGTACTTCGATGCCATCGCGCAAAATGGTGACTTCAAGATTCTCGGCTTTCACCGCATTTCTCAGCGCGCGGATACCTTGTTTCTGGCTATTCAACTGGATGTTGTTGACGCGGGTAATGACATCACCGGCGACAATACCCTGAGCTTCGAGAATTTCCGGATTTTGCTTCGGGGTAATGCGATAACCAACGAGCTTGCCGTTTTCTTGATACGGTTCGGCCGCAACGATGCGTCCAAGCATGGCCGGGTTGCGCGCGAGTGTGTCGCGCAACTCGCCTGGATTAGTGGGAAGCTCGAGCGGTTGACTTAAATCCTGGCCGTTGGCGCTTGCCGAACTCGTCGGCTGAGCTGTCTGGACGGGGCGAACGGCGATCGGGGTGACGTTCTCGGGCAATTCAAGCTTTTCAAGCTTGCCGCGGTTTCGCAGCACGACATGATCCGCATGAACTTCGACCAGGGTGACCTCGTTACTGATCTTGTCACCAATGCCATAGGCATTTTGTTCACCTGACCCTGCGCTGATGATAGCGATCGCCTGATCTGCAGGTGTGAAGGCGAAGACACCGGATAGCTGCAGATTCAGCTTGGTTTCGACAACGGGAGCCTTGATTGTCTCGCGTTCCTGCGGCTTCTCGACGACCTTTTCAGCGGCATTGCCAAACAAATGCACTGATGCAATGACCCGAGCGAGTTCGAGTGTTGTGGGTGCGTTTCTGCTGGTACCACTGTCGGCTGCTGCTACTGGGGGCAGAGGCGCGCGTTCGCTCTGAGGTAGAAGTTTGATGGTCAGCAGGGCCAGCGCTATTCCGATGCCGCCGACCAGAAGTGTATTGACCCAGCGCGGCAGACGTAAGGAAGCGTCTGCTGAGCCTTTGCCCATCAGTGCCTTTGCCCCAATGGCTTCCGATGCAGTCGCATTCATAATGATCAATCCTTATTACGTAAACAGCAGGTTGTTGATCGGCCTGTGCCCGGCATGATGTACCAAAATGCAGGGCGGCCGCAGAGTTTACCTGCGAGGAGGGTTGGCTCGTCAACGAATCAATATTGACGCCATATGCAGCGTGAAATTCCCGTCAATAACATGACAGGATGTAAGGGCCTTGATACGGGCGGGTCTCAGCGTAATTCCCGGTTAGGGACCGAGTGATTTACCGATTATCAGACGGTTGTGTGGATGACATTACAGTTAACTTCATCCAAATATTCAATATTGGCAGCCCGCCGCCGGCATTCAGGCGGCGGGCCAAGCGATCACTACACCATATCTTTGAGGTTTTTCAAAGGAAGAACCTTGACGACCTTGCTGGCAGGCTTCGCCTTGAACATGGTCTCTTCACCGGTGAATGGGTTAATGCCTTTGCGAGCTTTTGTCGCTGGCTTTTTGCGAACCTTGATCTTGAACAGGCCGGGCACGCTGAACATGCCTGGGCCACGTGGCTTCAGGTTGTCTTGAATAAGGTCAGCCAGTGCATCGAAAACTGAAGCGACTTCCTTGCGGCTGAGTTCAGTGGTATCAGCGATCGATGTCAGAATTTCTGATTTGGTTGGTGGCTTCTTGACCGCAGATGCGGCTGCGCGTTTCTTGGCAGAACCTTTCTTTTTGCCAGCTGCCTTTTTTTTGGTGGCTCGTTTCTTTGCCGCCATGGTGAATCCCCTTTTAAAAATATTGAATGGATGAGTGGTTAGCGCGGTGCAACAAACGCTGTATATACAGCTATTGCCGTTCTTACCCCATTTGCAAAAGCGCGCGAAAGTTAACACAAAACTTGTCACTGCGCCTAAGGCTTATAGATGAAAAATCGTAAATATCACTGTATTTACAGTAAAAACTGAATTCAGATTCAGAAAAGACTGTATTTTTGCGGGATTTTTAACCAATTCCAAATATATTTTGCAAACTTCCAATCAGGAAAATGCGGATCGCGAAGAGCCCGATAATCGTGAAAAACACGGATAAATCGAGTCCGCCGATAGGTGGCAAGATGTTGCGAAGGGGTCTTACGACAGGGGTAGTAATCGGTTCCAACAAACCGAGAATCGGATGATGGGCGCCTTGTGGTATCCAACTCAGGATTGCCTTCAGGATCAACGCGAAAATGAAAACGTTGAACAGCTGATGAATGACATCCAGCGTGCTGATGATGGGCAGGGAGGCTGTGGACGCGGCAGCAGGTGTGATCACAGAGCCCATGGCCGCAACCTGACCGAGATTGAGTGCCTTGAAAACCAGCAGTTTCAACAACAGGACGGCAAAACACAGAATGAGCGATGCGGTGTCGTATTGTCGAACGCTGGGAATGATCCGGCGTAGCGGCACCAGTACAGGGTTCGTCAATTTGACGATCATTTGCGAAAACGGATTGTGATAGTCAGCTCGCATCCATTGCATGACGAAGCGTGCTGCAACGATTGTGGCGTAAAAGTTAAACAGGATGCCGAGGATGAATCCAATGGCACTTTGCGCGGGGTTCAGCATGGATGGGCTCCGTTATTTTCGCCTGCAGGGGCGAGATCATCGCCCAGTTCGACAGCACGATCGTTCGCGGCCTGCATGGCCCTGGCAATGATCGCAGGTGTATTGGCATCGTTGAATGCGGACAAGGCGGCTGCCGTTGTGCCGCCTTTTGATGTGACGTTTTCTCGCAGTGTCGCCGGGCTATCGTCGCCGGTCCTTGCCATGCTGGCAGCACCGAAGGCTGTCTCTTTGGCGAAAGTTTCCGCGGTGTCCTTGTCAAGTCCCAGCTTGACGGCTGCTGCGGTCATATGCTCAATCAGATAGAAGAAGTAAGCGGGACCACTGCCGGACAGTGCGGTTATGGCGTCGAGTTGCGCTTCGGCACTCACCCAGCGTGTGATGCCGGCGGTATTTAACAATTCTTCTGCAGCCTGCCTTTGTTGTTCATGGCAGTTATCGGTTGCATAGAGTGCGGTAGCTCCCAGCCCGAGCAATGCGGGTGTGTTGGGCATGCAGCGCACGATGGGTGTTGCGCCGAGCCAGGACTGCATGCTGGTGCTGCGCACGCCTGCAGCGACTGACACCAGTAGTTTCGGTGCATGGCGCGCCGCGTTAATTTCGTTGCAGACCGGTTCGACAATATGGGGTTTTACCGCGAGAACGATGCCTGAATCCTCCGGGTACGCGGACAGCGCCGTGTTGATGTTGGTCGCCGGGCTTATTTTGAACCGGGCTTTGGCGCGGGACAGGGCCACGGCATCCGGGTCGACCACCTGGATGCTCGCTGCATCAATACCGGCAGCGATCAGGCCACCGATAAGGCTGCTGGCCATGTTGCCTGCACCAATAAAAATCCAGTGCATCAGCTGGAAACACGCTTGCGTTTGTCGTCGAGTGAGGCGAGCAGGCGATCAAATGCATCGGCGAACGACTTGATCCCGTCGGCTTCAAGTGTGTCGGTGATGTGGTTCAGAGACACGCCAACATCGGCGAGCGCTGAGATGCTCTTGTGAGCATCTGCGAGGCCTTGGAGCAAACGCGCTTCGGCGACGCCATGATCACGGAAGGCGTCCATGGTTTTGGGCGGTAATGTGTTTACGGTATCGGGCCCGATCAGTTCCTCGACATACATGACATCGGAGTAGTCTGGATTCTTGGTACCGGTGCTGGCCCAGAGCAAGCGCTGTGGACGAGCGCCTTTTTCGCGCAATTTATTGAATTGTTCGCTACCGAAGAGATTGACAAAATGTCCGTAGGCGACCTTGGCATTGGCGATGGCGATCTTGCCTTTCAAGGCGATTGCCTCTGGCGTGTTCAAATCATCCAGGGCTTTGTCCACGCTGCTATCCACACGGCTGACAAAGAAACTCGCCACCGAGGCGATCTTGTCAATGGCTTCACCTTGTTCAAGGCGGTGTTCAAGGCCGCGGATGTAGGCTTGGGCGATTTCGCGGTAACGAGAGACCGAGAACAACAAGGTGACGTTGACATTGACGCCAGCTGCCGTCAGCACCTCAAAGGCGGTGACACCCGCTTTCGTACCGGGGACCTTGATCATCAGGTTTGGACGCTGCACGCGGGCGTTAAGATCGAGCCCCATTGCTATCGTGCCTTCGGCGTCATGAGCAAGATCTGGTGTGACCTCGAGGCTCACCATGCCATCGATGCCGTCAGTTTGTTTATAGGTATCGGCAAAGGCGTCTGCGGCGGCCTGAATGTCCTCGATAGCGAGATGGTTGAACAGCTCGAGTTGACTGATACTGGGCTCGGCCTCAATGATCTTGCTGATGGTCTCGTCGTATTCCGTTGTTTGGGCAATCGCTTGTTCAAATATGGCGGGGTTGGAGGTCAGGCCCATGATTTTGTCATTACGGATCAGTGCCTGGAGCTCGCCGTCAAGCAGACTCTTCTGGATATAGTCGAGCCACAGGCTCTGGCCTTTGTCGTAAGCATCTGCAAGCGAGTTACCCATAAAGTATTCCTTGGTCAGTTAACTCCTTCAGTCTAACAAGTTTGGCTTCACTCTCGTGCGCCAAATATGGCGGTGCCGATACGAACGATTGTCGCGCCCTCTGCGATGGCAGCTTCAAGGTCCTGACTCATGCCAATGGACAGCGTGTCGATTGTGGGGTGGGCAGATTTCAGCGTGTCAAAGCACTGTTTCAGATCACGGAAAACATGACGTTGCTCTTTAAGAGAGTTCCGTGGCGCCGGGATGGCCATCAGGCCGCGGAGATTTATGCCAGGCAGTCGTGCGCAGGTATCTGCTAGTGACATCGCTTGCTCGGGGGGTATTCCTGCTTTTGTCGATTCGTTGTCAGTGTTGATCTGTAGGCAGATATCAAGTGGTGGGAGATCCGGTGGACGTTGCGTCGACAATCGGGTCGCGATTTTCTCGCGATCGACGCTGTGCGCCCAATCAAAGTGTTGTGCGATATCGGCCGTTTTTCGGGATTGGATGGTGCCGATGAAATGCCAGCTGATACTTGCATTATTGATCGTCTTGATTTTTTCCAGAGCTTCATCAACGTAGTTTTCACCAAAGGACGTCTGGCCAGCGTTGACTGCCTCCTGAATGACTGAAGCGGATTTTCGCTTGCTGACGGCCAGGAGTTCGATGGTGTTCGGGTCACGGCCATAGGTGGATGCATGTTGCCGGATTTGCGCCTGGACGTCGTTGAGCTGCTTGATGACTGAAATTGAGGGTTGGGTCACGTTACGAGTTCCATAATGTCGATTCTGTCGTTTGTTTCTTGCAGCGCACGGCGAACAGCCTAACAAAACGCGGCTGCTTGCCGACATCTGCCACAGTACATAACCAAAGGTAAAGTTTGATGGATATCGCTCAGCTTTTGACGTTCGGCGTCAAAAATGGTGCCTCTGATATGCACCTGTCAGCAGGTCTGCCGCCGATGATTCGCGTCGATGGCGATATGCGACGGGTCAATGTACCTGCGCTTGATCATGCCGCGGTTCAGGCCATGGTGTATGACATCATGAACGACAAACAGCGTAAGGATTTTGAAGAAAAACTTGAAACTGACTTCTCTTTCGAAATACCGGATACCGCGCGATTTCGTGTCAATGCCTTTAATCAGAACCGGGGCTGTGGTGCTGTATTTCGTACTATTCCGACTGAAATACTGACACTCGAGCAGCTTGGTGCGCCAAAGATATTTCAGGAGATCGCAGCGTTTCCTCGAGGGATTGTCCTGGTTACAGGCCCAACGGGTTCCGGTAAGTCAACCACTTTGGCCGGGATGATGGATTACAAGAATGAGTCTGAGCTTGGTCATATTCTGACCATTGAAGATCCAATTGAATTTGTTCATGAGAGCAAAAAATGTTTGATCAATCAGCGTGAAGTCCATCGCGATACATTTGGGTTTAGTGAGGCGCTTCGTTCAGCATTGCGTGAGGATCCGGATGTCATTCTGGTTGGTGAAATGCGCGATATGGAAACGATCTCTCTGGCACTGACAGCAGCTGAAACCGGTCACTTGGTCTTTGGTACCTTGCATACCAGTTCTGCTGCCAAAACTGTCGATCGTATCGTCGATGTATTCCCGGCAGGTGAGAAACCAATGGTTCGTTCAATGTTGTCTGAGTCGCTTCGTGCGGTAATTTCGCAGACGCTGATGAAGAAGCAGGGTGGCGGTCGAGTGGCAGCACATGAAATCATGATCGGCACACCCGCGATTCGTAACCTGATTCGTGAGGACAAGGTAGCCCAGATGTACTCAGCTATTCAGACCGGTCAGGCCGTTGGTATGCAGACGCTTGATCAAAATCTGAAAGAGCTTGTCAATCGCGGTGTCGTTGACCTTGCCGAAGCACGGAAGAAGGCCCAGAACCCCGAATCGTTAATGTAAGCGAAATTTGAATAACCAACGAAATACTTAGAGGGAAATCATGGATCTCAAGGTGGCAAAACGCTTCATGGATGAGCTGTTGGTAAGCCTGTATAAAAAGGGTGGGTCTGACTTGTTTATCATCGCAGGCGCTGCACCTGCGATGCGTGTACACGGTAAAGTGACTCCAGTCATGGATAAGAAACTCACCGCTGAGCATACGTTGGCGTTGGCTCAATGCCTGATGACAGATGCTGAGCGCGTTGAGTTCAAGCAATCCAAAGAGTGTAACTTTGCGATCGCTTTGCCTGATATTTCTCGATTTCGAGTTAATGCTCTCGTACAGCGTGGTAGTGCCGGGCTTGTGGTGCGTATCATTCCGAATGAAATTCCTTCCTTCAATGATCTCCACATGCCTGACATATTGTCGCAAATAGCGATGACCAAGCGAGGGTTGGTGATTTTTGTGGGTGGTACGGGTTCAGGCAAGTCAACAAGCCTTGCCGCGATGATCGACTACCGTAATGAAAATTCAAATGGTCATATTATTACGATAGAAGATCCGGTTGAATTTGTTCATCACCACAAGGGCTGTATTGTTACTCAGCGTGAGGTGGGAACCGATACGGATTCGTTTGAAATCGGATTGAAAAATACGTTACGACAAGCGCCAGATGTCATCCTGATTGGTGAGATTCGGGACCAGAAGACAATGGAGCATGCCATTGCGTTTGCAGAGACTGGCCACTTATGTCTTGCGACCCTGCATGCGAACAACACGAACCAGGCTTTGGATCGCATCATCAACTTTTTTCCGGAAGCAAGGCACAAACAGTTGTTGTTGGATTTGTCGTTGAACACCAAGGCTTTTATCTCGCAACGTTTGTTGCCGACACCGAGTGGTAAAGGGCGACGAGCTGCCGTTGAGGTGCTCTTGAATACACCATTGATGTCTGACTTGATCATGAAAGGTGAGATTCATGAGATCAAGGCTTTGATGAAGAAGAGCAAGGATCAAGGTATGCAGACCTTTGATGAAGCCTTGTTCCAACTGCTCAGTCAGAATGCGATCACGATTGAGGAAGCCATGCGTAACGCTGATTCTGTGAACGATCTGAGACTGCGAATCAAGCTTGAAGGCGGTGGTTCAGCCGCGGTCGATGACATGATCGCTGGCACCATGAGCCTGGAAGAGAATGACGACGAGGATAATGGTCAGCGAATGGCTGGCTAGTGGCTCAAGCGTATCGTGTGGTTGGATCATAAAGCTGACCACACGATACGAATTTCTTCTTTTACGCCCATGTAGAAAGCAGTGATCTTCAGGGAAATTGGCGAATCGCCGATTTTCTGCAAGCTCATGATGATGGTTGATGGTGTAAAGTTCGGTCGATGAACTTACACGCAAGAAAAATTGACGACCAGGTACGCGAGTGTGTGGTGCTCAGCCACTCTTTGTTTGACGATCCTGCGATTGCGACTGATACCGCGCGGGTTGTCGTTTCTCCCTATCGTTTTAACCCCCTCGGCGCTCATGTTGATCATCAAGGTGGTCAGGTGATGGCACGAACACTGGATCAATACACCATTCTCGTTTATTGGGTGACTGACACGCCTGTGGTCACAATTCATGCGCGATTGGATGAATCTTGGGAATCTGTTTGCTTCGGAATTGATGACCTGGTATTGAATGCAGGCTGGCAGCAAATGCTGAGTGCCAGTGTTGCGGCCATGGCGGCGGCTTTTCAGATTCGTGTTGGTATTTCAGGTGCCGTGCACGGTACTTTGGTCAGCGGCGGGCTGAGCTCTTCTGCGTCGGTAGTACTTGCCTATCTTGTTGCCTTGGCGGATGCGAACGGATTGCAAATCGGGCAGGTGGAACTCGTTGAGCTTGTGCGACGCGTTGAGAATGATTTTCGTGGGCTTGACAATGGTATCCAGGATCAGATGTCAATCGCCTTTGGCAGGCGAGACGCAATGACCGTTCTGGATGTAAACGCCGTGACTGCCGATCTGGTTGTTGATCCTGTCGGTATCGAATCCGTGCAATTCTTGATGTGTTTCTCTGGCGTTACACGCGATCTAGGTGGTTCTGCATTCAATACGCGAGTGGCGGAGTGTCGTGAGGCGGCTGGCTTGTTGTATGCGGATGCAGCGCATCTTGGAGAGGTGCCGATAGAACGTCGACGTGATGAATGCTTGCAACGACTACCAGCTCCCCTGGACCGGCGGGCCCGCCATGTCTATTCGGAAATGGCGCGTGTCGATGCAGGTGTCAAGGCCTGGGCTGCAGGTGACTTTGCCGCGTTCGGGGATTTGATGAATGCCTCTTGCATGAGTTCGATCAAAGATTATGAAAGCGGCAGTGAGTGGCTGATAGCTTTGCATGAGTTCGCGCGCGAGTTGCCAGGAGTGCTTGGCAATCGCTTTAGTGGGGGTGGATACGGCGGTTGCTTGTTTATGCTCGTTAATACTGCCGATGTTGAAGTGGTTGCGGATACCTTGCTGAAAAAATACCTTGGCCGTTATCCCGACATGCAAGACAAGGCCTTTGTTCGACTTGCCCAAAGTGAGGGTACCGTACGCCGTCTGTCGAACCATGGGTTAACCGCTTGACGTGAAGAAATCTGTAGAGACTGCCGTTTTGCTGGCCGCCGGTCGAGGAAATCGGCTTCGACCATTTACCGATACCACGCCAAAGCCCTTGCTAGCGTATCGAGGACGACCAACCCTGGACTATGTGCTTGAGTCATTGTTGCTTGCCGGGGTTCGTGATGTCGTATTGATAACGCATCATCTCGCGGAACAACTTGAATGCTATGCAGTTTCATGGAGCGAGAGCCATGAGCAGCGGGTTCGTTGCGTTGGACAAGATACTTTGGCGGGCACGGCTGACGCCTTGCGCTGTGCGCGTGATGCTTTGCCGGAATTGCTGGAGGGTCCGCTGCTTGTCAGTGCAACTGACTATATTGTCGATGCTGATTTTTATCCAGCTTTATTGCAGGCCCACCACGAGCATGATGGCGACATGACCGTCAGCTTAAAATCATTGCCGGAAGATGAGCTCTGCTCGAGGTCCAGTGTCCGGTTTCACGAGAACCAGGCGATCGCCGAGATTGTCGAAAAGCCATTGCCCGGTACTGCGCCAAGTTCAATTGGTGCAAACCTGTGTTTTGTATTGCCGCCAAATATATTGACGCTGCTTGATAAGGTCACTCCATCAGCGCGCGGCGAAAGAGAAGTGCAGTCGGCGATCAATCTGTGGTTGGCTTCGGGTGGCTTGGGGTTTGGTTTTTTGCAGGATGCACCTCCGGAATGGGTCAGCCGCTGATAACCCATCAAGAGTCCCTGAAGCGACGTGCCGCGGTACGGGTCATTAGTTCGCTACTGGCAAGCCACTTGTGCAGGCCGGATGTGCTTGCGCTGCTTGTGTGTTTACCTTTGCTGAACAACAGCGCGGCTATCGAATCGGCAGCGGTGTTGAACAAGGTCTCGGGTGAATAACTTTGCTCCCATGCAGCTCTTGCGGCTCTGCCACGTTCGTCAGCCTCGTTGACCATGGAATTCAACAATCCGGGGATGGAACTGATACGACGTTCTTCAACCTGAATGGCAAATCGCCAGTCAGTTTCTGGCGGCGCGACCCAGTGATCAGAGATGATGACGGGCACGCGACCCGCTTGCATGGTTTCGTAGAGACGAATGGAGGACGTGCCGATGCCGCGTGGACACAGGACAAAATGGCTTGAGGAAAGTATATCGGCATAGGCTTGACCGCGAACCTCAAGTTCTTTTTGCGTGCTTCTCCAGACGTTGAAATCCGATGTGTCTTGCACGTAGCCATTGGGACGCTTGAGTTTCATGATGGGGCGTCGGCAGGCGTGACTCATTGAGCCCATGAAGGAGTACAGCCAGCGTTGCTCGGGATTTTTGGTATGGACGTTCTGTACGTATGGGTTGGGTGTGCCGAGATAAGTGAAGGCGACGTGTTGTTGTACATCAAAATGTTTGCGCGCCATGCAACAGTACAGCCCAGGTAGTACGTGCCAGGGACGATCCATTTCGTTGTACATGAACACCTTATGCGGATACTGTGCGACAAGTGGGTGGTTTACAAGATGTTTGAACAGGATGTCATCAAATTGTGTGTTTTCGACGAACAGTATTGCGTCAGCATCTTCTGGATTGTTGCTCTGCTCATGACGACGCACTCGGTCTCTCAGGGCGAAATTCTTGAGTGCAGTGAGGCCGGTATGTGTTTCGTAGGCTGATGTTAGAAATAGCTTCATGATGTTCCTCACCCTGACATCGGCCTGCGAAGTTTGGTCTGGTGAAATTTCCAATAATGCTTGGTTTTTATTTTTACTGGCGCACAAAAAATTAGTGACTCGGGTCACAATCAAATGCATTTCACATCTTGTCTTTATCGTAAGTCTGGTCACCTGTAAAAGTACCGTTCATACTCGGCGGCGTGTCGGGTGCCTGAGTATTTTGATGATGATTTTTCCATGGTGGGAGCGATTCGTAAGCGGATTAGTTCTGGTTATTTGTTCTTTGATTTTTACCGGTGCGTCGCACGCCGCGACAGTGACGGGTGAATTGTTCAAATGGCATCCGATTAATATTGACTTCATCGGGCCTTTCGCTAATGAACGCGACGATTCGCCCAACCCTTTTCTCGACTACAGGCTGACCGTTCGATTGCAAAGTCCGTCGGGACAAACCACTAAGGTACCGGGCTTTTTCGCTGGTAACGGACAAGGTGCAGGGGCAGGTAACGTCTGGCGAATTCGATTCGCCGCGGATGAAGTCGGTCAATGGCAGTATCAGGCAACATTTCGACGTGGTGACGATGTCGCTGTATCACTGGATCCGTTTTTCGGTTCGGATATCGGGATCAGTGGCGCGAGCGGGAACTTTTACATAGGCCCTGCGCCTGCGAATGCGCCACCGTTTTTGCGTCATGGTCGATTGGACTATGTTGGTGAACACTATCTGAAACACCGAGACGGTCCTTTCTGGATCAAAAGTGGTACTGACAGTCCTGAAAACCTTCTTGCTTATACAGGGTTTGACGGGACAGTTGATCAAGGTGGTGTGGATGCAAATTTTCTGCATGACTTTGCCGCTCATCGCGGCGACGCCCGCGACAGTGATCCGTTTTTTACAAATGACGATACAGGTGCCGATAGCCGCGGTATTACGGGTGCACTGAATTACCTTGCTCAGCAGGGCGTTAATTCGGTTTATTTTTTGCCCATGAATCTTGGTGGTGATGGTCAGGATACTTTTCCGTTCATCAGTGGTAGCAAAGATCGGTTTAGTAAAACACACTACGACATTAGCAAGTTGCATCAATGGGATATGGTTTTTTCTCATGCGCAACGTCAAGGTATTGCCTTGCATTTTGTCTTGAGCGAGACTGAATCTGAAAACGAACAATGGCTTGATAACGGTGCACTCGGGATTGAACGTCGTCTGTTTTTTCGCGAACTTGTTGCTCGTTATGCCTATTTACTGGGTGGCAAGTGGAATCTTGGTGAAGAGGTTGATTACCCCTTGGTCGAGTTACACAAGCATGCGGACTATATACAGGCCATCGACTGGAGTGAGAAGCCTATTGCCGCGCACACACATATCAATCAGTTTTTCCGGTACGGCGAGATTGTCGGTGATCCACGCTTCAGCGCGAGCTCGATTCAGTACGACGCCCGGTTTGCCAGCCAGTTTGTGGAGCAGTGGCGTAACAACTCGCGCAATGCCGGGCATCCCTGGGTGTTGGATATGGATGAAAACACCAACGGATTGACCAATGACAGTGCCGAAAGCAGGCGTCTTGAAGTGTTGTACGACGTGTACTTCAGTGGTGGCAATATCGAATGGTTTTTTGGCTCGCACCCACTACCGGTCGGTGGCGATACGACAGCTGGCGATTTTCGATTTCGCGAAAATATGTGGCGCAGCATGCGTATCGCGCGGCAGTTCATGGAGAACGAACTACCGTTCTGGCGCATGCAACCCGCTGACGAGCTTGTAGTCAATGAAAGTGATCGCTACGGTGGCGCAGAGGTATTTGCCGCGCGTGGCGAGGTGTACGCGATTTATCTGCCGCATACCAACGGTAATGCACAATTGAACCTTGAAGGTGGTGGCCGATTCATACAGCGCTGGTTCAATCCCGAGACAGGTGGGTTTGAGGGAGGCGAAAGAGTGCTGCAGGCAGGCGCTTTGCAACCCTTGGGCGCGCCGCCTTCGCGTAACGGGCAGGATTGGGTTGTGTTGGTACGGGCGTCAGACGCACCGGTGATCGAAAATCCGACACCGACACCGACACCGACACCGGTTGACGAGGTACCGCCGGTATCAGAGGGCCTTGCGCCGACCTTTGCCGATCTTGGCTTGCCACCCCTGATGCCGGGTGAGTTCTATTCAGCTTCAGTGATGGCGACATTGCCGAACGGGAGTGCACCTGTTGTGACCGTTGGGCAGCTACCGCCGGGTATGCGAATTCAGGGGCCAGGTGGTGGTGTCTTGCAACTCGAATGGCAAGTACCCGCCGATTTTTCTGGCGACGCGCGTGTCGAGCTGATTGCGTTTGATGGATTGAACCCGTCGCTTCGAACCGTGCAATTGCTGGATCTTCTGGCGGACAGTACGACGCCATTGCCGCCGGAAACGCCAGTGCCACAGGGTGGTGAGAATGCTGATTTTCCGGCTATCGCACAGCAAACGGTTCGCGTTGGAACGATGTTGCGCCTGCGCATAGCACCGCGTGCACGCAATGGATTGCCACCTGCGCTCAGAATCGACAATCCGCCAACCGGGGCCGAATTCCCAGATAATGGAGATGGCACACGTTCGCTGGTATGGACACCGAGCGCCGAGGCTGTTGGAGAAGTGCAGCTTGATTTTGTTGCGGACTACGGTGACGCCGTGCTACGTCAGAGTGTCAGAATCAACATCACTCCCTGAAATGCGCTAGCCTTTGCACTTTCGGGTAAGGGCTGATTACCTTGGCGCAACTTTATTTTTACTACTCGGCGATGAATGCGGGGAAGTCCACGTCGCTATTGCAGTCGGCGCACAACTATCGCGAGCAAGGCATGGAGGTAGTTTTATACACCGCCGCGCTGGATGATCGTTACGGTGTAGGCGTGGTGCGCTCACGCATTGGTTTGCAGGAAGAAGCACGTCTGTTTGATTCTGCAACCGAATTCTTTGCCGATATAAAAGAACTCACGGGCGATGAAAAAATATCGTGTGTGCTGGTCGATGAGGCGCAATTTCTGACCACAGTACAGGTTGATCAGCTTGCTCGAGTAGTTGACGAACTTGACACACCGGTATTGTGTTTTGGCATTCGCACAGATTTTCAGGGAGCGCTTTTTCCGGGCTCGTCGAGATTGCTGGCAATTGCGGACAAGTTGAAAGAACTCAAGACGGTCTGTAGCTGTGGCAAGAAAGCGACGATGACGGTGCGTCTTGATGATCGCGGTCAAGTTGTTGCCGCGGGCGAGCAGGTGCAAATCGGCGGTAATGAACGCTACGAATCGAAGTGCCGGCACCACCATCGGCAATTGGTAAAAGGCTCGTGAAACTGACTAGATCAACCACGTGAGTATATTAGGCGCTGTCTAGAGCTCGTACAGTGCTTCACCCTTGATGATGAAACGCACGATGTTCGCTACGCCTTGATCAGCGTCAGGGTGGTTGTGGCCTGCACTCAGTGGCTGATGCTTCGTCTCGGGTTTGGCGTGCTTGTCGATCAGGCTGAAGTTAGCCGGTGCATCGAGTTGGCAATGATGGTGACTGGCAGCGCCGTGCAGAATTTTTGTCGGAGCCGTGGTGACCTTGTCGATGACCTCGGGCAAAGATAATGACAATCGCTCGGGTAGTTGCAGTAACAATGGCAGGAACCAGTCGTAGGCACTCAAGCCAGGTTCACTGGTTGGAAAGGGGGCAAGCCGTGCATCCGTATCATGTGGTGCATGGTCACTGCAAATGGCATCAATGACACCTTCGCAAATGCCGTCACAGAGCGCCTGTCGATCTTGCTCGCTTCTGAAAGGCACAGCCGAATGGTAGCGGTTATCGAAGCCAGCGAGTTCCTTGTCCGTGTAAAAAAGATGGTGAATGCCGACGTCGCAGCTGAGCGGCAGCCCTTCGTTTTTCGCCTGTCTGACCATGTTGACGGCTCTTGCCGAGCTGAGTCTTGACAGGTGCAGTCGGCAAGCTGTTTCCCGGCAAAGTTCGAGCAGTCTTGCGAGGGCAACAGTTTCGGCTGCCACGGGAATCTCCGGAAGTCCCAATTGGGTTGCCATGGCACCTGCGTGGGCGCAGCCCTGTGCACCTAGCTGCGCGTCGCGCGGTGTCATGAAAAGAGGCATGTCGAATGAGGCGGCGTATTGCATTGCGCTGTGCACGACATTTGTGTTGTCAAGCGGAATATCTGCTTGACCTGCAGCGATACAACCGGCGGCTTGCAAGGTCGCAAGCTCTGCCAGTTGCTCACCTGCCAGACCAATGGTAAGTGCGGCCATCGGCAGCACGGAAGCGCCGCGGCTGACCGCTGCACGTTGACGGATCATTTCAACGGTTGCGACCGTATCTATTGCCGGTGATGTGTCGGGGGCGCAGACGACTTGAGTAAATCCGGCTGCGAGTGCCGCCCTGGTTTCACTGGCGATATTGCCTTTGCGTGTCAAGCCGGGTTCTCGCAGGCGTGTGTAAAGATCAGTAAAGCCGGGCAACAGCAGCAAGTCGCTTGCATCGATAAATTTGGTATTCGGGTCTCCAGAGTCTGGCACTTTATCGGAGTTGCTGATCGACTTGATGATGCCATCTTGTATCAGCAACGTCTGTCGGGTTTGTTCTCCGAGAACCTCGACATTCGTTATCAGGAGCTTGTTCACGTGCGTGCTCCTTCTTGCAAACGTTCACTGTTACCCATGATGATTGACATGACAGCCATACGCACGGCAATGCCGTAGGTGACCTGTTCGAGGATCACGGATTGTGCGCCATCGGCAACGCTTGCTGCTATCTCGACGCCGCGATTGGTTGGTCCCGGATGCATGACGATAGCGTCGGGTTTGGCCAGCTTCAGTCTTTCGGGGGACAGTCCGTAATGCTTGTAGAACTCGCTACTGCTAGGCACAGTGGCAGTACGCATCCTTTCTTTTTGCAGTCGCAAGCCCATAATGACATCGGCATCGCGTAGCGCGACGTCGAGCTTGTCATAGCGTTTGACGCCCAAGGCTTCAGCGTCGGCTGGGATCAAGGTGTTCGGTCCGACGATGCGGAGTTCACCAACCCCCAATGTAACCAGTGCCGAGATGTCGGACCGGGCCACGCGTGAATGCCGAATATCACCAATCAGTACGACCACGAGTTTGCTGAAGTCACCCTTGTGTCGGCGAATCGTGAACATGTCGAGCATGCCTTGTGTCGGGTGCGAGTGCTGACCGTCGCCTCCGTTCACGACATTGATGTTGGGTGCGACATGACGCGAAATGAAATGTGCCGCGCCGGATTCACCGTGGCGCACTATAAACATATCGCATTGCAATGACTCTAGTACGCGCAGGGTGTCGAGTAAGGATTCGCCCTTGTTGGTTGACGATGTGACCAGATCAACATTGAGAATGTCAGCGCTCAGGCGCTTGGCGGCAAGTTCAAAGGCGGTTCGTGTGCGAGTGCTGTTTTCGAAAAAGAGATTGGCGACTGTCTTGCCACGCAGTAGCGGGACTTTTTTTATGGTTCGGTCGTTGACACCCGTAAAACCTTCGGCGGTATCCAGAATCGTTGTCAAGATTTCTTTATTCAACCCATCCAGATCAATGAAGTGTTGCAAATCACCATTGGCATTAAACTGAGGGTCGGGCAGGCTCATGCGGGGCTCTGTCGCTGGTTGCGTTCGTTGACCGTTACCGTCATGCTGCTGGCATCGAGATTGATGTAGTGATCGAGCGGCGCGTCGATGCTGTGACCGAGTACGTCCGCGCGAATAGGCAGTTCGTGGCCACTGCGCTGAACCAACACGGCAAGGCTGATTTTTGCCGGGCGGCCATAATCGAATATTTCGTTCATAGCCGCGCGAATGGTACGGCCGGTGCCGAGCACATCGTCAACGAGAATAACGTGGCGATCTTCAATGCTGAAGGGAATATGTGAGGGTCCGACGACCGGGTGCAGGCCGATGGAGCTGAAGTCATCTCGGTAGAAGGCGATATTGAGTTCGCCCAGCGGCTCGTGGACAAGCGTGAGCGTTGCGTTTATTTGTTCCAGCAAATAGCGGCCTACATCGACACCGCCGGTGCGCACACCGATGATCACGGTATCCGGATGGCTCTGAACCAGTGCGGTGAGCGGGGCGACCATACTGTCCAGCCAGCCGGTTACGGTGCGATTGTCAAAGCGAGTCATCGGGGCGTGTGGTTTCGAACCAGGATTCCAGTATCAGCGCGGCTGCGAGTGTATCTATATCGGCGTGCGCTGTCTGCTTCTTGCGCTGGCCGCGTGATCGCATCGACTTGTTAAGCGCCTGTGCGGCACGCGACGTAAATCGTTCATCGGTCTTGTGGACTGGCATGTCGTAGCGCTGTTCCAGGCGCTTCAGGAAGCCTTTGACGTGATGGGTGATATCTTGCATTTCCCCGTCGATAGTCAAGGGCCAACCGACAATCAGGGCCATGGGCTGCCACTCTTCTACCAATTGGTTGATCGCGGCCCAGTCAGGCGTGCCATGGCTGTTTTTGATGACGGTCAGTGGTGCGGCAGTGCCGAGCAATGTGTTACCAATCGCTACGCCAATGCGTTTGCTGCCGTAGTCAAAGCCAAGTACATTGGCGCTCACGCGTGGCCAGCCTGACCGACGATGTTGACGAGATCGATGCCGAGCTGTTTGCCGGCGGCGGCGCGTTTTTCGGCGATCGGCGTATTAAAAATGATGTCGGCGTCTGCGTCGGCTGTGAGCCACGCGTTTTCGGCGATTTCCATTTCCAGTTGACCCGGTGCCCAACCGGCGTGCCCGAGTAGAATCAGATGTGTCTGTGGGCCCTGGCCAACGGCCAGTGCTTCGAGAATATCGCGCGAACTCGATAGCGATACCTGATCATTGAATTTGCGTGTTGCTTCAAATGTATCGCCGGGTGGATGCAGGACCAGCCCATGACCTTGATCGACCGGACCGCCACGCAGCACAGGTTCTTCACCGAACAGTCTGTCTTGCGGGTGGATGTCGAGCTGATCGAACACCTCACTGAGCGGCATACCGAGATGGTGGTTGATAACCACTCCAAAGGCCCCTTGTTCGCCATGATCCAGAATGTAGACCAGGGAATCATGAAAATCATCGCCTGTCAGCTGAGGCATGGACAGCAGAAACTGATGATTCAGATCCAAGTGGTGGTGTGCTCGCAAGTATCGATATCGTCGGACAAAGCCTACCCGAATTGCAGGACGCTCAGTAGCTGATTACGGAATTGCCAGACTGAAATTCCCAGGTGCGTACGATGTACAGGATGTCGGTTTCCTGGGCTAGCTGGCCGCTCATCGGGTCAAACGGGGCTGCGTCTCGCACAATCCGTATCGCTGCATTGTCGAGAACGGCATGACCAGAAGATTTTTCAATTTCGACGCTTTCAATTTGTCCCGTCTTGTAAATACCGACGATCAGGATCAAAGAGCCGGTCAGACCTTCGCGACGAGCTGCGTCTGGATAGTTCAGGTTGCCGATACGCTCGACGCGTTCGACCCACTTGAACATGTAATCAGCAGAGGTTGTTTCGGTGGTGCTGGCGAATACCCAATCCTTTTTTGGCCGCTTGGCCCGCCGTTCTTGCGATTTGTCTATCTCGGCCGTCAGACGGGCGATTTCCAGATTTTGTTCGACCAGAACCGCACCTTCGGGCGCCTGGATGTCAGATGTGTCTTCGTTGGTCTCGTCTGTATTGACTTCGGTGTCAGAGAACACCGCCGTAATCACTTCGTCGGCAGTGGACTCGCTTTGTTCCGGCGCGGTAGCCAGCAGTGGGGTTTGCGCGATGCCGTCCGCGTTTTCGACCGGGCCGGAGAAGGGCGAGGTCGGGCGTGTGTTTTCATCTGTATCGCCACCACCATCCTGAGAGGTCTGTGCAAGGTAGGCTGCTTCATCCGGTGCCTTGGCGTTTTCATTGGGTTGTACCAGTACCACCTCCAGTGAGGGCGGGCTGCGGGTCGCGGCGAGAAACGGGCTGAAGCTGACACCAAGAATGAAAACGGCGTGCAAAGCCGCCGCCACAAACAAGGTGACGGTCAGCAGATCAAAGCGCTGGGGTTCGATAGTGGCGGCAGGGACGTTCATAGGGACGCAAGTTTAGGCCAGGCTGGCATCCAATGCGTCAAGATAGTCGTCGGCTATGCCCGGTTTGTAATCGCGGCCATCGATGTCTCGCTGCATATGTGCATCCAACTCACGCACACAAGTAGGGCTGGTAACGTTGATCTCGGTCAGATAGCTGCCGATAACATCGAGCCCAACAAACAACAGGCCCCGTTCAAGCAGGCTCGGTGCGACTGTGTCGACGATGCGTTGCTCGGCAGCGGTTATGGGCACCGGTACGCCGCGGCCGCCAGCCGCCAGATTGCCGCGGGTTTCTCCCTGGGCGGGGATTCGGGCGAGAGCGAAGGGCACCGCTCGGCCGTTGACGACCAGTACGCGTTTGTCGCCGTCGACGATTTCAGGAATGTAGCGCTGCGCCATGATTTGTCGGGTGTCATCAAGGGTTGAGCGCTCGAGAATGATGTTGATGTTCGGATCCGACGGGGTCAGGCGATAGATGCCAGCTCCCCCCATGCCGTCCAGGGGCTTGATGATGGCGTCCTCGTGTTCGTGGATAAAGGCTTTTAGGCGTTTGCTACTGGTGGTAACCAGCGTTGGCGGGCAAAGCTCAGCAAATCCGGCGGTGGATAATTTTTCATTGACATCGCGTAGCGAGTGCGGCCGATTGCTGACCAGAACGCCCTTTTGTGCCGCTTGTTCGAGCAGGTAGGTGGTGTAAATGTAATCCATGTCGAAGGGTGGGTCCTTACGCATCAGAATGATGTCGTTTTCGGTCAAGGGCGCATCCACTGCGGCTTCACTGGTATACCAACGATCGTTATCATCGAACACTTGCACCTTGCGGCGTCGGGCGCAGACCTCGCCCTGTTCAATATAGATATCGCGCTGTTCAATACAGTGAATGGTCCAGCCGCGAGCGCTGGCGGCCAGCATCATCGCAAGGGTGGTGTCTTTGTATGGGGTAATGGATTCGATCGGGTCCATTACCACGCCAAGTGTGCGACTCATGAGTTTCTCTGCTTACGTTTGGAAGGGACGTTGTAAATTTCAGGTTAAATAGCAGTATCGCATGCGTGACTGATAGCCTGCCATCAGATACTCTTGTCGTTCTTATTCAGGTAAACCGAATCGACTCATCACATGACGCGAACCGGCGAGCAATCTACCCCAGCGACACCTCGACCTGCAGGCGACAGCATTGTCCTGCTGGTTGATGACAGCAAGACCATTCGGCGCACTGCTGCGAGCTTTATTGGCAAGGCGGGCTATTCCGTTGTTACGGCAAGTGACGGCTTTGAGGCCTTGTCAAAAGTTGTTGAATATCGACCGGCAGTGATATTCGTGGATATCGTCATGCCTCGCCTGGATGGCTACCAGACTTGCGCTCTGATCAAGAACAATGCCGAGTACCGAAATATTCCGGTGGTCATGTTGTCGAGCAATGATGGTCTGTTCGACAAGGCGCGCGGACGAGTGGTGGGCAGTAATGCCCACGTATCCAAACCTTTTACTGAAGATAGTCTGCTGGATGCCTTGCAAGCGCATCTTGCGGCGCCGTCGGCCCTGGCGTCTTCGGATAAATCCATGGAAAAGACCGCTGTAAAAGCATCCACTCAACCTGTTTCAACGGAGATCTGATCTTGGCGGACATTCTGCTCGTCGAGGATTCGCCGACTGACGCTCACGCTTACAGTGCAATCCTTAGATCGCATGGGCATATGGTGCGCACGGCCGTTAACGGTGAAGAAGGCATCGACATGGCCCGAATGCATCACCCGGATGTGGTGCTGATGGATATCGTGATGCCTGGTGTCAATGGCTTTGAGGCGACGCGTGAACTGCGACGTGATGCGGAGACGCGGGACATTCCTGTGATCATTCTGTCCACCAAAGATCAGGAGACCGATCGTATCTGGGGCTTGCGGCAGGGGGCGATAGACTATCTGGTAAAACCGGTTCGTCGCGCTGCCTTGTTGCGTAGCGTTGATTCGGCTCTGGCCAGCGCGTGAGCAAGTCTCACTTACTCTTCAAGGCCGGAGAGCATGCGCTTGCTGCGCCTGCTGGTGTGGTGCAGGCGGTTCACGATTCCCTGGATGTACAGGCGGTGGCCGGAACCAAGTCATGGTTCAAGGGGCTTGCCGTTGCTAATGGAAAGTTATTACCGGTGACAGACCTGTGTGAGTTTTTGGGCCAGCGCAGTGCATCGGGACACACAATTGAACTGTCGGAATCCGTCGGCATTGCCGGGCTCATGGTTGATGATGTCATCGGTTTGAGCGATGCGGTCGCTGATCGGTGTGATGCTGATGATTCTGCGCCAGCGAACATGGTTATGACACCCTGGGTCATCAGTGATGCTGGGCGCAAGTATCGGGTCATTGATGTGGACGCGATGCTGGTGCGACCAGAATTCATCGACATTGCCGAGTCTTCAGGCTTATGAAGCTTTCGTTGATCGCTTTGCCACTCGCAATGTTGGGCTTGCTGCTGTGCCTGATCATGGCCTTTTCTCACAGCACGTTGTCCGAGCAACAAATGTGGCGGGCGACCGACACCGCGGTATCGGTGCAGCCGATTGCAACGGCGGCGTCAAGTCTTGAAAAATCGCGTGCCTGGTTGATGGCGAGCATTGGTCTGGTGTTTGTCAATGTTGCCCTGCTGGCCTTACTGGGCTGGCAGTTCTTTCGGTCTGGAGCGCAGCGCGCGACGCAGGACAATGGACAGACCCGTCGGGAACAGGCTGCGATTCTGAAACTTCTCGACGAGATGACGCCATTGGCTAATGGCGACCTTCGCGTCAGGGCTACTGTTTCTGAAGCAAAGACCGGTGCGCTCGCGGATGCCTTCAATCATGCCGTCAGTGAACTTCGCTGGTTGGTGGACACGGTGAGTCTGTCTTCTGCACAAGTGACCGACTCGGTACGGAACTCGCGTCGCGCGGCTAATCAGATGGCAAGAGCGTGCAGCGTACAGGCACGCGAGGTTCATCGCAGTTCGAATTACCTGTCGGCCATGAGTGCCACGATGGCCGAGTTGTCGATGCAGGGTAGTGAGTCGTCGCGCATGGCAACGCTGTCGGCCAACGAGGCTGAGTCGGCGGCGCTGGCCGTTGACGAAAATGTAAATAGTCTCGGACATATACGCGATGAAGCGAACATGACAATGCAGCTGATGCAACGTTTGCTGGAAAATACCAAGGCGATCGAAACTCAGGTCGCGGCGATTCGAGCGGTGGCGAAGCGTACTGATCTCCTGGCGCTGAATACGACGATACGCGCATCCGCTGACGCCTTGGACGTGCAATCCGGGTCAAGCGATTTAAGCCGGCTCGCTGATGAAGTGTCTGATCTGTCAGCTGTGCTGGGAACGGCGACCCGTGACATCGCTAGTTTGACCCGCAGTATCAGTGATGATGCAAATGTGACGGCGCGAGCCATGCAGGATACCAATATGGAACTTGCGCGCGGTTTGTCGCAGGCAGAGCAGGCGCAAAGCAGTCTTGAGTCAATACGCGAAAGTTCACGCAGTGTGCAGGCCTTGATTGCCGACATGGCCGAACGCGCCGTTCGACAATCCAGCGTGGTTAACCGACTCAATCGGAACATGAGCGTGATCAACAAGATCACCAAGGACACATCGGTGGGGGTCCAGCGCACCGCAACGGGTCTTGATGAACTGCAGGAAATGGCGCAGGAGCTAAAGCGGGGCGTGGCTGATTTCCGTTTGCCACCCAAGCGCGTCAAACACGCATTGTCAGACAAGGTCAAGGTGGACACGGCACATCATGGCTGAAACCATTGCTCCGGATTTCAGTCATCTGGCGCTGGCACATTTGCAAGTGCACGGTGATGCCTTCCGTGATCACGTCAAGGCTTATATTCAAAAACCGGCCAATGACCGACTGGTACAGCTGATTGATGACATTCAGCGTTTTCGTAACACCTTGGTGCTGCTGGACAAACGTGGTGCTGTGTTTGTTGCGGAAGAAATTCATGAGTTGCTGAACGCGGCAGCCATCGGTGTCATCACGGATCAGCAAGAGCTTGCCAATGTGCTTGTGTTGGCGGGCGACCGGTTCAGTGATCATGTCGTGATGCTCAAGCGCGATGGCAATCTTGATAGTGCTTTGCCGATGCTGCCGCTGGTCAATGATAGCCGAGCGTGTCGGGCGGCGAGCTTGTTATCAGACTCTGTCGTACTCGCAGCGGGTATCGAGTTGCCGGACAGTGTCATGCAGCCGGCTGAATGGATAGCCTCTTTAAGTGATGTTCAAGTACGTCAGGAGAATGCCGAGTGGCACGCCTGCATCAGTCAGGCGCGACCGCGAGTCATGCGTGAACTGCTTGGCTGGTTTCAAAACACTGAGGCCTTGCCCGGAGATAATCTGATTGGTGAGTTCAGACGTTTTATGGAATTTGCGCTGGATCGAGAATCTCTTTCTGCGCTGGTGCCACTGATGCAAAGTACGACGGCTCTGCTGCAGTCGCTCAAAGATGGCTCCAGTGAAAATTCACCAGCGATGCGTCGCTTGTTCGGGCAGATCGAGCGTTGGCTGTATCAAGCGGATGGTGCTTCTAACGGGGAGGCTCAGGATAGCGTGATCGTGCCACCGGCCTTGCTGCGAAACAGCTTGTATTTTGTCGCGCAAATTCAAGGCACGTCACGGCTCGCAATGCAACTGCGCCGGCAGTTTCGACTTGAACGCATTCGTCATAATCCGCCGAACGACACAGGTGTTACTGATGCCGGGATAGGTATTGCGTATCACTTGAGCAGCGCGATACGCGACAGTATCGATGGGCAGACAGCCGATCTTCGCGAATGGCTTGATCAACCGGCAACCCGGGGTGATCACCCGCATGTGCAGCGCTTGAATCAGCAATTGCAGCAATTGGAACCGGTTCTGACTTTGATGGGCTCCGAATCTGCATTACAAAGTCTGCAATTTATCAATGCGACCTTGTTATCGTTGCAAAGCGAAGATCCGGTAGATGCGGCGACTCGCTTGAATCTGGCTGAATCGTTGATCCGACTTGATCGTGCCCTGGATGAAGTCGGGCGCAAGAGTCTGGGTGTGCCGTTACAGCCTGGCGATCGATCCGGCGTAGAGGGTGATGATGTGTTTGTCGACATGGCAACGGATGCGTGTCTGACTGAGGCGCGTGGTGTGCTGCATGGTGTGGCCAGCGAGATCGAGGACGCGATCAAGGAAGGAGGGATGAGTTCCTATCGCCAAGTGCCTTTGATCAAGCGCCTGCAAGCTGTCGATAACGCCTTGCAAATCATTCCTTTGCCCGAAATGCGGCCTTTGTTCGATGGGCTTTGTGATGTGGTTTCACGCCTTGATCAGCCTCTAGGCGACAAGGCGATCGACGCCTTGACCACGCTTTTGGTGTCGATGGACTACTACCTGGGGTGTGTTTTGCAACCTCAACCTGCAGCCGGTCAGTTACTGGTTGATGCGGAAGATGCGCTGGCGGTTGTGCTTGAAAATGATTTGAAAGTTACCGAGCAGCCAGCGGCCAATGATGATGTGTTCATGGCAGCGGTCTTGAACGAAATGTCGGTTATTGGCGGCAATTTGTCGGCCTTGCATGGTGAAGACGATGTTCAAGGTACACAGGCTGTAACGTCGTTGTCAGCGTCGTTTGCTCGTCTGGAAACCCTTGCAAAGGAATCGGAGGCCAGTGAAGTCCAGGAAATAGCTGCGCGATCACGTATCTTGCTGGCGCGTCATGAAGGCCTGGAATCAGTACCCGATGAAGATGTTGCGCTGCTTGAAGAGGTGCATGCAGTTTTGCCTCAATTGCTGGCACGACGTCAGGGTGGTTCGGACGAAGTGCGCGGACTCGATACATTGGTCGCTGACTTGGCCAGGCTCAAGGACGATGTTGCGGGAACCGCCGAAGATCAAACACTGCAGGATGTCTTTCGTCGCGAATGCCAGATGCATATAGATGTGCTTGGGGCGTCGGTTGACGAGGCATTGATGGGTGCAACACTGAATCTGCCAACAGAAAACATGTTGCGCGCCTTACATACCTTGACTGGGAGTGCGCAGACCGTCGGCGCAAGCGATATTGTTGCTTTGGTACAACCGCTACAACGGGCCGCGCTGGACAGACAACGTCGTGGTGAACAGTTTGATCAGGTCGAGACGGAGTATATCGGTGAGCTGGTGGAAGCCTTGGGCGCGCGGCTTGAGACATCGAGCAACGGCGGGGACGTGAGTGCTCGCATTATCGCCATAGAGCAACGAATGCCTTTGTTGTTGCGTGAAACCGCACCGACGCCGGTACTGGCCGAAAGTGGTCGTGAAGTGCTGCCGGAAGTTGATTCCTTGGCGGCAGTTTTTGACCAGGAAGCACGTGATCTACTGACCGATTTTTCCAAAGCGACTGACGTCACACATGACCCCATCGCCGCTCTCGCTGTGCTGCACACCTTGAAGGGCAGTGCACGCATGGCAGGTCAGCATGCGATTGCTGATCAGGCACATGCGCTTGAAGAACGGGTGCAAAAAATCAATGATGTCGATGAACAACTAGCGGCGCTTGATGCGGGGCGCGCAGAACTCTCGGAGCTGCTGTTGTTGCAAGCGACGCCGGTAGAGACAGCTGTCGCAGCCGACAGTAGTGCTGGCGGCTTCACCATGCCGCCGATGAAAGACTCGACATTCGATAAATTGCTGAATCTGGCAACCGAACTTTCCGTCAATCAGGCCAAGGTGTCTGAAGATGTTTTGCGTCTCAAGGAAATCACACGAGATCTTGATACAGCCGCTGTTCGCTGGCAGCACATGGCCTCTCTGCCGGGTGGATTGGACGCGCAATTACAATCAAGTGCTGCAGTACGTGAGATGCTGGCCGATGTACAGGCGGCACGTGAAGCACTGTCCGTGGCCTTGCATCAAGTGGATAGCGAACATCAACTCGCATCCAGAGCCAGCACAGCGTTGCATCAAAGCCTTGTACGTTCGCGTCTGGTCAGAATAGATGAAGCGCGTGAGCGACTGAGTCAGGCGATGCGGGATGCGGTACGTACTGTGGAGCGCAGGAATGGTTCCGCCGTGGACGTTGAACTGACAATCAACAATGGTGACGTTACGCTTGATCGAACGCTTTATCGCCAGCTACTGGGACCGCTCGAACATGTCGTGCGAAATGCGGTAGTCCATGGCATCGAATCACCCGCAATTCGGAAAAGACAGAACAAACACAATATCGGCCGATTGACGCTCGACGCATCACTCGATGGAACTGACCTTGTGCTTAGAATGACTGACGATGGTTCAGGGGTTGATCTGGCGGCTATCAATGAAAAACGACAGAGCGCTGGACTTGCATTACTGGAATCGCAAGCAGATATGCAACGGGAAATCTTTCGCGCAGGTTTCAGCACCTTGAACCAGGCGCATGAAGCGGCCGGTCGCGGACTGGGCCTTGCGGCTGTGCAGCAAAGCGTTGCGCAGCTGGGTGGAACGGTACAATTGGTGTCCAATGCGGGTGATGGTACGGTGGTGACCATGCGCGTACCGCAACGGCTTGTGGTCAGCCAGTCGGTACTGGTGAAATCGCGTGGGGTGCTGTTTGCTCTTCCGGTGACCGCCGTTGAATCAGTAGAGACTGACATCGATAGGCGCGACCTGAACGATAAACGTAAGCCAGTCGCGTTGTCGCAATTGCTGGGTCAAGGTGCTGCCTCGTCACGCGCAAGTTCCGGTGCCTTGCACACGGCCAGTGCCGCGCAGCCCTGCGTTATCATCAAGGTGCATGGTAATGAGTTGCTTCTCGAGGTTGATGCAGTCATCGGTTATCGAGAGTTGATCATGCAGCCATTGGGCCCGCAACTTGCCAGCCTCCAATGTTTTTCTGGTGGCAGTGTGCTCGCTGATGGCCGTCAGGTTTTAATTCTCGATATGTCGCGCATTATCGACAAGACCGAATCACGCACCGTGCCACAGCGACGTTTACGGGATGCCCTTCGTCCAGTGGCATTGCTGGTTGACGACTCGCTGACATTGCGGGTAGCGGCGGACAGCATGCTGCAAAGTTGGGGTATTGCCACTCGTTTTGCACGCGATGGTCTGGAAGCGCTCGACAGCGTCAGTACCAGTGTGCCCGATTTACTGATTATTGATATCGATATGCCGCGGCTGGATGGTTTTGGTCTACTGGAACGTTTGAACAGCGAACTTGGCGATGCGCGCCCCCCCGTGATTGTTATAAGCAGCCGCGACAACAAGACAGACCGCGACCGTATGGCTGCGCTCGGTGCGCGGCGATTCCTGGCCAAGCCGTATAAAGAACGCGAGCTTCAGGAGGCACTGGCCGCAGTCGGTCTGCGTTTGCCGGATTTGACGATCGCCTGATTCTAAGGTCTCTCAGCATCAGTTCGATATCGATGTGGGGCAGCGCGCAAGCACGACTGGTCAGAGATAACAACGCTGTTTATCACTTGGTGCCATAATTGATTACCGCACAATGCTGTGCGGGTGGTGTTGTTTGCGTAATGCTGATTGGGTAACAAGGTCGATTCATGCGTATTGGAATTATTGGTGGTTCGGGTTATACGGGCGTTGAATTGCTTCGCTTACTGGCACCGCGCGATGATGTAGACGTCGTGTTTGTCAGTTCGCGTGCGCAAGCTGGTAATCGCGTTGATGCTCTGTTCCCGAATCTTCGTGGCTTTTGTGACATCGTGTTTTCTGACCCGTCCAATGTCAGTGATGTCGATTGCGATCTGGTGTTCTTCGCAACCCCGAACGGTACTGCCATGCAACAGGCATCAGCATTGCTGGCACGTGGCACCAAGGTGGTTGATTTGTCGGCTGATTTTCGTTTGCAGGATATAAGCGTCTGGGAGCACTGGTACGGAATGAAGCATGCCTGTCCCGAGCTGGTGGCCGACGCGGCCTACGGTTTGCCGGAAGTCCATCGCGCCGCCATAAAGGAGGCGTCGCTGGTTGCCAATCCCGGGTGTTATCCGACAACCGTGCAACTTGGCTTCCTGCCTTTACTCGAAGCGGGCCTGGTCAATGCGGAAACGTTGATCGCTGATGCGAAATCAGGCATTACCGGCGCTGGTCGTGGTGCGTCAGTGCCCTTGTTGCTGGCTGAGGCGAGCGATAGTTTCAAAGCCTATGCAGTCGCGGGTCATCGGCATTTGCCGGAGATCGAACAGGGCCTGTCAGCGATGAGCGAGGGTGTGGTCGATCTGACTTTTACGCCGCATCTGTTGCCGATCATTCGCGGAATCCATGCCACGTTATATGCGGAACTTGACGAAGCTCATCGACATATGACTGTGGATGACTTGCAGGCGCTGTTTGAAGACAGATTTATGGATGAACCGTTTGTCGATGTCATGCCTCAGGGCAGCCATCCAGAGACGCGTTTTGTGCGCGGTAGTAATGTATGCCGACTGGCGATTCACAAGCCGCAGAACCGACATCGTGTAGTTGTGCTGGCGGTTGAAGACAACCTTGTCAAAGGTGCAGCGGGTCAGGCGGTACAAAACATGAATCTGATGTTGGGACTTTCCGAGACTGCCGGACTCGAACTATCCGCAATGTTGCCCTGATGAACCTTATGCCTCCCACCAGGATATTGACCTTGACCCTGGCGATCGTCGCAATTCTCTGTTTCGCGTTGTTGGGGTATCAGTTTGGTGTGGAGAACCGGCAGCCGTTGTTGGCGGCAGCCGGGCCGGATGGATCGACGGCAGCAGAAAAACATCAGGTAGCGCTCGATGCGGTGACCCGGGAACGTGATGTCGCCAGAGAAACGGTTCGACAACTGCAGATGAGTCTCGCTGACGCGCAGCGCCTGACAGATCATGACCAGGCTGAACTGGATCTCTATCGGCGCATCGCGTCGGATTCGACCCCCAGCGGATTGAGTATCGACAATGTCGCCGTTACGGACGACATGCTGGCGATCACCTTGATTCAGTCTCGTGGCCGTCAATCGGTCAACGGTGTCTTCCAGGTGTCCTTGGCCCGGGTCAAGAACGAGCAGGTCGAACGTTTCGTCCTGCCAGCGACCAATGGCGAAACGGATATCGGCTTTGATTTTCGCTTTTTTGAGACGATCGAGGTTCCGGTTGCCGTTATGGAGGATTTCTTGCCGCAAAAGCTCGAAATTATGGTTCGCCCCAATGGCGAGGCTTACAAGGACTTCAAGGCCGAGTTTGCCTGGGAAGATGTGATCAGGTAGGTGGGGAACCGAGTGTCGAAATACTTGACTAAATTAGTCGGCCATGTAAACTGGTGGATGTAAATGCAAATGAGAGGAATTCCCAAATGAGTGCAGAAGAAGTCAGCATTGACGACTTCGAGATGCCCGATCCGCTTGTCTTCACCGACGCCGCGGCGCTGAAGGTCAAGGAGCTGATTGACGAGGAAGGCAACCCGGATCTCAAATTGCGTGTATTCGTCTCAGGTGGCGGCTGCAGTGGGTTTCAATATGGTTTTACCTTCGATGAGATCATTAACGAAGGCGACACTGAAGTTCAAAAAGAAGGTGTCAAGTTGCTGATTGACCCGATGAGCTTTCAGTACCTGACCGGTGCCGAAATCGACTACACGGAGGGGCTCGAAGGGTCGCAATTCGTGATTCGTAATCCGAACGCTACCACTACCTGTGGGTGTGGATCCTCGTTCTCAGTCTGAGGTCGCGCCTGCTTGAGGGCCGTGATCAACTGATCGCCTGGGCCTCGGTTTTCTCTGAACAGCTCCCGTCGCATGGTCGACGGTTGGGCTCAGAAACTCGCATGAAGATTGAACCGTTGTGCCGCGATCCACGCAGTGCAGCGCCTTTATGTAGGCGTGTCAGTCCGATTTTTCAAATGCAGCAACACGTTCTTCCTGTACTTGTGTGCCTGGAATGACACTGCGCATCTGCGCAATCATTTCATCGGATACGGCCTTGAGTTCCTGTCGGTAGGCTTTCGCGATAGGTGCGGCCGCCGGTAATTCGATTTTCAACGGATCAACGTGCTTTTTATTTTTGCGGAATTCATAGTGCAGATGTGTGCCCGTGACACGGCCTGTGCGGCCGACGTAACCGATAACATCACCTTGCTTTACGCGTTTTCCAACTTTGGATTTGTCAGAGATGCGTGACATGTGCGCATACAGGGTACTGATGTTCTCGCCATGTTGCAGGACAACGGTTTTGCCGTAGGCGGATTTGCTACCAGAAAATTCGATGACCCCGTCAGCCGTAGCGTAGATAGGTGACCCATGTGGTGCACCGTAGTCAACACCGCGATGCGCACGAATCTGGTGCAGGACCGGATGCATGCGATTTGGATCGAACTTTGAGGTTATGCGCACCACATCTACCGGGTGACGCAAAAAAGTACGCCGTTTCGATTGACCATCTGGTGAATAGTAATCAGTTTCGCCTTCATTGTTGGTAAAGCGAATAGCGCGATGTGTTCTGCCGCCACGGACAAATTCAGCGGCCAGAATATCACCGTCGCCAATGTATCTGCCTTCGCGATACAGCCGGTCGTAGACGATGCTGAAGTGATCACCTTTGCGTATGTCGCGAGCGAAATCGAGTTCCCATTGGAAGATCCGCGCAAGCTCCATGATGGTGGATTGTTTCAGGTTGGCTTGTTCGGCTGCAAGATACAAGGATTGTTCGATAGTGCCGGATGTAACGACACGCTCCTTCTCGACTGGCAAATCGATGGACGCGACAGCAAAGTCATTTGCCGAGCGACGAATGGTTATACGTTTGTTTTTACCTACTTTCGCACTCAGGCTATGAAAATCACCGTTGGGCAACTGGGTTATGGACAATTCTTGTCCAATCTTGAGGTTTGACAGGTGCTTCTTGACGATATCGTCTGTCAGTAGCTGTGGCATGTGGTCTATCTTCACGCCGTGATCGTTGAGAATGCCGGACAAGGTATTACCAGCGGCAACCTTGACGACGTCTTTCTTCGCGCCCGTCGGGCTCTCGGCCTGATGTTTCACCGCTTGCAACGCAGGATGGTTAACGAGTGTGGAGACGGTTACCGTGCGTGGGGCGTCGGGTCGTCCATCGGGTGTCAAGGCATCTAGTTCACCGAACAGCGGTAATTCGGCGGCGAGTGCTGCCGCGCCATCGTTGATGTCGTGATCAGCGAGGTCATTGATACCCGGTATGGCAGTTCTGAAAAAGTGGCTATTCCCCGCGTTGCTCAATGCATCACTGGAATCATCGAAGAAGAAGGTCGGCTGAAGTACGGTTGCTATCCTGGCAACCTTGGGGGCTGCTTCCTCGACGGTACCTGTGCTGCTGGTTGTCCAGAGAATGCCACCTGCTATGGCGACCAATGCCGCCGTAAGCTTGCGCGAGTGTCCAAATGACGGTTCCGGTTCAGCGTTCAGGCGCACGGCGCCTGCAGATACGTTGCGACCGGCGCGACGCGAGACGCTGAACGGAGCCGGTTTTTTTAACCCACCCAATAGTCTGGAACCAGCAGACTTGCCGTGACCGGCCTCGGCGCTGAACAGAGGGTGAGTAAAATCCACTGAGTGGGGGCGGAATGGGGCGTTTTTGCTGCTCAACGCAATAATCCGTAAATTAGTTGTTTATAAGATGGGCGCATATATTTTCGTTATAGTCTTACCGCGACGCTCCAAGACATGGAATTGTAGAACACCCTGCGTAAAAGGTGGAGGCTTCGCTTGTTGCAGCACCTTTAATTTACCTTTTCTACACTTCCTCAACTCATACGTTAAGCCTGAAGAATCATGCCTTCCGTTTCATCCTCCAATTCTGGCCTGTCTGCAGGCGATTTCCCCCCGATCGATGATCAGATCGCGCTGATATCCCGGGGGGCTGACGAAATACTGGTGCCAGACGATCTGAAGGAGCGCCTGAAAGAAGGGCGGCCATTGCGGATAAAGGCGGGCTTTGATCCGACCGCCCCTGATCTGCATTTGGGTCATACGGTGTTGCTGAACAAAATGCGACAGTTTCAGGACCTTGGGCATCAGGTGATTTTTCTGATTGGCGATTTTACCGGGCGTATCGGCGATCCCAGTGGTCGCAACGCCACCCGCCCACCGCTCGATGACGAGGCGATCCTGGCCAATGCGCAAACGTACAAGGAGCAGGTTTACAAGATTCTGGACCCGGAGCGCACGGAGGTCAGGTTCAATGCCGAGTGGTTCGGGCCGATGAGCGCAAGCGACCTGATCCGTCTGGCCTCGCGCCAGACGCTCGCACGCATGCTTGAGCGGGACGATTTTGCCAAGCGTTACCGTGAACAGCAGCCGATAGCGTTGCATGAGTTCTTGTATCCCATGGTCCAGGGATATGACTCGGTGGCTTTGCGGGCGGATGTCGAGTTAGGCGGGACCGATCAAAAATTTAACTTGTTAATGGGGCGTGAGTTGCAGAAGGGCAACGGACAGCAGCCGCAGATCGTCCTGACTATGCCGCTGCTAGAGGGTTTGGATGGCGTCAAAAAAATGTCCAAATCACTCGATAACTATGTGGGAGTGGACGACGCACCAGAAGACATGTTCGGCAAATTGATGTCCATCCCGGATGGCATCATGTGGCGTTATTTCGACTTGATCAGCCTCAGAAGCAACGAGGAAATCGAAGCTTTTCGTCAAGCGATAATCGAGGGCATGAACCCGCGCGATGTAAAATTCGAACTGGGACTCGAAATTGTCGAGCGCTATCACGGCAAGACGGCGGCGATTTCCGCCAAGGAAGCCTTCATCAATCGCTTCAAGCACGGGCAGCTCCCGGATGATCTCGAGACCGTGTCCATTGTCGTGGGCGACGGCCGGCCATTGGCCAATTTGCTGGTCGATGCGGGCTTGACCAGCGGTACATCCGACTCGCACCGAATGATCAAGGCAGGTGCGGTCAAGATTGATGGGCACAAGACTGATGACGGTAAGCAGTTGCTGCATGCAGGAACGATCCTGGTGCTTCAAGTTGGCAAGCGTCGAATTGCTCGAATTTCGCTGCAAAAATAGGGTTTTTTGAATTTTTCTCGATGGTGTGGCGAGACGTTTCAAAGCCCACTGATGGGCGTCCGATTCGCACGCTTTGAAATTAATTTCAGCGAATGATGAAAAAGCGGTTGACCTTTACGCCGAGGGACTTATACTTCGCCGCCTCGCTTCAATGATGAGCTACTTCGCGACCGCCGCTTTGTGAGGGTTGGCAGCCAAGTAACCCGGCTTTGAAAGTTGAGCGAATTTTTTTCAAATTCGATGTTGACGGGGTGAGAGAACGTGGTAAACTTCTCGAACTCGGCCAAGCGGAATTGCTCCGCGAAGTACGGCCCGCTCTTTTACAATTGAATCAAGTAACTTACATGGGTGCTTGTG